>MPNO01000020.1 GCA_002239065.1 Defluviicoccus sp. bin129 | reverse complement strand
GCGACACCGGCAACGGCCGTCACCGCCTTTCCCTTCGACGAGCGGCCGAAGCGGATTGCCGGCCGCGAGGTCGACTGGCTTTGGGCCGCATTCCCCTTCGCCGTGCCGTTCAATGTCTCCGGCAATCCGGCCGTATCGCTGCCGTGCGGGCTGGCTGACGGTTTGCCCGTGGGGCTGCAACTCGTCATGCCGCTGAACGCGGACGAGAGGCTTCTCGATCTTGCTGAAGACGTGGAAGAAGCGATCGCATTCGACCGGAGCCTGATGGGCGATCCAGCGCCGCGGCCGGTCGTGGAGGCGGCTTCGTGAGCGGGCACGTGGCCACATCGTCGCAGGACGGTGTGCTCGAGGTCACCTTGGAGAACGCTCGACGCCGGAACGCGCTTTCCCTCTCGCTACTGTCGGCGCTGAGTCGGGCGATTGACGACGCCGGCGCGGGTGAAATCCGGGCGGTGGTTGTCGCCGGCGCGGGCGACGGGTTCAGCGCCGGCGCCGATCTCGCCGAGCTGATGGGCACGATCGACGACCGTGCCGTGGACGACGCCATAGCGCGCGCCGCCGCATCCATTCGCGACTGCCCGGTACCGGTCATCGCGGCTGTCGAGGGTCCGTGTATCGGCGGCGCGCTTGAGTTGGCGCTCAACTGCGATGCCATCGTGGCCGGCGAGGGTGCGTATTTCGCGGTTCCCGCGACGCATCTTGGCTTGCTCTACGATCCGCGTGCCGTGGCGCGCCTCCGCCTTCGTTTGAGTCCTGCGGCTTTGAGATGGCTGCTTCTGCTTGGCGAGCGGATCGATGCCCTTACAGGGGTGGAGATGGGACTGGTTGCCCGTGTCGTCCGCGAGGGCACCGCCAAGGCCGAGGCGCGGGCGCTGGCCGGGCGGGTATCGGCTCGCTCGCCCCACGCCGTCGCGGCCACCAGGAAGCTGCTCAATGAGTTCGAGGAAGGCTGCGCCCGACTCGATGAGTGGGAGCGCGTGCGCCTCGACATCCTCGACTCGACGGAGCGACGGGAGCGGATCGAAGAGGCGAAGGAGCGTCTGGGGCTGGCGTGATCGGCCCGCTCGGATCGCGCTCATGACGAAGGGGAGGGACGCGATGAAATGACATCGTCAAGACCATATCGCCCCGTCGCCGGACACCGGGTCCGGAACGGTCCCCATCGTGGCGCGGCCCTCTGGAAACTCGTCTGACAGGCGAGTACCGCGCGAGACTATGGCTCATTGGGAGGAGAAGATGAGACCTTTGAAGGCGCTTATAGCAGCGATCGGTGCCACCGCCGCGATCGCGACCGGCGTCACGGTCGGATCCGCGTCAGCGTCCGCCGCGGCGGAGACCATTCGCATCGGCGACATCAACTCGTACACGCGGCTGCCGGCCCACACGGTTCCCTACCGTCAAGGGGCAATTCTCGCGATTGAGGAGATCAACCGCTCGGGCGGCGTGCTCGGGCGCGAGCTCGAACTCATATCGCACGACGATCAGGGAAAGCCGGGCGAGGCGGTCAAGGTGGCCGAGCGGCTCTTCGACCGGGACAAGGTGGTCCTGATCTCGGGCTCGCTCTTCAGCCACGTCGGGCTGGCGCTGACGGCCTACGCCAAGCAGAGCCAGAAATTGTACATCGCGGCCGAACCGCTGGCCGACGCCCTGGTCTGGGCTCAGGGCAACCGCTACACTTTCCGGCTGCGCCCGTCGACCTACATGCAGGCAGCAATGCTCGCCGCCGAGGCAGCGAAGGTTGGGGACGCCAAGCGTTGGGCAACCATCGCGCCCAACTACGCCTACGGCAAGGATGCTGTCGCGGCGTTCCAGAGGGTATTGACGGCGTTGCGGCCGGATGTGGAGTTCGTCGGTTCGCAATGGCCGGCGCTGTTCAAGATCGACGGCGGGGCTGAGGTCGAGGCGCTCAAGCGCCTGGAGCCGGACGCGATCTACAACGTCACCTTCGGCAGCGATCTCGCCAAGTTCGCGCGCGAGGGCAGGTTGCGCGGCCTCTTCGAAGGCCGACTCATCGTCGGATTGCTGACCGGCGAGCCCGAGTACATCGATCCTCTGAAGGACGAGGCGCCGGAAGGGTGGCTGGTTACCGGTTACCCCTGGTACGACATCGGAACTCCGGCGCACCGGGCGTTCCTGGACGCCTATCAGAAACGCTGGAACGACTATCCGCGGATCGGCTCGGTCGTCGGTTACAATACCATGCTGGCCATCAAGGCAATGTTCGATCGGGCCGGCTCGACAGACACGGAGAAAATGGTCGATGCCATGAAAGGGCTGAGCTTCGAGGCCCCGACCGGGCCCATCACATTCAGGGCGATCGATCATCAATCGACGATGGGGGCCTATGTCGGCTGGACCAAGTTGCGCGACGGAAAAGGCGTCATGGTGGACTGGAAGTACCTCGACGGCGCGGATTACCTGCCGTCGGATGACGAGGTCCGGAAACTGCGCAGCGGAGGCTGAACCGGCCGTGCGTCAGGGGCCGGCCAGCCGGCCCCTGACGACGGTGTGGGGAAAAAGAGCGGTCTGAAGAGAGCCGGAAGAGCCGGAGCGTGGCGGATTTCATCGTCAGCCTGTTGACGGGGCTGTCCAGCGCCGCAGCGATGTTCCTGGTCGCGTCGGGGTTGTCCATCATCTTCGGGGTGACCCGGATCGTGAACTTCGCCCACGGCTCCTTCTACATGCTGGGCGCCTATATCGGATACACGCTGGTCCAGACGATCGGCTCCACGGGGATCGGCTTCTGGACCGCCGTCCTGATTGCCGCCGTCGCCGTCGGCCTGATCGGCGTGGTCATGGAAATCCTGCTGCTTCGCCGGATCTACAAGGCGCCGGAGCTTTTTCAGCTGATCGCGACCTTCGGGGTCATCCTGGTCATCCAGGACGTAACGCTATGGGTCTGGGGATCGGAAGACCTGGTCGGTCCGCAGGCCCCTGGCCTCAAGGGCGCGGTCAGTATCCTCGGCAAGCCGATTCCGGAATACGATCTGGCCCTGATTGCGATATCGCCGCTGGTGCTGGTCGGCCTGTGGGCGCTGTTCAAGCTGACACGCTGGGGCACGCTGGTCCGGGCTGCGACGCAGGACCGGCAGATGGTGGCGGCGTTGGGCGTCAACCAACGCTGGTTGTTTACCGGTGTCCTCTTTCTCGGCTCGGCCCTCGCCGGGCTGGGTGGCGCCGTTCAGATTCCCAAGGGCGGCGCCGACCTGCTGATGGATTTCAATATCCTCGCCGCCGCGTTCGTCGTGGTCGTCGTCGGCGGCATGGGCAGCATTCTCGGCGCCTTCTGGGCTGCGCTGCTGTTCGGCATCCTCCAGACCTTCGGCATCCAGATACTGCCGAACTCGACGCTGGTGCTGATGTTCCTGGTCATGGCGGTGGTCCTGATCTTCCGGCCGTGGGGGCTGCTCGGTATGCCGGAGTCATTGCTTCAAATTCCTTCCGGTCCGCCCGAGCAACCGCTGCGCCCGGCGTTGCCGCGGGTACGTGCCCTGGCCGGCGCGGCTTGCGCGTTGCTCCTCGTGCTTCCCATCGTGCACCTCGTCTTCCCCGAGGTGGTCGGCACGTTCACCTTGGTCCTGGTGATCGAGATCATGGTCTTCGTGCTGTTCGCCGCCGCGCTTCACTTCATCATGGGCCCGGGCGGGATGGTCAGCTTCGGCCACGCCGCGTATTTCGGTGGCGGCGCCTATGCGGCTGCGCTCCTGGTGAAGTTCGCGGACGCACCCTTCGAACTCGCGTTCTGGGCCGCGCCGCTCGGCGGGGCGCTGCTCGCATTTCTGTTCGGCTGGTTCTGCGTGCGTCTGAGCGGCGTCTACTTCGCAATGTTGACGCTCGCCTTCGCGCAGATCGCATGGGCGTTCGTGTTCCAGGACATGCCGGGCAGCGTGCTCAAGACCTTCGGGATCGCAGACGAATTCGGCACGCCGCTCAAGATAACCGGCGGCGACGACGGCCTGAACGACATCTGGCCGTCACCATGGGCGAGCACGCGCATCTCATACTACTACATCACGGTAGGGCTCAGCGTGGCCGCGCTCTGGATCATGCGGCGCCTCCTGTATGCGCCGTTCGGCTATACCTTGCGCGCCGGCCGCGACTCGCCGTTGCGGGCTGCTGCGATCGGGATCGATCTCACGCGCCATCGTTGGCTGGCGTTTGCAATCTCCGGTGCGTTTACTGGCCTCGCCGGTGCCCTGTTCCTGTTCTCCAAGGGCAGCATCTTCCCGACCACGCTGGAAATCGCGCGCTCCTTCGACGCCCTGCTGATGGTGATGCTTGGCGGCGTGCAGTCGCTCTTCGGCCCGATCTTCGGCGCCGCCGCCCTGACCTGGCTCAACGATCTCTTCAGCGTCCTCAGCTACTGGCGCTTCCTGCTCGGCGTGACCATCATCGCCTTGGTGCTGTTGCTTCCCCAGGGGCTCGCCGGTTTCGCCGACACGCGGCCGGGCCGGCGGCTCCGGCTGGCGCGGCCGGAGGAAACGGGGGCATGAGCGTGGCCCAGCACGAGCGCGTTCCGGTGCTTGAGGTCGAAGCGCTGAGCAAGTCGTTTGGCGGGGTACAGGCGGTGGAGCGGGTCTCGTTCACGCTCTCGTCGAGCGAGCTCCTGGCCATGATAGGACCCAATGGCGCGGGCAAGACGACCTGCTTCAACATGCTGAACGGCCAGCTCCGGCCCGATGCTGGCGCGGTACGGCTCAACGGCCGCAGCATTCTGGGCCTGTCGCCCCAGTCTATCTGGCGGCTCGGCGTCGGGCGTACATTCCAGATCACCGCAACCTTCGCGTCGATGACCGTGCGCGAAAACGTGCAAATGGTGTTGATCAACTACCATCGCCGATCGCGGGCATTGTGGCGGCCGGCGGAGAACCACTACATCGACGAGGCCATGACGTTGCTGGAGTGCGTCGGCATGGACCGGCAATACGACAGGGCCTGTGGGGTGCTGGCCTATGGCGACCTCAAGCGAGTCGAGCTCGCCATCGCGCTGGCGAACGAGCCGAAGCTCCTGCTGATGGACGAACCGACCGCGGGCATGGCGCCCAGGGAACGGATGGAGTTGATGCAGCTCACCGCCGAGATCGTGCACGAACGAGGCATCGCCGTTCTCTTCACAGAACACGACATGGACGTGGTCTTCGCCCACGCCGACCGAATCATGGTGCTCAATCGGGGAGAGCTGATCTCCGAAGGCCCGCCGATGGCGGTGCGGTCGAACAAGAAAGTCCAGGAAATCTATTTGGGCAGCGGCGCCGCGCATGGCGTCGAAATCTCATGACCGGGGCGGCAGAAGCCCGAGTCCTTGAGTTGACCGGTGTCGACACCTTCTACGGTCGGGCGCAGATCCTGTCCGATGTGTCGCTCGAAGTTCGTCGAAGCGAGGTCGTGGCGCTGCTCGGCCGCAACGGCGCAGGCAAGTCGACGACGATCAAGTCAATCATCGGCCTGGTCCGGCCCGCGAAGGGCGAGATCGCCTTCGAGGGGAAGCCGATACAGGGGTTGGAGCCGTTCCAGATCAGTCGTCTCGGGCTGGGATACGTGCCCGAGGACCGTCGGGTGTTTACCGGCCTGACCGTTGCCGAGAACCTTGAGGTCGGCCGCCAGCCCCGGCGCGAGAATGCGCCGGAGTGGACGCCCGACAAGCTTTTCGCGTTGTTTCCCAACCTTGCGGAGATGAGCGACCGGCTCGGCGGCTTGATGAGCGGAGGGGAGCAACAAATGCTGACCATCGCCCGCACGCTGATGGGCAACCCGACGACCATGCTGCTCGACGAGCCCTCCGAGGGTCTCGCGCCCGTCATCGTCGAGCAGGTGGCGAAGACCATCCTCGACCTGAAGGCGCATGGCCTGTCGATCCTGCTCTCCGAACAGAACCTGCACTTGTCGACCCTGGTTTCGGATCGCGCCTACATCATCGAAAAGGGACGCATCCGCTACGAGGGATCGATGGCCGAACTCGCCGAGAACGAGGAGATCCGCGCCGCTTACCTCATGGTCTGAGCGGCGCGAATCGGCGCCTTGGCGGCGGCATAGAGGAGAACGCGATCCCATGGAACTCAAGGACCTGGCCGGGCACGATCTTGGCACCCGAACCATCGCCTACGACGCGCGCGACGCGATCCTCTATGCGCTCGCCGTCGGCGCCTCGTGCGACGAGACCGACCTCGTCTACGAGCGGGATCTCAAGGTGCTGCCGACCTACGCCTGCGCCCTCGGTCTCTGGGCGGTCGAGGGGGCCGGCGGCCTCGGTGCCTACGACCGGCACAGGTCGCTCCATGCCTCTCAGAGCCTGGAGTTGCATGCGCCGCTGCCGCGCAGCGGCTCGTTCGCGGCGCGCGGGCGCATCGCCCATGTGTGGGACAAGGGCAAGGCGGCGCTCGTCGACATCGCCGTGGAGTGCGAAGCCTTCACGGTACGCTACGGTATCTTCCTGCCAGGGTGCGGAGGCTGGGGCGGCGAGCGGGGACCGTCGGCGTCATCTCAGGAATGGCACCCGTCCTGGCACAGCCGCCACGCGACCGATCGCAGCCGGGCGGCGCTGTACCGGTTGACCGGCGATCTGCATCCGATCCACATCGACAGTGAGGTCGCGCGCGCCAACGGCTTCGATCGGCCGATCCTGCACGGCCTTTGCACGCTCGGGATCGCGGCGCGGATGCTGGCCGAGCCGGCGGGAGCTCATCCGTGCGAGCTCAGGCGCCTCGAGGCACGCCTCGCGGCGCCGGTGATGCCGGGAGATGCGATCGACGTGTCCGCCGATGGCAGTGACGCGGGGCTATTCTTCCAGGCGAAGGTCGGGGAGACCGCGGCCCTCACGGGCGGGCGCGCGGTCTTCCGCTGACAAGTGCAGGATGGGGGGCGGGCGAACCTCGGTACGCCGCCACCATAGTTGCGCCTGAGCATTGACGTCAGATCGGGGCAAGCCGGTCTCGTTCTGGGAGCCGTGGCGGATGATCCGCGGGAAGACGAGGCTCGGAAGCCTACGCCTTCGTGATCTCCGGCCACCCATGCGGCGGTGAAGGCATATACCTCGGGCAGGAAGTCTCTAACGCTGTCATCTTGCCTTCAGGGCTCTGCCCAACCTCTTGGGCGACGAAGCTCCTTCATGGCCTTGTCGTCGACCTGCCAGCCGGCATCGCGCAGCAGGGCAGCGAGCCGCCGGTGGCCGTAACGGCCGGTTTCCGCGCGACATCACGATTCTCGGCGGCACCTCCCGTGACATCCGCACCTTTTCGATCATGCGTCTCTTGCTGCTACGACCGCTGCCCGATGCAGCCGGTCGATCTCCTCCCGGGACAGGAAGCGGGAGAGCGGGGTACGCCGGTTCTTCTTCACGCCGCGCGTCGGGTCGGTCTCGAGATGGCCGCAGACGACCGCGTGGTTCATGATCTGGCGGAGCAGCTTGAGCGCGTGGTTTGCGTTGCCAGGCGGCGTGGCCCCGGCTCGGCGCCCAGGCGATCATGCCGCGGGACTGACCGGACAGGGCAACGGTGCCACGCGGCCCTCAATCGGAGAAAAGACGGTGAAGCTCGTGCTCTTTCAAGACCGCGACGGCGGGGAGATCCGGCCCGGCCTGCTGACGCTCCGGGGCGTCGTGGACATCGCCGGGGCGATCCGCGGTCCGGCCGGTCGAACCCCGGCGGATACGATGAACGGCATCGTCGACGGTTTCGCAGCGATGCGGGAAGACCTCGCCCGCCTGGAAGAAGAGGGCGCGGCGATCCCGCCGGACGGGGTCCGGCTGCACCCGCCGCTGCCGCGGCCCGGCAAGATCCTCTGCTGCATCGGCAATTACTGGGAGCACCGGGAGCGCGACCCGCGCCCGCTCAACATGTTCCTCAAGAACCCCGACGCGGTGATCGGTCCGGGGGACACCGTCGTGCTGCCCGATATGACCGAGCCCTGGGTGTTTCATCACGAGGCGGAGCTCGCCCTCGTCATCAAGGGCCCGGCCAAGGGCGTGCGGCGCCAGGACTGGCGCGAGGCGGTGTTCGGCTATACCTGCCTGATCGACGTGTCGGCGCGCGGCGAGGGACGCTCCACGTGGCGGGCGCGGAGCTGGATGGGCAAGTCCTTCGACACCTTCGCCCCGCTCGGCCCGTGCATCGTCACGGCGGACGAAATCGCCGACCCCAACGACCTCGACGTCCGCTTCCGGGTGTGCGGCCAGCTGCGCCACGACTACAACACCGGCGACATGGAGCACCCGGTGCCCGAGCTCGTCGCGTGGGCGAGCGCCATCATGACGCTCAACTCGGGCGACGTCATCGGCTGCGGCACCAATCACGAGGGGCTGGGGCCGCTGCAGGACGGCGACCGCGCGGAGATCGAGATCGCCGGCATCGGACGCTTGGAGGTCGACGTCGCCGATCCCCTCAAGCGCAGCTGGGAGCGCGGCGTCTATATGGGCCGGGACTCGACCCATCCCGACAACCCGGATCCGCAAGACCCGTCCTACCGATAGCGGGGCCCGGCGCGGCGCCGTACCGATTCCTGGCCCACCTGTGGAGTGCTCCCCATGACCCCTGCCCCGCCCTGCGTCGTCGTCGCCCATGACCCGACGCCGGAGATGCGCGGCGCCTACCGGCAGGCGCTCGCCGCGCGCTGCGAACTGCTCTTCCGGCCCGATCTCGCGCCGGCGGGCTGGCAAGCCGCGCGGGCGCGGGCCGACGTGCTGATCGCCCAGAACCCGCGGATCGAGATCGCGGCGGAGGACGTCGCGGCGATGACCGCGCTCGGTTTCGTCCAGCTCCTGACCGCGGGGGTCGACCACGTGCCGCTGCATCTCTTCCCGCGCGATCTGCCGATCGCCTCGAATTCGGGCGCCTTTGCCGGCCCGATGGCGGAGTTCGCGCTGGCGATGACGCTGGCCGCCGCCAAGCGCCTGCCGGTCGAACACCGCGAGATGCGCGACGGCCGGTTCAACCAGTTCGTCGCCAACCGGACGCTCGACGGTGCGGTCTGCGCGATAATCGGCTTCGGCGGGGTCGGGCGCCGGGCGGCGCGGTTGTTCCGGGCGCTGGGCGCGGAGGTCCACGCCATCAACCGGCGCGGCGAGACCGGCGAGGAAATGGCGTTCGTCGGCACCCTGGCGGCGCTGGAAGACGTGCTCCGCGCCGCCGATGTCGTCCTCGTGTCGCTGTCGCTGACGGCCGCGACGGCGGGGCTGATCGGCGCGCGCGAGCTCGGCTGGATGAAGGACGACGCGATCCTGGTCAATGTCGCGCGCGGGGAGATCGTCGACCAGGACGCGCTCTACCGCCACCTCGTCGCCAACCGGCGGTTCTTCGCCTGCCTGGAGTCGTGGTGGATCGAGCCGGTGCGGCACGGCGAATTCCGCATCGACCATCCGTTCCTCGACCTGCCCAACGTGATCGCCGCGCCGCATAATTCGGCCAGCGTGCCCGGCGCGCATGTCGAAGCGGTGCGGCTGGGCGCGCGCAACGTGCTTCGGTGGCTGGACGGCGAGGCGCCGCGCAACCTGCTGGGCGCGGACGAGCGCGGCGCCTGAGGAGGGGAGGATGCTCGAACTCTATCATTCCGGTCTGTCGACCTGCTCCAAGCAGGTCCGCCTCGCGCTGGTCGAGAAGGGCCTGCCCTATGTCAGCCGCTACGTCGAACTCCAGCACCATGCGCAGCTGAGCGCCGCCTATCTCCGGCTCAACCCCTGGGGGGTGGTGCCGACGCTGGTCCATGACGGGCGCCCCATCGTCAACTCGGCGGCGATCGCCGAATACCTTGAGGACGTGTTTCCCGATCCGGCGCTGCGCCCGTCCGACCCCGCGGCGCGGAGCCGCATGCGGCTGTGGATTTGGGCCGCCGACATGGTCCATCCGGCGCTGCAGAACGCGACCTACGACGCGGTGCTGAAGCAGAAGATGACCGATCTGGAGCCCGCCGAGATCGAGCGACTGCTCGACCGCATGCCCGCGCCGGAAAGGCGGGAGCGCATGCGCCGGATCGTCGGCGGCGGGTTCGAGCGGGACGAGATCGAGCACGCTTTCGAGCGCCTCGGTTTCGTCATGGAGCGGGCCGAGGCGGACCTCGCCGACGGACCATGGCTCGCGGGAGAGGCCTATTCGCTGGCCGACATCGCAATGCTCGCCATCGTCCACCGTCTGACCGAGCTGCGCCCCGCGATGCTCGACCGCGACCGGTTTCCCCGCGTCAACGACTGGCTCGACCGCATGATGGACCGCCCCGCCGTCCGGCGGGTCTATGCGCCCGGCACGGAGGAGACCCCGCCCCGGCCGCAGCAGCACACGATTTCCGGCATGGCCTGAGACCGGGCGGGGCACCGCCGCCCGGTCTCTATACGAGCGCGAGCGCGATCCAGGGAAACACGGTGACCAGGATCAGGACCACCAGCATGGTCAGCGCGAACGGCGCCGCGCCCCAGAAGATGTCCTCCACCTTGATGCGCCGGTCCTGCAGGTTGTTGTGGATCACGAAGCAGGCCAGCCCGAGCGGCGGCGTCAGCAGCCCGATCTCGACCGCGATGATGGTCACGATCCCGAACCAGACGAGGTCGATGTCGAACGAGGCCAGCGCGGGCACCGCGAGCGGCACGGTGATCAGCATGATCGAGCCCGCGTCCAGGATGGTGCCGAGGAGAATCAGCACCACGATGTAGACCGCGAGCAGGCCGGCATAGCCGAGCCCCGAGGCGAGGATGTACTGCTCCATCAGGTTGGGGACGCCGGACATGGCGATCATGCGGGAGTAGAGCTGGGCGGCGATCAGCAGGAAGCAGATCGCTGCGGTCACGTGCCCGGTCTCCGACAGCGCGTCCCAGAACGTCTTCCAGGTCAGCCTGCGCTTGACGAGGGTGAGGATCAGCGCGCCCAGCGCCCCCACCGCGCCCGCCTCGGTGGCGGTAAACACCCCGCCATAGATCCCGCCCAGCACGATCAGGATCAGGAGGACGATCGGCGCGATCTTGATCCAGATCTCGCCGGCCGACATCTCGGAGCGGGTCTCGCGCTCCAGCGTCTCGCGCGCGGCGACGCGGTCGGGGAAGCGCCGCGCCATGAACCAGATCAGCGCGCAATAGGCGCCCGCCAGCAGGAGGCCCGGGACGATGCCGGCGATGAACAGGTCGCCGATCGACGTCTCGGCGAGGATCCCGAACAGGATCAGCAGCAGGCTCGGCGGGATCAGCATGCCGAGCACCGACGAGCCCGCCACCACCCCGACGGCGAAGCGGGGGCGGTATCCGAAGCGCAGCATCTCCGGCACCGCGACCTTGGTGAACACCGACGCCGAGGCGATGGAGGTCCCGGTCACCGCGGCGAAGACCGCGTTGGCGCCCACCGTCGCGGTCCCGAGCCCCGCCTTGAACCGGCGGAACAGGTGGTTGGCGACGTCGTAGGTGTCCTTGCCGATGTCGGAGACGCTGACGAAGAGACCCATCAGCACGAAGAGCGGAATGACGCCGAACTCGTATTGCTGCAGCCCTTCCGCCGCCGCCAGCGCCAGCAGCTTGCCGGCGATCTCGAAATTGTCGCGCATGATCCAGACGCAGACGAAGGAGAGCAGCGAGAGCGCGACCCCGACATGGACGCCCGCATAGACCAGGAACAGGACGAAGATCACCGAGACCACCGCGACCTGGGCCCGGCTGAACTCGAACGCGGTGCCGAGCGCGAGGAAGACCAGCGCGACGGCGGCGGCGGCGGCGATCCCCGCCAGCGGTCCGCCCAGCCCACGCTCGCCGGCCCGGCGCCGGTGCGCGATGAAAACGAGGTCCCCCCACAGCTCGCGCAGGAACTGGACCGCGCAGAAGCCGGCGCCGAGGACCACGAAGAGCTTGAAGGGCCACACAGCGATCGTCACGTCGCCCTCCAGCCCGGCATAGGTGTTGCGCTCCCACACCCGTTCGAGGATCGGCAGGACGTAGACGACGACACCCGCCATCAGGACCGCGCCGGCGAGGTGGTATATCGCCTGCAGGGTATGGCCCAGCATCGCCCGGGTCCCGAGCAGGCGGCCGATCAGGACGTCGGAACGGGTCATCCGCCCGCCGCGTAGCGCCGCGGCGAGCTGGACGAAGACGATCGCCACGATCGACAGCTCGATCAGAAGCGGCACGCCGCTGATCGGCGCGCTGAACAGGAACCGCGCGAACACGTCGGCGTTGACCGCCACCATGATCGCGAAGATCCAGAGCGTGCCGACGGCGTTCAGCCCGGAGATCGCCCAATCGACCGCGACGGCAGGGCCGGGGCGCCGGGCCGCGCCGGGAGCGGAACTGTCGGCCATCTGCTAGGCCGTCTCAGAAGGCTCGCCGGGCACGGCCGCGCGGCGCGGCCGGAAGACGCGGCTACTCCCTGTCCCAGTCGCGGACGATCTCGGCCTTGGCGTCGCGCAGGCCCTGCATGTAGGCCTCGAGCACGCGCTGGCCCGGCTGTCCCTTCTTCTCAAGCCGGTCCGCCCATTGCTGCGCGACATTGGGCAGCACCCGGGCCCAGCGCCTGCGCTCCTCCATCGGGAAATCGGAGACCTTGGCGCCCGCCTTGACCATGATGGATTCGAACTTTTGCGATTTCCCGAGGCTCACCGCCGCGTGGCGGTCCTGCCAGCCCACCGCCACCTCGCGGAAGATCGTCTGGACCCAGCCGGGCAGCTTCTTCCACGAATCCACGTTGACGCTGAGACCGGTCGAGGCGATCGCGCCGATATTCACCTTGGTGAGGTAGGGCGCCGATTGATAGACCTTGTAGGCGAAGCCGAGGCCCCAGGAGATCGGGTAGCCGGAATAAACGCCGTTCTTTATGTGCAGATAGGCCTGGTTCATGCTCGAACTCACGACCACCGCGCCGGTGTTGAGCAGGTAGTTGCCCATGGTGCCGCTGGCGCCGAGCTTGTGCCCCTTCAAATCCTCGTAGCGCTTGACCGGAAACTTGGTCATCAGGTGGATCGTGTCGTTGACCCCGGTCCCTAGATAGACCTGGTTGTAGCCGCTCCAGACCTTGTCCATCTCCGGCACCTGTATGCGGACGTCGCGCATGATCCGGGTCAGGGCGTGCACGTCCGCGGTGCCGAACGGGACGTAGGTGGAGACGTTCTCCAGCGGCAGCTTGGATTCCTCGAAGACGTGGATCTGGACGCCCACGTCGGCGATGCCGTCCTCGACCGCCTCCAGCACCTCGTGAAACTTGGCCAGGGTGAAGGAATAGGCCTGGGTCCACTCGATCTTGAAGTCCTTGCCGGAGGCCGCGATCCGCTTGTCGACCTCGGGGACGAAATACCCCTTGGTGACCTGGACCGGGGTGACGATCGGCGGCGGCGCGCCCACCACGGTGAGCTTGATCGTCTTCGCATGACCGGCGCCGGCGATGAACAGAAGCGCCGCCGCACCGAGCACGAGGCACGCACGCATTCGCCAGGTGGAAACCATTTCGATCCTCCCATTGCCCGATCCGAATTCCTGTTCGTCGGAAAGCGTAACACCTGAAATCGGGCGTGCCCATGCTCGCGCGCCACAGCCGGCTGTCCTGGCTCGGCTGGCGGCAGCGTGGCCCGATATGGTTAACTGGACAGGGGTGCCGGAAAGGCAGGCGTACCATCTCGGACAAACCGCATGCGCTGGTGATCGGCGGCTCGGTCGGCGGGCTGCTGGCCGCCAGCCTGCTGCGCCAGGCGGGCTGGGAAGCGACGGTGTTCGAACGCACCGTGGGCGACCTCACGGGCCGCGGGGCGGGTCTCGGCCTGTCCGCCCAGCTGCTCGAAATCATGGACCGCATCGGCGCGCGGTTCGAGCCGTCGGCCGGTGTCGCGCATGGCAGCCAGGTGTGGATGGAGCGCGACGGCTCGATCGCTTTCGCCCTCGACCGGGCGACGGTGGGCAGCAGCTGGGCCCGGGTCTACCGCCCGCTGCGCGACGCCGTTCCGCCTCGAATCTACCGCCAGGGGATGACGCTCGGCCGCGTCGAGCAGGACGCCGGATCGGTCACCGCGATCTTCGAGGACGGCACAAGCGTCACGGGCGACCTGCTGGTCGCCGCCGACGGCGTGTTCTCCACCGTGCGTCGGCAGCTGATGCCGGAGACCGAACCGCGCTATGCCAACTACGTCGCCTGGCGCGGCATCGTCGAGGAGCAGGACGTGCCGCGGGAGACCGTCGCCGCCATCGGCGGGCGGATCGTCTTCTGCTTCCCGCCGGGCGAGCTGCTCCTGACCATGGCGGTGCCGGGTCAGGGCGAGGACATGCGGCCGGGTCACCGGCGCATCTACTACATCTGGTATCGCCCGGCGGGCGCCGAAGCGCTCGACGACCTGTTCACCGACGCGGGCGGTACGAACCACGGCATCTCGATCCCGCCGCCGCTCATACGGCCGGCGCTGGTCGCCGCGATGCAGGCCGACGCCCGGGAGCGGCTGCCAGGCGTGGCCGCCGAAATCGTCGCGCGCGTGCCGCAACCGTTGCTCCAGGCGATAACCGACATGGAATCCGCACGAATGGTCGATGGCCGGGTCGCGGTGATGGGCGATGCCGCGTTCGTCGCCCGGCCGCATTCCATCGGCGGGGTCTCGAAGGCCGCGCTGGATGCGCAATGCCTCGCCGATACGCTCGAGGCTTTGGGGGACACGCGTGCCGCGCTCGCGCGGTTCGAGACCGAGCAGCTCGACTTCGGGCGCCGGCTGGTGGAGCATTCGCGCTATCTGGGCGCGTTTCTCGAGCACGGCGCGGGCGCGCCGCCCGCCGATCCCGAGCGCATCATCCGGGACTACGGCGCCCCCAACCTGCTGCTCGACGTCGACCCGGCCCGATTCCAGGCAAGGGTGGACTAGCATCGCAAGACCGACCAAGGAGGCGAGACCATGAGCGAGACCCGAACCGACGCCCCGCGGCTGACCTGGCAGGGCTCGATCCACGAAGGCATCCCGGTTGCCACCGGGAAGCTCGATGCGTGTATCGACTTCTATACCAAGGTGCTCGACCTGAAGCTGTTGCCGCGCCCCAAGGCGCTGGACGATCTCGGCCCGGGCGCATGGCTCGGCGACGAGAACGACAACGTGCAGTTCCACCTGATCGCCAACGACGTGGCGCTCAAGCCGGCCGAGGACGCCAATATCGAGCCCGCCGGGCGCCATACCGCCTGGCGCATCGGCGACGTGGACGCCTTCCGCGGCCGCATGCGCGCGCTCGGCATCCATTTCGAGGAGATCTCGAACCTGCTCGGCGAACCCCAGCTGTTCGTCACCGATCCGCAGGGCCACACCTGGGAGTTCCAGGGGCCCATCGGCTCGAAGTGAGCCGGCCTACGCGCCCTCCCCGCCTCCGGCCTCGATCCACATCTCGCGCAGCGCCTCGCGCCTGATCTTGCCGCGGTCGGATTTGGGGAGCGATTCGGCGAAAACCACCGCCTTGGGACGCTTGAAGGCGGGCAGGCTCGCCGCGCAATGCGCGTCGATTTCGGCCTCGCCGAGCGCGCGTCCGGGCCTGGCGACCACGTAGCAGACCACCTCCTCGCCGTAGATCGGGTCGGGCACGCCGACGGCGGCGGCTTCGAGCACGTCGTCGTGGCGCATCAGGACGTGGTCGATTTCGAGCGGCGCGATATTGACCCCGCCCCGGATGATCAGATCCTTGGTCCGCCCGGTAACCCGCACGAACCCGTCCTCGTCCATCGTCGCGAGGTCGCCGGTCCTGAGCCGCGCGCGGCTGTGGTCCTCCCACACGCCTTCGGGCGAGATGGTGGCGCGGCTGGTCTGCGGCCCGCCGACCGTGACCTCGCCTTCGACGCCCGGCGGGCAGGGCTTGCCGTCGCCGTCGACGATGACGAATTCCTGGTGCCTGGCGGGCGGGCCGACCGTGCCCATGCGCCGCCGGTCGTGCCGGTTGCCGCAGATCCAGCCGGCCTCGGACATGCCGTAGAGCTGGAGCAGGGTGACGCCGTACATCTCCTCGAACTTGCGCCACTGGTCGGGGCTGAGCGGCGCCGTCGAGCAGGTCATCAGGCGCAGCGTCGGCACGTCGTCGGCGGTGATTCCGGCGGGCTCGTTGAGCAGCATGTTGACCACCGTCGGCACGCCGGCGGCGAAGGTGATGCCGTGGTCGCGGATCCAGCCGAAGAACCGCCCGTGCGAGAAGCGCCGCGCCAGATGCAGGGTCAGCCCGGTCTGGAGGAAGGGCATCAGGCTGAGGATCTGCGCCGAGTTCCACCCGAAGGACCGGTATTCGAGCGTGCGGTCCTCGGCCGTGAGCCCCAGCATGTCGAGCGTCGAGAGCCCGCTCAGCCAGTAGGCGGTGTGGTCGAAGACCACGCATTTGGGCTTCGACGTGGTGCCCGAGGTGCAGAAGATCGCCGCGATGTCGGAAACCCCGTTCCCGGTCGCGACCTCGGGGCTCGCCGGCACGCCTTCGAGCCGGGCGAAGAAACCGTCCGCCGCGCCGGCCTCCCGATCGCCGAAGATTTCGCGCTCCGCCGCGATTCCGGCGCCCATCGCCGCCGCGTCGAGGTCTTCATGGACGAAGGTGAAGCGGGGCTCGATATTGGCGAGGATCTCGCCGACATGGGCCGCGTTCATCTCGACATTGAGCGGGCACACCACCGCGCCGAGACGCCAGATCCCGAGCCAGAGGATCAGCTTCTCCAGGCTTTCCTCGGAGAGCAGCGCCACCCGGTCGCCGTGCCCGACGCCGCGAAGGCTGAGGAAATTGGCGACCCGGTTGGCCGCCGCATGGAGGTCGGCGAAGTCGATCCTGCTGCCGCGGTCGAGATCGACGATGGCGGTCTTGCCGGGATGCCGGTCGCGGTAGCGCGCGAGCAGCAGCGCCACCGGCTCTATGGGTAGCGCGAGGTCATGCTCGCGGGTGGCACGCTCGATGACAATCATCTTTATCCCGGCAGACAGGCGTTCAAGGCGGCGCATTCTCCACATCGAGGGCGGAGAGCGCCACCGCGATCCGGGCCGCGACCGCCGCGTTGTTGACCAGCAGCGCGGCGTTGGCGGCGAGGCTCTCGCCGCCGGTGATCTCGGCGATCCGGTCGAGCAGGAAGGGGGTGAGGTCCTTGCCGCCGACGCCCGAGCGGCCGGCATCGCCGAGCGCATCGGCGATCGCCGCCTCGATCCGCCGCGGGTCCAGCGCCTGGCCTTCCGGCAGCGGGTTGGCGAACACGATCCCGGCGCCGAGCCCGAGCGCGCGCTGGGCCGCGACGAGACGGGCCGCCGAGGCCGCGTCGTCGACCCTGTGGGGCACCGCGATGCCGCTCTCGCGCACGTAGAAGGCGGGCAGGACGCCGGTGCGGTAGCCGATGACGGGCACGCCCCTGGTCTCCAGGTATTCCATGGTCCGCGGCAAATCCAGGATCGACTTGGCGCCGGCGCAGACCACCGCGACCGGGGTGCGGCCGAGCTCCTCCAGATCGGCCGAGACGTCGAGCGTCTGCTCCACCCCCCGGTGCACCCCGCCGATGCCGCCGGTGGCGAAGACGGCGATGCCGGCGCGCGCGGCGGCGATCATCGTCGCGGCCACCGTGGTCGCCCCGTCCCGCCCGGTCGAAGCGGCGAAGGCGAGATCGCGCCGGCTCACCTTCATCGCGTCGGGCTGCGAGGCCAGACGCTCGACCGCCTCGTCCGCGAGCCCGACGGTGAGGGTGCCCGCGATGACGCCGATGAAGGCCGGCAGGGCGCCGCCCTCGCGCACCGCGCGGTCGAGCCCGGCGGCGACCTCCAGCGACCTCGGATAGGGAAAGCCATGCGCGATGGCGGTGGTCTCCAGCGCCACCACCGGCCGGCCCGCCGCCAGCGCGCCCCGCACCTCGTCGGAAACCCTGAACACGTCTCCCATGGGCGGAAATTAGCAGCCCAGCCCGCATTTCTCACCAGGGTCACGGCCTGCGCCGCTATCGGGCGGAGCGTGTTGTTGTCCCGCGGACCGGGCGGCTGTAGTTTCCGCGGCATAGCAGGACGATCCGGTTTCCGGGACCGGACAAGGGGAGAAGACATGTCGAAGTCACGCGCGATCGCCATCGCCGCCGCCGTGCTGGTCGCCACCGCGCCGGCGCTGGCCCAGAAGGCCAAGAACACGCTCCGGGTCGGTTTCTACGACCCGATCCCGGGCGTCGACCTGGTCTACGACCCCAAGGGCGAGACCGCCTTCACGGCGCGGGCGGTGTTCGACACGCTGATCTCCTATGACGAGCGGACCAAGACGTTCGAGCCCTTGCTCGCCAAGTCCTGGAAGACGGTCAACCCGACGACCTACGAGTTCGTGCTCCGCGACGACGTAAGATTCCATGACGGCTCGCCGCTCGATGCCGACGACGTGGTCTACACGCTCAACTTCCTCGCCGACCCCAAGGTCAAGTTCCGCATCAAGTCGCGGTTCCTGTGGATCGCGAAGGCCGAGAAGGCGGGCTCGCACACCGTCCGGGTCACCACCAAGGGGCCGCGCGCGGTGGCGCTCGCCCGCTTTGCGGTCAGCATCCCGATCTTCCCGTCCGACGTGCACGGGGCGCTGAAGAACAAGGCCGCGTTCGGCAAGAAACCGATCGGCACCGGCCCCTACAAGGTGGTCGCCTACGACCCCAATACCGGCGTCCGCATGGTGCGGAACCCGGACTACCGGCACGGCTCCCCGTCCAGGCCGGCGGGGACGATCGAGACTATCCACGTCCTGCCGATTCCCGACGTGCAGAACCAGGTCGCGCAGCTGATCACCGGCGGGCTCGACATGATCCACAACGTGCCGAAGGACCAGGCGGACAATCTGGCGCAGAACCCCGAGCTCGCGGTCACCGTGAGCAACGGCATCCTCTACCGCTACATCGCCTTCGACGCGATCGGGCGCACCGGCAGCGACGACCTCAAGGACGCGCGGGTCCGCCGCGCCCTGATCCACGCCATCGACCGCGACTCGATCCGCCGCAACATCTTCGCCGGCGGCGATGCGGTGCAGAAGATGGATTCGATCTGCAAGCCGATCCAGATCGGCTGCGTGTTCGACGTCAAGCCGCCGGCCTACGATCCCGAGAAGGCGAAGGCGCTGCTCGCCGAAGCCGGGAAGTCGGACCTCAAGCTCGAGATCACCACCCTGCCGGAAGCCCGCAAGGTGGCCGAGGCCATCGTCGGCTATCTCCGGGCGGTCGGCGTCAAGGCGTCGATCAAGAGCGTCACCTTCGGCGCCTACCGCAAGCTGCAGCGGACCGGCAAGATCCGGACGCTGGTGCACCAGTTCAGCTCCGGCGGGGTGCCCGACACGGACGCCCTGGTCTCCTTCTATTTCGGCAGCAAGGCGCGCAACTATTACGGCGACGAGCAGATCGCCGGGTGGATGAAGGAGGCCGGCGCGTCGTTCGACATCGCCGCGCGCGAGGCGCTCTACCGCAAGATCTTCAACCGGATCAACCAACAGGCCTATATCGTCCCGATCGCGGGCCTGCCCTCGGTGTTCGTCCACGCGCGCGGCCTCGACATCGACAAGGGGATCATCAACCCCTTCGGGGCGGATGCCAGCCGGATACGCTGGAAGTAGCGGCTATTCGGCCGCCGCGCTCGTAACCACGGAGTCGCGGTAGCCGCCGGTGCCCAGGCTGTCGGCGGAGAACAGGTCGAGCTCCTCCATCCACCGGTGGGTGCGCTCGAACACCTCGCTCGTGTAGGGCTCGAAGACCAGGCGTTCGCCCGGCCCCATGCGGCGGACGTCGACCATCGCGTGGTAGCGCTCCGGCAGCTCGCGCAGGAAGTAGTGGGTGTAGCGCTCGGGCTCCACGTCGAGATCGCGCTGGGCGCGGCGCAGCGCGCGGAAATATTTCTCTACGTCCTCGATATCGGCGCCGTTGGTCACCAGCGAGCCGATCATGAAGGTGGTGTCGACGATCTTGCGGAAGCCGAGCTGCTCCAGCAGGTAGTAGGGCGCGCCGAAGGCGTTGCCGGCGGCCGCCTTTCCGTCGACCAGCAGCGCCAGGCGGTCCCACAGCACGCCGCCGAAATTGAGGTCGATTTGCCCGCGGTCGAGAAAGCGGTGCAGCGCCTGGAGGGTCGAGTAATGGCTGCCCGAATGGTAGCCCACCTCGACCGGGACGCCGGCGAGGTCTTCCGGCCGCTCGATCGGCGAGGCGGGCGGCACGAAGATCGCCGAAGGCGTCACCGAGTAGGCGTCGCCCCACATCCTTCCGTGCCCGGCGGAGGCCGCCATGTTGACCGTCCAGTGGCAGGCCGCCGAGACGTTGCAGGCCCGCCCTTCCTCGTAGGACTCGAAGGCGCCGCGCCTGACCTCGCCGGGCGCGTCCTCGCTGCCTGAAACCGTCGCCGACCAGCTCGCCGGCCTGCCGAGGGCGAGCGCGTAGTCGAGCCCCTCGTCGGCGAAGTAGCCGTGCTCCTCGGCGATCCATTCCTGGAGGCGGCCGTGCGACTGGATGACGAATTTCGCCATGGACCCGTTCCCCTTCTCCGGCTCGAGGCGGATGGTCGGGCGCGGCACCGCCCCTGTCAACGCGCCGCGCGATCCGATTGCCGCTATACTGCCGACATGCTGGATCACGAAACCAACCGCAAGCTCTCGCAGGTCGGCGCGGACACGCCGATGGGGGCGTTGCTGCGCCGCTACTGGCACCCCATAGCGGGCGCCGCCGAGATGGAACGCCGGCCCACCATGCCGATCCGGCTGATGGGCGAGGACCTGGTGCTGTACCGCGACCTGTCGGGCGGTTACGGCCTGCTCGACCGGCATTGCTGCCACCGCCGCGCCGACCTGACAAATGGCTATGTCGAGGCGAACGGGCTGAGATGCAGCTATCACGGCTGGCTCTACGACGCCCGGGGCGCCTGTATCGAGCAGCCCTTCGAGGACATCGCCGACCCGGACTCCCGGTTCAGGGACAAGGTGCGCATAAGATCCTACCCCGTCGAGGAGAAGGCGGGGATGCTGTGGGCCTATCTCGGACCCGATCCCGCCCCGCTGGTGCCGACCTGGGAGCCCTTCACCTGGGCCAACGGGTTCCGCCAGGTGGTGCTCGCCGAAATCCCCTGCAATTGGTTCCAGTGCCAGGAGAACTCGATCGACCCGGTCCATTTCGAGTGGCAGCACGAGAACTGGCGGGTGCGGGCGCGCGGCGCCGCCGGCCCCTACGCGCCGAAACACCTGCGCATCGATTTCGACGAGTTCGACTGGGGCATCAGCTACAAGCGCGTCCGCGAGAACACCGACGAGAACCACCCGCTGTGGACGGTGGGGCGCAACTGCCTGTGGCCGAACGCGCTGTTCACCGGCGACCATTTCGAGTGGCGGGTGCCGATCGACGACGACAACACGCTGAGCATCGGCTGGTTCTTCAACCCGGTGCCGAAGGACCGGCGGCCCTTCGCGCAGAACGAGATCCCGTGCTGGCGCGGCCCGATAAAGGACGCGGACGGGCGCTGGATCACCAGCCATGTGATGAACCAGGATTTCGTCGCCTGGGTGGGCCAGGGCACGCTCGCCGACCGCTCGAAGGAGCGACTCGGGCGCAGCGACCGGGGCGTCATCATGATGCGCCGGCAATTCCTCGCCGATATCGAGCGCGTCGAACGGGGCGAGGACCCCAAGGCGGTGGTCCGCGACGCGGCCGTCAACGACTGCATCGAGCTTCCCATCTTCGACCGCGACTTCTTCGTGGACGGGTGGGCGCGGGAAGACCTCGCGGATGCGGCGCATGTGCGCACGCGGTCCACGCTCGACTTCGTCTTCCAGTCCGGCCAGCCGGCCGACGTGCGGGCCGCCTATGTCGAGGCGATGGGGTTCGACCGGGACGGCGGCGCAGGTTGAACGGCCGGAATCCCGCCGATAGCATGTCCGCGAGTTGACAAGACCGGGCGCCGGGCGCGGCGCCGCACAGGGAGGAACCATGAGAGACCTTGCCAAGATCGCCTTGCCGCTGGGCGCCGCGAGCCTGTTGCTCGGCGCCGTACCCGCGCAGGCCGAGACCAAGATCCTGTTCAACTACTTCGTGCCGCCGAAGCACCCGCTCGTGGTCGGCGTCATCCACAACTGGGCCAAGCGCGTTACCGAAGGCAGCAGCGGCCGCATTACCGTCAACTACCCGGCGAAGACCCTCGCGCCCGCGCCCCGCCAGTGGAAAATGGTGACGTCGGGGATCGCCGATGCGACGGTGATGTTCAACAATTTCGAGCGCAAGCGGCTGTCGCTCGACCAGGTGGGCACGCTTCCCTTCAGCATCACCGACGCGTCCTCGACGGCGACGGCGCTGTGGCGCACCCACAAGAAATATTTCGAGGCGAAGAACCAGTACAAGGGCGTCAAGTTCCTCGGCTACGTCATGCACGGGGGCGGTGAGTTCTTCAGCCTGAAGAGCCCCATCGGTTCCCTTGCGGATTTGAAGGGGAAGAAGATGAGGGTTCCCCCGGGCGATGTCGCCAAGGCGCTCGCCAAGACCGGGGCCTCGGTTGTTCCGACACCGGGAATCAAAGCCTTCGACGTGGTGTCCAAGGGAATCGTCGACGGGATGATCTTCCCGATCGGCGACGTGGAGAAGCTCAAGATGACACCCTACGTCAAGCACCTCACCAAGGTGCCGGGCAAGGTCTATGGCTCGGTGTTCTCGCTCTACATGAACCAGAAGGTCTGGAACAGGCTGTCGAAGGAAGACCAGGCGGTGGTGACCGCGGCGTCGGGCGAGAAGATATCGATGGACTCCAACAACTGGGGCAACTTCGATATCGAAGCGGAAGGCACCTTCCGCAAGAAGGGGATCGGCATCCACAACGCGAGCGCCGAATTCACCGCCGACCTCAAGAAGCTCTGGGCCTACCAGGACGAGGCCTGGATCGCCACGGCCAACAAGGCGGGCGTGGACGGACGGGCGGCGCTCGACTTCTACCGCGCCGAGTCGAAGAGGATCCACAAGGCCAGCCGGAACTAGGGCTCCCGCCGATGACCGAGGGAGCCGGCGGGCCGGACACCGACGACGTCTGGCCCGACGGCTGGTTCGAAGCCGTGCTCATGGGGATCGTCGGCACGACGATCTTCCTGATGATGGCGATCACCTTCGTCGACGTGGCCGGCCGGTATCTGTTCAGCGCGCCGATCCCCGGCGGCTTCGAGCTGATCGAGTTCCTGATGCCGCTCTCGATCTTCGCCGGCCTGCCGATCATCACCCGGCGGCGGACGCATATCGTGGTCAGCATCTTCGATCGCTGGTTCCGCGGCCCGGTCGGCGAGATGCGCCGGGTGGTCGTCGACGGGGGATCGCTCGCGGTGGTCGCGTTCATCGCCGAGCGCATGTGGAGCCAGGGGGACGGCCTCGCCGAGGCGCAGATCGAGTCGGGCTATCTCGAATGGCCGGTCGCGCCCGCGGCCTACGCGATCAGCGTCCTCAGCGTCGTGACCTGCGTGGTTCTCGCCCTCATGCTGGTCCGCGACGTGAAGACCATGCTGGCCCGAACGCCGTGACGGGGCCGGGCGCATGACCGAGTCGCTGATCGGCTTCGCCATCCTGCTGCTCATGGTGTTCCTGGGCTTTCCGCTCGGCTTCGCCATGGTGGCGGTCGGCTTCGTCGGGTTCGGGCTGGTGCGCGGCTGGGAGCCGGCGCTGGAGACGGTGGGCCAGCTCATCCTCGATTTCGCGATGAGCTATTCCTTCTCCGTGCTGCCGCTGTTCGTGCTGATGGGGGCGTTCGTCTACCGCGCGGCGCTGTCGGAGGACCTGTACGACGCTTCGAACGCCTGGCTCGGCCACTACAAGGGCGGGCTCGCGATGGCGACCGTCGCCGCCTGCGGCGGCTTCAGCGCGGTTTCCGGAAGCTCGGTCGCGACGGCGGCCACCATGGCCAAGGTCGCCATGCCGTCGATGCGGCGCTACCGCTACAACGAGAACCTCGCCGCCGGCACCATCGCCGCCGGCGGCACGATGGGCATCCTGATCCCGCCCTCGATCGCGCTGGTGATCTACGGCATCATCGTCGAGGAGGATGTCGGCAAGCTGTTCATCGCCGGCATCGTCCCGGGGATCATCACGATCGCCCTCTACATCTTCGTGATCAAGGTGCTGATCACCTTCCGCCCCTCGCTCGGGCCGCGCGGGCCGTGGACGCCGTGGAAGGACCGGTTCCTGGCGCTGAAGGGCGTGTGGGGCATGATCGTCCTGTTCCTGCTGGTCCTCGGCGGCATCTATCTCGGCGTGTTCACCCCCACCGAGGCGGGCGGGATCGGCGCGGTCGGCGCGGTCGCCTTCGCGGTCTCGCGCAGGAAGATGGGCTGGCGCGGGTTCTGCAGCGCGCTCATCGAGGCCGGCCAGACCACGGCCATGGTGTTCAGCGTCGCCTTCGGCGCGATCATCCTGTCCAACTTCATGAACATCTCGGGCATGCCCAATCAGATCGTCGACTGGGTCAACTCGCTCGAAATCGCGCCGATCACCGTCGTGCTGGTGATCTGCCTGATCTATATCGCGCTGGGCTGCGTGTTCGAGGGAATCGGCATGATCCTGCTGACGGTGCCGATCTTCTTCCCCGTGGTCCAGAGCCTCGGCTTCGACCTGATCTGGTTCGGCATCGTGGTCATCATGGTGACCGAGATCAGCCTGATCACGCCGCCCATCGGCATGAACGTGTTCGTGCTCAAGACCATCATGCCGGAGATGTCGCTGTGGGGCATTTTCGCCGGCATCAGCCCGTTCTTCGTCGCCGACATCGTGCGCCTGGCGCTGATCGTGTTCATACCGGGGCTGACGCTCTATCTGCCGAGCCTGATGGGCGGGTAGCCGCGACCTTCACCGGCCGGTCACCCGCGCCATGAGCGCGTCGGCGTCTTGCGGCGGGGCGTCGCCGGCCCAGGCGACGTAGCTGTCCGGACGGACGAGGACGAGGCCGGCACCGGAGCGGTCGCGGGTCGCGGGCGCCGGGTCGCGGACGACCTTGAGCGGGATCGAGCGTTGCGCGGCGGCGCGCTGGAGGCGGGCGATCCCTTCGCCATCGGCGCCGAGCGCGACCAGGGTGAACCCGCGCCCCAGCTCCTCGAACACGTTGCGCCCGGAGGCGAGCCGCCACGGCGGCAGGTAGTGGCCCGGCCGGGCGCGCTCGCTCCGCGTGGATGCGGCGCCGGTAACCCCGCCGGGCGGACCTTCGACCGCGCTCGATCCCGCGTAGTGTGGCGCGTAGCTGTTGAGATGCGTGTTCCCCGCCTCGGCATACGCCTCCCAGCCGCGCGCGAATTCCTCGGCGTCGCGTTCGGGGTGGATCCGGTCGAACAGCTCCCGGTCCGCGGCAATCCGGCTGTCGATGAATTCCGCCGCCGTGTCCCTGGCCACCGCCCGCCGCTCCTCGCCGTAGGAGTCGAGCAGGGCATCGCCGCCCCATCCATGGAGGGCGGCCGCCAGCTTCCACCCCAGATTGGCCGCGTCCTCGAGCCCGGTGTTGAGACCGTACCCGCCATAGGGCGGATGGCTGTGCGCCGCGTCGCCGGCGATGAACACGCGGCCCGCGCGGAACGCCTCGGCGATGGAGACGCGCAGATCCCAGTAGCCGATATGGTCGAAGCCGCACGCGAATGCGAAGCCGGCCGCCTCGCCGAGCAGCGCGCGCACCCCCGCCTCGCTCCGTTCCGCCCCGCCGACCGGCGCGTGGAAGAACCAGCCCTCGTGCTCGTCGATCCGCCCGAAGAACCGCCAGTAGCCCTTCAGGTCCGGGTGGACAACCCGGTAGATATAGGCCGGCGGAAAACGCTTCAGCCTCTCGCTCAGCGCGGGCGAGCGGAACACCGCGAGCACCATGGTCTGCTCGTAATCGGTTCCGCTGGAGGCGAGCCCCGCGCCGTCGCGGACCGCGGACCGGCTGCCGTCGCAGCCGACGACGTAATCCGCCGCGACGGTTTCGCGCCGCGCGCCGCGGCACTCGGCGATCTCGACGATCGCGCCGTGTTCCGACTGCCGCACCGCCTCGGCCGACCAGCCCTCCCTCACGCTGACCGCCGGGAACCCGCCGAGGCGGTCCCGCAGCACCTGTTCGGTGAGATATTGCGGCAGCCGTTCGCTGCGCTGGAAGTAGTACTTGTCGACCGCGGTCCGGTAGACGCCGGTGAACCAGTGCGCCCCCGCGAGGTCGCCATAGGCGACGATGGCGTTGCCGGGAAAGCCGGGCCGGATCGCCCGCCGGGCGCGCAACTCGTCGGCGATGCCCCAGGAATGGAACAGGTCGAGCGTGCGCTGGGTGAGGTTCTGCCCCTTGGGGATGCGATGGGGTTCGGTGCGCCGCTCGATCAGAGTGCAGGCGACGCCGCGCAGCCCGAACTCGACGGCGAGCGCGAGCCCGACCGGGCCGCCCCCGACGACGACGACGCGCGGACGATCCGCCATCCCTCGACCGGCGGCTCAGGTCCAGCAGACGAAGGCGTTGGCGGTCCCGGTCCCCGCCAGCGAGCGGTAGCAGGGGACGTAGTCGAGCACGTCGCCGCCGAGCCGGGTGCCGAACAGCACCCCCGCCGCGACGATCCAGTTGCGCAGCTCCGAGGAACCGGATTGCAGCAGGTCCTGCTCGATGCCGCAGAGCGCGTCCTCGTTGCGGTCGCAGAACGCGTCGAGGAAACGCCGGTCGAGATCCTCGTCGATGCAGAAATGCGACATCCCGCCGGAGCCCACGACGGCCACGCGCGCGGGCGAGTCCCAGTCGCGGATCGCGCGGCCGATCATCGCGCCGAAGTCGAAGCAGCGCCGCGCGGTCGGCTGGTTGGGCGGGTAGAAGGTGTTGGCGATCACCGGCAGGGTGGGAACCGCGCGGTCGCGCATGATCCGGCGCAGGACGAAGCTGAAGGCGTGCGGCGTGCCGACATGGCGATGGTCCTCGTGGCGCAGCCAGTCGTTCGAGGCGGCGAGGTCGAACCCCTCCTCCATCGCGCGGGCGAAGACGATCTCGGCGAGCCCGGGCAGGCCCGGGTAGACGGTGTGGCGGTCGGGGCGGTAGGCCCATTCCGCGTCCTCGACCCCGGGCGGCAGCTTGGCCTTCTGCGCCGCGCTGGTCGGCTGGTTGTAGAAGGTCTCGCCGCGATAGACGGTGAAGGTCGGCTGGATGTCCTCGAGGAACAGCTCGCGCTGGTCGTTGCCGAGGATGACGCAGGCATCCGGCGCCATCTCCTCCCACTTGTCGGCCAGCGCCCCGATCCCGGCCTGGCAGGCGTCGTAGCGCCGCTGGCGCTCGTCATCGGTGATCCGCGCCGCGATGTCCTCGCCGGACCGGCGCTCGATAAGCTCATCGAAGGTGAAGCGCTCCCCCTTGAACCAGTGCTCGTTCACCAAATCCGCCTTGACCCGCTCGCCCCATTGGTCGGGCGTGGTGTTCAGGGTCGGCCCGTGGGTTGTCCACATGCCGAGAACGACATCGGCCATCAGCTTTCTCCACCCTGTTGCAGCATGCGTTCGTAGGACGCGCCCATGACCCGGCTGACCGGCTCGCCGCGTCTCACCGCCTCGGTCATCGCCCGCTCACGCGCGACGATCGATTCGGCCTTCGCCAGCACCTCTTCGGCGCGGTCCGCCGGCACCGCGGCGACCCCGCTGCGGTCGGCGATCATCAGGTCGCCCGGGCGCACGGTCAACTCTCCGACGGCGATGTCGATATTGAAACCCTCTTCGAAAATCCGCCCGCGCGCCGTCCGCGCGGTCGCGAAGCGGGCGTAGACGGCGAAGCCGAGCTCGGCCGCCTCGTCGACATCCCGCGCCGGCCCGTCCACGATCACCCCCTCGATGCCCGCCTGCTGCGCCGCGTGGGACAGCACCCCGCCCCAGCCGGCGGCGTCGATACCGGTGCGCTGCTCGATGACCAGGACGCGGCCCGGGCCGGCCGAATCGACCGCGGCGCTGCACAGATGCCGCACCGGAGCGTCCACCGGTTCACGGTCGGTCAGCCTGACCGTGACCGCCCGGCCGGCGATCCGCCTATCGGTGGTCAGCGCCGCGATCCCGGTCACCGCCGGCGGCAGGCCGAGCGAATCCAGCGCGTCCGACACCGCGCAGCTGTCGAGCGCGCGCAGGCGGGCGATCAGGCGGCGGTCGTCATCGTCCATGGCTCTCACCGTTGTACAGGTGGCATTCTACGCGGCCCGCCGTATCGGTCACCGCCGCGGGCGGCACCGCGCGGCAGGCCTCCATCGCGCTCGGGCAGCGCGGGTGAAAACGGCAGCCGGGCGGCGGGTCGAGCGGGTCGGGAAAGTCGCCGCCGAACGGCCCGGGCGGCAGGCCGAGGGACGGGTCGGGCGTCAGGATCGAGCGCAGCAGGGTCTCGGTATAGGGATGGCGGGGGGAATCGAAGATCGCGGCCGTCCCGCCCAGCTCCACCAGCCGGCCGAGATACATCACCGCCACCCGGTCGGCGATGTGCTCGACCACCGCGAGGTCGTGGCTGATGAAGACATAGGTTAGGTTGAGGCTCTGCCTGAGCTCCAGCAGCAGGTTCAGGATCTGCGCCTGGACCGATACGTCGAGCGCCGAGGTGGGCTCGTCGAAGACGACGATGCGGGGCTGGATCGCCAGCGCGCGGGCGATGGCGACGCGCTGGCGCTGGCCGCCGGAAAGCTGGTTCGGGTAGGCGTGCACCAGATGCGCCGGCAGCCCGACCAGCTCCAGGATCTCGGCGACCCGCGACCGGCGCTCCGGCTCGCCGCCGATGCGGTGGACGGCGAGTGGCAGCCCGACGATCTGGCCCAGCGTCTTGCGCGGGTTGAGCGACGAATAGGGGTCCTGGAAGACCGGCTGGACGCGCGCGGCGATCTCGGACCGGCCGACCTGGCGCATCGGCCGGCCGGCGAAGCGGATCGACCCGCCCGATGGCGGGAGAAGCCCGAGCAGCATGCGCGCGAGCGTCGTCTTGCCGCAGCCCGATTCGCCGACGATGGCGAGCACCTCGCCCTCCTGCACCGAGAAGGAGACGTCGTCGACCGCGCGCAGCGTGGCCGGGGTCTCGAACAGCCCCCGCTTGACCCGGAAGAGCCGGGTCACGCGGTCGCATTCGAGTACCGGAGCGCTCACGACGCCGCCCCCTGCAAATGCCCGACGGGATGGATGCAGCGGTAGCTGTGGCCCTCCTCGATCCGCCGTTCGGCGTTGCCGTCCGTCCGGCAGCGGTCCTCCGCCCAGCCGCAGCGGTTGCGGAACATGCAGCCGCGGCTGTCGCCGATCATCGAGGGGACGATTCCCGGTATCGAGCCCAGCCTGGTCCGCCGCGCCGTCTTGCCCGGGTAGGGGATGCAGTCGATCAGCCCGCGCGTATAGGGGTGGGTCGGCGCGCCGAAGATCTGCCCGCTCGACCCGGTCTCGACCACCCGCCCGGCATACATGACGGCGATCCGGTCGGCGATGCGCGCGACGACGCCGAGATCGTGGGAGATCAGGATCAGCGCCATGTTGAACTCGGCCTGCAAGTCCTTGAGCAGGCGAAGCACCTGCGCCTGCACGGTGACGTCGAGCGCCGTGGTCGGCTCGTCGGCGACGATCAGGGCGGGATCGCACATCAGCGCCATGGCGATCATGACGCGCTGGCGCAGCCCGCCCGAGAGCTGGTGCGGAAACTGGCCGAGCCGCGCCCGCGGATTGACGATCCCCACCCGGTCGAGCAGGTATTCGGCGCGTTCGCGGGCCCGGCGCCGGCCGGCCCGGCGATGGCGCATGTGGATCTCCTCGAGCTGGTCGCCGATCGGGTAGACCGGGTTCAGCGAGGTCATCGGGTCCTGGAAGATCATGCTCATCCGGTTGCCGCGAATGGCGGAAAACGCCTTGTCGGACAGCGCGCGGAGATCGGTCCCCGACAGGCTGATTTCCCGCGCCGCGAGCCGCGCCCGGCGGGGCAGCAGCCGCATCGCGGCGAGCGCGGTCATCGTCTTGCCGCAGCCGGATTCGCCGACGATCGCCAGCGTCTCGCCGCGCATCGCCTCCAGGTCCACATTGCTGACCGCATGCAGCGTGCCGGAGGGCAGCGCGATCTCGACCGAGAGGTCGCGCACCCGGAGGACGGAATCGGCGATCACCGGCCGCGCCCTTCCGGCACGGTGATGTCGCGGATCCCGTCGCCCATCAGGTTGATCGCGATCACCAGGAAGAACAGCGCCAGCCCGGGCAGCGCGATCAGCCAGGGCTTGAAGAACATGAAGCTCCGCCCTTCGGAGATCAGCAGCCCCCAGGACGGGGTGGGCGGCTGGATGCCGAGGCCGAGGAAGGACAGCACCGCCTCCACCAGTATGGCGATCGCCATTTCGAGGCTGGCGATGACGATGATGTGGCTCATCACGTTGGGCAGGATCTCCTGCACCACGATGCGCGTATGCGACGCGCCGACCGCCTCGGCCGCGGCGACGAATTCCTGCCCCCTGACCTGCTGGGTGACGCTGCGCGTGACCACCGCGAAGCGGTCCCAGAACAGGAAGCCGAGGATGGCGATCAGGGCGATCAGCGAACCGCCGAAGACCGATACCAGCGAGAGCGCGATCAGGATGCCGGGCAGCGCCAGCTTCACGTTGATCAGATACATCACCACGGCGTCGACCCGGCCGCCGAAATACCCGCCGACGATGCCGACGGTCGAGCCCACGACGCCGGAAATGACCGCCGCGCCGAAGCCGATGAGCAGCGAGATCCGCGCGCCGAACAGGATGCGCGTCAGATAGTCCCGGCCGAGCGAGTCGGTGCCCAGCGGATGGTCCCAGCTCCCGCCCTTGCCCCAGATCGGGTCGAGCAGCCGGGCATCGAGGTTCTGGGCGAACGGGTCCGACGGCGAGACCCAGGGCGCGAAGACCGCCAGCAGGACCACCGCCAGCACGAACCCGGTTCCGGTCAGGAAGCCGAGATGGCGCCGCGCCCGGCGCCGCATGACCTCGCGCGGCGTCGGCGCGTCGACCCGGAACTCGTCTGCGAACAGCCCGCCCGTCATCGTCTAGCCGAGCCGGATGCGGGGATCGAGGCGGGCGTTGATCAGGTCGGATGCGAGGGTGAGCACGATATAGGCGAGCGACACGAAGACCAGGATCGACTGGACCACCGGGAAATCGCTCCTGAGGATCGACTCGTAGGCGAGCAGCCCGATGCCGTTGAGCGCGAACACGGTCTCGACGATCACCGATCCGCCGAGCAGGAAGCCCAGCGAGACCGCGGCGAGCGACACCACCGGCAGGATCGCGTTCCTCAGCGCGTGCTTGAAGAAGACCGCCCCGGGAGAGAGCCCCTTGGCCCGCGCGGTCCTGACGAAATCGGCTTCCAGCACCTCCAGCATCCCGGTCCGGGTCAGCCGCATCAGGGCCGGCATCACCGCGGTGCCGAGCGCCACCGTCGGCAGCACGAAATGGGCGAAGCTGGTGGAGCCCGAGATCGGCAGCCACCGGAGCACCACGCCGAACAGGTAGATCAGGATCAGCCCGAACCAGAAATTGGGGATCGCCTGGCCGAACACCGCGACGCCGAGCGCCGCCCTGTCGACCGCCGTGTTGGCCCTGATCGCCGCCAGCACCCCGAGCGGGATGGCGATCGCCAGCGCGAGCACGAGGGAGTAGAGCGAGAGCAGGATCGTCACCCCGACCCGTTCGAGGATCAGATCCATCACCGGCTCGTTGGTGAACAGCGACTGCCCGAGATCGCCGCCGAGCGCGTTGGCGGCCCAGTCGAGATATTGTTCGTGAAGCGGCTTGTCGAGGCCGTAAAGCGCCGCGATCTCGGCGACTTCCCGGGGCGTCGCGTCCTCGCCGGCGAGGTCGGCGGCGAGGTCGCCGGAGACCCGCAGGAGCGCGAAGCCGATGATGGAGACGGTGATCGCGACGAGCAGCGCCACGCCCAGCCGCTGTACGAAGAAGCGTCCCACCCCGGGTTTCCCGCGCGGCGCTCCGGCTTACGCCGCCAGCTTGAAGACGCGGCGCGCGTTGCCCGCCAGGATCTTCTCCCGGTCGGCGTCGGACAGCCACGCGAACCCCTGGATGTGGTGCGCGACGTCGTCCATGTGGCGTCCGGTATCGGGGTTGATCGAAGAGCCGACGCCCGGGCATTCGGCCCCGAACAGGCACTGGTCCACCCCCGCCACCCGGATCAGCAGCTCGATCGCCTCGGGGGTGTAGAGCACGGTGTCGTAGTAGAGGCGGCGCAGGCGCCGGCTGAACCGTTCCGCCCCCTCGCGGCGCAGCGTCCCCGACTCGAAGCGCCCGAGCTGGTAGGGGATCGCGCCGCCGCCATGGCTGACGACGATCTTGAGGTCGGGGAAGTCGTCGAGCACCGCCGAGTTGACCAGCCCGTAGACCGCGATGGTCTCCTCGTTGATGAAGCGGAGCGAGTAGGGCTCGCGCTCGGAGCGCGACCCGGTGCCGTGGATATGCGCCGGCACGTCGAGCTCGCAGAGCTTCTCGTAGAGCGGGTACCAGTAGCGCTCGCCCAGCGCCGGCGGGTGGATTCCGGTGTTCTCGTAGGGATCGGGGTTCAGGAGGCAGCCCTTGAAGCCGAGCTCGCCGACGCAGCGCTCGAGCTCCCCGATCGCCATGTCGAGCGGCTCGCCGCAGGGCTGGGGGAGCCCGGCGATGCCGACGAAGCGGTCCGGGTAGAGCCGCGTCTCCCGGTGGATCATGTTGTTGCATTCCTCGTGGAACCACTGGACGAGGCGGGCCGGCTTCTCGGAATGCATCAGCTGGAAGGGGCGCGGCGAGACCAGCTGCATGTCCGTCCCCAGCGCGTCGATATAGTCCATGTGGCTGTGGCCGGAGCCCGGAAAGTGCTTCTTCTCGACCGCCTCGCGGATGTCGTCGTCGCTGACAGTCACCCGGCCGCGCCCGTGCGAGCCGCGATGCGCCAGCAGCGTCGCCTTGTAGGCCCAGAGCTCGGCCGGCGCGCTCACATGGGCGTGGCAATCGATGATCATGTCCCCTCCCCCCGGCCTTGCGATGCCGGCGCCACTATAGGCGAGTTCGCGGGGCGATTCCCCCCACGTCGTTTCGACGGACCCCGGACTTGATCCGGGGCGTAGCCGTGCGCGAAGGGGAGAAATCGCCCCGCCCTGCGCCCCACCCGTCATTTCGACCGGAGCGCTGTAGAGGGGCAAAATGCTTGGAGTCAGAGTCGCCATGCGGCGTGACTTGCCGTTAAGAAGCGTTCCTAATCGCAAGCCATTGTAAACGCGAAAAATGTAGGGTCGTAGGGCCTTGCCGCCGCGCGGCGGGGCCGAGTCGCCATCGAGGCGGTTCGCTTGAGTCGACCAGCCGGAGTGGCGACTCGCTCTTACGACTCTGTAGCCGCCTCACGAGAGTCGCCAGATTCGAACCGCCCCATCAATGGGGTTCGATGAGGCCTCCGTAGTTGGCGGGCTTTTCGAAAGGCTGGGCTCGCTCCGCCTCGTCCAGCGCTGCGGCCGCCTCGCCGGCGCGACGCCGTAGCACGCTCTTCACCATGTGGTCCGACTGAACCGCGATGGCGGACAGATCGCCCAAGACCACCATGACCGCCCGACAAAAGGCAAGCGCGATGACGAAGGCCAACACCGCCCCGGCAGCCTTGAAACACCATTCAGCGATAAGCGGCGGCAAATGCAGCGCCGCGAGCCTGCAGCCCACCTCCAGCACCGCCAGCCCGACCAAGGCGACGGCGGTGACCCCTGCAACGAAGGCGAGCCGCCGGGCGACGATCTGGAACGTTTTCGCTAAACGCTTGGCTTCTTCGACTTCCAGTTCATCGGTCGATACGGGTGGGAGCCCGCGACCCAGTCGAAACAGCACGGCGGCGGCCAAGACGGAAAGCACTACCATGGCTTCCGACCGGATCGACAGCCAATCGGAAGGCTCCAGGGCAAAAGCCCCGGCCGCTGCCACAAGGCAGATCAAGAACTGGAACCATCCCGCCATATCCAGCCTCCGCAAGCCAGTACGCAAGGCTAGTTGATCTTGCCATCCTCGAGAAAACGCCTGTGGACCCTCATAAGCTGTTTTCTGGCATCCTCCAGGTCAAGAAGATTGCCGTCGGGACGGTGGAGCGCGAATGGCATCTGCTGCTGGAGCCAAACCGTGTTTCCTCGAACCCTGCCGTCCTTGGATCGTACCGTGACCTCCCCGTCATCGATATTGCGGAGGCTGGTCGCGATGTCCTTCATCGACGACCGGTCCATTTTGCGCCGTTTCGCGCGATAGCCGATGCTCACTAGGACCTCCAGAAAGGCTTCGGACGGTACCTTAGCGAGAATCTCCTGCGCCCCGATGGTGCCGAACAGCTCCGTCAGGATATTCATGGATTTCCCGAATTCAGGCCTTTCCCGGCCAAGAGTTTCTCGCACGTCGACGGCGAGCGTCCGCATGACCGCACTCGGGGCTTTTGCGTCCGCTGGTTCGACAGTTTCCGGCACTACGCCGCCAATCTGGATCGATTGGACATTATCTAGATCCCCGCCGACGCTTGCGGCGTCGAAGGCTGTCTGAAGCACGATCGCTCCCTGGGCGCTGATCGCCTGCGCATCCCGAAGAAACCAGGTCAGATACTCTTCGAAAGCCTTCGTTCTCACGGCGACGTGTTGCACGATGTAGCAGTGGTCTCCGACGACCAGCCAGTATGCCATCCCCTTGAGGAATTCATTCCCTGCCGGGGCGATCAGTTCGTTGACATCGGCCGAACCACCCGGCGCGGTATTGGCATCGATCAAAATCTGGAGATCCCCCGGTGTGAACGCACACAGGGTTCCGAAGGCGGATTCCGCATCGGTATGCACGTTGTTCGCCAGCCTTTGCTGATTTGGGTCATCCGGCGATACGGTCAGGCTCAGTTGCCAGTTTTTGCGGTAGAGTTCTCCGCCGGGGTGCTGCCGGTCGAGTGCTTGGCGGATTGCTCCGGAGAGCGCTTTTCCACTCGCGATGCCTGCTCCTTCGCGGACCAGCTTGCGATAGAGAACCATTGCATACTTAGTACCGCTCATCGAAATGTCTCCTGAACAGATTTTCTGCTAATCGTTTCTGCCATCTGCCGCGTGCCACCGAAGGTCTCGGCGACGGAACCTGCTAGGACGCGTCGCACCAACTCTCGCGCCCGAAATGCTTGCCGCCGGGATCGCCCCGGCCGTGGCCGGCGGCAAGCAGGGCCTCGACCGGGTCCCTGCCCTCGGCGGTGACGAGTTGGGCGACGACGCGGCCCGCGAAGCTGCCGTTGCGCACGCCGGCGAGCCGGACCTCCGCACCGGCGGGGAGCAACCGCTCCAGGGCGGCGGCGGCGGCCGCGCCCGCTTCCCGCTCGGCTGCGCATTTGCCGCGCAGCTCGGGTGCGTCGTAGTCCGACAACCGGACCGCGACGCGCATCGTCTGACCGGGCCAGGGCCGGGCGTCGACCTCGACGGTATCGCCGTCGATCACCCGGACGACGGTCGCGGCGAGCATCGGCCCGGGCCCTGTCATCCGTCCTTCCTCCCGCGCCGCGCCGAGTTTGTCGGGCGGCGCCGGCGTGCCGTCCTCGAGCACGACGCACTCGCGGAAAGCGGTCTCCGCGGTGCGGCTGGCCTTGCGCTTCATCTCGGCCAGCGCCGGGCGCATCAACGCGGCGGTCGCCGCGTCGGCGCCGGCGAGCGGGAAGGCGATCGCCGTCGCGCCGGCTGATGCCGCGGAATATTTCAGGATCGCCGCCAGGCACGCCGGCGACATGTGCGCCCCGGCGGGCGCGGCGGCGAGGCCGGCGGCCAGGGCGGCGGCGCCGGCGATGGTCCGAACTTGTCGCATGGTCCTCACCCCTCGATGCCGATCGTGCGGGCCATCCACACCACCTGGCCGATCGTCTCCGCGTCGTCGGGCCAGGGGGCGGGCTTCCATGTCGGGTGCTCGCTGATCAGCAGCCAGGCGCCGCGCGCGCTCAGCCGGGCGCGCTTGACCACCAGCCCGTCGGCGGTGCGCACCACGAACACGCCCCGATCCAGACGATCGCGGCGCCCGCGGTCGACCAGGAGCGAATCGCCGTCGAGGAGGAACGGCTCCATCGATTCTCCCGTCACGCGAATCACCGCGCAGCGGGTCGGGTCGAGCCCGCGCGCGTCGAGCCAGTCGCGGCGGAACCAGACGCAGCCCACCACCTCCTCGTCCAGCGTCTCGGCACCGGTGCCGGCCGCCGCCCTGAGCTCGACCACCTCGACCGGGCGGGCGCCCGGCGGCCGGTGACCGTTCTCCGCCCCGGGGTCCCGCCCGGCGGCCAGCACCGGCCACAGATCGTCGGGTACCGGATCGCCGCCGGCCTCGGCGGTGAGGCGCACCAGGTCCCTCGTCGAGCGTTCGAGATCGGCGAGCGCCGCGCCGGAAAGGCCCGGGCTCTCAACCGGTTGCGGGCGCCCGGCGCGCGGCGGGCCGACATAGAACTCGAGCCCCAGCGCGTCGCAGATCTCGATGGCGCGGTCGAGCCGGGGCATTCGTCCGTCCAGCGTGCGCCGGATCGCGTCCCGCGGCAGATCGTTGCCGACGGCGGCGCCGTGCCGCGACTGCCCGGTCGTCTGCAGACGCGCCCTGACGGCGGCGAGGAAATCCTCGGGTCGCATTCTGCATATATACAGAAGAACGAGGCTCGTACATAGCCGTTGAGCATTTTTGCGCAATCTGGGGTTGCAGACTTGCGCATTTACGCGTAAGAATTGCGCATGAATGCGCAGCGCCTCACCCGCCTGGCGCGCATCTACGCCGAGGCCCGCAACATCACGATGGGCTCGCTCGGCACCTACCTGGTCCGCGACGCCTATTTCTTCGACCGCCTGGCCACGGGCCGCGTCACGATCCGACGCGCCGAGCGCGCCCTCCAGTGGCTCTCCGACCACTGGCCGGCCGGTCTCGACTGGCCGGCCGATATCCAGCGCCCGCCGCCCGGCGCCGCCCCGCGCCCGGCCGCGCCGCCCCCCCCCCCAGGTGGCCCCCCGCCCCCGGCCCGGCCGGTCTCGACTGGCCGGCCGATATCGAGCGCCCGCCGCCGGGCGCCGGCGCCGAGCCGGGGGAAGCGGCGTGATGGGCGGCCGCGGGATCGAGCCGCTGGTTCTCGTCGAGCGCGGCCGGCCGCTCTTCACCCCCGAGCAGCTAGCTGTTCTTCGGCGATGCCGTAGATGTGGGCCTCGGCTTCCAACGCCGCCGGCAGTGCTTCGGGCAGCGTGGCTTCGATGTTGTCGGCTCTTTCGTCGAAGCTCTCCCTCATCGCCTCCAGCGCGGCGCCCGGATCGGCGCGGATCGGGGGCGGCCTCGTGAGCGTCCTGGTTCCGCTCCGGGCGGAGGTCGGCGGGGTCGAGCGCGACCTGTTCGTCGAGGTGCGGCTGATGGACGTCCTGGTCAACTCCGACCGCAGTGTCGTGGTGGTCCTCGACGAGTTCTCCGTGCTCGCCGCCCCCGGCGCAGACCCGGAACGGCTGCCGTCCGAGGAGGTGGACGAGCTCGGGTCGCTCGCCGAGGTGGTGATCGAGGAGACGGCGGCATGAGGCGGCCGGCGATCAAGATCGCGCCGCATCCCGGCGACCTGCCGTCCGAGCTCCGCTACCGCGGCCGCACCGTCGGCGCGGTCGTGAAACTGGCCTCCGGCGGCGTGCGGTACCGGGCCGGATGGCAGATGGACGCGTTCCAGGAAGCCCCCCGGTTCCCGGATTTCCACCGGCTTCCCGCGGCGCTGAGGCGGGATCGCGGGCCGTTCCGATCCGAGAAGGAGATGGTCCGCCGCCTGGAAGCCGCCATGAGCGGAAGATCCTCGTGAGCGCGTGCTGGCACCGGACGGCGGAGCTCGTCGGGCTGCCCGGCATGCCGAACGGCCCGCGCCCGATCCAGCTGCACGGACCGCGCCGGGGCTGGGTCTGCCGCGAGGCGCGATGGGGGCGGCGGCGGGTGCTCGAATGGCTCGAAACCTCGCTGCCGGCGGAGACCCAGGCGGCGCTGCGCGGCGCGGCCGCCCCGGCGCCGGACGCGCCCCTCCCGTTCGTGCTCCCGCCCGACGACACCCGCGGCGCCATCGCCGACGCGCGGGTCGAAATCCTCGCCGCCTTCGAGGCCTGGCGCCGCGCGCGCGGGTTGCCTTTGGTCCGCGCCCTCCGCGAATGGGCGGAAATCTACAAGGCGACCGGCGCCGGGGTCTCCGAGGAGACAAGCGCGCTGATCCCGTCCGTCGCGTGGAACACGATGCAGCGCTGGCGGGCCGCCCATGCCGCCCGCAAGCTCACGGGCCTCGTGCCCGGAAGCGGCGGGCGGGTGTCGGGGATCGACGCCGATCCCGAGCTCCGCGCCCTCCTCGAGGGGTGCCTGTTCGACAACCCGCACCACATCACGGCGGCCCATCTCCTGGAGGCGGTCGAGGCCCGCCTCCCCGACCGCGAGCCGCCGAGCATCTCGCAGGTCCGGCGCTTCGCGCGGCGCTGGCGGGCGGAAAACGCCGAGGCGATCTCGGCGGTCGCCGATCCGGACGGCCACCGCTCGCGGTCGAGGCCCGCCTTCGGCAGCGCCTCGGAAGCGGTCGAGGGGCTCAACGCGCTGTGGGAGCTCGACTCGACCATCGCCGACGTGATGTGCGGCGACGGCAAGCGCTACGCCCTGATCGGCGGCATCGACGTCTGGAGCCGCCGCCCCAAGGCGCTGGTCGCCCCGACCTCCAGGGCGGCGGCGATCGCCGCGCTGGTCCGCCGCTGCCTGCTCGACTGGGGCGCGCCCCGGATCGTGAAGACGGACCAGGGCGCCGACTACGTCTCGCAGCATCTCCGCCACGTATGGCTCGATCTCGGGATCGAGCACATCCCGGTGGGCAAGTTTTCGCCCGAAAAAAAGCCGTTTATCGAGCGTTTTTTCGGCACTCTCTCGCGCGATCTCTTCTGCCGGCTGGAGGGCTTCACCGGCCACAACGTCGCGCAGGCCGAGCGGCTCCGCTCGCGCAAGGCCTTCGCCCAGCAGTGCGGCGACGAGCCGGTGGCGACGTTCCGCTGCGCGCTGACGCCCGAGGAGCTTCAGGCGCGGATCGAGACCTGGTGCCAGGCGATCTACGAGCGCCGGACGCATGGCGGGCTCGATGGGCTCTCCCCGTTCCAGAAGGCCGCGTCGTGGACGGGCGAGCGGCGCCGCGTCGACGAGCGCGGCCTCGACATCCTGCTCGCCCCGCCGGCCGGGAACGGCGAGCGCACGGTGTGGAAGGAAGGCATCAAGCTCGGCGGCCGCCACTACATCGCGCCCGAGCTCGGCCACTGGATGCGCCGGAAGGTCCATGTCCGCCACGACCCCGCCGACTGGCGCCGGATCTTCGTCTTCACCCTGACGGTGCCGCGGACGTTCATCTGCATCGCCGAGGACTGCATGGCGCCCGGCGTCGACCGCCAGGGGATCGCGGCCAGGGCGGTCGCCAACTGGCAGGCGGACAACCGGGGCCACCGGAAGAAGGCGCGCGACCTCGCCCGGGAGCACCGCCCCGGCTCGATCGCCGGCGAGGTCCTGGACCGGGCCGCCCGGCGGGCCGACGACGTGATCGCCTTCCCCGCCCCGGCGGAGCGGCACGAGAGCGACGGGCTCGCCGCCGCGGCGCAAGCCCAGGACGCCGCCGACGCGGCGGACTCCCCGCAAGAGCAACGCAACACAGGCACCGGCGGCAGGGACCGCTTCCTCGCCGCCGCGCGCAGATTCTATCGGGAGAAACTTGATGACTGAGAACGTCCACCACATCGACCCGGCCGATCCTCAGGCCGGCTCGGAGACGCTGAAGGCCGACTTCCTGGCCGAGATCCAAAACGCCGGTCTCTCGAAGAACGCGGCGGCCGGTCAAATCGACGGCGTGTCCTCTTCGACGCTGAGCCAGTGGCTCAACGACACCTATCCGGGCGACGTCCCCGCGGTCGAGCGCCGGATCGCGATCTGGTTGCAGACGCGGCGCGAGTCGCAGCGGCGGTCCTTCGCCGCGGCCGGTCTCGACTCCCATCGCGAGCTTGCCGTCACCGACCGGGTGATGACCGCGCTTTCCCACGCCCAGGCGGTCGGCGATGTCGTGCTGGTGCACGGGCAGTCGGGCGCCGGCAAGAGCTGGGCCGCGAACCACTATTGCCGGACCAATTCCTCGGCCTATTACGACTCGATGACCGTGGCGGTGCGAGGCTTGCCCGGGCTACTCGGGCGGATCGGCGTCGCGGTCGGGGTCGGCGCCACCCATGGCTCGGCGCTGGATGCCGAGTCCGCGATCATCGCCCGCCTTCAGGATCGCGGCGCGCTGCTGGTGGTCGACGAGGCCCACCATTTGACCGCCAAGCTGCTGGACGAGCTCCGCTGCATACGGGATGTCGCCGGCTGCGGCCTCGCGCTGATCGGCGACGACAGCGTGCGGATGACGCTCGCCCGCTGTCCGCAGATCGTGGGCCGCATCGGATTCCGGGTCGGCATTCCCCTGCCGTCCGAGGAGGACGTGGCGGAGCTCGTATCGGGCGTCCTGCGGCGCCCCGCCAACAAGCGCGAGATCAAGACGTCGCTCACCGTCGCGCGCGGGCCGGGCGGGATGCACGCGCTCCGCCGCCTGCTCGCCCGCGCCTGGCTGATCGCGCGGGACGAGGGCCGCGAGCGGGTCGAGGTCGAGGACCTGGCAATCGCGGCCGACGAGGAGATCGCGGCGTGACCCGGCGGGCGCATGCATGGCGCAGCGGCCTGATCGAGTTTTGGGGGGGGGGGGGGGCCCGGCGGCGGGGGGGGGAGCCGTGTCGGCGGGGCGCGCTCTCCCTGCCCGACGTGCCGCTCGCGGCGATCGAGGTGCGGGCGCGCCGCTCCTATGACGGCGAGACGCTGCTGGTGCCCGGCGTACCGGAAGCGGAGAACGACGCCGATGCCCTCGCGGCATTCGAGGCGTTCTTCGACTTCCTCGACGAGGAGATCGCGGCGTGACCCGGCTGACGCGCCGCCAGCGCGGCCTGCTCGCGGCGCTCGCCGCGGGGCCGCGCACGGCGTACCGGCTGTCGGGGACGCAGAACACGGCGGAGACGGTGGCGGCCGCCCTCAAGCGGCTGGCGGCGCGCGGTCTGGTCGAGCCCGAGACGCGGCCGCCGGCGACCTGGACCACGAAATGGCGGCTGACCGATGCCGGCCGCGAGGCGGTGGGCAAATGAACCCGGCCGAGACGCTGCTCGCGGTCCGCGACGGGCTCAACGACCAGCTCGGCCCGGCGGGGGTCGATTACGGCGCGCTCGGCGACGTCTCGCGCCGGCTGCGCTCGCTCTCGCTCGACCTCGAGATGCGCGCCGCCAGGGAGAGCGGCGAGGCGGCCGAGGCGTGGCTGTGTCCGCTGCAATCGGCGCGCGCGCTGCGCGCGATACTCGACGCGCTGATCGAGACGAACCGGGCGGGCTGGGAGCCGGTCGCCATCCTGGCCGCGATGGCCGAGCATCTGGCGGTCGGGCTGGAGGACGAGGCGGCGATCGACGTCGATCCCGCGCCGCCCGCCGCGCCGGCCGCGGTCGCCGCCCGCGCCGCCGCGGCGATCCGCGATTCGGCGGCCGCCCAGCGCCGCCGCTTCGAGTTCTACGGCGACCCCGCCGACGCGCTTGTCGCCGAGTTCATGACGGCGGTCGCCGACCGGCTCGACCCGCCCGCCCCGCCAGGCCCCGGAACGGTGTCCGGGACAGGCCCCGGAACGGTGTCCGGGGCAGGCAACGTGGTCGCGCTGCCGCCGCGGGGCCGGCCGGTCCCGGCGCCGTCCGGCCCGGCCCCCGGGAGCGCGGCGTGATGGACGGGCTCGGCATCGGGATCGACCGGCCGCCGCCGCCGCCCGACGGGCCCTCGATCGCGGCGATCAAGGCGGCGGTCGCCGAGGACTACGGCGTCGGCGTGCCCGATCTCGTGGCGCCAGGCCGCTCGGCCGCGGTCGCGCGGCCCCGCCAGGCGGCGATGTGGCTGTGCCGCCGGCTCACCGCCCACACGGCGGCGGCGATCGGCAAGCATTTCGGCGACCGCGACCACTCGACGGTCGGACACGCCTGCCGGGCGGTCGAGGCGCGGCTCGTGCATCCCGAGGAATACGAGCGCATGCAGCGCCTGCTGCGCCGCCTCGGGACGGGCAATGCGGTCGGCGCGGGCGGCGCGGTCCGGCGCGACCGCGTGAAATGGGCGCTGCACGAGGTCCGCACCCTCCAGGCCGAGATCGAGGCGGTGCAACGGCGGCTCAAGCGGATGGCGGCCGTCCTGGAGACCGGGCCGTGACGCGCCTCTGCCCGCGCTGGCTGCGCCAGCAGCTGCGCTGGCTCCGCACCCTGTGGGGCCGGCCGGCGCCCAACCGGAGGAGAACGGGGAAATGACGGAAAAGGCTACGCCGGCAAGCATGGACGGCATCGTCGCGCTCGCCCGCGACTACGCGAGGGCGCGCGACGCGCTGGAGGACACCGCCGAGGAGATCCGCGACCTCCAGCGCAAGGCGATCCGGTCCCGCATCCGCGGCCTGCGCGGCCGCGTCGCCGATGCGGCGGCGGCGCATGACGCGCTGCGCGCCGCCATCGGGGCGCGCCCGGATTTGTTCGTCCGGCCGCGCACCGTGGCCGTCGACGGGGTGAAATTCGGCTGGCGCAAACAGGCCGGCGCGCTCGACATCGGCGACGAGGCGCAGGCGATCGCGCGCCTGCGCAAGCTGTTCCCCGACCGCGAGGCGGCGACGGTCAATGTCAGGGAGAGCCTCGACAAGAAGGCGCTGCGCAAGATGCCGGGCGGCGAGCTCGCGCGCCTCGGGGTCGCCATCGCCGACCCGGTCGACGAGATCGTGATCGCGGTCGCCGAGAGCGACGTCGACCGGCTGGTCGCCGCGCTGATCGACGACGCGGACCCGGCCGGAATCGAGGCGGAGGCGGCGTGATGGCGGTCCTCGAATTCCCGCCCGAGTGGCGCGACGGCCCGGCGCTGTCCGGCATGCGCCGCTGCCGCGGCTGCGGTTGCCGCGACGACCGCGCCTGCATCGACCCGGAGACCGGCGAGCCCTGCCACTGGGTCGCATGGGATCTGTGCTCGGCCTGCGCGCGCGGGAAGGCGGTGACCCGATGACCCGCCCCGACCCGACCCCGTTCGACGACCGCATCGGCGACGGGCTCGACCGGCTCGCCGGGGCGATCGACAAGGCGCGGGCGCGCGCCGAGCTGCTGTCGGATTCGGAGATCCGTTTCGTCGACGGGCTGCTGCTGCGCGTCGACCGCTACGGCTCCGGCACCTTCGTCTCGGACAGGCAGCGGCGCTGGCTCAAGGACATCGAGGCGCGGGTCGACGCGGCCGAAGAGGACCCGGGCGGGGCATGAATCCGCGCTGGACCGACGGCGAGATCCGGACCCTGGCCGCCCTGCTGGCGGCCGGCGAGAGCTATGCCGGGATTGCCGCCGCGCTCGGCCGCACCCGCAACGCGGTTTCGGGGGCGGTCTGCCGCCGGGGCCTGCGCCAGCGCCCGGCCGCCCGTTCGCCGGCTCCCCCGGCCGCCCCCGCCCCGGCGCGGGACCCCGGCGCGCCGCCCTGGCGCTGCCTGACGCCGGGCTGCGGCGGCACGCGCCAGCCCGGGCGCGAGCGCTGCGCCGGGTGCATCACCGCGGCGGCGGTGGCGCGATGAAGGGCTGGGAGCTGCCGGCGGCGATCCGCGCGGCGATGACCGATCCGGTGCGCCCCGGCACGCCGCTGCCGGTGCTGCGCGCGCTGCGCGACGACGTCGCGGTCCGCGCCGAGATATTTCCCGACGCCGAGCTCGCGCGCCAGGCGCTCGATGCGCTGGTCGCGCTGAAGGAGCCGGGCGATGCCGGCCGCGTGGCGGACCGCCCCGCCGCGCCCGCGGCCGCCTGCGCGATCGACGACCGCGACGAGTGCGAGGCCTGCCAGTGAGCGGCGAGATCATCCCGCCGGGCGGGGCGAGCCCGGCCGAGATCGAGGAGCTCTACGCGCGCGCCTTCGACGCCGCCTGGCGCCGCGGGCTGGAGTCGATCGTCGAGGCGGGCCGGGTGCTGGCCGCCGCGAAGGAGGCGCTGGAGCACGGCCGCTGGCTCGCCTGGCTGGCCGAGCGCACCCCGGTCTCGACGCGCACCGCGCAGGAGCTGATGCGCATCGCGTCCGACCCCAACATCGCCCGCCACGTCGCGGCAAATGCGAGTCATGACTCGCATTTGCCGCAGGACCGGCGGGTCCTGGTCGAGCTCTGCGGCATGGAGGAGGAGCGCTTCGACGGGCTGGTATCGGACGGCACGATCAACCCCGAGATGAAGCGCGGCGAGCTCAGGATCGCGCTCGCCCGCGCGGCGCATGCCGAGCCCGGGCCGCCGGTCGACGCGCTGCCCGCCGGGCGCTACCGCGCCATCCTCGCCGACCCGCCGTGGCGCTTCGAGACCTGGGCCGGCGGCAACGACCGCGCGCCCGACCGGCACTACCCGACGCTCTCGCTGACCGCGATCGAGCTGATGCCGGTGATCGGCATCGCCGCCGAGGACGCCGCCCTGTTCCTCTGGGTGACCTCGGACAATCTGCGCTTCGCCGGGCGGGTGATGCGCGGCTGGGGGTTCGAGCTGGTCTCGACCGCCTTCGTCTGGGTCAAGGACGGCCCGCCCGGGCTCGGCTACTGGACCCGCAAGGGGTCCGAGCTCTGCCTGCTCGGCACCCGCGGCAAGCCGAAGCGGCTCGACCGGGGCGTGCCGGAGGTGATCCGCGCCGGGCGCGGACGGCATTCCGAAAAGCCGGCCGAGGTCTACGAGCGGATCGAGCGGCTGGTGCCGGGTCCCTATATCGAGCTGTTCGCGCGCGGCGCGCGCGCGGGCTGGGACTCGTGGGGCAACCATCCGGGGCTCGGCGGATGAGCGCGCCGGGCGTAATCCCGCGCGGCGCCGCCGTCGTGGTCCACCATCACGGCTGCGCCGCGCAGCCGGTCCTCCTCGGCGTGGTCCGCGCCGCCGCCCGCACCCTGACGGGGGAGCTCGTCTACGAGGTCGAGATCCCCGGCGAGGGGCGTTTTGTGGCGCTGGCGTCCTGCGTCGCGCCGGTGCCCGAGGGGGTCGACCCGGCGGCGATCGCCGGGCGCGGAGGCACGGCGTGAGCGCGCGCCGCACCGCCTTCATCTTCCCGCCGAGGCGCAAGGGGAAGACGCAGACGCCCGGACGGTCGAAGCCGTTCAAGGGCGAGGCGGGCGAGATCGCCAAGGAGCAGGGCTGGAAATGCCCGCTCTGCGGCGGCGAGCTGCGCGACGGGCGCCCGGTCAACATCGACCACATCCGGCCGCTGGCGCGCGGCGGCGCGCACGACCGCCGCAACTGGCAGGTCACCCACGTCAAATGCAACACCGCCAAGGGCAGCCGGTGGGACGGCGTCTCCGGCTGGCCGCCCATCCGCAACCCCCTGGCGCCGGAAAGGGCGCGCGGTGAGTGACCGCATGAGCATCCGCGGCACGGTTCCCGGGCCGCCGGAGATCGACCCCGGCGCCAGGGTGCGGGGCGAGATTCATCTCAAACACGGGGTCGAGCGGGGCGCCGCCGCGATGCTCCCGAGCTGGGGGTGCGTCAACTGCAAGAAGGGCGGTAGCGGCCGGCGGGCGAATGTCGAGGCGCGCGACCACGCCGCGGCGCGGAAGCACAAGACCTGGGTCGTCAAGGGCGAGATCGCGGTCTGGCAGCCGGCCAGGGAAAGGGCCGAGCCATGACCGACCCCGCCCGCATCCGCCGCGCGATCTTCGCCCGGTGCCGCGAGGCCGGGATCGACGATGCCGCGCGCCACGACATCCAGCTGCGCGCGACCGGCAAGGCGTCGCTCACGGACATGAGCCCGGCCGAGATGGGGCGGGTGCTCCGCGCGCTCGGCCGCGGATCGAAGCCCGCGGCGGGCGGCCGGCCGGCCGGGGAGCCCCGCACCGCCGCGCTGCCGGTCGGCCCGCACACGGCGAAGCTGCGCGCGCTGTGGATCTCGGGATACTGGCTGGGCGTGGTGCGCGACAAAAGCGACGCCGCGCTCGCCGCCTTCATCCGCCGCCAGGCGGGGATCGACGCGGCGCGCTGGGCGACGCCGGCGCAGAGCTCGGCCTGCATCGAGGCGCTGAAGGACTGGCTCGCGCGCGACGGCGGCGTCGACTGGTCGCCCTACGCCGTCGCGGGGCGCAAGCCGAAGCACGTGCCCGGCGCCCGCGTCCTCGAGGCGCTGTGGCGGGCCCTGCACGAAGCCGGCGCGGTGCGCATCGGCCACGACGCCGCGCTGCACGCCTGGGTGACCCGCTTCCGGGGCGATTCGGCCTGCTACACCGCGCTCCCCGCCTCGACCCTCGCGCGGCTCCATCGCGAGCTCGGCGAATGGCTGCGCGGGGTTTCGGAATGACCCTGCTCGCCTGCATCGCGGTCATGGTGGCGCTCGGCGTCCTGACCCGGAAGCGGAAGCGGCGATGACGGCGACGGCGACGCTTGACCCCCCGCCGCTGCCCGGCGCGCTGGCCGAGATCGAGGAGATCGCCGGGCGCGGCGCGGCGCTGGCGCTGGCGCTCGAGCTCGGCGGGATCGAGCTCCGGGTGCCGCGCCCGGCCACCGTCACCGCCGGCCATGCGCTGGCCCGCGTCGTCGGGCTGGAGACGGCGCGGGCGATCGCCGAGCGCTTCCAGGGCGAGACCGTCTACGTCCCGATGGCGCGCCGCGCCCTGGTGCGCCATCTGACCCGGCAGGGCACGGCGGTCGCCGACATCGCCCGCCTGCTCGGCATCTCGCGCCAGACCGCGCGGAGATACCGCCGCGGCCAGTGAACGCGGCCAGTAAACGCGGCCGGTGAACCATGGTTCACTTCCGGCGACCGCGAGCCCCCTCCATGGTCGGCCCGAACCGGACCGGAGGGAAACGTGAACACCCGCAGCCCCACCGAACGCTGACCGCGCGGGAGCGCGCAGGCCGACGGTTCGGGCCCGGCGGAACGCGATAGCACGAGCGGCCGGGGCACGCCCGGGGCGCTCGTCGCCCGCCTCCCGCCGGGTCCGATCCAGGCCGCCGACCCGCCTCTATCGAGGACTCAGCCGTGATCGACTATTGGGCGCTTGCCCTGACCAAGACCGTCTCCTTCGGGCTCGCGGTGGCGATGATCGTGCTGCTGCTGGGCATCCTGCGCTGGACCGGCTGCCAGAAGCTGGCGCTGCCGTTCTTCGACGCGATCCTGCGGATGGAAAAGCGTGCGGACGAGGGCGAGACCGGCGCGCAGATCGCCGTCGGCCTGGCGCACGGGCTCGTCACCGCGGGCATCGTGGTCGCCGCCGCGACCCTCGCCGGCGTCGCGCATTGACATGCTGGAGGCGCTCGCCGCGATGATCCTGTCCGGGTCGCTCGCCTGCACCGGCGGCGACTGGACGCAGATCTACGACCCGCATTTCCGCCGGGCGGCGCTCGCCTTCTGGCCGCCCGAGCGCGCCCGCTACTGGTGCGTCCTCAAGGCCCAGGGCGCCGCGGAGAGCGGCCTCGATCCCGGCGCGGTCTCGCGCGCCGGCGCGCAGGGGATCGCGCAATTCATGCCGGGCACCTGGGCCGAGACGATGCGCCGCCGCGGCTGGACCGGCACGCCCTGGGACGCGCCCCTCGCGATCCGCGCGCAGGCCGCCTACATGCAGCGCCTCGCCCTGGTCTGGTCGGCGCCGCGGCCGGAACCGGAGCGCGTCGAACTCGCGCTCGCCAGCTACAATGCCGGCCCCGGGAACATCGTCAAGGCGCAGCGCCGTTGCCACGGCGCCCGCAGCTGGTCGGGGATCGCGCCGTGCCTGGGCGCGGTGACCGGGCGGCACGCGCGCGAGACCCGGACCTATCTGCGCCGCATCGCCGCCTACTGGCAAACACTGACGGGCTCGCCATGGGCATCGTCCGTTCGGTGATCGGCATCTCCCGCTTCCCGGCGCTGCTGGTCGCCGGGCTGGCCGCCGCCACGGCCGCGGCGGGGGCGCTCGCCTATACCGTGTCGACGATCCGCGCCGCCGGCGCGGCCAGGGTCGAGCTCACCTATCTCGCCCGGCTGAACCGCGACAACGCGGCGCTCTCCGAAGCGCGCGGCGCGGCCGCCAGGGACGCGCGCGCGGCCGAGGCCGGGGCGCGCGAGCGCGCCGAAGAGCTGCGCGCGCGACTCCGCGCCGCCGCGCGCGCCGCCCCGCCCGGCGGGTCCTGCGGCCTCAACGACAGCGTCCGGGAGGCGATCGAGTCATGGCGCGCGCGATGATCCTGCTGGCCGCGATCGCCTGCGCCGGCTGCGCCGGCGGGGAGCCGGCGGCGGTGCGGCTCTCGGTCGCGATATGCCCGGAGACGCCGCCCGCGCTGACCTGCCCGGATCTGCCCGGGGGCGCGGCGGCGGTCTCGCTCGCGGACCTGCTCGCGGCGCTCGGCGATTGCCGGGCGGTCGCCGAGGCATGGGAAGGGGCGCACGCTTCCTGCCGCGAGCGGACGGGGGCGACGCGGTGAGCTTTACCGAGATCGTCGGCGGCACCGTCGTCAGCATCGTGATCGCGATCTGCTGCGGGCTGTTCGTCCGCTTGCGCCGCCTCGAATCCCGCCAGGACGTCGACGACGAGCGCATCGAGAAGCTCGCGGAAGCCACCGGCCGGATCGAGGCGCTGCGCGGCGAGATGCACCGGATGCAGCTGTGCATCGAGCGGAACTTCGTGCGCCGCGAGGACTGGGTGCCGCATACCAGCCGGGTCCTGGGGGCGCTGGAGAAACAGGGCCGGCTGCTGACCCGGCTCGACGAACGGCTCAACCAGAAGGAAGACCATGGTCGATAGGATCGTCGGCGAGGCGATGCTGCCCAGCGTCCGCTGGGCGATTATCCGCACGATACATGTCGGCGGGCATATGGGCGCGACCGAGATCATGATTCGCGAGGTCGTCGCCGCCGAGTTCCTCGGGGTGACGACCAACTTCGTGCGCGACCAGCTGGACTATCTGCAAAAGCGCAAGCTGGTCGAGATCGAGCGTTCCGAGATCCACCCCTGGCGCGCGACCCTCACCCGCTACGGCTACGACGTCGCCGAATACCAGGTCGATTGCGAGGCCGGGATCAGGCGGCCGCCGCGCGTCGAGGGCTGACGCCGTGCCGGCCCGGTCCAAGGTCATGGCGCTGCCGCGCGAGGTCCGGGAGCGCCTCGACCGGCTGCTGATCGAGCGCGGCTTCTCGGGCTATGCCCAGCTCGCCGAGTGGCTGGCCGAGCAGGGCCATCCGATGTCGCACGCCGCGGTGCATCGCTACGGCTCGGCGCTGGAACGCCGGATCGAGCAGGTCCGGTTGTCGACCGAGATGGCCCAGACGCTGGTCGCGGCGACGCCCGACGACTCCAACGCGATGGCCGACGCGGCGCTCCGCATCGCCCAGGACCGCATGTTCAGCCTGCTGCTGGCGGCCGAGGGGGGCGACCTCAAGCAGATCGCCGCCGCCGCCCGCGCCATCGCCGAGACCGCGCGCGCCGGCACGGCGATCCGCGCCGACCGGCGCAGGGCGCTCTCCGAGGCGGCCGAGGCGGCCGACGGCGCGGCGCGCAGGGCCGGGCTCTCGACCGATACCGCGGCGGCGATCCGCGCCGCCATCGAGGGGCTGGAGCAGCCGGCATGAGGCGCACCCTGCTCGGCTACCAGCGGCGCTGGGTCGCCGACAAGGCGCAGCTCAAGGTGATCGAGAAATCGCGCCGCATCGGGCTCTCCTGGTGCGAGGCCTATGACGCGGTGATGCACGCCGCCGAGGACGCCGGCAATGTCTACTATCAGTCGTTCAGCCGGGAGATGACCCGCGGCTTCATCGACGACTGCGCCGGCTGGGCGGACTACCTCAACGTGGTCGCCTCTACGGTCGGCGAGACCCTGATCGAGGACGGCGACCGCCAGGTCCAGGCGTTCCGCATCGGGCTCGACAACGGCCGCGAGATCGTCGCCATGACGAGCGCGCCGAGGGGGTTTCGCTCGCGCGGAAGGCCGGGCGATCTCGGCATCGTCGACGAGGCGGCGTTCGTCGACGATCTCGAGGAGGTGCTCAAGGCGGCGCTCGCCTTCCTGGTGTGGGGCGGGCGGATTCACGTCCTGTCGACCCATAACGGCGAGGGCAACCCGTTCGCCCTGCTGTGCGAGGACATCCGCAAGGGCAAGCAGCCGGGCTCGCTGCACAAGGTTGCCTTCGCCGACGCGCTGGCCGACGGGCTCGCCGAGCGGGTGCTGGAGATCCGGGGCTGCGCCGTCACCCCCGGGGCCTGCGCCGAATGGGCCGCCGGCATCCGCCATATCTATCGCCACAACGCGGCCGAGGAGCTCGACTGCATCCCCTCCGCCGGCGCCGGGTCGTTCCTCGCCTGGGAGACCATCCGGGGCATCCAGCACGCCGACGCCGGCCGGCCCGAGCTCTACGAGGGCGGGCTCTCCTGGCTCGCGATCGACGTGGCGCGGCGCCGGCATCTCTGGGTGTGCACCGCGCTGGAGCCGGTGGGCGACGTGCTCTGGACCCGCGAGATGGCGATCCTGCGCGACGCGCGGTTCTCCGAGCAGCGCGCCGAGGTGCGCCGCATGCGCCGCCAGTACAACGCGATCCGCATCGGGGTCGACCAGACCGGCATGGGCGAGGGGTTCTTCGAGGACCTCCAGGACGAGCACGGCCGGCACATGGTCGAGGGCTTCCTGTTCACCGGCCCGACCAGGCTGATGCTGGCTACGTCGCTGCTCGCCCGCGCCGAGGACGCGCGGCTCAGGATCCCCGACGACGAGGACACCGAAGCCGATCTGCGCTCGGTCAGGCGGCTCGGCGGCGCCGGCGGCGCGCCCCGGCTGGTGTCCGACGGGAGCGGGACCGACGGCCATGCCGACCGGTTCTGGTCGCTCGCCATCGGCTGCCACATCGCCGGGACCGGGCCGGTCGAATTCGACTACGTGGCAGCGCCGGCCCGGCGCTCGGCGCGGGTCGAGGACGGGCGGGCGCCCGCGCGCGGCTGGCTGCGCCCGGACCATTCCGACGACTGGCGCGGCGCCGCGACGGGGGCCTGGTGATGCCGCTCTACGACCAGTACGGCAAAATCGTGCGCACCGCCGATCTGCGCCGCGAGCACGCCGGCCCGACGGTGTCGGGGGTGCGCTCGATCCTGTCGGAGCACCCGGCGCAGGGGCTCACCCCGGGGCGGCTCGGGGCGCTGCTGCGCGAGGCCGAGCAGGGTGACGCGCGCAGCTTCCTCGAGCTCGCCGAGGAGATGGAGGAGAAGAACCTCCACTACAACGCGGTGCTCGGCACCCGCAAGCGCCAGGTGGCGCAGCTCGACATCGCGGTCGAGGACGCCGGCGACGGCGCCGAGGAAAAGCGCGACGGCGATCTGGTGCGCGACTGGCTCTCCGGCGAGAGGCTGGAGGACGAGCTGGTCGACGTCCTCGACGCCGTCGGCAAGGGGTTCTCGGTCGCCGAGATCATGTGGGATACCGGCGGGCGGCAATGGTTCCCGCGGCGCCTCGAGTACAGGGACCCGCGCTGGTTCGAGTTCGACCGGACCGACGGGCGGACGCTGATGCTGCGCGGCGATGGCGGGCCGGCGCCGCTGGCGCCGTTCAAGTTCATCGTTCACCGATTCAAGGCCAAGTCCGGCCTGCCGGTCCGCGGCGGCTTCGCGCGCATGGTCGCGTGGTTCTACCTGTTCTCGAACTACGCGCTGAAGGACTGGGTCCAGTTCATCGAGACCTACGGCCAGCCGACCCGGATCGGCCGGTTCCCGCCCAACGCCAGCGACGCCGACAAGGCGGTGCTGCTGCGCGCGCTCACCAATCTGGGCGCCGACGCGGCGGCGATGATCCCCGAGTCGATGACGGTCGAGCTGGTCCAGGGCGGCCAGGGCGGGCGCGGCGCGGAGACCGCGCACGCCGCGCTGCTGGTCTATGTCGACGCCCTGATCTCCAAGGCGGTGCTCGGCCAGACGCTGACGACCGAGGCCGGCGACAAGGGCGCGCGGTCGCTGGGCGAGGTGCATGACGAGGTGCGCGCCGACATCGAACGCTCCGACGCCTCGGCGCTTGGCCAGACCCTGACCCGCGACCTGGTGCGCCCGCTGGTGGCGCTCAACCACGGCGAGCGCAAGCGCTACCCGCGCATCGCGATCGGCCGGCCGGAGACCATCGACATCGCGCGCACCGCCGACGCGTTGGCGAAGCTGGTCCCGCTCGGGCTGCGCGTGCCGGAGGACGCGGTGCGCTCCGCGCTCGGCTTCGACGCGCCGCAGGAGGGCGACGACGTGCTCGGCGCGGCGGCGCCGGCGGGCGGGCGCGGGGAAGATTCCGACGACGAGCCCGAAGAGGCCGAACGGGAAGAGGCGCGGGCCGGCGCCCGGCTGCTGCTGCGCGCGCTCGGCCGCGCCGCGGAGCGCGAGCCCGATCCGATCGCCGGTCTCGCGCGCGAGATCGACGCCGCCTCGGCGGCCGCGCAGGACGGCGACATCGACCGCATCCGCGCGCTGGTCGAGACCGCCGCCTCGATGGACGAAATCGCCGAAGGGCTGCTCGAGCTCTGGCCGGCGCTCGACGCGGCGGCGCTCGCCGAACGGCTCGGCGAGGCGCTGGCGCTGGCCGAGCTGATGGGGCGCTCGGACATCGCGGACCGCAATTGATGCCGGTCGTCGACGGGCGCGACGTCCCGTTCCGCGAGGCCATCGGCTTCCTGCGCGACAAGATCGAGCTTCCGACCGAGACCTGGACGGATCTGTGGCAGGGCATGCACGCCCGCGCCTTCGTGGTCGCCGGCGCCCGCGACGCGGACCTCGTCGCCGACTTCCACGAGGCGGTGCGGCGCGGCCTCGAGGATGGCACGACGCTGGAGGCGTTCCGCGAGGATTTCGACCGCATCGTCGCGCGCCACGGCTGGTCCTATCGCGGCGGCCGCGGCTGGCGCTCGCGCGTGATCTTCGAGACCAATCTGCGCACCGCGTACCAGGCCGGGCGCTGGCGGCAGATCCAGGAGGTCAAGGAAGATCGCCCCTGGCTGCGCTACGTCGCGGTGCGCGACGCGCGCACCCGGCCCGACCACGCCGCCTGGCACGGCGCGGTGCTGCATGCCGACGACCCGTGGTGGCGCACCCACTACCCGCCCAACGGCTGGGGCTGCCGCTGCATAGTCCAGCAGCTCTCGGGCGACGATCTGGAAGCGTTCGGCTACGCCGCGTCGGCCGGGGCGCCGCGGGTCGAGTGGGAAAGCCGGACGGTGAACACGCCGGACGGGGAGGTCGCGCTGCGGGTGCCGCGCGGGATCGACACCGGCTGGGCGTATAACGTGGGCGAGGCCGGGTTCGGCCGCGGCGCCGGGCTGATCGCCCAGGAGCGCCACGGCAAGTGGCAGGGGCTGTTCGCGCCCGGCGGCAGCCGCCCGGCCGATCCGGGGCGGCTCGCGGCCGCCGAGCCCGTCGGCCGGGGCGCGCCGCGGGGGCCGCGCGGCGACGAAGCGGCGCGGCGCGAACGCCTGCGCGAAGCCATCGGCGGCGACAAGGCGGTGTTCGCCGATCCCGCCGGCGCGCGCGTCGCGGTCGATCAGGCCCTCGTCGATCACATGCTGGAGGACGCGCGGCGCCAGGACGGGCGCGAGGCGTATTTCCCGTTGATCCCCGAGCTGATCGAGCGGCCGCAGGAGATCTGGGTCGGCTTCGCCGAAAGCGAGGCATCCCGCCGGGTGACCGTCCGGCGGCGCTACGTGCGGCTGGTGAGAGTCGGGCGGAGCCGCGTGTTCGGGCTCGTGGCCGACATCGACGGCGGCGATTGGGCCGGGCTCACCTTCTTCCGCGGCCAGACCAGCGCCCTGCGGAACCTCCGCACGGGGTTGCGGGTCTATTCGGATGGGGGAACCGGCGGTTCCTGACGGGTAGCCTGCGGCCCCCGCCCGAACCGCGGCGTCAGCGCCGATCGCGGGGAGGCGGCCCGACCGGCGGCTGCAACCGACCGATAGCACCGGCCGGGCCGCGGATCAACTCTGCCGCAGGGCGGCCGCGGCGTCCGCGGAGAGCCGGAAGAGGATGGAGGCTCCGCGGCCCTGCCGGTCGGGGAAGCGGAGGACGAGAGCCCGGTCGCCACCCTCCATCTCCTCGATCTCCGCGCTCACCACCCGCTCGGTGGCCTCCAAATGCTCCCCGAACACGATGGGCAGCGGCATCCGTCCAATCATCCCAATCCTCCGTCTTGACCGGCGGCGGTCCTCTACCCGCCCCGGGCCGCGGCGTCAAACGCGGACCGGGGCCGCCAGGTCGACGGCCCCGCCTGTCGCCCGCAGCGCGCCCCACAGGCGCCCTTTCAAAATGGCCCCCCCGCGGGGGTACCGGACCGGTCGGGACCCCGTTTAATTTCCGCGATTTGCCCGTTTAACGGCGGGATTTTCGGGGTGGGGAGGTGGGGCTGCTCCAGATTTGCTCGATGAACCGGGCACCCCGGACTCTTCGTTCCCGACGTGATCCATGGTAATGGATGCAATAGCGGGGTCGAGAACTGTGGCGCAGAAGTCTCAAATCGAATGGACGGACGCAACGTGGAATCCGGTCACGGGCTGCACCAAGGTGGGGCCAGGCTGCGATAACTGCTATGCGGAGCGGTTCGCGGAGCGTTGGCGTGGTGTTACCGGACACCCCTACGAGCAGGGCTTCGATCTGAGGACGTGGCCCTCGCGCCTTGAGCAGCCGACGCATTGGAAGAAGCCGCGAATGATCTTCGTGAATTCCATGAGCGATCTCTTCCACAAAGGGATAGATCGGGGGTTCATCGATCGCGTGTTCGGCGTGATGGAAAGCGCAGACTGGCACGTCTATCAGGTGCTGACGAAGCGGAGCTCGCTCATGCGCCGCTACATTCGCGAGCGGTACGGCGGCCGCCGGGCCCCGCCCCATATCTGGCTTGGCGTTTCCGTGGAAGACGCTGCGCATGCCCGCCGCATCGAGCATTTGAAGCAGATCGACTCCGATGCTCGTTTCGTCTCGTTCGAACCGCTTCTGGGGCCGATCCCGAATATCGATCTTTGTGGGGTTGCATGGGCCATAGTCGGCGGGGAAAGCGGCCCGCGCGCCCGTATCATGAAGGAGGAATGGGCGCTCGGTCTTCGGGACCTTTGCGACCGCGACGGAGTGGCCTTCTTCTTCAAGCAATGGGGCGGCCCTCGACCGAAGTCGCGCGGGCGTATGCTCGACGGAGTGGAGTGGAACGGCTTCCCCTGGCAGATCGTTCCAGAACCGATCCTTGGACAAATTTCCGCCTGAGAGGCCGGTGGGGAGCCAGGGATCGTTGAGGAAATCGCACACCGAGAACACCGTCGGCCCGTGGGCCAGGCAGAAGTTGGACGGTCTTGAGGCGTATCTTCACGCTTACACCCAAGCCCTGAAGAAGAAACCCTTCGATTTGGTGTTCATCGACGCATTCGCCGGCGCGGGCCGATCGAAGATAAGGAATGCCTGGAAGGGAGCCGACGCCGAGGATCTGCAGCTGCTTGATGATTCCTTTATGGAAGATCGGGAGCAGTTCATCGAGGGCTCACCGCGGCGCGCATTGAAGCTGCAAAACCCGTTCTCGAAGTACTTTTTCTTCGATGTAGATCGGCGGCGGGCGCAACTCCTCACGGAATTGCGCTCGGAGTATCAGGGGCGGCACATCGAAATCGAGGTGGGGGACGCGAACGCACTGATCCGCCGACTAGTCCCCCATCTCAATCGCTGGAACACGAGGGGTGTTGCGTTTCTCGACCCGTATGGCCCCCACCTCCGCTGGCAAACCGTCGAGACTTTGGGCGCGACAGGCAAGTTCGAGGTGATCGTCAATTTTCCGCTCGGCATGGCCATCAATCGACTGATCACCAGATCGGGGCGCATTCCAGAGAACTGGCGAGCCGATCTAAATGGCTGCTTCGGTACGACGGATTGGGAAAATCTCGCCTACTCCGATGAGGAAACGCTCTTCGGGAATACAGATCGTCGAAAAGTCGACGACGCAGCCGCACGATTGCTTGATCTCTACGTTTCGCGGCTGGAAGCGGCTTTCGGCCATGTGGCCACTCCCAGCGTCGTGAGAAACACGCGCGGGATGCCGATCTACTACATGCTTTGGGCAGGACCTCATCCATTGGGGCGGAAGATCGCCGATGAAATCCTCAAGAAGCGTGAGCGCATCACGGCGCCTGGACGCCTGCCCCGCCACTGACCGGCAGCTCTCCCATCTTCCTAGCGGCCCTCGCATTGGCCGAGTATTTGGTCTCGATCCATTCGAAACGGGGAGGCGAAGGTCTCCCGCATGGCGGGGCAATCGCTGACGCCAACTAGCCGCCGATCCCGCCCCTCACGGCGCCGCCTCGCCCATGTAGCGGAACCCCTGGGCGGCGCGGAAGTGGCCGCCATAGCCGGCCGACGCGTTGTCTTTCCGGCCGCTCTGCAGGACCGACTGCGCGATGCTGGACCGGCTTTTCGCCTTGTTCTGGCCGTGTAGATTGCAGCTCACCTGGCACCAGTCCGGGTGCCGGCGGAGTGCCGCGGCGAGGCCGGGGTGCGACGTGTTGAACAGCGTGGGCATGGGCCGGCCGTAGGGGTTCCGGCCGCGCCGCCAGCGCTCGCAGACGGCGTTGAGAAAGCGCAGGCCGATGCCGGCCCCCTGCCATTCGGGCATGACGACGAGGCGGGCGCCGCGGGCTTCGCGCAGGCCGGGCCGGGTGGTGACCGCGACATGCGCGACGAGCCCGCCCTCGACGACGCCGACGTAGTAGAACGCCGCGATCATCCGGTTCGGCTTCAGATAGTGATGCGGCTCGAACAGCGGCCAATGCCGCGAATCCGTCTCGTGGATCGCGAGGCGGATTTTCGGCCGCCGCCAAAGACACCTCCCGGCGCGGAGCGCGCCCGTCGCGGTGTCGAACACCCAGTCCGGCTCGAGCCAGTCGAGGACGTCGTAATGGCAGGTGAGCAGCACGGCCTGCCCCGGACCGCGATCCGGGGCCTGCCCCGGATCGCCGCGGCGCCACGCCCGGGCGAAGGCGCCGGCCCCGATGCGGGCGACCTGGCGGTCGACGACGGAGCTGAACTCGTCGATCACGACCCTTCGCGGCGCGTCGCAGACGATCCGCGCGAGATCGGCGCGGAACCGCTCGCCGGTCGACAGCACGGCGTAGGGGCGGAGCCACGCCGGCACGCTGCCGAGGCCGACGGCGGAGAGCGCCCGGGTCGCGTCGTCGAACGCGCCGCCGGCGCCGATCGCGTCGACGATCGGCGCATCGTCCGGCCAGCCGGTCGGCCGGTAGACCGCCTCCGGCCCCCAGATGGCGGCGCCGATCGAGCTCTTGCCGGAGCCGCTCGGGCCGACCACGACACCGAGTTGCCAGTCGTCGCGCTCGATCGGGAGCTCGGCGTCGAGCGCGAAATTGGCGCCGGTCTCGCAGTTGAACAGCGACTTGACCCGCGCCGCGCGGTAGCTCGCGAAGTCGTCGCAGCGGTGGCGGATCTCGATCCTCATGTCGTCACCACGCGGACCGGGCGGCGGAAGCGGCGCAGCCAGTCATAGGCGCGCTTCTGGTCGGCCTCGTCGCGGCAGATCACGATGACGCCGTATTGCTCGCGGTAGCGGTTTTTCTCAGGCCGGCCCGGGGCGCCGGGCGGGAGCGGCGGGAGTTTCCTCGCCATGAGCCTCGTCCTTTTCGGATGACGCTCCCGGGCGCTCGGTTGCGGGGCCCGCGGCCCTCAGATGGTTGATCGTGCCGCAGCGGCGGCACTTGATCTGCAGCGGCCCGCGCGCGGCCTCGGCGCCGGCCCTGAGCAGCAGCGCGCCGCATTGGCCGCAGCGAATGTCCTGCAACGGGTCCGCCCTGGCGGGGTGGCGCGGATTGGACGGCACGCGGGGCTCCCACGATAATCCTCCCGCCCCGTGCGGGGTGGCGGGACGGCCGCTTCGCGGCCGGAGGCGGTCGTGGGAGGCTGCGGTCTCCCGGCCCGGGACGTTGGCGCGTCCCGGCCCCCGCCCTGCGGGAGCGGCGCAGCATCGCATCCGCGCCGCCCGGCCGGGCAGTGAACCATGGTTCACTTACGCGCCCGCCCGGGGCGCTGCCATGTTCCGCCCATGCCCGGGCCGAAACCTTCCGAGACGATGGGCCGCGCGGCCGCGGTCGCGACCAACGATGTCAGCGGCGCGCCCGCCGAAGTCGAGCTGATCCCGGCCGGCGCCGTGCCGACCCGGCCCAACGACCGGCGCCCGCCCTTCGTCAACGACGACCCCGAGGGCGTGGTCGCGGCGAGCAAGGAGCTCGTGCTCGACCTGCCGATCGACTACGAGCACCAGGGCGAGCACGCCCGCGAGAACGGCCGCGAGGCGCCGGCGGCGGGCTGGATCAAGGGCCTGTTCGTCCGCGACGGCGCGGTGTGGGGCCGGGTCGAGTGGACCGGGAAGGCGGCCGCGCATCTCGCCGCCCGCGAGTACCGCTATCTCTCGCCCGTCTTCCAGTACGACCGCGCGAGCCGCCGCATCCGGCGGATCGAGAGCGCCGCGCTCACCAACGCCCCCGCCTTTTTCATGCGCGCGCTGGCGCGCGCCGAAGCCAACGACGCAGAGGAGTCCGAGATGGACAAGGAAATCGCCAGGGCGCTCGGCCTGGCCGAGGACGCCAGCGAGGCCGATATCCTGGCCGCCGCGAAGGCCGCGGCCAAGGCCGCCGGCGAGCTCGCCGCCGCCGCCGGGTCGGTGAAGGCGATCGCGCTCGCCGCCGGCCTCGCCGGGGACGCCGCGGCCGGGGACGTGGCCGAGGCGGTGAAGACCGCGAAGGCCGCCGCCGCCGCCGGCGCCGGCGATCCCGACCCGGCGAAGTTCGTGCCGCGCGCCGAGTTCGACGATCTGCGCGGCCGCTTCGAGGCGCTCGAGACCAGCGGCGCCGAGGCGCGCGCGACCACCGCGGTCGACCGGGCGATCAAGGCCGGCAAGCTCACCCCGGCGAGCCGGGACTGGGGGCTCGGCTACGCGAAAAAGGACCCCGAGGGCTTCGACCGGTTCGCCGCCGGCCAGCCGGCGATCCTGCCCGGCGGCCGGGTCGTGCCGCCCGGCGAACCCGGCGCGGGCGGCGACACGCTCACCGCCGGCGAGCGCGCGGTGTGCCGGGCGACGGGCGTCTCGGAAGAGAAGTTCATCGCCTCGCGCCGGGCGCTCGCCGCCGCCGAAGAGGAGGCCGCCTGATGGCCGCGCTCACCGGCGACCGCGACACCCCCCGCCTGACCGGCGGGTTCGACTTCGTCCGCGCCTACGCGATGAAGGCGAACGACACCATCCATGCCGGCTCGCTGGTCCAGCTCGGCGCCGACGGCTACGCGATCCCGGCCTCGAAGGCGGCCGGCCAGGTCACCATCGGGCGCGCCGAGGAGACGGTGGCGAGCCCGTCGACCGATTCCGACGGCGACCGCAAGGTCCGGGTGCGCGCCGGCATCTTCCGCTGGGACAATCTCGCGACCAACAAGGTCGCGCGCGCCGATATCGGCAGCCGGGTCTATGTCGAGGACGACCAGACGATCCGCAAGGCGTCGAACGCCAACGGCACCGCCGCCGGGCTGCTGGTCGACGTCGACGGGCTGGGCGCCTGGGTCGCCACCGGCATTCCGTTCAACGCCGACCCGGCCGCGACCGCCTGAGGGGAGACCGCCATGCTGATCACCCGCACGAACATGGACACGCTGTTCGCGAGCTACAACGCCGCGTTCCGCGACGGGGTCGAGGCTATGCAGGCCTCGAGCCAGTACATGCAGGTCGCCACCGTGGTGCCGTCGAGCACCGCCGAGGAGGTCTATGCCTGGCTCGGCAAGATCTCCGGCCTCAAGGAGTGGATCGGCGAGCGCCAGGTCCGGAACGTCCGCCAGCACGGCTACACGCTGCGCAACCGCGATTTCGAGGACACCGTCGAGGTCGACCGCAACCATATCGAGGACGACAAGTTCGGCATCTACGCGCCGCTCTTCGCCCGGCTCGGCGAGGCGGTCGGCGCGCACCCCGACGAGCTGGTCTGGCCGCTGCTCAAGGAGGGGTTCTCCGAGCTCTGCTATGACGGGCAGTACTTCTTCGACTCCGACCACCCGGTGATCCAGGCCGACGGCTCGACCGGGACGGTGTCCAACACCGGCGGCGGCAACGGCACCCCGTGGTACCTGATGGATCTCCGGGGCAGCTTCAAGCCGCTCGTCTTCCAGCTCCGCAAGCGCGCCGACAACATCGTGCGCAAGGACCGCGAGGAGGACGACAACGTGTTCGACCGCCGGCACTTCCAGTACGGGGTGCATGCGCGGTCCGAGGCCGGGTTCGGGTTCTGGCAGAAGGCCTACGGCTCCAAGCAGGCGCTCAACAAGGCGAATTACGAGGCCGCCCGGGTGGCGCTGCACGGCATGAAGGGCGATCACGGCCGCCCGCTCGGCATGATGCCGACCCACCTCGTGGTGCCGCCGGCGCTCGAAAAGGAGGGGCTCGAGCTCGTCAACGCCGAGCGCGACGCGGCCGGGGCGACCAACGTCTACCGGGGCACCGCGCAGCTGCTCATGGTTCCCTGGCTCGCCTGAGCCCCGACAGGAGGCACGCATGGACACCAACACCCCGGCGGTCACCATCACCGCCAAGCGCGACGGCTTCTTCCGCTGCGGCCTCGCGCATCCCGGCACGCCCACCGCCTACGAGCCCGGGCGCTGGAGCGGGGACGAGCTCGACCGGCTGCGCGCCGAGCCGATGCTGGTCGTCGTGCCGACCGCCGACATGCCGGCCGGCGAGGGCGCCGCCGCGGCGCTCGACCGGGCGATCGCGGTGCTGCGCGAGGCGCCGGCCGGCGCGGTCCGCGAGTTCTTCCGCCGCATCTCCGACGACCAGGCGATCCGCGCCAAGCTGGAGACCGAAATCGAACGCCAGACGGCGCTGATCGCGGCGATCGACGAGCTCGACCCCGACAACCGCGAGCACTTCACCGCCGCCGGCAAGCCGAAGACCGACGCGCTGGAGGAAGCGGCCGGGCTCCGGGACGTCACCGCCGCCGAGCGCGACGCCGCATGGGAGGAGTATCTGAAGGCGGGGGCCGCGGAATGACCGGCGAGCGCGAATTGACCCTCGGCGAGCGCCGCGTCGGGGTCGATTTCAACCCCTCGGGCGATCCCGCCATCGCCGACATCAAGCGCAGGGCCGCCGGGCTGCTCGATGCCGTCGTCGCGCTGCCGGCGCCGGACGGCGAGGCCGCGCGGGTCCGCGCCGTCGCCATGACCGAGATCGAGGGCGCGGCGATGTGGGCGGTCAAGGCGGCCGCCCGGGCGGCGGGCTGAGACCATGGCGACGGCGGGGGTGGATGTCGGCCGCGGCTGGACCGATCTCGGGGCCGAGGGCGCGCTGAACCTCGCCGCCGACGGGCGCTACCGCATCGAGGCGCAGTCCGACGACCCGAGCGCGGTGCTGCTGGTGCACCGCGCCGCCGCCGACGCCGAGCTCGCGGCCGACGCCGACGCCGAGACCTGGTACCCGCGCAGCCGAAGCGAGCGCCGCGACCCGGCGGGCGACGCGGCCGAGCACGCCGTGCGCGCCGGCGAGACGCTGTGGGCGCGCTCGACCGGCGGGACGATCCGCGTCGTCGCCTCGCTGCTCGCCGCCGGCTGAGGCGGCGATGACCTACGCCACCCGCAAGGACCTGGAGACGCGTTTCGGCGCCGACGAGATCGCGAAGCTGGCCGACGACGAGACCGTCCTCGCGGCCGCGATCGCCGACGCCGCCGCCGAGATCGACAGCCGCCTCGCGGTCGCCTACGCGCTGCCGCTCGATGGCGCCTTTCCCGCGCTGGTGCCGATCGCGGCCGACCTTGCCCGTCGCAGGCTCTACGACGAAGCGGCGCCCGAGCACGTGACGACCGCGGCGAGCGAGGCCCGCGAGCGCCTCGGGGAGATCGCCGACGGCACGGCCGCGCTGGTCGACTCGCGGGGCGACCCGGCTCCCCGCGCCAATGCCGGCACGACGACGCCGGGCCGGCAGACCTTTGCCACCGGCCGGCTGGCGGGGTTCTGATGGCCGGCGCCGGGATCGTCATCGACACGTCGATCGACGACGCGCGGCTGCAGGCGGCGCTCACGCGCATCCTCGCCGCCGGCGTCCGCGGGAGCGCGGAGTCGATCTCGGCGCTGCGCCAGATCGGCTCCTACATGGTCGCCGCCACGATCCGCCGCTTCGAGACCGAGACCGGGCCGGACGGCCCGTGGACGCCATCCGCCCGGGCGCGCGAAGAGGGCGGGCAAACGCTGACCGACAGCGGCCGGCTCCGGAGCTCGATCGCCTACAACGTCACCGGCGACGGGATGGAAGTCGGCACCAATGTCGTCTACGCCGCGATCCACCAGTTCGGCGGGCGCACCCGGCCGCGCGTCATCCGCCCGCGCCACAAGCGCGCCCTGTTCTGGCCGGGCGCCCGGCACCCGGTGGCGAAGGTCGAGCACCCGGGCTCGGAGATCCCGGCGCGCCCCTTCCTCGGCTTCGACGAGCGCGACCGCATCGCGGTCGGGCGCATCGTCCTTGGCATGCTCGAAAGGGCGGCGGGGTGAGCGCGGCGCCCGACTTCACCTTCGCCGCGGTCGAGGCGGTGCGCGGGCGGATCGCCGCCGGGGATACCGGCTTCCGCTCCGTCGAGTCGACGCTGGAGGCGGCGCGCAACCGGGCGCCGCGCACCCCGGCGGCGATCGTCTACCCGCTGGCCGACGACGCCGGCGAGAATCTCGGCGGGCGGGCGACCGCGGTGCAGCGCGTCACCGCCCGGCTCGCGGTGCTGCACATCGTCGCCGCGCCCAACGACCCGCAGGGCGCGAAGGCGCGCGCCGAGCTCGGCCTTCTGGTCGGCGCGATCCGCGCGCTGCTGCTCGGCTGGACGCCGGACGGCGCGGCCGCGCCGCTGCGCCTCGTCGGCGGGTCGCTCGAGGACGTGGTCGACGGGCGGGTGTTCTGGTCGGACCGCTACGCGGTCGACTGGGTGCTCGACGCGCAGGGCTGAAACGGGAGGAGGGACCGATGTCCGAAGAGTTTGCCGGCCGGCACGAGCGGGTGCTGGCGAAGCGGCTGATCCAGGCGGGCGAGACCAGGGAGCCCGGCGAGACGGTGCTGTTGCGCCAGGACCAGATCGACCGGCTCGAGCCGGAGGGGTATTTCGCGCCCGCCGCGGGAAGCGGCGGCGCCCGCAGGGGAGGCGCCAAATGACCGTCGCCCGGCAGAACCACGCGACCAACATCGTGCTCGGCGCGGGCGAGGTCTATCTCGACGTCTACGAGGACGGCAAGAAGACCGGCGAGCGCTATCTCGGCGACTCGGCCAGCGCCACGATCACCGCGACCAGCGAGGAGGTCACCGTGCTTTCCGGGGACGGGCCGGTGGCGACCGAGCTCGCCAACGCGGTGCGCTCGGCGACCCACCGGATCGCCTTCGCGGTGAAGGATTCCAGCATCGCCAACTGGGCGCTCTATCTGCTCGGCGAGGAGACCGGCTACGCCGACGCGGCGACGGCGGTGACCGACGAGGAGATCGTCGTCGCCAAGCGCGGCCGCTGGTACCGGCTCGGCGTCACCGCCGCGAAACCCACCGGGGTCGCGGCGGTCGCGGAGGCCGGCTTCGCCGCGACCTACAGCAAGGTCAACGCCGACACCGCCCTCGCCGCGACCTCGTTCATGGTCGACCACGAGCGCGCGCGGATCTTCATCGCGGCGGATGCCGCCGAAATCGCCGACGGCGACACGATCAAGATCGACTACACGCCGGTCGCATCGCCGAAGCGGCGCCAGGCGCGGTCCGCCCGGCCGAAGCAGATCGTCGCCGCGTTCGCCTATCTGGAGGATCCCGCGAGCGGCGAGGGGCGCAACCTCTACGCGCCCAAATGCAGCATCGCCCCGGGCGGCGAGACCGCGCTGAAGAGCCGCGAGACCGAGCAGCAGCTGCCCTTCACCGCTTCGGTGGTCGATCCCGGCGGCGCGCTGCCCGGGATCATGATCGACGGGGTGGAGCTCTGATGTTCCGGCTCGAGGAAAGCCACGAGTTCGAATGGCCGGTCGAGATCCGCAAGCCGGTCGGGGTCGATCCGCAAAGGCGGCCGCGATACGAGAGCCACCGCATCGTCGTCACCTTCCGCGCGCTGCCGCTCGACGAGGCGGCCGGGGCGATGGAGGAAAGCGGGGACGCGCCGCGCGAGCCGCTGATGCAACGCGTGATCGTGGCCTGGCAGGGGGTCCACGATTCGGACGGCGAGGCGCTGCCCTGCACGCCCGACAACGTCGCCCGGCTCACCCGCATCGGCTATGTCGGCGCCGCCCTGACGGAGGCGTATTTCCGGGCGCTCACGGGGCGCGCGGAAAAAAACTGACGAGCGCCGCGAGGCGCTGGGCCGGTGCGAAGGACGAACCCCCGACCGTCGCCATCCTGGCGGAGAACGCCGATGCGGTCTGGCTGTTCGCCGCCGCCGGCACGCAGTGGCGGCGCGCCGGCATGACCGGGCTCCCGACCGGGCTCGACTATGCCGGGGTCGAGGCCGCCGCCCGCGCCCGCGGCACGCGCTGGACCGCCGAGCTGCTGGAGAAGCTGCGCGTCATGGAGCACGCCGCGCTCGAGGTCTTCGCCGATGCCCGATCTTGACGTAGCGCTCAGGCTCAGGGCCGACGCCTCCGGGCTGGTCGGCGAGATCCGGCTGTCGAAGACGGAGCTCGACCGGCTCCGCCGCGCGGCAAGGCGGGCCGGCGCCCCGGCCGGGCGGGCGGCGCGCCCGCCGCGGCGCGGGGCCAGGCCGCGCCGGCGCCCGGGCCGGGCGGGCGCAGCGCTTCTGGCGCTCGACCGGGCGCGAGCTCGAGGAGACGCGGCGGCGCGCCACCGCGCTCAGGCTGGCCATGGTGGCGCTGGCGACCGGCGGCACGGCGCGCGTCGCGGCGGGCTTCCTCAAGGCGGCCTCGGACGCCCAGGAGCTGCGCTCGCCGTTCCAGGCGGGGTTCCGCGAGCTGACCGGCGAGGCCCCCGCCCGGGCGCGCGGCCCCGCCCGCTCCGGCGGGCTGCCCGGCGAGGCCCGCGCCTGGGCGCGCGCCCATGCCGATTCGGTCGGCCGGTCCTCGCTCGACATCGAGCAATATCTCGCGACATTGCAGGACACCTTCGTGCCGCTCGGCTTCGCGCGCCGCGAGGCGTTCGAATTCTCCCGCACCCTGGCGCAGCTCGGGGTCGACCTGGCGAGCTTCAAGAACGCCGCCGAGCCCGAGACCATCGACCTCCTGACCTCGGCGATCGTCGGCAACCACGAGGCGGTGCGGCGCTTCGGCATCGTCATCACCGAGTCGACGCTGAAACAGGAGCTGATGGCGGCCGGCATCGCGGGCGGGACGCGGGCGGCCACCGAACAGCAGAAGGTGCTGGCGCGGCTCCGCATCATCCTGCGCTCGACCGGCGACGCCCAGGGCGACGCCGCGCGCACCGCCGACCAGTACGCCAACCGGGTGCGGGCGCTGACCGGCGACTGGCGCGACTTCCAGTCCGAGCTCGGGCGCTCGCTGCTGCCCTCGGGCGACACCGCGATCGGGCTCCTGCGCGCGGCGATCGCCGAGTTCCGCGACGGGCTCGACCCCGACGCGCTCGGGCGCGATATCGAGGCGCAGTTCCGCGGCGTGCTCCTCGGCGCCGCCGGCGCGGCCGACGCGATCGCCGCGCCGCTCGGCATCGCCGCCACGGTGGTCGGGGAGCTCGCCGCCGGGTTCAACGACCTCCCGCCCTGGGTGCAGGAGATCGGCCTGCTGGGCGCCGTCCTGCTCGGCCGCAAGGGGCGGCTCGCGCTGCTCGGCACGATCGCGGTCAGCGAGATCGTCGGCGACCTCGAGCGCACGGTCGACCGGATGCAGGGGGAGGCGGAGGCGCGGCAGGACCGCATCGACCGCGCCCGGCTCGGGAGGCTCCGGAGAAACCGCGAACGCTACGGGCTCGAGCCGACGCGCCAGGAAGAAAATCTGCGCAAGCGCGTCGAGGCGCGGGCGGCGGCCCGGTCGCGCGCCGGCGTCGCCGGGGCCGGGCTGCGCGAGACGGATGGCGGGCCGCTCGCCTTCGACCTCTCGGGCGGGTCGCTGATCGGCCGCGCGGGTTCGAGCGGGCCGGGGGCGCAGGCGACGCTGGAGGCGCTGTTCCGGCGCCTCGACGCGGAGCGGCGGCGCAAAGCGGCCGCGCCGCGCACCCCCCTGGCGATCCCCGACATCCCCGGCGCGGGCGGGTTCGAGGACGTGCTCGGCTCGGCCGCCGGGCTCGCCGAGGCCGAGCGCGCGGTGGAAAAATTCTATCGCGGGCTGGCGGAGAACCACCGCGACGCGGCGGGCGCGATCGCGGCGGCCGAGCTCGACCTCGCCACGCCGTTCGAGCGCGCCACCGCCGAAGCGCAGCGCTGGCGCGACG
>MPNO01000111.1 GCA_002239065.1 Defluviicoccus sp. bin129 | reverse complement strand
CGCGCCTCGGCGCTTCGGTCGAAATGACGAGGGGGGCGCTCCCTACATCGTCTGGCCCATCGGGTTGACGACGACGAGCTCGGGGCAGGCGTTGGGCGCGGCGGCCGTCGCTTGCAGCACCGCGCGGGCGACGTCGGCGGGCTGGAGCGGCGGGTGGTTGCGCGCAGCGTAGGCGGCCAGCACCTCGGGGTGGTCGACCTCGTCCAGCAGGCCGGTCTCGACCAGCCCGGGCGCGATCTCGGTGACCTTGACGCCATGCCCGGCAAGCTCCAGCCGGAGCCCGCGCGAAATGCCGCGCAGCGCGTGCTTGGCCGCGGCGTAAGCCAGTGTGTAGCGGTAGACCCGGTCGCCGAGGATCGAGCCGAGATTGACGATCTGGCCGGTGCCGCGCGCCGCCATGTCGCGCGCCACCAGCCGGGTCAGCACCAGCGGCGCATGCACGTTGATCCGCCAGGACTTCTCCCAGTCCGCCGGGTCGCTCTCGAGGAACGGCGCGTGGCGCACCCATCCGGCGCTGTTGACCAGCACGTCCACCGGCGCGGCGGCCGCGGCGAGGCTGGCGGCGAACGCCTCGTCGGTGAGGTCGCCCGCGCGCGTCTCCACGGTCCCCGGCGCGTCCCGGCACTGCGCGGCCAGGCCGGCCAGCCGGTCGGCGCTGCGGCCCGAAGCCATGACCGCATCGCCCTCGGCCGCGAACGCCCGGGCGATGGCGCCGCCGATCCCGCCGCTCGCCCCGGTCACCAGAACGCGCTTCGCTTCCGCCATCGAGGGCTCTCCCGCTTCCGCATGCCGGGGGATCATAGCGCGTGCGATCGTCACGGTCGGGGCCGGGCCGGCGCCGGCCGGATCACCCCCCGGCGAGGCGGGCGAGGAAGCGTTCGTACCAGGCCTCGACGCTGTTGGAGCGCAGCACCCGCATCGACCGCTCCCAGCGCTCGCGCCGTTCCCCGAGCGGCATGGCGAGCGCCGCCTGGATGGCCTCGGCCACGCCTTCCACGTCGTAGGGGTTCACGATCAGCGCGTCGGGCAGATACTGGGCCGCGCCGGCGAAGCGCGACAGCACCAGCGCCCCCGGATCGTCGGGCGGCTGGGAGGCGAGATACTCCATCGCCACCAGGTTCATGCCGTCGCGCAGCGGGGTGACCAGCCCGACCCGGGCGAGGCGCAGGAAGCCGAACAGGGTGCGCCGGCTAAAGCTGCGGTTGAGATAGCGGATCGGCACCCAGTCGACATCGGCGAACTCGCCGTTCACATGGCCGGCGAGGGTGTCGAGGGTGCGGCGGATCTCGGAATACTCGGCCACCCCGCCGCGGGTGGGCGGGGCGATCTGCATCAGCGAGACGCGGTTGCGGTTGCCGGGCCGGGCGCGCAGCAGATGCGCGAAGGCATCGAAGCGCTGCGGCAGGCCCTTGGAGTAGTCGAGCCGGTCGACGCCGACGATCAGCCGGCGGTCGGCGAGGCTCACCCTGAGGCGCTCGACGTCGCGGATGTTCGCGGTGCCGGCCGCGCTGCGCTCGACATGGGCGGCGTCGATGCCGATCGGATGGGCCTCGACGCGGAACTCGCGGCCGAACGCGCGCACGGACGCCCCGCCGTCGCGCTCCTCCAGAAGGGCGTCCGCCTCGCCGGCCAGGTAGCCGCACAGCCGCACCCGGTCGCGCTCGGTCTGCACCCCGACCAGGTCGAAGAAGGCGAGGCAGCGCATCAGCTCCCGATGCATCGGCAGGGTCGCCAGCAACTCGCGCGGCGGCAGCGGGGTGTGCAGGAAGAAGCCGATCCGGTTGCCGATGCCGAGCCGGCGCAACTCCTCGCCGAGCGGGATCAGGTGGTAGTCGTGCACCCAGATCAGGTCGTCGGGGCCGAGCAGCCCGGCCAGCTTGCGGGCGAAATGCGCGTTGACGCGCCGGTAGCCGGCGTAGTTCGCGCGGTCGAAGTCGACCAGGTCGACGCGGTAGTGGAACAGCGGCCACAGCGTCGCGTTGGCGAAGCCGTTGTAATAGGCCTCGTAGTCGTCCTCGCCGAGATCGACGGTGGCGGTGGCGAGCCTGCCGCGCTCGGTCAGGTGCACGGTCTCGCCGGGCGACGCGACGACCTCGCCGCTCCAGCCGAACCAGATCCCGCCCGAGCGCCTGAGCGCGGCCAGCACCGCGACCGCCAGGCCGCCGGCGGCGGTCCTGCCCTCGTCGATCGGCGCGACCCGGTTGGAAACGACGACGGTGCGGTTGGTCATGCGGTCCGCGCCGGCTGGCGGGGGACGCTCAGAACGCGTCCTCCCAGGGACGGGAGAGGCGCATCGCCGAGGTGATCAGGCCGACCATGCTGTAGGTCTGCGGGAAATTGCCCCAGAGCTCCCCGGTCTTCGGATCGAGGTCCTCCGAGAGCAGCCCCATCGAGTTGCACGAGGCGAGCATGTTCTCGAACAGGCGGCGCGCCTCGTCCCGCCTGCCCATCGCCGCGAGGGCGTCGATATACCAGAAGGTGCAGACGTTGAACGCGTTCTCGGGCGCGCCGAAATCGTCGGTCTCGACATAGCGGAACACGTGGTCGCCGCGGCGCAGCTCGCGCTCGACCGCGGCCACCGTGCCGATGAAGCGCGCGTCCCGGGCGTCGCAATAGGAGATCTCGTGCATCAGCAGCAGCGCCGCGTCGATCTCGCTGCCGCCGAAGGCGCTGACATAGCTCTGCTTGTCCTCGTTCCACGCCTCGCGCTCGATGCAGTCCCGAATGTTGTCGGCGCGCGCCTCCCACAGCCAGCCGCGGTTGTCGAGCCCGAGACGCCGCGCGATGCGCGCCAGGCGGTCGCAGGCCGCCCAGCACATGAGGACCGAGAAGGTATGGATGCGCTCGGTCCCGCGCAGCTCCCAGATCCCGGCATCCTCCGTGTCGAAGAACCGCGCCGCCGCCTGGCCGACCCGTTCGAGGACGCGGAACAGGCTCTCGTCCCCGCGCAGGTCGAGCCGCTCGTCGAAGAAGGCCTGCGCGCAGGCCAGGATCACGGTGCCGTAGACGTCGTTCTGGGTCTGGACGTAGGCCTTGTTGCCGGCCCGCACCGGCCCGTGATCGCGATAGCCCTGGAGGGTGTCGATCTCGCGCTCGGTGAGGTCGGTCTCCATCTGGATGCCGAACACCGGCTGCAGCGTGCCGTCCAGGCTGGCGGCGACGACGTTGAGGATGTAGTTGAGATACTCCTCCATGGTGCGGGTGATGCCGAGGCGGTTGAGCGCGCGGATCACGAAATAGGCGTCGCGCAGCCAGCAGAAGCGGTAATCCCAGTTGCGCGCCGTGCCGTCGGCCTCCGGGATCGAGGTGGTGATGGCGGCGACCACGGCGCCGGTCTCCTCGACCTCGCACAGCTTGAGCGTGATGGCCGCCCGGATCACCGCGTTCTGCCACTCGAAGGGGAGCGCGATGTAGCGCACCCATTCGCGCCAGTAATCCTCGGTCCGCTCGATGAACTCGCGGGACAGCTCGGCGATGTCGCGCTCGATCGAATCGTCGGGGCCGAGTATCAGGTCGAGCGGGCGGTTGAGCAGGAACGCCGTCTCCTCCAGCACGAAGGACAGCGGCGCGTTGGTGGTGAGCCGCATGACATGGTCCGGCAGGACGTAGCGCAGGTGGTTGCTGCCGCGCGTGACCTCCGGGCGCACCGCCCCGTAATTCCCCGCCGGGCGCAGCCTGATGCGGATAAGCGGGGTGCCGGAGAGCGGGATCAGCCGGCGCACCATGGTGAGCGGCCGGGCGAGGCGGTTGTGCCGCTTGAAGCGCGGCGCGAAGTCCTGGATCTTCAGCGCGTGGCCGGATTTGGCGCGCAGCGTCGTCTCGACGATCGCGGTGTTCGGCAGATAGCGCTGCTCGCTGGAGACGAAATCCTCGAGCTCGATCTCGTAGAATCCGATCGGCTCGACCGGGCGCAGCAGGTCGCAGAACACCGGGTTGCCGTCGAAGCGCGGCATGCACGCCCAGACCAGCCGCGCCCGCGCATCCAGCAGCCCGGCATAGGTGCAGTTCCCGATGATGGCGAGATCAAGCGATTGCATCCCCACCCCTCCCCGCGCGCCTCCGCTATCGGCAGTATAGCACCGCCCGGATTCGCGGCGTCGCGCCGGGTTCACGACGGGAGGGCAGCGTGAAGGACCGTTTCGACGTTTCCGGCCGCACGGCGTTGCTGACCGGCGCGAGCCGGGGGATCGGCCGCGCCATCGCGCTGGCGCTGGCCGAGCACGGCGCGGACGTGGCGATCAACCACATCTCGGCGTTCGACGCCGAGGTGGGCTTTCCCGACGCGGCGCAGACGCTGGTCGACGAGGCGCGGTCGCACGGCGTGCGCGGCTTCGCGATCGAGGGCGACCTCTCGGTCGAGGGCGCCGCGGCCGAGCTGCACGACCGGGCGGTCGCGGCGCTCGGGCGCATCGACATCCTGGTGCTCAACGCCAACATCCAGATCGCGCGCGATTTCGCGGCGGTGACGGCCGACGAGATCGACCTGCAATGCCGGATGAACTACCGCGTCCCGATCCAGCTGTTGCAGCGCGCGCTGCCGCCGATGGCGGAGCGCGGCTGGGGGAGGGTGCTGGCGGTCGGCAGCGTGCAGCAGGCCAACCCGACGATCGAGCTCGCGGTCTATGCCGGGCTGAAGAGCGCCCAGTACAATTTGGTGATGAACCTCAGCCGGCAATACGTGAAGACCGGGGTGACGATCAACAACCTCGCCCCCGGGCTGATCGACACCGACCGCAACCGCTTCCTGCGCGGCAGCGAGGACGACTGGCGGGCCACCATCGAACGGACCAGCCCGATGGGCCGCGCCGGGCTCCCCGACGACCTCGCCGGCGCCGCGCTGCTGCTGTGCTCGGATGCCGGGAGCTTCATCACCGGCACCAACATCAACGTCACCGGCGGCGGCGACCTGCCCTGGACGTGAGCGCGGGGGAGGGGCGGGACCCTACAGCGACAGCCCGCCATCGGCGACGAACACGGCGCCCGTGCTATAGGCGCTCTCGTCGGCGCAGAGATGGACCGCGAGCGCGGCGATTTCCTCCGGCGTGCCGAGGCGGCCGAGCGGCTGGCGGGCGATGAAGTCGCGCCGCGCCCGCGCCGGGTCGTCGAAGGCGGCGATGCGCTCGTCCAGCGACGGCGACTGCACCGTGCCGGGGGCGATCGCGTTGCAGCGCACGCCGGTCCCGACGGCGTCGGCGGCGACCGCCTTGGTGAGCCCGATCACCGCCGCCTTGGTGGTGCCGTAGACCGCCCGGAAGGGCAGGCCCTTCAGGCTGGACACCACCGAGGCCATGTTGACGATCGACCCCTGCCCGGCCTCGATCATCCCCGGCAGGAACGCCCGGATCATGCGGAACATGGACTTCACGTTGAGGTCGAGGGCGAAGTCGAGCTCGGCCTCGGTCGCCTCCAGGATCGAGCCGTGGTGGACGAAGCCCGCGACGTTGCAGAGCGCGTCGATGCGCCCAATGCGGGCGGCGAAGGCGGCGACCGCGTCCGGGTCGGTCACGTCGAGGCGGTGGGTCTCCGCGGCGATACCCGCGAGCTTGTCCGGCGCGATGTCGGTGGCGATCACCCGGGCGCCCTCTTCCGCCGCGGCGAGCGCGATGGCACGCCCGATCCCCTGCCCCGAAGCGGTCACCAGCACCGTCCCGCCCTCGAGCCGCATGGCGCCTTCCTCCCCCCGTGCCGGAACCGGCTAATGCGAGTGGCGGGGGAGCTTCGCCGTCACCGAGCGGTAGCGCGTGGCGAATTCGAGACAGCCGCCATCGGCGAGCTGCCCGACATGGGCGCGGTAGAGCTCCTCCCACGGCGTGTGGTGTTCGAGCGCGGCCGGGACATGCGCCGCCCGGCGGGCTTCGAGGACCGCGTCGGGCAGCAGGATGTCGACCCGCCGGCGCCGCAGATCGACCCTCAGCCGGTCGCCGGTCTCGAGCAAGGCGAGGTTGCCGCCCGCCGCGCTCTCCGGGCTCGCATTGAGGATCGACGGGCTGCCCGAGGTGCCGGACTGGCGGCCGTCGCCGATGGTGGGAAGCTCGTCGATGCCGGCCCGGATCAGCGCCGCCGGGGGCTGCATGTTCACCACCTCGGCCGAGCCCGGATAGCCGACCGGCCCGGTGCCGCGCATCACCAGGATCGAGCTCCCGTCGATGCCCAGCGCCGGGTCGTCGATGCGGGCGCGGTAGTCCTCGGGGCCGTCGAACACGATGGCGCGGCCCTCGAAGGCGTCCGGGTCGCCGGCGGCTTCGAGGAAGCGGGCGCGGAAGCCGTCCGAGATCACGCTGGTCTTCATGATCGCCGCGTCGAACAGATTGCCGCCCATGACCACGAACCCGGCGCGCTCCCTGAGCGGCCTTGCGTAGGGGCGGATCACGTCCTCGTCGGCCGGCGCGGCCCGGGCGACGTTGTCCGCCACCGTCCGCCCGTTGGCGGTCAGCGCTTCGCCCCGGAGCCTGCCGGCGCGCAGCAGCTCGCCCATCACCGCCGGCACGCCGCCGGCGCGGTGGTAGTCCTCCGCCAGGTAGTCGCCCGCCGGCTGCAAATTGACCAGCAGCGGCACCTCGTAGCCCACCGCCTGCCAGTCCTCCAGGGTCAGCTCCACGCCGATATGGCGCGCGATGGCGTTGATGTGGATCGGCGCGTTGGTCGAGCCGCCGATGGCGCTGTTGACCGCGATCGCGTTCTCGAAGGCGGGCCGGGTCAGGATCCTTTCCGGCGTCAGATCCTCGTCGATCATGGCGACGATCCGCCGCCCGGTCTCGAAGGCGAACTGCGCGCGCTGCTTGTGCGGCGCGGGCGGGGTGGCCGAGCCCGGCAGCGACATGCCGAGCGCCTCGGCGAGCGAGTTCATCGTCGACGCCGTCCCCATGGTGTTGCAGTGGCCGGGGCTGGGCGCCGAGGAGGCGACCATCTCGATGAACGCGTCGTCGCCGATCTCGCCCGCCGCGAGCAGCTTCCGGGCCTCCCACAATATGGTGCCCGAGCCCGCCCGGCGGCCCTCCCACCAGCCGTTCAGCATCGGCCCGCCGTTGAGCGAGATCGCCGGCAGGTTGGCGGTCGCCGCCGCCATGATCATCGCCGGCGTGGTCTTGTCGCAGCCCGTGGTCAGGATGACCCCGTCGATCGGGTAGCCGTGCAGGATCTCGACCAGGCCGAGATAGGCGAGGTTGCGGTCGATCGCCGCGGTCGGGCGCCGCCCGCTCTCCTGGATCGGATGCACCGGGAATTCGAGCGGGATGCCGCCCGCCTCGCGAATGCCGGCCCGCATGCGCCCGGCGAGGTCCTGGTGGATGCGGTTGCAGGGCGACAGGTCGGAGCCGGTCTGCGCGATGCCGACGATCGGCTTGCCGGATTGCAGCTCCTCGCGGGTCAGGCCGAAATTCATGTAGCGCTCGATATAGAGCGCCGTCATGCCGGGATCGAGCGGATCGTCGAACCAGCTCCGGCTGCGCAGCTTCTTCCCGGCCATAAGCGAACCCCCCGCGCTGTTGCCGGCCCAGCCTAGCGGACCCCCGTGGCCCCGGGAAGCCGCGTCCAGGGATGCCCTGAACGAGTCCACTGCTGTCCGGCTTAGTTGGCTGAATCCGGTGCAAGGCGTTGGTGCAGAAGGGTTACCGGCCCATCCGCGGATCGGAACACGGATTGCGGTGGGTCCGCGCCCGCCATCCCTGTCCCCCCTTTGTCACCCCGGACTTGATCCCATAAGCGCTAACTGGTTTGTGGCGGTGATTTTGGCTAGGGTTTCCGAGTATTTGGGCTCGGAGGCTTGGGATGGACGAGGAGTGGGAGGTTCTGCGGTCTTTTCTGCCGGCCGGCTGGGAGGATTTGGGTCGTTCCAGCGG
>MPNO01000110.1 GCA_002239065.1 Defluviicoccus sp. bin129 | reverse complement strand
ACATGGCGGCGGCCCCGGCGTCGAGAAGATCGCGGCGAGCTGGGCCGAGCGCAACGGCGTCCACCAGATCGTCTGCAAGCCGGACTGGGACCGCCACGGACGGGCCGCCCCGTTCCGCCGCAACGACGAACTGCTCAACCTCCTGCCGAAGGGCGTCATCGCGTTCCCCGGCTCCGGCATCACCGAGAACCTCGTCGACAAGGCCCGGCAGCTCGGCATCCCGGTCCAGCGCGTCGCGGCCTGACCGCAGCGCATCGCGGGCCGCGCCGTCATCCCCGGCAACGGGCGGTGGCGGCGCGGCCCGTTTTCGCGTGCGCACATCGGTGGCGCGGCGACGGCGTCCTCGCGCGCGCTTCGCGCCGCGCTCGTGCTCCGGCTCGCTACGCTCGCCGATCGCCGTTGCGTTCCGCGTCCGCGTCACGCGCCGCTGCACCATGCTGCACATGAGTGCAGCGCCTGCTGCGCCCATGCCGGCGCACCGCCGCTCGCATCGCTCGCGGCCCTCGTGCCGGCGCTCCTGCGGAGCCCGCCTGCACTTCACCCGGCACTGCCTCGCGCAGTGCGCTCCGCATCGCCGTCCGCTCAATCGCCGCGACGGCTCCGATCCGCCGGGTTCCCCGGCGTCGATTTCCCGATCCCCCGTTCAGCGCAAATCAGGCTTCCGACCCGCCGGGGCGGGCTTCGGGGTCACACCCCACGCATCGTTGATGCAGTTGGCGCATGCGCGCGTTTTGCCTGCCGTTTTCAAACACTTCCGGCGCCTTTTGTCGCCTTCCGGCGCCTCGCCATGTCAGCGTTTTGTTGGACCGAGTGTATGCTCCGGGAAGGGCGTTCTATCTCATTGCAATCGTTTATCTTTTTTCGGACCTGGTTCGCAGAGCATACGGCCCGGTTCACCAGAGCATACGCGGATTCTTGCCGATCGCACCGCTTTCCCAAGCCGTCTGGCAGCAAAATGGCGAAGCCAAATCCGGTCCTGTTCGCGTAGCCCGGAGCGGTCGTTTTCGATTCCTCTCGGCACCCTCGCCGGCCGTTCCACATACTTCACCAGGCATTTCGTTCAGTCCGCCGGCCTCTCGTTCAGCATCTTGACCACGGTTCGCTGTGCCATTTCGAACCCGTCGCGGAAAGCCTCAGGCCTTTCCTCCAGCAATTTCCTCTTCTTTTCGTCCCTGGGCCCATGAATGATCGCCGACCGCACGTCGTAGAAGTGTTTGACCCTCGCCCGTATCCTGCACTTGTCCCCTTCGCTACCGCCCAGGAAGTCGGCCATACCACGCTGCAATTGAGCACTGACGCCCCGGTCTCCCGGCCTGTACATCCGCTCCAGCGTGATCGCCACATCCAGAATCCCGTCGTCGGTCCGGAACCGCCCCCGTCTCGCCAGCGCCTCGGCGAGCCGCGCTATCGCCGGCGCGCAGTGCCGATATCCCTCGCCGTTTCGATCCGCGAACGCCGAAATCGCCGCATCGATCGCATCCCGTCGGGCCGCTACCGGTCCCGAAAGCCAGCCCGACATCCATGACCGATAGCCCCCACTGAAGCTGTAGTAGTGTTCCAGACTGCCCAGTAGAAGACATGTTCTGCGGTGAATGCGGGGGGTAAGCGACGCGATACGGACTGCCGGCGCCGCGTGAAACAGCGCCAGCAGCTCGATCAGAACGTCGGCGTCCTCGACGAAGGGGTCATCCGCAAACCGGTCGAACCTGGAAGGCGGCCCATCGGCGGGAAACGCCGGTTTCCACCGGAACGGTTTGACGATCGCCGCGGTAACGTTTTCCGCTCCCCGCTTGCCCGCCCCTGGCACCAGACGGTCCAGCAGATCCGCATCGAAGAATGCGTCCAAACGCCCGAACGGAACGATAGCCAAGCCGTCCCCGAGCCGCACCTCTTCGCCGAACATCAATCCCTGGAACAGCACGACCTGGTATCCCGTCAGGAGTTCCTCCCGGACCGGATCGGGATCCGCCTCGCCTTCCGGTTCGAGGATCAGCGCGAGCTCGGAACACGCCACCCTGAACCCATCTTCGCCCGCCTCCCGGCCGCGCGCCATCAACCCGGCGATGACCGACAGCAGGCTTTTCTCGCCTGCGCTATAGGGAAACTCGAACTGGATCTGGCCATTGTCGGATGCTTCCAGCGTTTCAGCCCATGCGGGATGCTCCGACAGGATGCCCCGGGCCTTGGTCAACGCGGGCCGAACCGGCCCGAAGCGCCTCTCTTGGAAGCCGGACTCTGTTTCCAGCGCGCTGTGATAGAAGCGCTGATACGTTCGCGAAGGGTCCGGGTACTCGTCGCGGTGCGAACGACCTGCATTCCGAATGTACAGCTCGTCCCGGTAGTGTTGCTGGATCTGCGCGAGCTCCGTCAGGGCCCGGGCCAACCGCTCCACCCAGCCAACGGCGTCGAATCCGTCGCTTGCAGCCATACCAATCCCCGTCCCGCCGCGCGCGGCTTCCACCCGGAAACCATATCCCGGACCCTGCTAACCCGTCGCATATTCGCCCGCTTGACACGGCCTTCAAGAGCCCGGCGTGCGGCGTCGGATGCAAATTCCCCTGAGGGAGGTGAGCGCCATTGCGCGACTTCCAGGGCAGCCGAGCGCCGATGCCCGTCCAATCTCCGGCCCTCGCGGCTCGGAATCCGGTGTTTGCATGGATACGATCCGGTGGCCCGCCCGGAGCGGACCGTCCGGGCTCACTCGGGATCGTCGGCGAGCAAGTCCGTCTGCAGCGCGCGGGCGGCGTCGATCAGCGCCTTCAGCTCTTCGTCCTCGCCCGCTTCGCGCATGTCGTCGCGCATCTTCGTCGCGATCATGTAGCTGTAGCGGAAGGTCCGCTCGATCAGCGGCGCCAGCCGGTCGCGGGTATCGCCGTCCTCGGACGCCCCGGAATCGTCCCCTATCGCGGCGAGCGCGGCGAACCTCACGAATTCCGCCGCGGCCAGGCCGCGCGTTTCGGCGAACGCCTCGATGCGTTCCCACTCCGGGTCGTGGAACCGGATCGAGCGCGGCGAACGCTTTTCCGCCTTTCCGGCATCGGCCGGCACCCTGTCAGGTCCGCTGCTCGCCACCAGACCGCTCCTTCCATATCGGGTTCACTCGGGCGGAGGTCCGCACCGTCAGAGTCCCAGGTCCCTGTCCGCGCCCCGGCCGCGCTCCGGCGCCGGCGCTTCCCGCTCCTTCGACGAAGCCGCAGTGGCCCCCCGTTCCGGCTTTCGGTCGTCCGAACGCGGGATTTCAGCGGCTTTGCCCGGCGTCTCGCGCTTCATCTCGTCGATGCCTTCCAGCGCCGCGATGCGCTCGCCGGTGACGGCCTGGAGCTGGGCCCGGAGCTCGGCCGCGTCGTCGGTCACCAGCTCTGCCCGGTCGCGCGCGCGGCTGATCTCGACGTAGAAGCTCTTCTGCGTGGTGAGATGGGGGTGCCTCGCCTCCATCGCGGCGATCACGTTGTCCACCGTGCGGCCCTGAAAGGCGTGAACGGTCGAGGCCCAGGCATGGTCGAGATGGCGCAGCTGCGGGTCGTCCTTGCCCAGATCGAGCGTCTTGCCGTCCTCCAGGCGGAACGTCACCCGGCCGTTTGCGACCTTCAGCACCTCCGCCGTGCGGCTGTTGACCAGGCCGAGGCCGGCGTCGTTGCGGGTCCAGCGGATGCGGTCGCCGGCGCGCAGCTCGATCTCCTCGGCGCGATAGACCTCGCTGCCTCCCCGGCGGCCGCCGATCTCCTCCGGCTTCCAGGCGACCCGCCCGCCCTTCCCGTCGTCGAGCAGCACCGCGCGGGCCTTGTGGTCGACGCCCATGACGCGCCGCTCGTCGCCCTTCTCGACGCCGATCCGCTTGTAGGGGCGGTGGAAGGCCACCACGTCGCCCGCGCCGTAGTTGGCGGCCAGCGCCTTCTCCGCATTGGTGTAGCCCATCGAGACCAGCCTCTCGCTCTCCATCTTCGGCCCGTGGATGCGGCCCTCGCGGGCGAGCCGCTCGCGGATATGCCCGTTGATCGCCTGCCGCAGCTGGTGGGAGGGCGCCATCACACCGGTGTTCGCGCGCGCTTCCTCGTCGAGCCTGAGCCAGCGCGCGGCGACCGCGCCGGCGATATTGTCGGGTTTCACCTCGGCGACGTTGTCGCCCAGCTTCTCGAACGCGCGTCCGATATCGCCCTTGAGGCTGGCCTCGACCGCTTCCTTCAGCGCCGGATCGCGCTGGCGCATGATCTCGTCCATCGTCGCGGTCTGCATCCCGGCGGCCTGGAGCTGGGCGAAGGGCTTGCCGGCATCCACCGCATCGAGCTGCTTCGCGTCGCCCACCAGCACCACGCGGGGAATCCGCAGCTCGGCCGCGATGCGCAGCAGGTCCCGGGCCTGCACGGTGGACGCCAGCGAACCCTCGTCGACCACCAGGATCGTCTTGGCAAAGGCCGCCCGCATCTCCCTCGCGCCCTTCTTCGAAAGCCTGCCCTCGGCCACGCCGGCATTGCGGGCGAGGAACATCTGGAGGGTTTCGGTGGGAATGCCGGCCTCCGTGGCCAGGGTTTGCGCCGCCGAGGCCGAGGGCGCGAGGCCCGCCATGCGCCAGCCCTTCTTCTCCGCCAGCGTCCTTGCCCGGTTCAGCATGGTGGTCTTGCCAGTGCCGGCGTAGCCCTGCACGCCCACCGTGCGGTCCTTGGCCGACAGGATCAGCTTCACCGCGTCCTTCTGGCCGGCCGTGAGCGGTCCCTTGTTGAGGTGCCCCTGCACCTGCCAGCCGCGCATCGGCGCCCGGCCGCGAGCCTGGCCGCCCCGCATGAGCGCCACCGTCTCGCGCTCCTCGCCGACGGTGCGCTCGGTCGCGAGCGAGTCCTCGGCGCCGGGCATGTTCACGGCGTGCAGGCTCCCGGCCTTCTCCAGCGCCGCGACTTCCCGCTCCACGTCCCCGATCGCCACGGCGCCGGGCGCATGGGCTAGCGCGGCCGCCAGCAGATCGGTGCGCGCAAATACGGCCTCCCGTTCCGAGAGATGCGCCATCGCCCAGGCGATCGCCTCCGCCGCGGGCGCTGCAGGCGCAGGTTCCGGCGCAGCGTCGCGCCCGGGCGCCTGCATCCCGTTGCCGCTTGACCGCAAATCCCCGGACACCGGTTCGATCCGGGGAGCATCCGGAGCCGGCGCGCCATCAATATCGGGAAGCGCCGCAGGTGCCTCTCCGGACGATCCTGCGTCCGGTCCGGCCGTCGGCTCTAGCCCGGCGTCCCGCACCGGCGCGGCGGAATTCCCTTCGGCCTCCGCAACCAGCGCCTTCGCATCCAGCCCGAGATCGGCCGCCTGCTTCTGCCACACGCTCCCGAGCTCGTCGCGGTCGATGTCGCGCTTCTTCGCCCGCGTCATCAGCGCGGCGCGCTCCGCGATGCGCGGATAGTCCGCCGAAGCGCCGAGGCCGCGCGCTTCCATCGCCGCCTCGATCTCGGCCCGGCGGCTCGAGAACGCCTCAATTGTCTCCCGGGAGACGCCCGCGATCTCGAAGCGCCCGTCGGCATGGGTCTTCTCGATGCCGTAACCCAGCTTCCCCAGACCCGCCGCAAGCTCGTTGCGGTAGAGCATCCCGATCAGCTTCTGGTTCGCGTACAGGCTCTCGTTGGCCATCGAGCGCCACTTGCCGTCCTCCCCCTGGACCATGTTGGCGATTACGGAGTGGGTATGAAGCTGGGGGTCGAGGTTGCGCGAGGTGTCGTGCCGGAAGGTGGCGGCAACGATCTTCTGCCCGCCGACTCGCCCTATGCGGCCCGTCTCCGGGTCCTTCATGCGGGTCTCGGCGGCGTTTTTCTCGACCCAGGCGAGCGCCGCCGCGACGGCGCGGTCGTGCGCCTCGACGATGCGCCTGTCGCCGCCGACCAGCGCGGCGAGCGAGACGGATTTGGGCGCGCTGAAAGTCAGGTCCCGTCCGGGACGGTGGAGGATCTCTCCGTCCTTGCCGCGGCGGCCGAGCTCGGTGCCCGATCCGTCGGGCACCTTGCCTTCGAGGACCGCCCGGAAGGTCGCGGGATCGACCGGACCCGTCAGCCCGAGCTCTTCCGCCCCCTTGCCGGCCCAGGCGCTGGCATCGCGATGCTCGGGATCGTCCTTCTCGTAATAGCCGTCCTGCTCGTAGTAGGACGCGCCCTGGGCCGCCGAGGAGAGCGCGCCGATCGACAGCATGTCAGCCCCAGTCGGACCCGCGGCCGCCGCCATCGGAGGAGCGCGGCGGATCTGCCGGCTCCGAACCGGCATCCGGCGCATCGCCCTGCGGTACGGGCGCCCCGCCATCGCCGTCCGCCGTTTCGGCCGCTGCGGCGTCCGGTTGCACGTCTCCGGCCTCGGCCGGCAGGGGAAGCAACTCCAGTTCACCCTGCCAGGACGCGGGCTCCGGCGGCATGTCCGAAGCATCGGGACCCTCGGGGCAGCGGTCCTCGCCAGGCTCCCGCGGGTCCGGGATCGTCACCTCTTCATCCCCGGAACGCGCCGCGGCGGACGCATCGCCATCGCGCTCTGCCCCATCGTCCTTGCGCGCCACGAACCGTTCCGCCGCTTCCGGCCGGGCGACGTATTTCAGGCGAATGGAGGCGACCGGGAAGGGGCCGGGGAACTTGAGATAGCCCGAGAGGTTCTCCAGCCGCATGATCTCGGAGGGGAGCGCCAGGGCGCGCAGCTCGCGGCGCGGCGTCAGGCTCACCCCGTCGCGGATGGTGTTGGCGCCGTAGCTGAACCCCTCGGAGACCTCCTCGATCTCGCTCCGCCCGAGGCTGTCGGCCGACCATTGCGCCGTGTCCCGGTCGGGCGCGGCCAGCACCACCCGCGTGCCGCAGAGCCCGGATATCGTCTCCGCGCCGTTGCGGCCGTAGAGGTCGCGGAGCGCCGAAGCGACCTGGACGCCGAGCACGAAGCAGCCGCCGAACTGGCGCGACTCCGCGAGACCGGGCTGGAGGCTCGGCACCTGGTGGAGCGTGGGCAGCTCGTCGAGGATCACCCAGATCCGCCGCCCGTCGTCCTGTGCGAGCGAGAGCATCGCGTTGACCGCGATCTCCAGCCAGGTCGAGATCAGCCCGCGCAGGCTGGCGTGCTGGTCGCCCCTGGACGTGAGGAACAGGAACCCGCCGCGCTCCTCGTCGGATATCCACTCCCGGATCGAGAACGGCTCGCCCTCGTCGGGCAGGAACTCCATCGCCGACAGGTTGGCGGTCAGCATGGCCCGCACCGAGAGCGCGGTCTTGGGGTTGTCGGGATCGACGATCGACTGCGCCACCGTCCCTTCCATGGCCTCGGCGAGCGCCGTCAGGTCGGTCTTCAGCAGGTGGTCGACCAGGACCTTGTTGTCCTGCACGCCCTTCTGGCGCAGCACCCCGGCGCCGTTGGAGAAGAGCTGGCGGGCCGCCGTCACCCAGAACGGGTCCACCGTGTCCCGTTGCTGAGGGATCAGGGCTGCCGCCATCATGTCGAAGTCGCGCGGATTGCGCGCTTCGAGGAAGGGCGACCAGCGCGGCGCGCGGGCATCCAGCGGGTTCATCAGCACGTCGCGGTCCTTGTCGAAGAAGGACCGCGTGTAGGAGCCCATCTTGTCGTAGATCACGCAGCGCTCGCCACGGGCGCGGATCTGCGAGACCAGGTCCGAGATCAGCACGGTCTTGCCCGAGCCCGTCGTCCCCGAGACGATCGTGTGCTGGGTCTCGGTCCTCTCCGGATAGGGGATGCCGGCGATCGAGTAGGGGCGCAGCCGCCTGCCGCCGGGCAGGCGCGCCAGGAACCGCTCATGGGGGGATTGTAGCCGCCGCCGAAGCTCTCCGGCGGTGACCATCTCGGCGCCCCGGATGCGCTTCTGCCGGCCGAGCTGGGCGCCGCGATACCAGAACGCGACCAGGAACAGCCCGATCAGCCCCGCCCCGGACGCCGCGCCGAGCCCGGCGCTGGCGAAGATCTCGTCCCTGATCTTCTCCCGCGCCTCCAGCGCCGGGACCGAGGCGGCGATGTCGCGGATGCGCAGCACATGGCGCGTGCCGTCGGCGAACTCGACCTCCTGGCCCGAATCGGGGTCGTAGCCGAGGACCAGCTTCATCTCGGCCAGCGTCGCCATGCCGGCGGCGTACCACTCCGCGCCGGTGGTGCGGTGCCAGAGCGTCCAGGCGGGCACGGCGACGGTCGTGAAGGCGGCGAACAGCATGGCCGCCCGGAAGAGCTGGCCCCACATGCGGAGGCCGTGGAAGACGGTCTGGCCGCCCCTGAGCGTGCTGCCGCCGATGCCGCGCATGGCCGATCTCCTCGCTGTTACTTGGTTCG
>MPNO01000109.1 GCA_002239065.1 Defluviicoccus sp. bin129 | reverse complement strand
ACGCGCCTGCGGCGCTTCGGTCGAAATGACGTGGGAGGTTTCGCTACTCCGCGCTCCGGCGCTCCGGTCGAAATGACGACGTGGGAGGGTCGGGCCACTCAGCCCATCAGGGCACGGATGTATCCCGGCAGGCCGAAGGCGGCGACGTGGACCTCGGGCGTGTAGTAGCGGGTCTCGATGCCGGCGGCGCGGTAGCGGCGTTCGATCTCCGCGAGCGGGGTGGCCCGGGGGGCGGCGCTCCGGCTGGCCCAGCCGAGGGTCATGAAGCCCGCCCCGTAGGTCGGCACCTGGGTGAGGTAGAGCCACGCATCGGCGAATAGCGGTTTCAGCCGCGCGTATGTGTCGCGCGCCTCCTGCTCCTGCATGAAGGTCACGCCCGACTGGGTGACCAGGACGCCCGATTCGCCGAGCCGCGCGCGGCAGTCGGCATAGAACGCCTGTTCGAACAGCGCGACGGAGGGGCCGACCGGGTCGGTCGAATCGACCACGATCACGTCGAACGCCTCGTCGGTCTCCTTCATGAAGGCGGCGCCGTCCCGGAAAATCACCTCGGCGCGCGGGTCGTCGAAGGCATCGCCGCAGATCGAGGGCAGATAGCGGCGCGACAGCGCGACCACCCGGGGGTCGAGCTCGACCACCGCGACCCGCTCGACATCGTGCTTGAGGGCCTCCTCGAGCGCGCCGCCGTCGCCGCCGCCTATGATCGCCACCCGCCGGGCGTCGCCATGGGCGAGGATCGGCACATGGACCAGCATCTCGTGATAGGCGAACTCGTCGCCCTCGGTGGTCTGGACGATGCCGTCGAGCGCCAGCACCCGCCCGAAACAGGGGTTCTCGAAGATCAGCAGGTCCTGGTAGCCGGTGCTTTCGCGGTGCAGGATTTTCGCGACCTTCAGACGCTGCTGGTAGTCCGTGTAGAGGGTCTCGGTGAACCACTCCCCGCTCATCCGACGACGCCCCGCCTGCGCTCCTCGACCGCCTCGCGGCCGGGCCGGTAGCGGCGCCGGAACACCGGGATCGCGTCGCGCGGCTCGCACCGGCCGCACATGAAGACGTCGAAGGCGGCGTAGCCGATCTCGGGCCAGGTGTGGACGCTGATATGCGATTCGGCGAGCACCGCGACCCCGGATATGCCGCCGTTCTCGGAAAACGAATGCACGTGGACGTGGAGGATCGTCGCGCCGCAGGCAAGCGCGGCCTCGCGCAAGGCGGCCTCGGCGACGGCAATATCGTCGAGATCGGACGCGTCCCAGAAGTCGATCAGCAGATGGGTGCCGGCATGGACCGCGCCCTCGCTTCGAACGAGGTAGTCGCCGGCGGGCGGGGCGATGTCGGCCATCGGGACCGGTCAGTGCCAGAGGCGCTGCTCGTCGAACCCGTCGAGCAGCGCGGCGCCCCCGATGGCCGCCCGTTTGAGGGACGCCGCCCTCGGCAGCACGCATTCGGCGTAGAACCGGGCGGTGTCGACCTTGGCGCGGTAGAACGGGTCGCCGTCCTCGGCGGCCCTGGCGTCGGCGATCGCGGCGGAACGCGCGAGCAGCCAGCCGCCGGCGACGGTGCCGATGAGGGCGAGATAGGGGGTCGCGGCGGCGGCGGCGGTCGCGGCCGGCCGGTCGGCGAGCAGCCAGTCGGTCGCCTCCCCGAGCTCGGCCAGCCCCCCGGCCAGCGCATCGAGGATCGGCGCCGTCGCGGCGCTGCCCGTCCCCCGGGCGAGCGCGTCCATCTCCGCCATCAGGTCGCGGACGGCGGCGCCCCGGTCGCCCAGAATCTTGCGCCGGACCAGGTCGAGCGCCTGGATGCCGTTGGTGCCCTCGTAGATCGGCGTGATGCGCGAGTCGCGGTAGTGCTGCGCGGCGCCGGTCTCCTCGATGAACCCGGCCCCGCCATGCACCTGGACGGCCTCGGAGGCGATCGCGACGCCGGTGTCGCTGCACCACGCCTTGACCACCGGGACCAGCAGGTCGACGCGGGCCTGGCGGCGGGCGCGGGTCCCGGCATCCTCGTGGCGGCCGGCGACGTCGAGATCGGCGGCGACCGCGTAGGCGAGCGCCCGCATCGCCTCGATCTCGGCCTTCATGGTCATCAGCATGCGCCGCACGTCGGGGTGCTTGACGATGGCCACCGGACCGGCGGCGGGATCGGCGATCGAGCGCCCCTGGACCCGCCCGGCGGCGTAGTCGCGGGCCTGCTGGAAGGCGCGTTCGGCCATCGCCAGCCCTTCCCGCCCGACCCCGAGCCGGGCGTTGTTCATCATGGTGAACATGTACTCCATGCCGCGGTTCTCCTCGCCGACGAGATAGCCGACGGCGCCTTCGTCGTCGCCATACGACATCACCGCGGTGGGGCTCGCATGGATGCCGAGCTTGTGCTCCAGCGCGGCGCAGCGCAGGTCGTTGCGCGCGCCCAGCGAGCCGTCCGCGTTCACCAGGTACTTTGGCACGATGAACAGCGAGATGCCGCGCGTCCCCTCGGGCGCGCCGTCCACGCGGGCGAGCACGGTGTGGACGATGTTCTCGGCCATGTCGTGCTCGCCCCAGGTGATGAAGATCTTCTGGCCCTTGATCCGGTAATGCCCGTCCTCGCGCACCGCGCGGGTCCTGAGCGCGCCGACATCGGAGCCCGCATGCGGCTCGGTGAGGTTCATCGTCCCCGACCATTCGCCGCTCACCAGCCTGGGCAGCCAGATGTCCTTCTGCTCGGGCGAGCCGTGGATGGTGAGCGCCCAGATCGCGCTCTGGGTCAGCATCGGGCACAGGCTGAAGGCGAGATTGGCCGATTCCCAGATCTCGCCGATCGCGGTGGCGACCAGCCAGGGCAGGCCCTGCCCGCCATGGTCCGGGGCGGCGATGGTCCCATTCCACCCGCCGGCGGTGAACTGGCGGTAGGCGTCGGCGAAACCCTCGGGCGTGGTGACGACGCCGTTCCTGAGCGCGCAGCCCTCGATGTCGCCCACCCGGTTGAGCGGCGCCAGCACCTCGGCGCCGAACTTGCCGGCCTCGGCGAGCACCTGGCGCACCAGGTCCCCGGTCACCCAGTCGAGCCCCGGCAGGGCGGCCACGGTATCGAGCCCGATCAGCTCCTCGATCACGAAGCTCATGTCGCGGACCGGCGCCGCGTAGTCGGTCATGGCGGAAATCCTCTCGGCGGGTCAGGAATCGGGCGGGGCCAGCACCTTTCCCGGGTTCATCAGGTTGTCGGGGTCGAGCGCCGCCTTGATGCGGCGCATCAGGTCGATGGCGATGCCGGGCTTGTAGCGGACCAGCGCTTCGCGCTTGAGCTGGCCGATCCCGTGCTCGGCGCTGATGCTGCCGCCGTGGCGCGCGGCGGTGTCGTGGACGATGGCGTTGAGCTCGGCCTCGCGCTCGAGGAACGCCGCCCCGTCGCCGCCCGCCGGCTGGCTCATGTTGAAGTGCAGGTTGCCGTCGCCGACATGGCCGAAGGCGCACACCCGGACGCCGTCGACCGCCGCCTCGGCCGCCGCCGACGCCTCGGCCATGAAGACCGGGATGCGCGAGACCGGGACCGAGATGTCGTGCTTGATCGAGACCCCCTCGCGCGTCTGCGCCTCGGGGACGGTCTCGCGGATCTTCCAGAAATCGGCCGCCTGGGCGCCGCTCTCGGCGATCACCGCGTCGCGCACCAGCCCGTCCTCCATCGCGTCTGCGAGCAGCGACTCCATCTGGCCGCGCACGTCGTCCCGCCCCGCCCCGGCCGAGAGCTCGGCGAGCACGTAGCACGGGTGGCGCTCGGCGAACGGATCGCGGGTGCCCTCGATCCTCGCGATCGTCATCTCGAAGGGGAGCCGCAGGATGAGCTCGAAGGCGCTCACCCGGTCGCCCGTCGCCGCCCGCGCCCGGGCGAGGAGCTCGACCGCGGCCGCCGAGTCGTCGATCGCCACCAGCGCGGTCTCCACCGCGTGCGGGCGGGGAAACAGCTTCAGCACCGCCGCGGTGATGATGCCGAGCGTCCCCTCCGCGCCGATGAACAGATGCTTGAGGTCGTAGCCGGTATTGTCCTTCCTGAGCGCCGACAGCCCGTCCCAGACGCGCCCGTCGGGCAGCACCACCTCGAGCCCGAGGGCGAGGTCGCGCGCGTTGCCGTAGCGCAGCACCCCGGTGCCGCCGGCGTTGGTCGACAGATTGCCGCCGATCCGCGCCGTCCCCTCGCCGCCGAGCGAGAGCGGGAACAGCCGGTCGACCTCGGCCGCGGCCTTCTGCACGTCGGCCAGGATGACGCCGGCCTCGACGGTGATGGTGTAGTTGAGCGGATCGACCTCGCGCACCCGGTTGAGCCGGGCCAGGCTGAGGACCAGCGCCCTTCCGCTCGCATCCGGCGTCGCCGCGCCGCAGAGCCCGGTATTGCCGCCCTGCGGCACGATGGGGATCTTGCCGGCAGCGCACAGCGCCACCACCCGGGCGACCTCGTCGGTGGTCGACGGGCGGACCACCGCCGGCGCCGCCCCGCGATAGCGCTTGCGCTCGTCGACCAGGAACGGCGCCATGTCGGCGGGCTCGGTCAGCAGCCCGCCGGCGCCGACGATGTCGGTCAGGCGGTCGCGCAGCGCGGATTCGAGCGTGGCTTCCATGCGTGACCTTTTAGTTCCGCCCCGGCGGATCGACAAGCGGGCGCGGCGCGGCGGCGCGGCGCAGCCGGTCCATGATGGCGCGGCCGAGCCCGTCCTCCGGCACCGGCAGGGCGACGATCGCGGCGCACAGGCTGCGGTCGAGCTCGTGCAGCGCGGCGAACAGATTGGCCGCCGCCTCGACCGGGTCGCCCGCGGGGCTCAGATTGCGCTCGACCGCGGCGCCGGGCGGCGCGCCGGGTCCGAAGGAGAGCAGCGCCTCGCCGGGCCCGGCGCCGTTCGCGTCGATCCTGAGCGGGAGCGCGGGCGCGTAATGGCTCGCGAGCTGCCCCGGCGAGCGCGGGGCATCGCCGGGGCCGGGCTCGGCCAGCTTGCCGATCAGCGCCTCGATCGCCTCGGCCGGCGTGCCGCCGGGGCGGAGAAGCCGGGCGGTCCCGCCGCCGAGATCGACCACGGTCGACTCGATGCCGACCGCGCAGGGCCCGTCGTCGAGCACCAGATCGACCGCATCGCCGAGCCCGTCCAGCACATGCCGGGCGCGGGTCGGGCTGACGGCGCCGGCCGCATTCGCGCTCGGCGCGGCGACCGGACGCCCGGCCGCGGCGAGCAGCGCCTGCGCCGCCCGCCCGCGCGGCGCCCGGACCGCAAGCGTCGGCAGCCCGGACCCGGCCAGCATCGAGACCGGGCAGCCCGGGCGCCGCGGCAGCACCAGAGAGAGCGGACCCGGCCAGAACCGCCGGGCGAGGGTTTCCGCCCGCTCGGTCCATTCCACCAGCGAACGGGCCGCCTCGATCCCGGCGACGTGGACGATCAGCGGGTTGAATTCCGGGCGGCGCTTGGCCTCGAACAGGCGGGCGACGGCGCGGTCGTCGGTCGCATCGGCGCCGAGCCCGTAGACGGTCTCCGTCGGGAAGGCGACCAGGCCGCCCGCGCGCAGGATTCGGGCGGCCTCGGCGATCGCCGAGGGGTCGGGCTTAAGAGCGGTCGCGCCCACGGGCGATGAACTCCGGGTTGAGGAACCCCGGCTTGCCGTAGGCGAGCGGCGCGCCGCCGGTCGTTCGCACGCCGCCGCCGGCGGCCCGCAGGACGGCGTCGCCGGCGGCGGTGTCCCACTCGTTGGTCTCGCCGTAGCGCGGGTACAGGTCGCCCTCGCCGGCGGCGAGCAGGCAGAACTTGAGCGAGCTGCCGACGATGCGGTGTGCCGAGACGTTCATGCCGGCGAGCAGTTGGGCGAGCCTCGCGCGGTCGCCGTGCCTGCGGCTCGACAGCACCACCGGGCCCTCGGCGGGCACCGTCCGGGCCGAAATCGCCTCGCGCGCGCCGCCCCGCCGCGACCGCCACGCGGCGCCGGGCGCGAGCCCGCCATAGGTCTCGCCGAGCGCCGGCGCGTGCACCGCCCCCAGCACCGGAACCCCGTCCTCGATCAGGGCGATGTTGACGGTGAACTCGTCGGTCTCGCCGAGAAATTCGCGGGTCCCGTCCAGCGGATCGACCAGCCAGAACCGTTCGCCGCCCTCCGCCGGGGCGGCGCCGGCGGCGCTGGCCTCCTCGGCGATCGCCGGGACCGCGGGGTCGATCGCTTGCAGCGCGCGGAGGATCAGCGCCTCCGCCTCGCGGTCGGCGATCGTGACCGGCGAGGAATCGGCCTTGCGCTCGACGGCGACGCCTGAGCGGTAGTGGCGGAGGATCGCCCGCCCGGCGTCTTCCGCGATCGCGGCGATCCGGTCGAGCAGGGCGGGGCCGGCCCTCAACGCGCCCCGGGCCAGGCGGCGGCGGTCCCCGCGCCGGGCCAGGCGGCGGGCGCGCGGGCGGCCTCGGCGGCCTCGGCGGGCGGCAGCGCCGGATCCCAGTCATTGGCGACGAAGCGGCAATCGGTCACCCCGTCGGAGGCCTCGGAGGCGAGCCAGAGCAGCGGCGCCACCATCACGCCGGGCTGGACCAGGGCGTCGCGGTCGAACGGGGCGTTGGCGGGGATGAAGCCGGTATTGGTGGGCCCGCCCGGGACCAGCACGTTGGCGGTCACCCCGGTGCCCTCCAGATCCTTGGCCCAGGTCGCGGTCGCCGCTTCCAGCGCCGCCTTGGACTGGCCGTAGGGGGTGTAGGCCCTGCGGTGCATGGTATCCAGGCTGGTGGTGACGTTGACGATGCGCCCCCAGCCCTGGTCCACGAGATGCGGCGCGGCGAACTTGGCGATCATGAAGGGCGCCTTGAAATTGACGTCCATCATGCGCTGCCAGCGCTCGATATCGGCCTCCCAGAACGACACCGGGTCGTTCATGTAGGTCTCGCGGATGGTCTGCATGCCAACGCCGGCGTTGTTGACCACGATGTGGAGCCCGCCGAGCGCTGACTTCGCGCGCTCGACCAGGGCGGCGCAGGCGTCGGGGTCGGCGATGTCGGCGGCCATGGTGTCGAGACGGCCCGGCCCGTTGCGCGCGCGCGCCGTCCCGGCCAGCGCCTCGAGCGGCCCGGCGCGCAGGTCGACGGCGAGCACGTCGGCGCCGTCGCCGACCAGGCCGAGCGACATCGCGCTCCCCATCCCGCCGGCGCCGCCGGTGACGATCGCGACCTTGCCGGCCAGGGGTTCCGCCACGAATACCTCCATGCGGTCGTTCGCAATGCGGGCGGAACTTACCCGCGGCCCTCCGCCCGGACAACCGGATGTCTGGACATCCGGCCGGGGGTTTCCGATCATGGCCGCCCGCCCGAGCGCCGGAGGCCGTCATGGCGAGCACGCTGCGCGACCGCTACGTCCCCAAATCCGTCAACCCGATGCGCCGCGACGCGCCGGGCGCGGTGCGGGCGATGCCCTCGCCCCACCGGCTGCACCATTTCCACATCTACTCGGACGAGAACTACGAGGCGATGATCGCCTTCTACACCCGCTTCTTCAACGGCGAGACCGTCGCCGTCCAGGGCGGCGACGGCCCTCCGATGACCTTCCTCACCTTCGACGACCACGACCACCGGGTGGCGATCGTCAAGCGGCCGGGCTGGGGCGCCAAGCCGGAACGGGCGGTCGGCGTCTCCCACCTCGCGTTCTGCTACCGCAGCCTGGGCGAGCTGATCTACGTCTACAGGAAGATGAAGGAATGGGGGTACCCGCCCTACCGGACGGTCAGCCACGGCAACTCGACCTCGTTCTACTACCGGGACCCGGACGGCAACGAGATCGAGACCATGATCGACAATTTCTCCACCCTGGACAGCCAGACCTACAAGCGCCACTACCAGTTCAGCGACGAGTTCGGGGCGACGTCGGAAGGCAATTTCGACCCCGACAAGCTGGCCGGGCTCTACGAGGCCGGGGTCCCGGATTCGGTGCTGCTCGACCGCGAGGAGGTGCGGCGCCTGGTCCGCGAGGGCGCGCTCTAGCCCGGCCGTTCTCACAAGCCGTCATGCCCGGAGCTGTTCCATTGCTGTCCGGTTTAGATGGCTGGTTCGGGTGCAAGGCGTTGGTGCAGAAGGGTTACCGGCCCATCCGCGGATCGGAACACGGATTGCGGTGGGTCCGCGCCCGCCATCCCTGTCCCCCCTTTGTCACCCCGGACTTGATCCCATAAGCGCTAACTGGTTTGTGGCGGTGATTTTGGCTAGGGTTTCCGAGTATTTGGGCTCGGAGGCTTGGGATGGACGAGGAGTGGGAGGTTCTGCGGTCTTTTCTGCCGGCCGGCTGGGAGGATTTGGGTCGTTCCAGCGG
>MPNO01000108.1 GCA_002239065.1 Defluviicoccus sp. bin129 | reverse complement strand
GCCCGCCGGCACCCTGGGCGGCGCCGTCGCGGACACGCTGGGCGCGCTGCTCGCCGCCGCCGGCCCGGCCGAGCGCTGCCAGGCGGCGCTGGATGCGCTCGACCTGCCGCCCGGCCCGGCCGCGGTGCGCCGCCGCCTCGCCGCGGTGATCTCCGAGATCCGCGCCGCCGCGCCCGCGCTCAGGCTCGCCGCCGACCCGCTGGAGAACCGCGGCTTCGAGTACCATGACGGGATCTGCTTCACCGTCTTCCCCGACGGCGTGCGCGGCGAGCTCGCCAGCGGCGGGCGCTACGTCACCGGCGCCAACGGGAACGGCGAGGGCGGCGAGCTCGGCACCGGCGTCACCCTCTATGTCGACACCATCCTGCGCTCGGTACCGGCGCCCGGGCCGCCGCGCCGCGTGTTCCTGCCCGCCGGCACCGCGCCCGAGACCGGCCGCGCGCTCAGGGCCGAGGGCTGGATCACCGTGGCCGGGCTCGGGGCGGCGGGCGCGCCGGAGCAGGAGGCCGCGCGGCTCGGCTGCACCCATCACTGCCGCGCCGGCCGCGTGCTTCCGGTGGGCTAGGGGGCCGGGCGGATGGCGAATGTCGCAGTCGTCGGCTCGCAATGGGGCGACGAGGGCAAGGGCAAGATCGTCGACTGGCTGTCCGAGCGCGCCGACGTGGTGGTGCGCTTCCAGGGCGGGCACAATGCCGGCCACACGCTGGTGATCGACGGGCGGATCTACAAGCTCAGCCTGCTGCCGTCCGGCGTGGTGCGCCCGGGCAAGCTGTCGATCGTCGGCAGCGGCGTGGTGGTCGACCCGTGGGCGCTGCTGGACGAGATCGACGCGGTGCGCCGCATGGGCGTCGACGTGAGCCCCGCGACCTTCTGCGTCGCCGAGAACGCCTGCCTGATCCTGCCTCTGCACCCGGCGCTCGACCACGCCCGCGAGGCGGCGCGCGGCGCTGCGCGCATCGGCACCACCGGGCGCGGCATCGGCCCGGCCTATGAGGACAAGGTCGGGCGCCGGGCGATCCGGCTCTGCGACCTCGCCGACGCGGACGGGCTCGCGCCGCGCGTGGACCAGCTTCTCGAGCACCACAACGCGCTGCTGCGCGGGCTCGGCGCCGAGCCGTTCGACCGCGACGACCTGGTCGCCCGGCTGCGCGCGGTCGCGCCGCGAATCCTGCCCTTCGCCGCCCCGGTGTGGCTCCGCCTCGACGAGGCCAGGCGGGCGGGCAAGCGCATCCTGTTCGAGGGCGCGCAGGGCGCGATGCTCGACGTCGACCACGGCACCTACCCCTATGTCACCTCGTCCAACACGCTGGCCGGCCAGGCGGCGGCGGGCAGCGGGCTCGGCCCGCGCGCGATCGACTACGTGCTCGGCATCACCAAGGCCTACACCACGCGGGTCGGCTCGGGGCCGTTCCCGACCGAGCAGGACAATGAGATCGGCCAGATCCTCGGCGAGCGCGGCCACGAGTTCGGCACCGTCACCGGGCGCAAGCGGCGCTGCGGCTGGTTCGACGCGGTGATGGTGCGCCAGGCGATCCGGATCGCCGGGATCGACGGCATCGCGCTGACCAAGCTCGACGTGCTCGACGGCATGGCCGAGCTCAATGTGTGCACCGGCTACGAGACGGCGGACGGCCCGCTCGACCGCTTCCCCGCCTCGGCGCGCGGCCAGGCGACGGTGCGCCCGGTCTACGAGACCCTCGACGGCTGGTCGGACAGCACCAGGGGCGCGCGCAGCTGGGCCGAACTGCCGGCCGATGCGATAAAGTACATCCGCCGCATCGAGGAGCTCATCGAGGCCCCGGTCGCCCTGCTTTCGACCAGCCCGGAGCGCGAGGACACGGTGACGGTGCGCGACCCCTTCGCCGCCTGAGCGGCGCGGACGGTATTCGGGAGGACGCAAGCGAAGCAATGCCAAAGCCCCTGGTCGGCATCATCGGGTCCAGCCATCTGGTCAACGACCGCTACGCCGCGCAGCTGGTCGGCGAGAAGAACCTGCGCGCCATCTCCGAGGTCGCCGACGCCCTGCCGGTGATGTTCGCCGGCGCGCCCGACATCACCGATATCGGCTCGCTGCTGGACGCCGTCGACGGGGTCCTGCTGACCGGCGGGCGGGCCAACGTCCATCCGACCCATTTCAACGTCGAGCCCCATCCGAGCCACGAACCCTATGACCGGGAGCGCGACGCGGTGGCGCTGGAGGTGACCGGGGCCTGTATCGGGCGCGGCGTGCCGATCCTCGGCCTGTGCCGCGGCATCCAGGAGATGGGGGTGGCCTTCGGCAGCACCCTGCACCCGGAGATCCGCGACCTGCCCGGGCGCATGAACCACCGCGCGACCCGGCTGGAGAACGGCGAGATCCATCCCGACCAGAACGTCGTCTTCGCCGACCGCCACGACGTCCGGCTGGTTCCGGGCGGCGCCTTCGCGCGACTGTTCGGCCGCGAGACGATCCGCGTCAACTCGCTGCACGGCCAGGGCATCCTGGAGCCGGGCGAGCGCGTCGTCGTCGAGGGGGTGGCCGAGGACGGCACCATCGAGGCCATCCGCATCGCCGGCGCGCCCGGCTTCGCGCTCGGCGTCCAGTGGCATGCCGAGCACGACCCGCAGACCAACCCGGTCAACCGCGCCCTGTTCCGCGCCTTCGGCGCGGCGGTGCGGGAGGGCGCGGCGGCGTGACCGGGCCGCGGCCGTTTCCCCCACTCGTCATTTCGACCGGAGCGCCGAAGGCGCGCAGTGGAGAAACCTCCCTGCCGATGGGGACGAGGTTTCTCCACTTCGCCGTGCTTCGCACGGCTCCGGTCGAAATGACGGAGGGGGCCGTCGCACCGCGACGGCCGAAATGACGAAGAGGGGACGGACCGCCATGGCTGACGCGACCAGACTCGACGCGCTGATCGTCGGCGCCGGCTTCGCCGGGCTCTACATGCTGCACAAGCTGCGCGGCATGGGCTTCGCCGCCCGCGCGGTCGAGGCGGGGTCCGGCGTCGGCGGAACCTGGTACTGGAACCGCTACCCCGGCGCGCGCTGCGACGTCGAAAGCATGTTTTACTGCTACCAGTTCGACGACGGCCTGTCGCGCGACTGGGAGTGGACCGAGCGCTACCCCGCGCAGCCGGAGATCCTGCGCTATGCCAACCACGTCGCCGACCGGTTCGACCTGTGGCCCGATATTTCGCTGAACACCCGCATCGTCTCGGCGGTCCATGACGAGGATGCCGCCCGCTGGCGGGTCGCGACGGATACCGGCGAGGCCTGGCTCGCGCGCTACTGCATCATGGCGACCGGCTGCCTGTCGGCGGCCAACCGGCCCGATTTCGACGGCCTCGACGAGTTCGCCGGCCGGGTGTTCCACACCGGGCGCTGGCCGCACGAGACGGTCGACTTCGCCGGAAGGCGGGTCGGCGTGGTCGGCACCGGCTCGTCGGCGGTGCAGGCGATCCCGGAAATCGCCAAAGAGGCGGCGCATGTCACGGTGTTCCAGCGCACCGCGAGCTATGTCGTCCCGGCCAACAACCGCCCGCTCGACCCCGCCGAGCAGGCCGACATCAAGGCGCGCTATCCCGAGCTCCGCGCCGCCGCCAGGAAGACCTTTGGCGGGTTCGCGGTGGGGATCGCCCGGCAATCGGCGCTCGCGGTGTCCGAAGACGAGTGCCGCGAGACGCTCGCGCGCGCTTGGGACGAAGGCGGGATCGGCTTCCTCAACGCCTATCGCGATTTCGGCTTCGACGAGGCGGCCAACCGGCGGGCGCAGGACTTCGTCCGCCGCAAGATCCGCGAGACCGTCCAGGATCCCGAGACGGCCGCGAAGCTCCTGCCCCGGCACGTGATCGGGTGCAAGCGGCTCTCCCTCGGCGACGACTACTACGCCGCCTTCAACCGCCCCAATGTCGCGCTGGTGCCGCTGGCCGATGACGGGATCGGCCGCATCCTGCCCGACGGGCTGACCGCCGGCGGCACAAGATTCCGCTTCGACGATCTGGTGCTGGCGACCGGCTTCGACGCGATGACCGGGGCGCTCGCCCGGATCGACATACGCGGGCGGGGCGGAATCGCGCTGGCCGAGGCGTGGGAGGCCGGGCCCCGCATGTATCTCGGGCTGATGTCGAACGGCTTCCCCAACCTGTTCGCCATCACCGGTCCCGGCAGCCCGTCCGTGCTGTCCAACATGATGCCCACCATCGAGCACCACGTGGAGTGGATCGCCGAGTGTCTCGGCTATTTGCGCGGCAACGGCATAAGCGGGATCGAGCCAAGCCTCGACGCCCAGGACGCGTGGGTCGAGCACGGCAACGAGGTCGCCTCGAAGACGCTGCGCTATTCCTGCAGCTCGTGGTATCTCGGCGCCAACGTCCCCGGCAAGCCGCGCGTGTTCATGCCCTATATCGGCGGCATGCCGTCCTACATGGAAACCTGCGCCGCGGTCGCGGCGGACGGCTATCGCGGCTTCGACCTGACCCCGGGCTGAGGACGGGCCCCCGCGTCGTTTCGACGAACCCCGGACTTGATCCGGGGCGGCCCCTCTCGTCATTTCGACCGGAGCCGTGCGCAGCACGGCGGAGTGGAGAAACCTCGTCCCCATTGGCAGGGAGGTTTCTCCACTGCGCGCCTTCGGCGCTCCGGTCGAAATGACGAGGGGGGGTTGCCCGTGGGGCTGGGAGGTTTCTCCACTCCGCTTCGCTCCGGTCGAAATGACGAGGGGAGGTCGCCCATGGGGCTGGGAGGTTTCTCCACTCCGCTTCGCTCCGGTCGAAATGACGAGCGGGGGGCGCGCCTGCGTTGCTCCGAAAAAATAGCGTGATATGACAAAAAAAACTTGACATGGGACGCGTTTTGGGGTAGATTTGCTAGCGTGACAGAAAGGGTGCCGGAGCCGCCGGCGCCCTTTTTCGTGCCCGCACGGCAAGGATGGAGAGCCCCGCGATGGACGACCGCGCGCCCGGCTGGCTGGAACGGGCCCGGCCGGGCGAGGTGTGGGCGCGCGAGGAGGTCGATTTCACCCCCTGGCTGGCGGCGCCCGACACGATGCGGCGGCTGGGCGAGGCGCTCCGGCTCGACCTCCAGCCGGTGGCCCGGGAACACCGGGTCGGGCGGTTCCGCGCCGACCTCCTGTGCCGCGACGCGGCCAGCGGATCGCCGGTGGTGATCGAGGCCCAGCTCGGCCCCACCGACCACCGCCATCTCGGCCAGCTGCTGGCCTACGCCGCCGGGCTCGACGCCGCCGCCGCGGTCTGGGTGGCGGCGAGCTTCCACGACGAGCACCGGGCGGCGCTCGACTGGCTGAACCGCTCCGGCGCCGGCGGCGCCCGCTTCTTCGGGGTCGAGATCGCGGTGTGGAAGACCGGCGACACGAACACCGCGGCGCGCTTCGACGTCGTCGCCCGCCCCGGCGACTGGCCGTCCGCCGCCGTCCGCCCGGCGATCCGCCCGCAGCCGGTGCGCCACGCCGTCCGCTGGACCGGCCGGGGCGGCCCCGACGGCGGCAAGGGAGGGCCCAGGCGGCTGGTGATCGCGGGGTAGGGGGCGGGGCGACTTGGCCTCCTGGAAGGCGAACAGGCATACTGCGCTCGGGCTCGGGAACGCGCTGCGACGAGGCGCCCCCTGACCGTCGGAGACTCGGGCATGACCGACCGCCGCCTGCTGACGCGGGTCGCGCTGCGCAACTACAAGAGCATCGGCGCGTGCGACATCCGCCCGGCGCAGCTCTCGTTTCCGGTCGGCCCGAACGGGTCGGGCAAGAGCAATTTCCTCGTAGCGCGCGACGCTGCGTCGCCGCACGCCGAACACCTCGAAAAAGTCGTTGTAGAAGCTCTGCGTCTCGCCCTTCTCGTAGGACGCGTCCTTCCACGCCTCGGCGAAGACGGCGGCGCGGGCGCGCATCTCGTTCCAGGAAATCCGCATGGTCTACTGGCCGTCCGGGTCGAAGTAGTCTTCGTCGATTCCCTTGATCTCGTACCGGTCGCGCGTGCGCACGCCGACATTGTGCCGGACCATGAGACGGGCCAGTTCATCGCCGTCGATCAGGACGATGCGCTTGGGACTCTTGTCCACGTAGTTCTTTGCCGACTTCGTGAAACGGGCGGTGGTGACGAATACGCCCTTGGTCGTACCCGCTGCATCGATGGCACCCGCGAAGTTGCGCAGATCGCCTTCCCCGACGGCGTTGCCCTCGGCGTATTTCTTGGCCTGCACATAGACCTCGTCCAGGCCGAGCGCGTCTTCCCGGATGGTGCCGTCGATGCCTCCATCGCCGCTACGGCCTGTCACGCGCCCCCTGTCGGCGTCCCCGCCGCCATAGCCCATGGAGAGCAGCAGATCGACGACGACTTGCTCGAGAAACGCAGGAGCCGCGCCGCGAACCCGGTCCAATAGCTCGGCCTCCAGCATTGCGCGCATCTCGCTGGCGGCGCGGGTCAGGGTTTCCTCCGGGGTTTCCTTCGGCCGATCGCATTCAGACGGCGGCTTTGTTCGTAGCTGTCTCTCCCGCTTCTGCCATTCGGCGAACGCGGGGTAGGTAGCGAGCACCTGGTCGTCGACACGATCCAGGTCCCGTGAAAGCAGCCGCCCGCCTTCGTCCGTCAGCCGGTACACGGCGCGGCGAACCCGTTGCACGAGCCCGGCCCGCTCCATGCCGAGCAGCGCCCAGCCCACCCGGTTCGCCAACACCGTCTGCCGACCGCTCGGCAGCTTCTCCGACACCTCTTCGTCGGTCAGCTTCCCGGAGACGGCGACGCGTTTGCGGATTTCGCCAAGCGGGGCCTCCGTCCCGTCGGCGAGCGCCTTGAGGGTCGGAAGCATGAGGGTCTGATAGTCGCCGATCGGCATCGTCGCCGCCCGGTCACGCGGCCGACTGTCTCGGTGTGACGCGTTCGGCGATCTCCCGGCCGGCCTCGATCTCGGCCCGGCGCAGCTCCCAGGTCTTTTGCAGGTTCATCCACAGCTGCGGTGTCGTCCCGAAATACCGCGCCAGCCGCAGCGCCGTGTCCGCGCTGACGCCGCGCTGTCCGTTCAGGATCATCGTGACCCGGTTCACAGGGACCGCCAGGGCGTTGGCCAGCGCGTTGGCCGACAAGTCGAGCGCGTCGAGCTCCTCGCGCAGTATCTCGCCGGGATGCACCGGCCTCATGCCGTTCCTCGCGTTCATGTTCGGCTCCCCTGGTGATAGTCCACGATTTCCACCTCGTATGGCCCGTCATCGGTCCAGCGGAAGCAAAGGCGCCATTGGACGTTGATCCGAATGCTGTACTGCCCGGCGCGGTCGCCACGCAACGCCTCGAGCCGGTTGCCCGGCAACGCGGCAAGGTCCCGCAACGTCTCCGCACTGTCCAACAGGACCAGACGGCGCGCCGCCTGGCTGGCGAAGCCCTGATACGCCGCGACGCGCTGCCCCTCGAAGAAGCGTCGCGTCGCCCGGTCCCCGAAGCTTCGTATCATGCGCGACGACTGTAATCGGTGTTACGAATATCGTAAAGGACACCGGCCGTCAGACCCTCGTTCCCGCCCTGGCCCGGTGCGCTACCCCGCGCGTCTGCCGCAGGAGTCCGCCAGGGTGGCAAGAGTGGTACCGGGTTGCATCCGCACGGCCGGTTCATCGGTGAGCGGGCGCCCCCCTCACACCCCCGCGAGCGGCAGGGCGGTCGAGTACTTCACCTGGTTGAGCGCGAAGCTCGACTTGATCGAGGCGACGCCGGCGACCCGGGTCAGGTGCTCCTTGAGGAAGCGCTCGTAAGCCGTCAGGTCGGAGACCACGACGCGGAGCAGGTAGTCGGCGTCGCCTTCGATCCACCGGTTGAAGCGGACGGTGAGCGATCCCACGTCGGCGGGATGGCGCGCCGCTCGGCAGCGCCCGGCAGGCAACGACTTCGCTGCGTGCATTCGTCAGCGCCGGGTGTAGACTACGGCCCGGCGAGGGTACGCATATGGACCATACGGAACGAAGTTCCATCGATGGGGCGGCCACGGTGGTCCGGGCGGTGCTGAGGCAACAATTTCCCGACCTGCGTCTGGTCGCCGTCGAAATCGAAGAGGGCCACGACGCGGGCGGCGACCCGGTGCTCGACATCATGGTGGTGTACGAGCCGGACGGCGGGGGGCTGGATGTTTCCAGGGTTGTCGCCTTCGTCAGGCATCTGCGGCCCGAACTCTCGCAAATCGGCGAGGATCGTTTTCCGGTGATGTCCTACATTCCCGCGGACGAGTACGCTGAACCCGCTTGACCTGATCCGGACGGCGAAGCGCCTCGCCATGATGGGAGGATGGAAGCCCCGCCAGTCGGATCTGCGCCGCGCCGTCAGCACCGCCTATTACGCACTCTTTCACGCTCTCTGCCGAAACTGCGCGGACGCGCTCATCGGTACGGTGGGCGCCAATCGCAGCGAACCGGCGTGGCGCCAAGCCTACCGGTCGGTGAACCATGGCCAGGCAAGGGATCGGTTTCGCAATGGGACAGTGATGGCGAAATTCCCGGCCGATATCCAGGACTTCGGAAATGCCTTCCTCGATGCGCAGAGAAAACGACACGCAGCGGACTACGATCCGTCCTGGCGCGCCGCCAAAGCGGTGGTACTGACAGACATAGGGTCCGCGGAAGCCGCTATCGGGAAACTCCGATCCGCTTCCATGAAACACCGGCGGGCTCTCGCCGCGTGGGTGACGCTCGTCGACAGGAAATAGGCCGCCCCCTCACACCCCCTCACACCCCCGCGAGCGGCAGTGCCGTCGAATACTTCACCTGGTTGAGCGCGAAGCTCGACTTGATCGAGGCGACGCCGGCGACCCGGGTCAGGTGCTCCTTGAGGAAGCGCTCGTAAGCCGTCAGGTCGGAGACCACGACGCGGAGCAGGTAGTCGG
>MPNO01000019.1 GCA_002239065.1 Defluviicoccus sp. bin129 | reverse complement strand
CGGATCACGCAGCGCAACGGCTACCGCGAGCGGAGCTGGGAGACCCGCGCCGGCACGGTCGCTCTGAAGATCCCGAAGCTGCGCAAGGGGAGCTACTTCCCGGGCTTCCTGGAGCCGCGCCGGATGGCGGAGAAGGCGCTGACCGCGGTGATCCAGGAAGCCTACATCAAGGGTGTGTCGACCCGCTCGGTCGACGACCTGGTGCAGGCCATGGGGATGTCGGGCATCTCCAAGAGCCAGGTGTCCAGGCTGTGCGCCGAGATCGACGACAAGATCAAGAGCTTCCTCGACCGCCCGCTGGAGGGCGAGTGGCCCTATCTGTGGCTCGACGCCACCTATATCAAGATGCGCGAGGCCGGGCGCATCGTCTCGGTCGCGGTGACCATCGCGGTGGCGGTCAACGACCAGGGGCGGCGCGAGGTGCTCGGCATGGCGATCGGCGCCTCCGAGGCCGAGACCTTCTGGACCGAGTTCCTGCGCGGCCTCGCCCGGCGCGGGCTGAGCGGCGTCAAGCTGGTGATCTCCGACGATCACAAGGGCCTCAAGGCCGCCGCGACCCGGATCCTCGGCGCGACATGGCAGCGCTGCCGCATCCACTTCATGCGCAACCTGCTGGCCCATGCCGGACGCCAGGGCCGGCGCGTCGTCTCCGCCTTCGTCGCCACCGCCTTCGCCCAGGACGACGCCCAGGCGGCAAGCGCGCAGTGGCGCCTGGTCGCCGACCAGCTCAGGACCAAGGCGCCCAGGCTCGCCACCCTCATGGACGATGCCGAGCACGACGTCCTCGCCTACATGACCTTCCCCAGGGAGCACCGCAGCAAGCTCCACTCGACCAACCCCATCGAACGGCTCCATGCCGAGATCAAGCGGCGCACCAAGGTCGTCGGCATCTTCCCCAACGAGGACGCCATCACCCGACTGGTCGGCGCCGTGCTGCTCGAACAGAACGACGAATGGGCCGTCTCAAGGAGATACATGACGCTGGAATCCATCGCCCCCGTGAGCGACAATCTCGCCGTCAAGCTGCCCGCCGTGGCAGCCTGAGCGGCCCCGGCCCGACCCGCCGGATACCGCAACGGACGCCAGGCTCTTACACCACCGGCTGGGACACGATCTGATTGCATGTTACGCCAGCATAACCAATCGGGAATTGCGTGGCCTGGCAGGCACCAATGCGCATGCACGGCAGCGGCGCGCTGGAGCGCAGCTTCGCGGCCAGGCGCCGCGAGAGCGCAAACGACGACATCCCGCCGGAGCACCTGCTCGGGCGCCTGCTGAACGCCCGGTTCTGAACCCAGGGCCCGAAACCTGGCCGGGATCGCCGGCGAACCCGATCCGCCACCGCCGGGCGGGCAAAAAGAAGGCCCGGAAATCGGAGACTTCCGGGCCAGTGTAACAGGGAGGCTTCACGTCTGGGAGACGTAGGGTCCGAAGACCCCTTCGGGCGCTACTGTGCGCCCGAACGCACGGCGCTGCGGCGATTGAGCCCCGAGAGCGTGCAGCCGCCGCCTCGCCTTGCGATGAACTGGAGATGGTTCTTCCAGCGGCCCGGTACTATACCCGTATTCACAACTCACCTATGCAAGATGCGCACAAATCCAGCCGATCGGCCGCTCATTCCGCGGCGGCAGCGACGTGCTCGGCGATGAACTTTTCCGCCTCCAGCGCGGCCATGCAGCCGCTGCCGGCGGCGGTGACCGCCTGGCGGTAGATCTTGTCCTGCACGTCTCCGGCGGCGAACACGCCCGCTACGCTGGTCACCGTCGAATCGGCGGCGGTGCGGATGTAGCCGTCCGCGTCCATGTCGATCTGGCCGCGAAACAGCCCGGTCGCCGGATCGTGGCCGATGGCGACGAACAGGCCGGCCACCGGGCGCTCGGACACCGCGCCCGACGCCACGTCGCGCAGCCTGAGCCCGGTGACCTCCCTGGGGTCCCCGGTGCCGAGCACGTCTTCGACCACGGTGTTCCAGACCACGTCGATCCTGTCGTTCGCGAACAGGCGTTGCTGCAGGATCTTCTCCGCCCGCAATGCGTCGCGCCGGTGGATCAGGGTCACGCTGGTGGCATGATTGGTGAGGTAGAGCGCTTCTTCCACCGCGGTGTTGCCGCCGCCGACGACCGCGACATCCCTGCCGCGGAAGAAGAAGCCGTCGCAGGTGGCGCAGGCCGAGACCCCGAAACCCTGGAACGCCGCCTCGCTGGCGAGGCCGAGCCAGCGCGCCTGGGCGCCGGTCGAAACGATCAGGGTGTCGGCGAGATAGACATCGCCGCCATCGCCGGTGCAGCGGAACGGCCGGCCCGACAGGTCGACCTCGGCGATCAGGTCGTGGACCAGGACGGTGCCGACTTTTTCCGCCTGGCGGTGCATCTGCTCCATCAGCCAGGGCCCCTGGATGACGTCGGCGAAACCCGGGTAGTTCTCGACATCGGTGGTGATGGACATCTGCCCGCCGACCTCGATCCCGGTGACCAGAACCGGGTCGAGCGCCGCCCGGGCGGCATAGACCGCGGCCGTGTAGCCGGCCGGTCCGGAGCCGACGATCAGGACCTTGGCGTGACGTGTCTGGGGCATGGGCGATCCGTTCCGGCGCAGCGTTCAGGCAGGCGGGAAATTAGAAACTTGCGGCCGCGATTTCCAGCCATCCGCATTCTCCGCCGTCCGGGCTACTGGTTGAAATATAATTGCCGATGTTGCTAATATAATTGCGCCAAGCGAAGCCGCCATCGACATGGAGAGTCTTCCATGGCCCGGGTCAAGCTGGACCGCATCGATCTTCGCATTCTCCGCGACCTCCAGGAGGAGGGGCGCATGACCAATGTCGAGCTCGCGCGCCGCGCCGGCATTTCGCCGCCCCCCTGCCTGCGCCGGGTGCGGGCGCTGGAGGAGACCGGCTGCATTCTCGGATACCATGCGGAAATCGATCCCGAAGCGCTCGGCTTCGGCGTGACCGTGTTCGCCAATGTCGGGCTGCACAGCCAGGCGGAACCCGACCTCACCGCGTTCGAAGCGCTGGTCGAATCCTGGCCCGAGGTCCGCGAGTGCCACATGCTGGCCGGGGAAACCGATTTCCTGCTCAAGATCGCGGCGACCGACTGGGACGCCTATCAGCGCTTTCTGACGACCCGGCTCACCGCCGCGCCCAATGTCAGCGTCGTCAAGTCGGCGCTCGCCGTGCGCAGCTCGAAGAACGCCCCGGGCGTGCCGATCGCCGTCGACGAAACCGGCTAGGCCTGCATCCGCGACGGGAAGCGGTCGATGCCGAGCCGGTCGCGGAGGTCCGCGCTGGGCTCGATCCGTTTCTCGTCGATGGGTATTCCCGTCGCGTCCGCCACCCGGTCGATCGCGTTGAACGTCGCCGCGACACCGCATGAATCGACCAGGGCTTCGGCCCCGAGCGCATCCAGCAAGCCGCGCCTCGCTGCCGCGAGCGTCCCGTCGTCGTCGCCCACCACCGCCTCGGCGAAGGCCGCGATGACGGCGCCGTTCGGGATGCCGCCGTCGCCCTCGGCCTTGCCGATGACCGCGTCGAGATCGATCGCCTCGCGCTTGTGCTCGCCGCTCGCACGGAGCAGCATCGCATGGCTGGTGGTTCAGTAGACGCATTGGTTGATCGCGGATATCCGGCCCGCGATCAGCTCGATCTGCGCGTGGGTGATGGCGCGGAACTCCCGGTCGAAGTCGCGCATCTGATGGCGCTGGAGGTACTGGGTTTCGACCAGGTCGAAGAAGCCGCGCGCCTCGGCGGGCACCAGGCTCATCGCCCGGTGGATGTTGGCGTGCTCCGGGCCGAACATGTCGAGCTCGTCATCCGCCGCGTCGCCGGGCGCGATCCACGGCACCCAGGCGGCGCCCTGGGACGCGCTCGCCGGGCGCAGACGGATCGGCTCGCCCGCCATCGGTTCCGGCAGCGGCAGCGGATCCGTTCCCATGGCGCGGGCGAAGGTGTCGACCGAGATCGTGGTGCACACCACGCCCACCGTCTCCACGTACTCGGTGTCGGCGAGGCCGTCGTCGAGGAGTCCGCGGTACCAGCTCCGCGTGAGCCGCCCCGGATCGGTGGCGATCCGGTGGATGGCCTCGACCAGGATCTCGGGGAGAGCCCCGAGACTGTCGTGTTCACCCGCGACGGAGTTGGGCGAGAGCGCTTCCTTGCGGGCGGCGCAAAGCCGGCAGCTCCGCGCGTTCCGGGTCTCGGCCGCGATGCGCACCCGGGTCTCCCCCGAATGCCAGGTTCCCGGGCGGGCGATCCGCCGCCACGCGCGGTCATGCGCCGCGACGATGTCCGCGCGCACCGGGGCGGGCGCCTCTGCGTAGCCGATAGCCGACATGACGGTTCCTCCGCGCAGGTATCGCGGGCGGGACTATGCCACGCCGGGCGCGGCTAGAGAATGACGCTGAGCGATCCGTCGAACAGGACGTTGTGGTCGAGCCGGACCAGGCGGTCGGCGATGCGCAGGGACCCGTCCACGCGCCTCAGCACGTCGCGCCGGCGCCCGGCGTAGAAGTCGCCGTCGGGCGCCGTCCCGCGCTGCCGGTAGACCAGCAGGTTGCTGTGCGCGACATGGTGGTTCGGTGCGCCCGCATCCTCGACTTCGAGATTCGACACGAAGCGCCGCGTCAGCGTCGCCGGGTTCTCGGCCCAGGTGAGTTTCGGATCCGAGATCTGGCGGACCCGCAGCCCGAGCGTGTCCGCGTCCTCGTCGACGATGGCGTAGTCGAGCGGCCCCTGCTCCGCCGGGCGCGAGACACGGGCGGTCACGACATAGCGGATGTCGCCGGTCAGCAGGCCGAGCCAGGCGGCGTAGTCGCGGCCGTCGAGCAGCGCGGCCTCGCGGTGGAGGAAACGCAGCACCTCGACGAACGCCGCATCGTCCGAAGCCTTGGCGGGCGCCTCGCCGTTCATGCCCGGTCGGGGGACCCCATGGCCGCCTGCCAGCGGCGCATGAAGGCGAACTGCGCGACCTCGGTGTTGGACGGCCGGTAGGTGGTTCCCGGCCACCTCCCCTGCTCGCAGGGCGACCGGTCGAAGGGAAGGCTCGAATGGAAGCTGTAGGGGTAGCGTTGCGCGATCGGGTTGTCGCTCGCCTGGGTCGCCGAGGCCCAGATCTCCAGGTCGTCCTGCTCGAACACCCCGGCCGCGCCGAAATTGTGGAAGCCGTGCCTGAGCGCGCGCTGCTTGTAGCCGTCATCGGCCTCGCGCTCGGCCAGCACCCAGCTCAGCACCTCCATCTCGGTGCCGCCGAGCGGCTGCCACTGGCGGACGATCACCGCCTTCTCGCCGAGCGCGACCTGGGATTCGATGAACGAGAAATTCGGGAACACGTTGCCGACGAAGACCCGCAAATGGTGCAGCATCGCGAGCTGGTCCGCGCCCAGCGTCTCCGCGTAGGCCGCGCCGAGCGCCGGCGGGTGGGTGAGGTAGTTCTCCTCCTTCATGCCGGGGGCGAGATAGGTGAGGGTGCAGCCATGGCCCCGATCGGTGACCACCTGGAAGCTGTCGCCGCCGGTCACGTAGAACCCGTCCTTCTCCGAGCGCACCCGGTCGAGCGTGATCGGCCCGGCATGGGTGGTGCGCACGTGCTGGCTGTCGCCGATGAAGTTGAGCGCACCGATCTTCCAGTTGGCCCGCACGCGCCAGCGATGCGGCGGGGCGAGCACCTCCATCCCTTGCGGCGAGCGCCAGAACAGCGTGTCGAGATACCAGGCGATGTCGCCGAGATAATCGCTGAGCGCCGGCACGCCGGGATCCCAGGCGGCGAAGACGAGCCCCCTGTAGGTCTCCAGCCGGGGCACCGGCACCAGCCCCCAATCCGCCTTGTCCATCTCCGGCGGCAGGTGGCCGTCATAGCTGGTGGTGATCAGCCGGCCGTCGAGCGCATAGCTCCAGCCGTGATAGGGGCAGACGAAGTGCCGGGCATTGCCGGCCTCCCCCCGGCACAGCTTGGTCCCGCGATGGCGGCAGGAGTTGAGCAGCACGCGCAGCTCGCCGTCGGAGCCGCGCACGACGAGCACCGGCACGCTGCCCATGCTGCGCACCACATAGTCGCCCGGGCTGGGGATTTCGCTGTCATGGGCGAGGAAGATCCACAGCCGGTGGAAGATCCGGTCGAGCTCCAGTCGGAACACGTCGTCGCTCACGAAGGCCTCGCGGCTCACCGTGCCGGCCGCCGCATCGACCCAGCTCTCGCCGCGCGCCGTGTGCCTCACGTCATCCATGATGCCCCCGACAGCCTTGCCCCGCCCGCTTCGCGTCCATGGCGGGGAAATTGTATCATCGCGGCAAAGATAGTATCAGACCGGGTAACCGCGGATCGTGGCGAGCCCGCGGCCTTCGCAGGTTCAAGACCGCAATACGGAGATGAGGTGCCAACGTGAGCGATGCTTCTGTGCGCAACGGCCGCTGGCAGTTCTGGATCGACCGTGGCGGGACGTTCACCGACTTCGTCGCGCAAAAGCCGGACGGCGAGCTGGTCACCCACAAGCTGCTGTCGGAGAACCCGGAGCGCTACGAGGATGCGGCGCTTCAGGGCATACGCGACCTGCTCGGCATCGATCCGGCGGCCGGGATCCCGGCCGACGCCATCGACACGGTCAAGATGGGCACCACGGTCGCGACCAACGCGCTGCTGGAGCGCAAGGGCGACCGCACCGTTCTCCTGATTACCAGGGGGTTCCGCGACGCGCTCCGCATCGGCTACCAGAACCGGCCCCTGCTGTTCGCGCGGCATATCGTGCTTCCGGAACTGCTGTATGAGCGCGTGGTCGAGATCGACGAACGCTGCTCGGCCGACGGCGAAGTGCTGGTGCCGGTGGATCTCGACGGCGCCCGCGACGCGCTGGAACAGGCGAGAAGCGACGGCATCGAGTCGGTCGCGGTGGTGTTCGTGCACGGCTACCGCCACCACGACCACGAGATCCAGGTGGCCAGGCTCGCCCGCGAGGTCGGCTTCGGCCAGGTCTCGGTCTCGCACGAGGTGAGCCCGCTGATGAAGCTGGTCGGGCGCGGCGACACCACCGTCGTCGATGCCTATGTCTCGCCCATCCTGAGACGCTATGTCGACCGCATCCGCCAGGAGCTGGGCGAGACCCGGCTGATGTTCATGCAGTCGAATGGCGGGCTCGCCGATGCGCGGTTCTTCCGCGGCAAGGACAGCATCCTCTCCGGTCCGGCGGGCGGCATCGTCGGCGCCGTGCGGACCTCCGCGATGGCCGGCTACGACAAGATCGTCAGCTTCGACATGGGCGGCACCTCGACGGATGTCGCGCATTACGACGGCGAGTACGAGCGCTCCTTCGAGACCCTGGTCGCGGGCGTGCGCATGCGCGCGCCGATGATGCAGATCCACACCGTCGCCGCGGGCGGCGGCTCGATCCTCCATTTCGACGGCACGCGCTACCGGGTCGGCCCGGATTCGGCGGGCGCCAACCCGGGCCCCGCCTGCTACCGCAGGGGCGGGCCGCTCTGCGTGACCGACGCCAACGTGATGGTGGGCAAGATCCGCGCGAGCTTCTTCCCCAGGGTGTTCGGACCCAACGCCGACGAGCCGCTCGACGAAGACGTCGTGCGCGAGAAGTTCGCCGCGCTCGCCGCCGAGATCGAGCGCGAGACCGGCGATGCGCGCTCCCCGGTCGAGGTCGCCGAAGGCTTCCTGATGATCGCGGTCGAGAACATGGCCAAGGCGATCAAGCAGATCTCGATCCAGCGCGGCCACGACGTGACCGGCTACACCCTCAACTGCTTCGGCGGGGCGGGCGGGCAGCATGCCTGCCTGGTCGCCGACTCGCTCGGCATCGGCCGCGTGTTCATCCACCCCTTCGCCGGCGTGTTGTCGGCCTACGGGATGGGGCTCGCCGACCTCCGCGTGATGCGCGAGCGCGCCGTCGAGGCGATCCTCGACGATGCGCTGCTGGAGGACGTCGGCAGGACGCTCGACGGGATGGAGAGCGAGGGCCGCGCCGAGATGACCCGCCAGGGCGGCGATCCCGCGCGCACCTACGCGCTGCGCAAGGTGCATCTGCGCTACGAGGGGACGGATTCCCCGCTGATCGTCGACTTCGCCGACCGCAAGAGCATCGTCGCCGAGTTCGAGGCGGCGCATCACCTGCAATACGGCTTCATCGCGCCGGAGAAGAACCACATCGTCGAGGCGGTGACCGTCGAGGTCATCGCGGGCGCGCCCGACGTGGTCGATCCGGCGCTCGAGACGGGGTCCGCCGAGGCGCCGCCGCCGGTCGACGAGGTCGACACCTACATGGCCGGCGAAAGCCGCGCGACCCGGCTCTACGACCGCCAGGCGATGAAGCCCGGCTGCAAGGTGAGCGGCCCGGCGGTGATCATCGAGGCCAACGCGACCACCGTGGTCGAGCCCGGCTGGGCTGCCGAGGTCAACCGCTACGACCAGATGATCCTCAACCGCGTCGTGCCCAGGCCGGGCCAGGCATCGGTCGGCACCGAGGTCGATCCGGTGATGCTGGAGGTGTTCAACAACCTCTTCATGTCGATCGCCGAACAGATGGGGGTGGTGCTGCAGAACACCTCCTATTCGGTCAACATCAAGGAACGGCTCGACTTCTCCTGCGCGATCTTCGGACCCGACGGCAGCCTGGTCGCCAACGCGCCGCACATCCCGGTCCATCTGGGCTCGATGAGCGAGAGCGTGCGCACCGTCGCCGAGCAGCGCGCCGGCACCATCGTCCCGGGCGACGTGTTCATGCTGAACACGCCCTATAACGGGGGCACCCACCTGCCCGACGTGACGGTGATCACCCCGGTGTTCGACGAGGCCGGCAAGGACATCCTGTTCTGGGTCGCCGCGCGCGGCCACCACGCCGATATCGGCGGCACCACGCCGGGTTCGGTGCCGCCCGATTCCACCCATATCGACGAGGAGGGCGTGCTGATCGACAACTTCCAGCTGGTCTCGGGCGGGCGGCTGCTGGAAAGGGAGACCGAGGCGCTGTTCACCGGCGCGCCCTATCCGACGCGCAACTTCAAGAACAACCTCGCCGACCTCAAGGCCCATATCGCGGGCAACGAGAAGGGCGTCCAGGAGCTGCGCAAGATGGTCGCCCATTTCGGGCTCGACGTGGTCCACGCCTATATGAAGCACGTCCAGGACAACGCCGAGGAATGCGTCCGCCGGGTGCTCGGCGTGCTGACCGACGGGGCTTACGAGTACGAGATGGATTCGGGCGCCAGGATCTGCGTCGACATCAAGGTCGACCGCGAGAGGCGCGAGGCGATCATCGACTTCACCGGCACGTCTGCGCAGCAGAACAGCAACTTCAACGCGCCGTCCTCGGTCTGCATGGCGGCGGTGCTCTACGTGTTCCGGCTGATGGTGGACGACGAGATCCCGCTCAATGCCGGCTGCCTCAAGCCGCTCAGGGTGATCATCCCCGAGGGCTGCATGCTGGCGCCGCGCTACCCGGCCGCGGTCGTCGCCGGCAATGTCGAGACCTCCCAGGCCGTCACCAACGCGCTGATCGGCGCGCTCGGCATCATGGGGGCGGGCCAGGGGACGATGAACAACTTCACCTTCGGCGACAACGCCGGGTACCAGAACTACGAGACCATCTGCGGCGGCGCAGGCGCCGGGCCGGACTTCGACGGCGCGCACGCGGTCCACACCCACATGACCAACACGCGCGCCACCGATCCCGAGATCCTCGAATGGCGCTTCCCGGTGGTGCTGGAGTCCTTCTCGATCCGCGACGGCTCGGGCGGCGACGGCGCCCGCAAGGGCGGCAACGGGATCGTCCGCAAGGTGCTGTTCCAGGCGCCGATGACGGCGGCGATCGTCTCCAGCCACCGCCGCGTGCCGCCCTTCGGCGCGGCCGGCGGCAAGCCGGGCAAGACGGGCCGCAACTATGTCGAGCGCGCCGACGGCACGACGGACGAGCTCACCGGCACCGACATGACCCGGATGAACGCCGGCGACCGCTTCGTCATCGAGACCCCGGGCGGCGGCGGCTACGGGCGGCCGGCCTGACGGCAACCGCCGGTTTCGCTGCGGCGCTCCCGCTCGAACCGGGAAATTCCCATGCCGAAGACTCGTCGATACAATGCCGCCGGTCGGTCGCCCGGCAAGAGGGAAACACAGGGAGGAACCATGTCCGGAAAATTCGCGCTCGCCGCCCTGGTCGCGGCGACGGCATTCGCCGCGTCCGCCAACGCGCAGCGCAACCTGACGTCGGAAACCGCAAGCCCGGGGACCGCGCCCCACACCGCCGTCGCGGCCCTCGCCGAACTCGCCGCAGGCGCGGGGATCGCCAATTTCCAGGTCGCTGAGGGGCAGACCCTCACCAACTCGCTGCAGAACGTGGCCCAGGGCAAGACCGACCTCGCGGCGGTGCCCTTGATCCTGCCCTTCCTGCTGTCCAAGGGGGCCGGCCCATACGCCAAGCTCGGCAGGCAGAAAGGCGCCGAGCTCGCCGGCAAGGTGGCGGTGCTCTACACTTACCGCTACGGCGGCTACGGGCTCTACGCCTATGACTCATCGAGCGTCAAGGGCTGGATGGGCCTCAAGGGCAAGACCGTGGTCAACGGCCCGCCGCGCGGCGCCGCGCTGACCAACGCCCGGGCCCTGGTGCGGCTCATCACCGGCTATGTCGACGGCAAGGACTACAAGGGCGTGCAGTCCAACTGGGGCCAGATGGTGAAGACCATCACCGACGGCACCGGCGATGCGATGGTCCTGCCGGTCACCTTCCCCGATGCCCGGATCATCCGCTCGCTCGGGTCGGGCAGCATCACCTTGTGGTCAACGCCGATCGAGGCGTGGAACTCCAAGGGCATGCAGAAATACCTCAAGGCGCCCGGGATCGGGCCCTTCGTCGTCGAGCTGAGCTCGGTGAAGCCGATCAAGGGGCTGACCATCGTCTCCGAGGACGGCAAATGGCGCAGCTCCGCCACCCTCGGCGGCGAGCTGGTGCACAGCTCGATGGACTTCAAGCTGGCCAAGGCGCTGACCAAGGTGTTCCTCGACAATCTCGACGTCTACAGGAACAAGGCGCCCTTCATGCGGTTCACCGGTGTCGGCGAGACCGACCCCGCGCTCACCGGGATGTGCGGCCCGATGCCGGCCAACTACCACCCGGGCGCGGTGGCGGCGTGGGAAGAGGCCGGATACAAGCTCCCCGACTGCGCGAAGCCCTAGCCCCGGCGCTCCCCGTTGGGGCGGCGAAACCCCGAAACGACGAGACAGGAAGGTTCAATGTCCGGAAAACTCGCTTTGCCAGCCTTGGCGGCGGCCCTCGCGTTCGGCGCATCGGCCAGTGCCCAGGTAAACCTGACCGCGGAAACCGGCCCTGCGGGCGGCGTACCCCACGGAGCGGTGACCACCCTCGGCGAGCTCGCCGCGCGGGCGGGCGTCGCCAATTTCCAGATCGCCGAGGGCCAGACCCTGACCAACTCGCTGCAAAACGTGGCCCAGGGCAAGACGGACGTGGCGGCGGTCCCGCTCATTCTGCCCTTCCTGCTGTCGAAGGGAGCCGGGCCTTACGCGAAGCTGGGCAAAGAGAAGGGCGCGGAGCTCGCCGCCAACACGGCGGTGCTCTACACCTATCTCTATGGCGGCTACGCCCTCTACGCCTATGACAGCTCCCCCGTCAAAGGCTGGAAGGACATAGAGGGCAAGACGATCGTCAACGGCCCGCCGCGCGGCGCCGCGCTGAGCATCGCCCGTGCCCTGGTCAGGCTGGTGACCGGCTATTCGGACGGCAAGGACTACAAGGGCCGGCAGTCCAACTGGGGCCAGATGGTGAAGACCATCACCGACGGCACCGGCGACGCGATGGTGCTGCCGATCACCTTCCCGGATTCCCGGATCGTCCGCTCCCTGGGCTCGGGGAGCATGACCGCATGGTCGGTGCCGACGAAGGCGTGGAACTCCGAGGGCATGCAGAAATATCTCAAGGCGCCCGGGATCGCGCCCTGGGTCATCGACCTGAAGACCGTCAAGCCGCTGAAGGGGCTGACGGTGGTTTCGGAAGACGGCGTCTGGCGCAGCCCGGCGACGGCGGGCGCCGACATGGTCCACATGTCGATGGATTTCAAGCTTGCCAAGGCGCTGACCGAGGTGGCGATTTCCAACGTGAAAGCCTTCACGACGAAGGCGCCCTATATGGCCAATATAGGTATCGGCACCACCGACCCGGCGAAGACCGGCCTGTGCGGACCGGTGCCGGTGAAGTACCACCCCGGCGCGGTGGCGGCCTGGGAGGAAGCGGGCCAAAAGATCCCCGACTGCGCCAGGCCGTAGCCGGGACCGACCGGAAGGGCCGCGGGTCTCCCGCGGCCTTCGTCTTCGCAGCGGGAAACGACCGACGTGACGGACCCCGAAATCCCGCGCGCCGTCGACCGGGGATTCGGTAAACGCGTCGTCTACTTCCTGTCGATCTCCCTGGTCCTGATCGGCCTGGTCAACGCGATGCCGGGAATCCCCGGCCTCGACGACTGGGTCAGGGACGTCACCGGCGATCCCCGCTTCATCATCCGCAAGTTCCCGTTCGAGTACTACTACCCGTTCTTTTTCTCCCTGATGATGCTGACGGTCGCGCTGCACCACTCGATGTGGCGCAGCTGGGCCGGCAAGAGCGGTCTGCGCCGCGGCTTCGGCCTGTTCATGGACCTCGCGCTGGTGGCCATGGCGATCGGCATCTCGCTGACCTACATCGTCGAGGTCGAGTCGGTTTGCCTGATCGACCAGCTCACCGGAGACCGGGCCCGGCTGTTCGCCGAGGCCATGAAGATCGAGAAGGAGAACGCCGCGATCTTCGGCCTGCCCGAGCCCGAGACGGTCGAGGATCCGCAATGCCTGAACACCACCGAGGGCTGGATCGTGGCCATTGTCGGCCTCGCCATCGTCGTGTTCCTGTCCTACAACGTCAAGGTCTGGGGATTTCCCCTGGTCCTGGTCGCGATCCTGATCGCGGCCTACACCATCGGCACCGTCCTCATCTGGTATCTCTTCGGTCCCGAGGGCATGGACAAGTACCTCGTGACCAAGCTCGGCGGCGACCCGCGCTCGCTGTGGGACGGACGGCCGCGGGTCCATGACATCCTGACCAACAACGCGTCCGGCCTGCTCGGCCGTTTCATCGACATCATCCTCAACGAGATCTTCCCCTATCTGATCCTGGGCTCGCTGTTCGGCGCATCGGCGGGCGGCAGGTCGCTGATCAAGCTCGCCTTCCGCTGGACACGGCGTCTCCGGGGCGGGCCCGCGCACGCCGCCATCGTCTCGTCCGCCATGTTCGGGACGATCTCGGGCGGGCCCATCGTCAACGTGCTGTCGACCGGGGTGCTCACCATTCCGATGATGATCAGGCGCGGTTTTTCTCCGACCTTCGCCGGCGGGATGGAGGCCGCCGCCTCGTCGGGCGGCTCGATCATGCCGCCGGTGATGGGGGTCGCGGCCTTCGTGCTCGCCGCGCTTACCGCGGTGCCCTACAGCGACGTGATCGTCGCCGCCGCGATCCCGGCGATCGCCTATTTCCTGTGCCTGTTCCTGTCGGCGATCTTCCAGTCGCGGAAGCAGAAGATCGAGGCCTTCGGCGAGATGACCGCGGAGATGCACCTGTCGCGCCAGGACATCTACAACCTGATGATGATCTTCGGGCCCATCCTGGTGATCCTGTTCCTGCTGCTCACCTCCAAGGAGAATGTCGGCTGCGGCTGGTTCGACGGGCTGCTCGGTGCCGAGCGCGTGTTCGCCGACGGGGTGTGCAGGGTCTCCGAGCTTCCGTGGTTCCTCAAGCTGTTGCAGAACGCGGCGGGCGACGCCGGAAGCGCCGGGTGGTGGGCGGTCGCGCTCCTCTGCGTCCTCCTCTTCCTCGATCCGGAAATGCGGGTGCGGCCGCGCAAGCTGCTCGATGCGTTCTCGGACGCGGGAATCCTGATTTCCACCCTCTATCTGATGTTCCTGGCGGTTTCGATCATCGATTTCTGCCTCAAGCTGACCGGCCTTCCCTTCTTCATCTCGCTCGACGTGCTGCAGTGGCTGCAGAGCCTCAACCTGGGGGCGGGCGGCTCGGTGATCTTCCAGTTCATGGCGCTCGGGATGACCATGCTGCTGGCGGTGCTGCTCGGCATGGGGATGCCGGCGGTGCCGGCCTATATCAACGTCGCCCTGCTGATGGGACCGGTGCTCGCCGGGCTCGGCATCTCGATCTTCACCGCCCACATGTTCATCTTCTACTTCGCGGTGGCCTCGGCGATCACGCCGCCGGTGGCGCTCGCCGCCTTCGCGGCGGCCTCGATCACCAAGGCGGAACCCATGGCGACCGGGTTCTCCGCGGTGCGCTCGGGCATCGTCATCTTCGTCATCCCGTTCGTCTTCGCGGTCTATCCCGAGCTGCTGCTGATCGAACCGGCGGTCGTGGACCCCAAATCGACCGGCGGCGAAATCGCCTATCTGGCCGGTTACGACGGCACCGTCGCGCTGTGGCCGCTGTTGTGGCTGCTGCTGCGCCTCGTGTTCGCGCTCTTCCTGCTCGCCAGCGCGCTCGCGCGGTTCGACCGGGCGGGGCTGCCGCTCTGGGAAACCGGGCTCCGGCTGGTTCTCGCGGGCCTGGTGATTTCCACCGACAGCGCGGTCTACGGACCCGCCATCGCCGTGGCGGCGCTGTGGATCGCCTGGCACGGCTTCAGCACGCGCAGAAAGCGGGAAACGGGCGAAACCGCCCTAGGGAGCTGACGCCGGCGGCCTGCGATGCCGCGTCGCCTGCTCGTAGGCATGGGCGTAGCGGATCATCCGCGCGTCGTCGTAGCCGCGGCCGAGAAAGGTGATGCCGGCCGGCAGCCCGTCCGAGGTGAATCCCCCGGGCACCACGATCGAGGGCACGAAGATCACAAAGGTGTTGAGCCAGGGCGCGCCCTTCTGGTCGACGAAGGGCGGGTTGACGCCGTCCTCGATCAGGGTCGGCTGGTGCTCCACCGCCTTGTGGACGATGGCGTCGAGCCGGTGGTCGGCCATGACGGCCAGCAGGTTGGTCATCAGCCGTTCGCGCGCCGCGAGGAAGGCGCGATGCGCCTCGGCGCCCGCATCGGCGGCCCAGCGCACGCGCACGCCGCGGCTGGTCTCGGCGAACAGGGGCGATGCCATCGCCTCGTCACGCGAGGAAAACGGCGGGTCGGCGAGCCCCGAGACGTATTCGCGGAACGACGCGTCCTCCTCCGCCCGGTCGTTCACCCGCGTGGCGAGCAGCTCGACGAGATCGGGAACGGAAACCGGGTCGACGATGTCCGCGCCGCAGGCGGCGAGGTCTTCAACCGCGCGGGAGAACACGGCGTCCACCCTGGCGAAGTCCCCGGACTCCGGTTCGCTCGCGAAACCCATCGGCTGGCGCAGGATTCCGATGCGCGCGCCCTTCAGCCCGTCCGCATCGAGCCCGGCGGCGTAGCTTTCCGGCACCTGGCCGACGCCGCGCGCGGTGACCGGGTCGGCCGGGTCGTAGCCCACCATGACGTCGAGGAGCCGCGCGGCATCGGCGACCGTACGGCACATCGGCCCGAGCGAGCCGTTGATCATCGGCCAGCCGGCATAGACGCCGCCCCGGCTGACCAGACCGGCGGTCGGGCGCATGCCGACGACCCCGTTCCACGCCGCCGGCCGGCGGATCGAGGCGAACCCCTCCTGGCCGATGGCGACGGCGGCGAAATTGGCGGACACCGCCGCGCCCGAACCGCCCGACGAGCCGCCCGCGGTGCGGTCCAGGTCGTAGACGTTGCGCGTCGAGCCGAACAGCGAGCCGTGGGTGTCGCCCGCGCCCATCTCGCCCAGCGTGGACTTGGCGATCAGGATCGCCCCCGCCTGCCTGAGCCGCGAGGCGACGAAGCAGTCGCGCCCCGGATGATGGTCCCTGAACAGCACCGAGCCCATCGTCGTCGGCATGCCCGCGACATCGGCCTGGTCCTTCACGATCACCGGGATGCCGTGCAGCTTGCCGACCGGGCCGTCCCGCTCGAAGGCCGCATCCAGCCGGGCGGCGTCGTCCAGAGCGGCGGGGTTGACGGAGACGATCGAATTGATCGCCGGTCCGTTCCGGTCATAGGCCTCGATGCGGTCGAGATAGGACTCGACCAGAGCCCGCGCCGTCAGCGCGCCCGCGCGAAACGCCGCGTGAATGTCGGCGATGGTGGTTTCGGGGAGCGCGAATTCTCCAGCCGCCGCCACGGCGCGTCTCCCCGCCTCAGCCGATCTCCGGCAGGATTTCCTCGGCGATCCGGGCGATCTGCTCCGTGTCGAAGCGATAGGGCACCAGGGTGATCTGCTGCACCCCGGCGTCGAGATGGGCGCGGAGCTGCTCGATGCACTCCTCCGCCGTGCCGAGCACCGCGCTCTCGGTGGTCGAATCGCTCCAGCCGGCGAAATCCCATTCGGTGGTCAGCCACTCATACATCGGCTTCTCGACCGCGGCGCGCGACGAGCCCAGCATGATCGGCAGCTGGTTGATGCTCTTGAGTGTGTCGGGGTCCTTGCCGCCCTCCTCGGCGAAGCGGCGCACCTTGTCCCAGGATTTCACGAAACCCTCGACGGTGTAGTAGTAGGTGAGCCAGCCGTCGCCGGCGAGGGCGGCGCGCTTCAGCACCCGGTCGACATAGCCGCCGATCAGGATCGGCGGGCGCGGCTTCTGCACCGGCTTGGGCGACATCACGGCCTCGCGCAGCTCGTAGGGCGGGTAGTTGCCGGTCACCGAGTCCTCGGTGAACAGGCGGGTCAGGATCTCCAGGTTCTGGTCCATGATGTTGCCGCGCTTGTTGAACGGCACCCCCATGGCGTCGAACTCGCGCTTGTACCAGCCGGACGCCATGCCGAGGGTGAGCCGTCCGTTCGAAATCTGGTCGAGGCTGGAGAGCTGCTTGGCGAGCACCACCGGGTTGCGCGAGGGGAGGACGAGGATTCCGGTGCCGATGCGGATCTCGCTGGTCCGCGCCGCGACCGCCGTGAGCACGGTGAGCGAGTCGAGGATCGGGAAATGGGGGTCGACGCCGAGCAGGACATGGTCCCAGACCCAGACCGATTCGTAGCCCAGCTCCTCCATGCGCACCGCGTAGTCGATCAGCCCCTGCGGATCCGGCATCTCCGGCGCGGCGGTAAAATTCTGCATCGCTATGCCGACGATCTTGCTGCCCATGTCTCTCCCCAGTCTTCCGGTTCCCGGTGCGCCCGGCTCAGGCGATATAGACCCGGTCCGGGTCCATCTCGCGCAGCACCGCCAGCTCGTCCGCCGTCGGCGGCTCGGTCCGGCCGATCTCGTCGTCGAACATCAGCTCGAACCCGGTCGCGTCCTGCACCTGGTCCGGCTCGACGCCGTCATGCAGGGCCTCGACCTTCATCCGCCTGGTTTCCTCGTCGAAGCCGAGCACGGCGAGATCGGTGATCACCCGGTAGGGCCCGCCCGTGGTCAGCCCCGAATCGCTGCGCGACGTGCCGCCGTGCCAGTAGCCGGTCGACGTCACGAAGTCGACGGCCTCCACGAAGCGCCGCTTCTCGTGGATCATCGACACGATCATCCGGGTCAGGCTCGCGATGTCGTTGCCGCCGCCGGTCCCGGGCAGGCGGATCTTCGGGTTCTCCGCGTCGCCGATATACGAGCTGTTGAGGTTGCCGTAGCGGTCGATCTGGGCGCCGCCCATGAAACCGATATCGACATAGCCCCGCTGCAGGAGCAGCAGAACATCGGTGTTCGACAGCACCATGTTGGCCTGCCGCGTGCAGCGCTGCTCGTTGGTCGACGGCGGCAGCTCGCCCGGGACGATGAACGGCCCCAGCACGCCGCCCTCGAACAGGATTGTCAGCCCCGGGGCATGGATGCGCTGGGCGAGCGTCGCGGCGAGCAGGGGGATGCCGACCCCGGCGAAGACGGTCTGCCCGTCCTCCAGCGAACGGCTGCTCATCACCGCGAGGAGTTCGGCAGCGCTGTGGGATCCGTTGTCAGTCATTGTAGACGCTCCTGCCGCGCCGGGCCGCGTCGATCACGTTGTCCATCCCGAGGAGATCGAGATAGGCGACCCAGTCCCTGGGTTGGTAGACGTAGCGCTCGAGATATTCCTTCACCCCGGCCTCGGCGTCGCGGCCGATCAGCGCCGCATAGGCGTCCAGATTGGGGAGGAACGGCTCATACACGCCGTAGCATTCGTGCGGCGCGCAGCCATAGGGCGCCTCGACCACCGCATCGACGGTGATGAACGGAATCCGCGTGCGGTCGGGGGCGCGGCGGATCTGGCTGTTGGAGACGATGCGCTCGGTGGTCAGGATGACCCGGTTGGCGGCCATCGCGATATCGGCGTCCATGAAGGGAAGCCCGTCCATCTGCGCGTTGCCGTAGGCGTCGCAGCGCTGCACGTGGATCAGCGCGACATCGGGGTTGAGCGCGGGCACCAGCAGCAGCCTGTCCCCGGTAAACGGGCACGCCATCTCCTTCGGCCCGTCGATCCGCCCGGTCAGGTCGGAGCCCAGCATGCTGCGCACCGGGATGAACGGCACCCCCATCGCGCCGGCGCGGTAGCGGACGCCCATCGCCATGTGGCTCCACTCCTCGAAGATCGCCCGTCCGGTCTCGGTGTAATGGCGCATCACCCTGGAGACGCCCCAGACGATGCCCTGGGAGAACCAGCTGGTCATCACGTGCCTGCTGGCGCCCGAACCGTAGAGCAGATCGCCCTCGGTCGAGGTGATGCTGCGCGACACCACGAGGTCCTTCTTGCGCGCCCGGATCAGCGCCCAGATCATCGCCATCGGCGTGCGCGACAGCGTGCAGCCGCCGAGCGCGACGTGATCGCCGTCATCGACCAGCGCCGCGGCCTCTTCCAGCGACATCACCTTCTCGCGCAGGCTGCGGTCCCGCGTCTCGGTCTCGCGCCTGAGATCGGCGTAGGGCTTGGTCACCTCGTCCCCTCCTCAGCCCGGCCGGTTGACGCCGGTCTCGGCGTTGAACGCCCGGATCATCTCGTCCCACAGCGGCAGCGCATCGTGGAGCCCGGTCCAGAAACCCTGGTCGCGGCGTCGGTCGAACGCCGCAAGCTCCACGCCGCGCTGCTCGACCCAGGTAAAATAGCCGAGATTGAAAATCCGCGTCCGCTCCGCCCGGCCGGTTTCCAGCACATGGTCGGTGCCGATCGCCGCGAGATCCCGGCCGAAGGTCTCCGCCGCCGCGACCCCGTCATACGCGCCCGCGAACTCGGCATCGACGGTCTTCGCCCGCTCGCTGTCATACATCGAGGCCCCGTCGGTCGCGACCGTCACGATCAGGTCGTTCGGCCCGAGGCCGTGGTGCCTGGCGAACTTTATCGACGCCAGCACGTTGGCGATCGACGACAGGCCGAAATCCGCGAGGCCGGCGACAATCCCCTCATCGACGCCGCATTTTCCGGCGAGATGGGCGCGTCCCACCTCGGTGTTGAAGAGCGCGTTCAGCCGGTCGCAATTGCGGTCCGAGACGCCGACCACGGCATCGGTGTTCATCACGTTCTGGATCAGCGGGATGTGCTTGTCGCCGATCCCCTGGATGTTGTGGGCACCGTAGCCGTTATAGAGCATGGTCGGGCATTCGAGCGGCTCGACGGCGACGATCCGCGCGCCCTGCGCTTGCTTGAGATGGTCTCCCGCGCCGAGCGTGCCGCCCGAACCGGTGCCGGCGACGAAGGCGGCGAGCGCCAGCTCGGGCTCGGCGCCGCGGAGATGCGTGTAGACCGCCTCGAGCGCCGGTCCCGTGCACCGGTAATGGCCGAGATAGTTGGCGAATTCCGAGAACTGGTTGAGGATCGCGTTGGCCGGGTCCCGCTCCAGCTCGTCGCAGGCGTCGTAGATTTCCTTGACGTTGCTCTCCGAGCCCGGGGTGCGGACGATGTCGTCCGGGTGCTCGATCCATTGCCGCAGCCAGTCGAACCGCTCGGCGCTCATCCCTTCCGGCAGCACCGCCACGCCGCGCACCCCCATGATGCGCGAGATCGCGACCCCGCCCCGGCAGTAGTTGCCGGTCGACGGCCACACCGCCTTGTGGCGGGCCGGGTCGAAACGGCCGGTGACCAGCCGCCAGACCAGGCAGGCATAGGCGGCGAGCACCTTGTGCGCGCCGATCATCGGGAAGCTGTTGCCGAGCGCAACCGCGATCGGCGCATCGACCCCGGTCAGCGACCGGGGCAGCACGACATGCGGCGGCACCGGCCGGATGCCGCCGGTCTCGATGTCGTTGAACCAGTGCACCCGGAAGAGGTTGCAGGGATCGGCCGCGTCGCGGTCGACGCGCGCGGTCCGGGACGCGATGTCGGCCGGGATCGCCGCGGGGTCCGCGAGCTCCGCGAAGGTCGGCAGCACCACCCGCGCGTCGCGCAGATGGCGGACCGCGCTGTCATAGGCCGCCCGGTCCTCGATCGCGGTCGGCAGCGCTGCGCCGGTCACGGCCGGCACCGCCGGGGGCTAGGGCGCGTTGCCGACATGCTCCATCACCGCGCGGACTATGTTGACATAGCCGGTGCAGCGGCAGAGATGGCCGCTCAGCATGTCGCGCAGCTCGTCCTCGCTCGGCTTCGGGTTCTCTTCCAGATAGGCGCTCAGCGACATCAGGATGCCGGGCGTGCAGTACCCGCATTGCAGCCCGTGGTTGCTGCGGAAGGACTTCTGGAGCTCGTTGAGGCCGCCCTCTTCGGGGGTCAGGCTCTCGACCGTATCCACCTTCTTGCCGTCGACCTGCACCGCGAAGGTGAGGCAGGCCCGGCCCACGGCCCCGTCGATGCGCACCGTGCAGGCGCCGCACACGCCGTGCTCGCAGCCGACATGGACGCTGGTCAGGCCGAGCTCGTGGACCAGGAAGTCCGACAGCAGCATGCGCGGCTCCGCATGGCCCTGGGCCGGCTTGCCGTTGAGGGTGAAGGAGATGGCGTGCCGCGTATCCCGGTTCAGCTGCGGCATGACCTGGCCTCCTCGATGACTTTCCTGCCCAGCCGGCGGACCAGCTCGCGGCGATAGCGCGCGGTCGCGTGCACGTCGTCATAGCCGCCGAGCTCCCAGGCGAAGGCGTTCAGCGCGTCGTCGAGCGCACCGCCCGCCAGCCCGTCCCATTGGCGCACCGTCGGGTGGTCGGCGACGCCGCCGACACCGAGCCGGACCCGCTCGCCGGACGCGGAAGCGGCGAGGGCCACGATGGCGAAATCGCCGCGCCGCTGGGCCATCTCGGCGAACGCGTAGCCGCTTCCGGGCTCCGCCACCGGAAAGCGCACGGCCGCCACCATCTCGTCGTCGCGCTTCGCCGTGGTCAGCATCCCGGTCTGGAAGTCGCTGGCGGCGACGCGGCGCTCGCCGGCGGCCGAGCGCAGCACCGCCTCACCGCCCAGCACGGCCAGGCAGAGCGGCAGCTCCGAGCTCGGATCCGAATGGGCGACCGAGCCGCACACGGTTCCCCGGCTGCGGGTCTGGTAATGCCCGATATGGGGAAACGCCGCATGCACCAGCGGCAGCCTGTCGGCGATCCCGTCCCAGCGTTCGAGCGCGCTCTGGCGGGTCGCCGCGCCGATCTCCACCGCGCCGTTGTCGAGGCGGATGTAGTCGAGCGCCCCGATGCCGGAGATGTCGATCACCATCGCCGGTTCGACGAGGCGGAAGTTGAGCATCGGCACCAACGAGAGCCCGCCGGCGAGGATGCGGGCATCCTCGCCATGGGCGGCGAGACCGTCGAGCGCCTCCTCGGCGGAGGCGGCGCGGATGTAGTCGAACGGGCTCGGCTTCATCGGCCGATCCCCAAAGCGGCCAGCAGCCGTGTCCACCACGACGGGGCCGCCTCGTCCGCCACCGCGACCTCGCCGCCGCCCAGCACCGTGGCGAAACGCTCGAAGAACTGGCGCACCAGCGCGCGGGCGGCGCCTTCGAGCATGCGCCCGCCGACCGCCGCCACGGTGCCCGAGACCTCGATCCGGTAATCGTAGGAGAGCGCCGTGCCGCCGTCCTTCGGCGCGAGCGTCACCCGCCCGCTGCCTTCCGAGAGTCCGAGCATCCCGGTAAGCGCGCCCGTGAGCGTCGCCGCGTTGGGCGGATCCAGGTCGCTCAACCTGACATTCGCCTTGAAGCGGCCCTTGACCGGGCCCGCGCCGATCGAGACCTCGGCGCGGTAGTCGTTCTCGTCCACCCGCTCCAGCGCGTGGCAGCCGGGGATGACCGAGGCGAGCTTTTCCGGATCGAGCAGGGCCGCCCAGACCTCCCCGGGCGGGGACTTCACGAACGCCTCGCCGGCTCCGGCGATGACATTCCCCGCAACCTCGCGTGCGGCCGAGGGGGCCTCCGCGCCGTCCGGCGGCGGCCGCTCCTCGCCGTGGATCAGCGCGGACACCTTGTTGGGGCTGAGCGGCAGGGTGACGTTCTCGATCCCGAGCGCGTCGCACACCGCGTTGGCGATGCAGACCGGCGTCGACATGCAGTTGCCCTCGCCCACGCCCTTGGCACCGAGCGGGGTGACCAGCGACGGCGTCTCCATGTGGACGATCTGGGGTTCCGGCACCTCCCAGGCGGTCGGCACCAGGTAATCGGCGAAAGTGCCGTTGAGGAAGCTGCCGTCTTCGCCATAGGCGAACTCCTCATGGAGCGCGCAGCCCACCGCCCAGGCGAAGGCGCCATGCACCTGCCCCTCGGCGAGCCTGGGGTTCAGCAACGTGCCCGAATCGTGCATCGTCACGTATTTGTCGATCTTCACCGCGCCGGTATCGCGGTCGATCTCGACGCCGCAAAAATCGAACACGAAGCCGTAGGTCAGCGAGGAGTTGATCTGGTCCTTGTCGTTGGGCGGCTCCAGCTCGGGCGGCGACCAGGAGCCGATCTCGCGGATCCCGGGCTCCATGTCGTCCGGCAAATTGCCGGGCGTCCAATGCGCCGATCCCGCCACGCGGTAGAGGTTGACGGCGTTGTCGGGATTGTCGGCGGCGTAGATCTTGCCGTTGCCGAATTCGAGCCTGTCCGCCGGCACGTTGAGCGTCTGGCTGGCGATCCTGGCGAGCTTGGCGCGCGCCTTCTTGGCCGCCCGGTCGGCGGCGACCGCGGTCGACGAGGTGAAGCGCGAGGAATAGTTGCCGGTCGCGATCGACCAGGCGTCCTTCGCGGTGTCGTGCTCCAGGTTGACGTGGATGTCGCCCGGCTTGAGCCCCAGATTGTCGGCGACGATCTGCGACAGCACCGTCATGTGGCCCTGGCCCTGCGGGATCGAATCGGCGGTCACGTTGACCGTCCCCAGCGGGTCGATATTGACCGTGGCGTTGGAGACCGCGCCGCCCTTGGGGTTCTTCCGGCGCTCCTCGAGCGGCAGGATGTTCGAGAGATAGCCCATATTGGACTGCGCCGGCTCGACGATCGCGGCAAAGCCGATGCCGTAGAGCCGGCCTTCCGCGCGGGCCTCGTCGCGGCGTTTCCTGAGCTCCGCCAGCTTGCCTTCCTTCTCCGCTTTCTCAAGCGCCGCCGGATAGTCGCCGGAATCGAGCAAGGCGCCCGCCGCCGCGCGGTAGGGAAAGACGCCGGCCGGGACGAGGTTCTTGCGGATCACCTCGTAATGGTCGAGCTCGAGCTCGACGGCGATCCGCTGCACCAGGCGCTCGATGGCGTAGTACATCTGCGGTCCGCCGAACCCGCGGATCATCCCCGACGGGCATTTGTTGGTCAGCACCAGCCGGTTGGTGACGGCCAGGTTCTTCACGTCATAGGCGCCGGTCAGGATGCCGTGCATGCGATAGAGCGGCCCCGGCATGGGCGCGCGCAGGAAGGCGCCGTAATCGTCGAGCTGGTCGAACCGGAAGCCGGTGATCGTGCCGTCGTTCTTGACCGCGGCCTCGATCGAGATCACCCGGTTGGGCGCCGCGGCCGCCCCGCTCAGATGTTCGAGCCGATCCTCGACCCATTTGACCGGACGCCCGACGATCTTCGACGCGGCGCCCATCAGGACGATATAGGGAAAGACTTGGACCTTCACCCCGAACCCGCCGCCGGAGAAGGCCGGGGTGCGCATCCTGAGCCTGGAGCTGGAGACGCGGAGCGCCTTCGAGATCACCGTGTGCGTCGAGTACGGGCCCTGGAAGTTGGACTGCACGTCGTAGGACTCGGTCGCCGCGTCATAGGCCACCGAGGCGACGAAGCCCTCGAGCGGGGTGTGCGAGTTGCGCGGGTAGGAGATCTTGAGCTTCACCACCCGGTCCGCTTCCGCGAACGCCGCATCCGGGTCGCCGTAGGCGAAGTCGCGGACCGAGACGATGTTCGAGCCCACCGCCTCGTGGACCAGGGGCGCGCCCTCTTCCGTCGCGGCCTCGGGGTCGACGGCGGGTTCGAGCGTCCTGTAGGCGATCTCGACCGCGGACAGCGCGTCCTCGGCCCGGTACCGGTCCGTCGCGAGGGCGACGACGACCGGCTCGCCCACATAGCGGACCTTGCCCACGGCGAGCGCCCATTGGAGGATCGGCTGGCGCAGGACGATCAGGAAGGGATCCGAGATATCCTTCACGTCCTCGCCGGTCAGGACGGCGGCGACGCCCGGCATCGCCCGGGCGCGGGAGACGTCGATCGCGGCGATCTCGGCATGGGCGTGGGGCGAGCGCAGGATCGCGGCGTGCAGAGTTCCGCTTCGGGTCGGCAGGTGGTCCGAGAACATCGCGCTGCCGGTCAGCAGCGCCGCGTCCTCGACCCGGTCGATCGACTGGCCGACGTATTTTTCCTGGGTCTGACTCATCGCTTGCTTCTTCCTGTCGAGGCCGTCCCGCCGCAGGCCGCCGCCGCTCCGCTGGTTCGATCTGGCGCCCGAATTTGGGAAATGCGGCACCCATCCGGCGCGCCGGGTGCTCCCGAATCGAGCGCTGAAGATGGTGTAGATTCGACGCCTATCAATACGATTTTGCGTTGCGGCGTCAAGCCGCGGCGACCCGGCTTCCGCGGCTTGCCCGGCGCGGCCGAAGAACCCAAGATGCGCGCCGGGCGAGCGGCCGCTGGAGGAAAACGTGAGGGACAACACCGTATCTGTCGACGAGACCGCGGCGCCGGCGCGGCTGGTCTTTTCCGACGTCTTCAACGCCGCCATCCCGTTCATCGACCGGCATCTCGAGGAAGGCCGCGGCGACAAGGCCGCGATCCGCACCGCGGACGGCGAGACCAGCTACCGGGTGCTTGCCGAACAGGTCGCGCGCACCGGCAATGCGCTGCTCGGCGCGGGGATCCGCCGCGGCGACCGCGTGCTGATGGTGGTCAAGGACTGCCCCGAGTTCGTGTTCTGCTTCTTCGGCGCCGTCAAGGCGGGGATCGTCCCGGTCCCGGTCAACACGATGATGCGGCCGCAGGACTACGCGTTCCTGATCGAGGATTCGGGTTGCGCCGGCATCGTCTACAGCCGCGAATGGGCCGAGGCGGTCGAGGCGGGGCTCCGATCCGTCGGGAACAAGCCGCCGACCATCCTCCGGGTCGACGGCGACGGCGGGCTTGCGGAGAAGGCGGCGGCGGCATCCGCCGCGCTCGACCCGGCGCCGACGACGGCGATGGACGAGTGTTTCTGGCTCTACTCCTCCGGCTCGACCGGGAATCCCAAGGGCGTCGTCCACCACCACCGCGACATGGTCTGCACCAGCGAGCGCTACGGCCGCATGATCGCCGGGCTCCGCGCGGACGACACCGTGTTCTCGGTGAGCAAGCTGTTCCACTCCTACGGTTTCGGCAACGCGATGACGTTTCCGCTCTGGGTCGGCGCCACGATCGGGTTGAGCGACCGCAGGCCGACGCCGCAGATGACCTTCGAGGCGATCGAGGCGCTGCGCCCCACCGTGTTCTTCGGCGTGCCGACGATGTACGCGCAGCAACTCCACGCGATGGAGCAGGCGAGCCCGGACCTCACGTCCATCCGGATCTGCATCTCGGCCGGCGAGGCGCTGCCGGGCGACGTGATGCTGCGCTGGAAGGACAAGACCGGGACGCTGATCCTCGACGGGCTCGGCTCGACCGAGATGCTGCACATCTTCGTGTCCAACACCGAGGATGACTGGAAACCCGGCTCGTCCGGCCGCCCGGTGCCGGGCTACGGCGTGCGCCTGGTCGACGAGGCCGGCGGGGACGTGCCCGAGGGCGAGATCGGCACGCTGCTGGTGCAGGGCGAGTCGGCCGCGAAGCTCTACTGGAACAATCCCGAGAAGACCGCCGCGACCATGCTCGGCGACGACTGGCTGAATACCGGCGACATGTACTACCAGGACGCGGACGGCTATTTCATCAATTGCGGGCGCGGCGACGACATGATCAAGGTCGGCGGGCTGTGGTGCTCGCCGTTCGAGATCGAGGCCCGGCTGATCGAGCATCCCAAGGTGCTGGAGGCGGCGGTCGTCGGGCGCGCCGACGACGACGGGCTGATCAAGCCCGAGGCGAATATCGTGCTCAACGATGCGGGCGATGCCGGCGCCGCGCTCGAGGACGAGCTCAAGACCCATTGCCGGGAAGCGCTCGCCCGCTACAAGTACCCGCGCTGGTTCAACTTCGTCGACACGCTGCCCAAGACGGTGACCGGAAAGATCCAGCGCTTCCGCCTGCGCGAGGGGTGAGATGCGCGCCGGCGGGCCCGGTCTCCCCCGGCCATGATCGCACCCCAAATCGCCACAGAAGTACGGGCCGCGGTTCGACGGAGGCGCCGAATGGGTTGTCGCCAATCGGGAAACCCGTCATTCGAGATCGACCGACCGTCCCGGAGACCTATCGCGTGTCACGGTGAAATCGGCGTCGAGGAGTGGCGACGCCCGCAGAAACGCTACCAGTTCTGCACCCGTTCTCGCCCGGGGAGGGGACGCCGCCCGGAGAGAGGACCGAGGTTCCTTCTCTTTGGTGCGGCGTCCAGGCCCGCTGCCGAACTCCCGATCAGCGCCCCGTCCGCGCCAGCGAGTGGACCCAGCCCTTCATGCGGCCCTTGGCGTTGGCGATCTGGTCGTCGGTGAAGAAGTCGTCGAGCGTGACCTTCTCGATCGGATAGATCGGCCTGAGGAAGTCGCTCTCGAAGCCGAACGGCACCGTCGCATCGATCCCCATGCCGCCCTCGAACCGCGTGTTGGACGCCGTCCATTCGCGGTCGCCGGCGGTCATGCGCTCGGCCGGCATGAAGGTCTGGCCGCGACCGCCCGGGATCGGGTTGAGGATGTCGGTATGCGGGTTGACCCTTGTGGTCAGACACCACATCACGTCGTCCATGTCGTAGGGGTCGGTGTCCTCGGAGACCGCGAAGCACAGCCTGGAGCCCTGCGAGGTCGACAGGATCGCCGACATGAAGTTGCGCTGCCAGCCCTCGTCGATCCGGTTGCGCTTCTTGACCTGGATGATCGCGCCGCCCCAGTCGGTCATGCAGTAGGGGATCACGCAGTCCTGGATGATGCCGGGCTGCATGCGCTCGCACAGCTCGAACATCGCGGATTCGCGCACCGTGGTGTCGATGTTGTGGTCGTCGAGGGTGTGGACGCCGAGCGCGAAGATGATCGGCTTGGTCGCCGGGTCGCGCATGGTTACGCCGGTGACGTGGAAGGTCGGCGCCTTGTAGGCCTTGCCCATGTAGCCGGCCCATTCCGGGTGGAAGTGGAACCGTCCCTGGACCCCCGCCTCCTCCGCCTCGGCGGTCTCGTAGCGGCGGTCGCGCGGGTTGACGTAGCCTTCCAGCACCAGCTCGCAATCGGCCAGCGCCAGCGCGTCCACGGTGCGCGCCTTGACCATGCGGACGGGCGATCCCTGCACCGCGCCGGCGATGCCGATCTCGTCGCAGCCCTGCGGCAGGATCACGTAGTCGAAACCGGCGCCCGCGAGCAGCGTGCAGGACGGCGGCACGCCGAAGCACATGGTGATCGGCACCGGCTTGTCGTCCTTGTAGTGCTTGGAGACGACCTGCCACATATGCGAGCCGGGCGAGATCTGGAAGGTGCCGACATTGCCCCAGCGGAAGTTCATCCGGTTGTAGCCGAGGTCCGAGCCGCCGTCGAAATACTCGCCGGTCACCACCCGGTTGCCCGACCCCACGGTGAGCTCGGGCTCGTAGGTGGTGTGGCGGATCGGCACCATGTGCTCGTTCACGTCGACCGGGTTCTCGATGACGTGCTGCTGGCAGGGCGCCTGGTCCTGGGGAATGATCTCCGGCGGCACCGGGTGCGACAGCGCATGCGCGAGCTTGCGCGTGCGGTCGGTGTTGTCGCTCCAGCCGAACATCTTGTTGATCACCTCGATGTCACCGAACAGGTTGGTGAGCAGGCGGTGATTGGGCTTGCCCTTGACGTTGTTGAACAGGATCGGGCAGCCGCCATCCATCTGCTTCTGGATCGCGGTCAGCTCGAGATCGGGATCGACTTCCTTGTCGGTCTCGATCAGATCGCCTTCCGACTGGAGCCATTCCAGCGAATTGCGCAGATCGTTGATCGCCTCGGCGGGCGCGCCGAGCGCTTCCTTCTTGGCCGTGCTCATGGGGTCTCCTCTTGGCGTCTCCGCAGGACCGCGTTTGTCGGCGGTCGGAGCCGTGTGCTGCCGCGTTAGTCGGCGGCTTCGACGGGCGGCGGGACCATCCCGCCGCCACGCGCCTTGCTCTCATGCAAGAACGGGCCCGGGCCGGAGTCCGGGCCGGGCGCCAAATCTACGGTTCCCGGCGCGGATTGCAAAGAAAACCGCCATTTCCGGCGAAACAATCGATCACCGGTTGCTATAGCGGAAACAGACCGTTTCCGGCGGTGCCGTACGATTCCGGTCTAATCCGCCCGGGCCGCTTCCCACATTTCGCGGAGGTCGGGCCGGCGCACCTTGCCGCGGTCGTTCTTGGGCAGCGCGTCGATGAAGTGGATTTCCTTCGGCATCCGGTAGTCGGGCAGGCTGGCCTTGCAGTGCGCGGCGATCGCGGCCGCCGTCAGGCTCTCGCCCGAACGCCCGACGACGTAGCAGACGACCTCCTCGCCGTAGATCGGGTCCGGCACGCCGACCGCGGCGGCCTCGTGGACGCCCGGATGGCGCAGCAGCACGTTGTCGATCTCCGCCGGCGCGATATTGACCCCGCCGCGGATGATCAAATCCTTGAGGCGGCCGGTCACGGTGATGAAGCCGTCCTCGTCCATCACCGCGAGGTCGCCGAGATGGATGCGCCGCCCCTTCAAATCCTCCCGCTCGCCGTCGATCGACATCGCGGCGACCACGCATTGCGGCCCGCCCAGCGTGACCTCGCCCTCGACGCCCGGCGGGCAGCGCTTGCCGTCCTCGTCGACGATCAGGAACTCCTGGTGCCTGGCCGGCGGTCCGACGGTTCCCTTGCGGCAGTAGTCGTGCCGGTTGCCGCACACCCAGCCGCCCTCCGAGCAGCCGTAGAACTGGAGCAGGCTGACGCCGTAGCGGTCCTCGAATTGCTGCCAGCGCTCGGGCGCGAGCGGGGCGGTGCTCGAACTCATGAACCGCAGCGAGGCGATGTCTTCGCGGGCGATCTCGACCGGGTCGTCGAGCAGCATGTTGATCACCGTCGGGATGCCGATCGAGAAGGTGATCCGGTTGTCCCTGATCCAGTCGAAGAACCGGCTATGCGAGAAGCGCCGCGCGAAATGCAGCGTGCAGCCGGTCTGCATCCACGGCAGCAGGCTCGCCCCCTGGGCCGAGTTCCAGCCGAAGGAGCGGTATTCCAGCGTGCGGTCCGCCTCGGTCAGGCCGAGGAAGTCGATGGTCGACAGCCCGAACAGCCAGTGCCCCAGCATGTCGCAGACGAACAGCTTGGGCGTGTCGGTGGTGCCCGAGGTGCAGTAGATGCTGCCGATGTCGGCCGGCGCGTTGTCGAAATCGAGCTCCGGCGCGGCCGGCACCGAGGCGAGCCGGGCGAAGAACTCGTCCATATCCGCGCCGTCCGCCGGCCCCTTGTCCCAGCGCCCGAAGCGGTGGATCTCGCCGTCCACGCCGTCGGTCATGCGCGGCCCGTCCATCGCCTCGTGCCACAGAGTGAGCTTCGGGCCGATCGCGCGCAGGATGCGGGCGATATAGCCGATATTCATCTCGACATTGATCGGGCAGATCGCCGCGCCGGCGCGCCAGATCCCCATCCACAGGATCAGCTTCTCCAGCCGCTCCTCCGACAGCACCGCGACATGGTCGCCCCGCCCGATACCGCGCCCGGCGAGAAAGTTGGCGATGCGGTTGGCCTCGGCATGAAGCTCGCCCCAGGTGATCGAGCTCCCCTGATCGAGATCGACCAGCGCCACCCGGTCGGCATCGCGCGCCTTGTAGGCATCGAGCAACGCCCGCACCGAGGTGAAGGGAATCGCAAGATCGTGCTCCGCACCGGGCTCGGTCCCGCCGACGCGCCGCTTCATGCCGGATACTCCGTATTCCAGAATCCGGCGCGATAGTCGTCGGGCGCCCAGCGGGGGTCAAGCCGCGGGTTCCGCCACGGAAGGCCGGGTGATAGGTTCCCGGCCGCAATCCGCAGGGGAGAAGGACATGCGTGGTGTGGTCATCCGCGAGTTCGGGCCGCTCGACACCCACAGGCTGGAAGAGGTCGCAGACCCCGTGCCCGGGCCCGACGAGGTGCTGATCGACGTCCACGCCATCGGTCTCAACTACCCCGACACGCTGATGATGCAGGGCCGCTACCAGGTGAAGCCCGAGACGCCGTTCGTCCCCGGTCGCGACGCGGCGGGGGTGGTGGCGGCCGTCGGCGCCAATGTGCGCGGCCTGAAGCCCGGCGACCGGGTGGCCTCGGTCTATACCTTCGGCGCCTATGCCGAGCGGCGGGCGGTACCGAAGGAGCGCTGCTGGGCGCTGCCCGACAAGGTCGATTTCGTCACCGGGGCCGGGATGATGACCACCTACCTGACTTCCTATGTGGCGCTGGTCGTCCGGGCGCAGATCGCCGCCGGCGATGCGGTTCTGGTCCTCGGCGCGTCGGGCGGCGTAGGCCTCGCGGCGATCGAGATCGCCAAGGCCAGCGGCGCCACCGCGATCGCCGGTTCGACCTCGATGTCGCCCGAGCGGGTCGCGCTGATCGAGGCGCATGGCGCCGACCACGTGATCGACCTGTCGGGCGACAATGTCCGCGATTCGCTGCGCGATCAGGTCTATGCGGTGACCGACCGGCGCGGCGTCGACATCGTTCTCGACCCCATCGGCGGCGACTTCTTCGACGCCGCGATCCGGGCGCTCGCGTTCTCGGGCCGCATCCTCGCGGTGGGCTTCGCCGCCGGGCGCATCCCCGAGGCCAAGGCGGGCTATTTCAACGTGCGCAACCTGACCATGATGGGCGTCGCGCTCGACCTCCACTTCCGCCACCGGCCGGAGCTGATGGCCGGCGCGGTCGCCGAGCTGATGGCGATGTGCGAACGCGGCGACATCAACCCGCAGGTTACCGGCGTCCATAAGCTGGAGGATTTCCAGTCGGTGATCCCGATGTTCCACGAGCACCGGGTGCAGGGTAAAATGGTGCTGACGACGGGGCGCTAGGCCCTGCGCGAACCGGAGGACGAGATGAGGCCGAGCCGCGAGGAGTTGGGAGAGTGGGTCGAGGATTTCACCGAGGCCTTCAACCGCGAGAGCATCGACGAGGTGATGGCCTATTTCGCCGACGATGCGATCTACGACGAGTTCCACGGTGAACGCCATGTCGGCAAGGCCGCGATCCGCGCCGCCTTCGAGCCGCAATTCGAGGGCCAGTACGGCAAGATGCGCTTCCACACCGAGGACATGTTCCTCGATACCGAGACCGGCAAGGCGATGATCAGCTGGATGCTTACCGTCGAGAGCGGCGAGCGGGGCGGCGGATGGCGCGGGCTCGACCTGTTGCATTTCAGCGACGGAAAGCTGGTCGAGAAGCACACCTACGCCAAGACCCAGCGCCCCCTGATCGTCAAGAAACAGGACTCCGACGCCGTCCGCCAGGCGATCGAGGGGGGTTAGGGCGCCCTAAAGTCCCAGCGCCTCGGCGAGGAAGGCGGCGACCGCCGCCTCGGTTCCCTCCGGGTCTTCGAGATGCGGGAAGTGGTCGATGCCGGGGAGCAGCCGCGCGGCGGCGTGGGGCACTGCGCGGGCGATGTTTTCCAGCTGTTCGGCGACGCCATGGGCGTCGTTCTCGCCGTGCAGCGCGAGCAGCGGTCCGGCGATGCCCTCGAGCGCCGGCGCGATGTCCCAGTCGGCGGCGAAGATTTCGAGCCAGGTTTCCGACCAGCAGGCGGCGACATCCGTCGCCTTGTCGCCGTGAAACCGGGCCATCCATGCGGGGAGCGTCCGGTTCGCCGCATGGTCCCGGAAGCGGTGGAGATGCTTCTCGGCGAGGGGGTCGCGGTGAATATGGGCGGACAGGCTTACCGTCGCCCTGAGCCCGGCCGGGTTCCGCGCCGCATGGAGCAGCGCGATGGTGCCGCCGTCGCTGTGCCCGACGACGGCGTGGTCCCCGATCCCGGCGACGCGGAGGATGTCCGCCAGCCGCGCCGCCTCCTGCTCGATGAAATCGACCGGGAAGGGGACCCGCCCGTCCGACCGGCCGTAACCCCAGCGGTCGTAGGCGAAGGCGCCGATACCCAGCCGGCGGCCGAGCCGCCCCGGCAGGCCGCGCCACGTCTCCACAGACCCGAGCCCGTCATGCAGAAAGACCAGCGCCGGCCTGCCCGCGACCGGCTCGGCGCACCACTCGCCGTGGAGCCGAACCCCGTCCACCGCGATGGCGACCGCGCGGCCGTTCAATCGCCGTCCTCGGCCCAACCCCCGGGCACATCGTAGCGGCTCATCGTCTCGTCGAGGCTCGCCTCGTATTCCTCCCACGGCAGGTAGCGGTAGCTGTAGCCGGAGACCACGAAACCGGGGCCCGCGTAAAACTTCTCGTATTGCGCGTGGCGGCCCGCGAATTCCGAGCCCAGCAGGTCCCAGGCGAGCTTGAGCACCTTCATCCGTTCGACCGCGCTCTGCCCGGGGACCGACCAGTAGGTCTCGAAGGTCTCGCGCATCTCCGGGTCGCGGACGACCGAGATGTCGGCCGGCATCTGGAACGGCCCGCCGCCCAGGAGCTCGCGCACCTCGTCGCAGATCTGGCCGTAGGTCATGGTGCAGAAGTGGAGCGCGGCATACATGTAGCGCCGGTTCGCGTTGACGTAGCCGGGCGCGTATTCCTCGTGATTCTCGATCTGGCCCTCGATCATCGCCTCCAGCCCGCTGAGCCTGGCGGCGAGATCGCCGAGCGTGGTCTGGACCGCCGGGATGTGGCCGACATTGTTCATGTCGGTCACCCGCCGGGCGACCGCGAGAATCAGCTTCAGCTTTTCCAGGAAGCGGATGTTGGACTGGTGGTTGCCCATCACGTGGCTCGGCGAACGCACGTAGATCTCGCGCGACATCTCGGCGTTGTCGTGCACCACGACTCGCTCCCAGGGCACCTTCACGTCCTTGAAGATGACCATCGAATCGGTCTCGTCGAAGCGCCAGGCGAGCGGGTTGTCGAACTCGCTCACGGCATGAAGCTCGAACGGCTTGCGCGACCAGATCGACACGCCCTCGGCATTGAGGGGCACGCCGCAGGTGATCGATTCCTTGACCTGGTCCGGGCCCAGCGGGAGCAGATTGCCGACCCAGGTCTCGTTGGCGAAGATCGCCGAGGTCCCGAGCATCTTCATCCCGTTGAGGGTGACGCCGGCATCGTCCTCGCCGGTCACCCGGAGCGTCGGCACCGTCATGCCCGCGCGCTCGTACATCTCGGGCTTGCGGGCGCCCTGGGGCGGCAGCACGGTGTAGGTCGCGCACACGTCGTTCTCGCGCATGTGCCGGTAATAGGCGACCATGTTCTCGCCGAAACCCTGCCGGATGCCGTCGAACAGGTCGGGACGCATGGCAAGCCCGGTGACGAAGCTCGCGACATGGTCGGGCGAGCGGCCCAGCAGGCCGTGGGTCCACGACGCGATCCGGCGGTGGGTGTCCATCCGCTTGCGGAGGTCGTCCCTGGTCCGCGGCATCAGGAACCAGCTCGAGTAGCGCTCGCCGTCCTCCTCGAAGGACATCGCGTCGATGTTCTCGGGATCGCGCTTGCGGTCATACAGCATCGCGAACGACCGCGCGCCGTTGCGGAACGCGGGGTGGGCGGTGACGTCGTCCACCGGCTCGCCCCCGATATAGACCCTGCGCCCGTCGCGCAGGCTCTCCAGGTGCTCCGCGCCGGTCTTCAGCACCCCGCGTTCACCCTTCGATGTCGCAGCCGAGGAACGTCCGGCCGCACTGGCGGGTCGCCTCGAGGACGGTGAACGAGCCCGCCGCCGGGTCGATGACGAAATCCCCCTCGTTGCTCACCGCCGACATCAGCGCGGCCTGAAGCCCCACCGGCTTGGCATGCGGGTGCGCCTTCCGTTCGGCCTTCTCCAGCACGATGTCGGTGATGTTGTGGATCTTCCACACCCCCTTGGCCCGGCGCGGCTTCTTCTGGAGCACGACGCAGTATTCCGCCCGGCGGCGCGTGCGGTAGCCCATGCCGAACGTGCCCTTGTCCCAGGTCACCAGGTCGACGACATCGAGCCCGGTGCCGTCGAACCAGCCGTGGAAATCCTGGCAGAGGTGGAACTTGTCGATCCACAGGAAGAGATGGCCGGACGGCAGGAGCGCGCGATCGATGCCGTGGATGAAACCGGCGATCGCATCCTCGGTCATCTGCACCAGGGCGGCGCGGCGCTTGCCGCGCAGCTCGCCCTCGTTGCCGTATTTGAGCTTTTCCAGCACGCCGCGATATTGCGGGTCGAGGAACGCCACCGGGATCGCCGCCTCCGGCAGCAGGGACAGGAACTCGAGCCCGTCCATCCTGAGTCTCGTGTCGGGTACCAGCCGGTCCGGCAGGTCGAAAGGCGGCGCTTCGACCGTCCGCTGTCCCGAATAGACGCTCGGGCCCCGCGCACCCTCCGTCGCCGCCGCGGGATCGCTCATGCGCCGCTCGCCTTCGCGGCTTCGGCGCGGCGGAACTCGGGCAGGGTCATCGCGCCGGCATAGATCTCGAAGCAGATGCCGTTGGGGTCGTTGAAGAAGATCGCATAGCTGCCGCTGCCGCCGTCGAGCCCGCCGCCATCCGGGCCCTGCACATGGGGGCCGTCGATCTCGATCCCGGCGGCGGCGAGCTTGCGTTCCCAGGACTTGACGTCGTCGATGCTGTCCGCCGGGAGGGCGATGTGGTGAACGCCGGCGGGCTCGGTCTTGGAACTACCGCTCGGCAGGGGCTTTCCGTCCTCGAACAAGGCGAGCGAATGATGGCGCTCGCCGTCGAGCGAGACGAAGGCGACCCGGCCGACCGGCGCCCGGTCGATGCAGGTGAGCTCGCCGCCGATCAGCTCCAGGAAGGCGATCTCCTCTTCGAGGTCGCGGACATGGAGCCCGACATGGCCGATGGAAAGACGCGACATCGCGCCGCCTCCGAAGGTTCCGAATTAGAGGGCGGGTGCGCCGTCAAGGTTAGCGCATTCCCCGGTCCAAGGCGAACCGCCGTCAGGCGAGCAGGGTGCGCCTGAGAAAGCTCAGCAGGTGGATCACCGCGTATTCGCGCGCCTGGTTGCGGTCGCCCGGCAGCGCGATGCTGTGCGTCGCCGTGCCGGTGCCGCTGGCGACCGCCATGCGGGCGGTGCCGGGCGGAACGTCCTCGCCCGTCTCCCGACCGATCGCGGCGATCCCGAGCGAGGCGCCGAGAGCGGCGCGGACCCGCAGCGCCGCCTCCGCCGCGCGCGCCTCGCCGGTCGCCGCCGAGTCTTCCGCCCCGCCGCGGGGTCCCAGCGTGCCGCCGACGAAGACCTCCATCTCCGGGTCGAGCCGGGTGAGCCGCGCGGCGACCAGCCCGCCGGTAAAACCTTCGGCCGCCGCGAGGGTCCGGCCGGATTCGCGGAGCGCCGCGAGCACCACCGATTCCATGGTCTCCTCGTCGACGCCGAAGATCACGTCGCCCAGAAGCCCGCGCACCAGCGCCTCCTCGTCGGCCAGGATCGCGGCGGCGGCGGATTCGTCGGCCGCCTTGGCGGTGATCCGCACCTTGAGGCCGTCGGCGCCGGAGGCCTGGAAGGCGAGCGTCGGGTTGCCGATCCCGTCGAGCGCGTCGATCCGCCCGGCGAGGATTTCGGCGAGTCCCGACTCGCTCTGGCCCCAGGTGCGCAGCACCCGGCTGCGGATCACCGCCGCGCCGCCGGAGCGATTCAGGAGGTCCGGCAGCACCGTTCCCTCCATCATCTCCCGCATCTCGTAGGGCACGCCGGGGACGGCGTAGATCACCTTCCCGCCGACCGGGCAGACCAGCCCCGGCGCGGTGCCCGGCATCTCTGCGATCGGACGCCCGCCGAGCGGGATGTCGGCCTGGCGCCGGTTGTTCTCGGTCATCGTCCGGCCGCGCGCCCTGAACAGGTCGACGATGCGCTGCTCGACGACCGGATCGCGGCGGAGCGCCACCCCCATCACCCGGGCGATCACCTCCCGGGTGATGTCGTCCTGGGTCGGGCCGAGCCCGCCGCAGCAGATCACCGCGTCGCTGCGCTCCAGCGCCTGGCGGATGCAGAATTCCATGCGGTCGGGGTTGTCGCCGACCTTGACCTGGAAGTGGGAGTCGATGCCGATCAGCGCCAGCCTTTCGCCGATCCAGGACGAGTTGGTGTCGACGATCTGTCCGAGAAGGAGCTCGGTGCCGATGGCGACCACTTCGCAGCGCAACCCGGACCCCCTCAGCCGTCGCGAAGCACGAGGCGGATATCGCTCAGCCGCTCGCCGTTGATGCCGGTCAGATCCATCGCGCAGGCCGACGCGACGGCAATGACGTCGACCAGGGCTTGCAGCACCACCCGGTCGCCCGGCCCGGCGAGCGAGGCCGCGCCATAGGCGATCGCGCCGCCGGCGCCGACCGGCGTGTTCTGGAAGAAGTTGATCGGATCGGGCAGGTGTTCGTAGGCGATGCCGCGATCCGCCATCGCCTCGGCGAGGTTGGCGCGGCAGCTCCGGTGATCGTCGAGCCCGAAGCCCAGCCTGTAGCGCGGCGGGTCGCAGGCGGGGAAGATCATGTCGTGGCTGCCCACCGTGTCCTCGACGATCTCGAACATCGGCGCCCGCCGGACGCTGACCAGCCGGTCGCCGGCGCCCAGCGTGAGCCGCATCAGCTCGGCGCGGGTATGGGCCGGCGACACGAACTCGCCCACGTCGTCGGCGCGGAAGGCGAAGAAGTCGCAGATCTGGCGGCCCTCGACATTGACGATTTCGAGAAGCCCGCCCGCCGGCACCTCGATGCGCCCCCAATGCCCGCCCTTGACGAGGATTTCCTGCATGCGCGCGCTCGCCTTACGCCGCGCGCCTGGCCTGTCCGAGCCGGCCGGGCGAGATCGAGCACTGGCCGCGATCCGGGTTGGGCTCGACCTCGCGCTCGACGATCTCGGCCAGCGCGTCCGCGCCGCCGACATAGTCTCCGTCGATCCAGATCTGCGGCACCGTGATCGGCGTCTTGGGGCCGACGATCGGTTTCACCCGCGCCAGCATCTCGTAGAGCGCCGCCGGCTCGCGCACCACGTCGTGATAGGCGTAGTCGACCCCCGCCTGGTCGAGATAGCCCTTGGCGCGGACGCAGTGCGGGCAGGTCGCCTTGCCGAACAGCCGGTTGCCGGAGATCGGGGCGCGCCTGGCATGGGCCTCGATGATCGCCTGGGTCAGCACCCCCCGGTTGAGCGCCGCGCCCTGGCTGACGATGCGGCCCTCCACCAGCACGATCGGCGCGTGCCAGCCGCCCTTGGGCAGCGGTTTCCACCACTCCGACAGCCAGTCCCTTGTGTCGACCTCGACCGGAACCCCGCCGAGCTCGGTTTCGACCACATCGGCGATCACGTCCCGGGTCAGCGAACACTCGCCGCAGGGGATTTTCACCTTGAACGGGCCCCAGGCGCCCGCCCAGCGATAGAGTGTGACCTTGACCGGCTCCATCCCGTCTACCCCGTTTGACCTCGGTCGTTTTCTCGCCGAAGATGAAGAAGGTGATCCGCCCGGCCGCGCGAGGTCGGAAGTCCAGCGCCGCCATTGCAATGCGGGTGGGACTCTACACCGAACCGGGCCGGGGCGCCAAAAGGAGACGCCGTGCTCGACGCCGTCCCGATCGCGCTCGACGAGATCTATGTTCCGGCCAAGCGGCGCCGCACCCGGGACGACGACAAGGTCGACTCGCTCGCCCTCGACATCCTGGAGAACGGCCTCAAGAACCCCATCCATGTGCGCCGCGACGAAGCGCGCTATGTCCTGCTGGAGGGGCTGCACCGCCTGGAGGCGGTCCGCGCTCTCGGCGAGGAGACGGTCGACGCCCTGGTCGTCAGCGCCAAGCGGCGCTAGCCCGCGTCGAGCTCCGAATCCCAGTACAGGAAGTCGCGCCAGCTGTCGTGCAGGTAGTTGGGCGGAAAGGCGCGGCCGTGCTGCTGCAACAGCGCGTTCGAGGGCTCGACCGGCATGCGCCTGGGGCGCAGCCCGCATTCATTCGACAGCCGGTTGCCCTTGCGCAGGTTGCACGCGGTGCAGGCGCTGACCACGTTGACCCAGCTCGTCCGCCCGCCGCGCGACCGGGGCACGACGTGATCGAAGGTGAGTTCCGGCGTCCCCGGCGCGCCGCCGCAATACTGGCACTCGAAGCGGTCGCGCAGAAACACGTTGAAGCGGGTGAAGGCCGGCCGGCGCGACATCGGGATGTAGCGCTTGAGCGCGATCACGCTCGGCAGGCGCATCGAGAAGCCCGGCGAGCGCACCTCGCGGTCGTATTCCGAGATGATGTTGACGCGCTCCAGGAAGACCGCCTTGACGGTCTCCTGCCAGGACCACAGCGACAGTGGGAAATAGCTGAGCGGCCGGAAGTCCGCGTTCAGAACCAGGGCCGGGCAATCGTTCATCGCAACCACCGATCGTTCCCCGGCCAACAGCGCTTCAACGCGGCGCCGAGCGACACGCCGCCAGTCTAGCCGAAACCGTCCGGTTCCGGCAACGAAGCCCGGTCCGCGGGATTTCTCCGGCCCCGCGACTTCGCGCGTGAATTCGCCCGTGAATTCGCCCGTGAAATCGATTGTGAAGCCCGCGCGCTTGCCCGAAAATCGGTTCACCCCCTGCGAGGAGCCCCCCATGTCCGTCCGCCGCATCGAACTGGTCGAAGTCTCGGCCCGGGACGGGCTGCAGAACGAGCCCGAGATCCTGTCCACCGAGGTCAAGCTGGAGCTGATCGGCCGCGCCGTCGCCGCCGGGGTGCGGCGGCTGGAGGCCGCGAGTTTCGTCAACCCCAGCCGCGTGCCGCAGATGGCCGACGCGGAGGCGGTCATGGCCGGGCTGCCGAAGGACGACGGCGTGACCTATATCGGGCTGGTGCTGAACCGCCGCGGCTTCGACCGCGCGGCGGAGGCGGGGTGCCGGGAGGTCAACTACGCCCTGGTCGCCAGCGATGCCTTCTCCGAACGCAACCAGGGAACCACCATCGAGCAGGGGATGCGGGTGCTGGACGACATCGCCGGCGCCGCCCGCGCCGCCGGCATCCGGTGCAGCGCGACGATCAGCGCCGCCTTCGGCTGCCCCTTCCAGGGCGCGGTCAAGCCGGAACGGGTGCACGGGCTGATCGCCCACTGCGCCGGCCTCGGCCTGTTCGAGATCGGAATCGCCGACACCATCGGAGTGGCCGCGCCGGGCGAGGTGGCCGAGATGTTCGCCGAAGCCGCCCGGCTCGCGCCCGCAGCGCAGCTCCGCGGGCATTTCCACAACACCCGCAACACCGGGATCGCCAACGCCTTCGCCGCACTCGAGGCGGGGGTGCATGCCCTCGATGCGAGCATCGGCGGTATCGGCGGCTGCCCGTTCGCCCCGGCGGCGACGGGCAATATTCCCTCCGAGGACCTGATCTACATGCTGCACCGGCTCGGGGTGGAGACCGGCATCGATATCGAGGCGCTGATCGAGACCGCCGGCTGGATCGAGACGCAGCTCGGCCGCCCGGTGCCCGCGATGGTCAGCCGGGCGGGCAACTTCCCGCCGGCCGAGCTGCGCGCCTAGGCCCGGCGATGCACGAACCCCGGGCGACGCCCGCGGTTGGACCCGGGGCGTGGTCCGCCTATTACGAGAAGACCGGCCGGCGCCCGCCGCGCGAGACCCTGATCCGCGCGCTCGATGCCTTCGAGCGCGAGCCCGGCGGCCCGCGCCGCGCGGTCGATCTGGGCTGCGGCGGGGGGCGCGATGCCGTCGAATTGCTGCGCCGCGGCTGGACGGTGCTCGCCATCGACGCCGAGGCGACGGCCATCGAGCAACTCGCCGCGCGCGACGACCTGCCTTCGACTGGCGGGCTGGAGACCAGGATCGGCCGGTTCGAAGACTTCGACTGGCCGGCTGCCGAGCTGGTGAATTCGAGCTTCGCGCTGCCGCTCTGCCCGCCCGGGGCGTTTCCCGGGCTGTGGTCGCGGATCGCCGGTTCCCTCGGACCCGGGGGCCGCTTCGCGGGCCAGCTCTACGGCGACCGGGACGAGTGGTTCGGCGACCCGTCGATAACCTTCCACAGCGCCCGGGAGGTCGATGCGCTGCTCCACGGATTCGAGGTCGAGTATCTGCGCGAGGAAGAGGACGACAGCGTCACCCCGCGCGGGCGGCCCAAGCACTGGCACATCTTCCACATCGTCGCCCGGAAGCAGGGCTGACGGCTCAGCCGTGGCTGTCCGAGGTCCGGATCAGGTGCATGATGAAAAGAGTGCAGATGGCGAACATGGCGAGCCCGCCGTAATAGCCGACGCTGCCGGACCCGGCCTTCGCGCTGACGAACAGGCCGCCGACGCCCAGTACGGCGGAGCTGGCGCCGAGCACCCAATTGCCGACATTGTTCATGAGAGGAGTCCGTGATCCCGGTGCGGATTGGAGCGGGTGATCGGATTCGAACCGACGACTTCAACCTTGGCAAGGTTGCGCTCTACCCCTGAGCTACACCCGCGCCGGCGCGCGGGAGTATATTCTCCGGCGCCAGCCCAGTTCAAGCGCCGCGTTGGGAGAGATGATGAGCGAGACGGTTTCGCCGGACACGATCGCCGCCCGGCAGAAAGTGCTGTTCGAGCGGCTCGAGGCTCTCGGGATCGCGACCGAGACCCATGCCCACGCCCCGGTGTTCACCGTCGAGGAAAGCCGCGAGCTGCGCGGCGACCTGCCCGGCGCGCACTGCAAGTCGCTCTTTCTCAAGGACAAGAAGGGCGTGCTGTGGCTGGTCGTGGCGCTGGAAGACCGGCGCATCGACCTGAAGGCGCTGGCCGGGCTGATCGGCGCCGCCCGGCTCTCCTTCGCCAGCCCCGAGAGGCTCGCCACCCATCTCGGCGTGGTGCCCGGCGCGGTCACCCCCTTCGCCCTGATCCACGACGATGCGAACGCGGTTCGGGTGGTCATCGATGCCGGGATAACGATTGCCGAGCGGGCCCATTTCCACCCCCTGTCGAACGACGCAACGACGGCGATCGCCCCTGCCGATCTGCTGCGTTTCATCGCGGCGCTCGGCCATGAACCGGCGGTCGTCGATCTCGCGGCGGCCACGGCGGGCTGATGCTCCGGGCTTGCTTCGGCAAGCCTCCTCGCCCATCTTGTCGCGGTTCTCCCCGGCCGTCTCCGGCGGCCGCGGTCCAGCGGATTCGAGACACGGAACAGCACGATGGAAACGATCCTGGGACAGCCGGGCGATACGCCCGCCGACGTGGTCAAGGACGGCTCGACCGCCACATTCATGGCCGATGTCGTCGAGGCTTCGATGGACGTGCCCGTCGTGGTCGATTTCTGGGCGCCCTGGTGCGGACCCTGCAAGCAGCTCGGCCCGGTCCTCGAGAAGGTCGTCCGCGCCGCCAACGGAGGGGTCAAGCTGGTCAAGATCGACATCGACCAGGACCCCGAGATCGCCCAGCAGCTCCGCGTCCAGTCGATCCCCGCGGTGTTCGCGTTCTCCGGCGGGCGTCCGGTCGATGCGTTCCAGGGCGCGCTGCCCGAAAGCCAGGTGAAGTCGTTCATCGACAAGCTCGCCAAGTCGGCGGGCACGGCCGTCGCCTCGCCGCTCGACGAGGCTCTGGCCCAGGCCGCGGAGCGCCTCGCCGCCAAGGATTTCGGCGCCGCCGCGTCGATCTACGCCCAGGTGGTTCAGCACGCGCCGGACAACGCCGCCGGGATCGCCGGCCTGACCCGGGCGCTGGTCGGCCAGGGCGAGCTGGACCGGGCCCGCGAGATATTCGCGACCCTGCCCGAGGATGCGCGCGGCGGCGCGGACGCCGAGGCCGCCGCGTCGGCGCTGGCGCTGGCCGAGAAGACCGCCGATGCCGGCGACCGGGGCGAATTGCTGGCCCGGCTGGAGTCCGATCCCGACGACCACCAGGCCCGCTTCGACCTCGCGCTCGCCCTGCATGCCGAGGGCCGCAACGAAGAGGCGATCGACGCGCTGGTCGACATCGTCGGCCGGGCACGGGAATGGAACGACCAGGCGGCGCGCAAGCAGTTGCTCGAACTGTTCGAGGTGCTGGGCCCGACCGACCCGGTGACCGTCGCCGGACGGCGCAAGCTGTCCGCGATCCTGTTCTCCTGATGGCCGCTCCCTTCGACCCGGAATTCGAGGAGCTGCCGGAAGAGATTCCGATTTTCCCGCTCGGTGGCGCGCTCTTGCTGCCCGGAAACCGGCTGCCGCTCAACATATTCGAGCCGCGCTACCTGAACATGACCGCGGCTGCCCTCGCGGCGCCGCAGCGATTGATCGGCATGATCCAGCCGCAGCAGGAGCAGACCGGCCCCGGCGAGCCCGAGATCTACCGCACCGGATGTGTCGGGCGCATCGTCTCGTTCGGGGAGACCGAAGACGGGCGCTACCTGATCACCCTCCAGGGGTTGATCCGCTTCGCGGTCGACCGGGAGCTCGCCCCGCGCGACGGCTACCGCCGGGTGCGGGTGCGGTTCGGCGCCTTCCGCGACGACCTGGCGGAGCCGGCGGCAAAGATCGCGGTCGACCGCGAGCGCTTGCTGAACGCGCTCCGGGCCTATCTGCGCCAGCAGAACGTGGACGCCAACTGGGAGGCGATCGAAGGCACCGAAGACTCCCGGCTGATCGACTCGCTGGCGATGATGTGTCCCTTCCGGACCAGCGAGAAACAGGCGTTGCTGGAAGCCCCGGGCACCGCCGAACGGGCCGAGATCGTCATGACCCTGCTCGAAATGGCGCTTCTCGAGAGCCCGCTCGACGAAGGGCAGACCAGGCAATAGGGCGGGGAGGCACGTTCATGGCAGAGGAGTCCGCGACCGGGGCGGCCGATCCCGAGCCCCGCGCCGGCCGCGACCGCCCGATCGATCCGAAGCTGCTCGAGATCCTGGTCTGTCCGCTCACCAAGGGACCGCTGCGCTATGACGAGGCGGCTCAGGAGCTGGTGAGCGACCGCGCCGGCCTGGCCTTTCCGATCCGCGACGGCATACCGATCATGCTGGTCGACGAGGCGCGCCGCATCGCCGGGGACTGATGTGGCAAATCCCCAGGAACCCGCGCCCTGGCCCACCGCGCTACGGCTCAAATCGGCGGAGAAAATTCTCGAAATCGAGTTCGACGACGGCGCCTGCTTCGCCCTGCCCGCCGAGTACCTGCGCGTCGAGAGCCCGTCCGCCGAAGTCCGCGGGCACGGGCCGGGCCAGAAGCAGCTGGTCGCCGGACGGCGTCACGTCGGCATCATGAGAATGGAGCCGGTCGGCAACTACGCCGTGCGCATCGTTTTCGACGACCTGCACGACACCGGCCTCTACTCATGGAGCTATCTGTACGAATTGGGCCGCGACCGGGACCGGCTGTGGCGACAGTATCTGGAGGCGCTGGAAGGCGCCGGGTTGAGCCGCGATCCCTGAACGGCGGGACCGCGGACCGAGAACAGGAAACACAAACATGCTCGATCTCTACCATCACGGCTCGTCGGTATGCGCCGCGAAAGTGCGGCTTTTCCTCGAAGAGAAGCACCTCGCCTGGGAGGGGCATTACATCGACATCCTCAAGGGCGAGCAGTTCACCCCCGAATACCGGAAGCTCAACCCGAAGGCGGTGGTCCCGACCCTGGTGCATGACGGGAAGACGATCCGCGAATCGTCGGTGATCTGCGAGTATCTCGACGACGTGTTCGCCGACCGCCGGATACGACCCGAGGACCCGGTGCTGCGCGCCGAGGTGCGCTACTGGACCAAGGCGGTCGACGAGGAGCTCCACCCCGCCTGCGGCGCGCTGACCTTCATGTCGTCCCACCGCCACACGATTCGGGCGCTGGGCGAGGAAGGGATGAGGCAATTCCTCGATTCGACGCCCCCCTTCTCGGTGTCCGCCGACTGGCACGAGCGCAAGAAGACGTATGTGCGGCTGGGCTTCGAGGCGCCGGACGCGCGCGCCAAGGTGGAGCTCTACGACCGCTACCTGCACAAGATGGAGGAGGCGCTGCAGGAGGGCGACTGGCTGGTCGGCGACGGGTTCAGCTTCGCCGATATCGCCATGACGCCCTATGTGATGCGGCTCGACATGCTGTCGATGCAGGGGATGTGGTCGGGCGGCAGGCTGCCTTGCGTCGAGGCCTGGCTCGGCAACATCAAGGCGCGGGCGAACTTTCAGCCGGCGATCTGGGACTGGATGCCCGCGGATCTGACCGAGCAGCTCAGGGTCAACGGCGCCAAGAGCTGGCCGGAGGTGGCCGAGATTCTCGACATCGACCGGGTGTGATCGGCCGGCGGCCGCCCCGGCCTCAGAGGGGGTGACCCCGGGCAAGACGCGGCTTTTCGCCGAGCTCCCCCATCGCATGGCGCATGAACAGGCGCTTAAGGGGCGGGATCCGGCCGACCGCCGCGAGGCCCAGCCGGCGGCCCAGCGCCAGCGCGGCATGGTCGTTGGAAAACAGCCTGTTCAGCCCGTCGGTGGCGGCCAGCATCGCCAGGTTGTCGGCCCGCCGCCAGCGCGCGTAGCGCGCTAGCGCCGTCACCGCGCCGATGTCGAGACCCAGCCGGGCGGTATCGACGATCACCTCGGCGAGCGCCGCGGCATCGCGGAGGCCGAGATTGAAGCCCTGGCCGGCGATCGGATGGATCGCATGCGCCGCATCGCCCGCCACGGCAAGCCGGTTCGCCGTGTAGCGCTCCGCCAGCGTCAGCGCCAGCGGATAGGAAAACACCGGTCCCTCGACACCGAGCGCGCCGAGATAGCCGGTGAACCGCCAGGCGAGTTCGTCGGCAAACCCGTCCGGCGGGAGCGCGAGGACGCGCGCGGCGATGTCCGCCTTCTCGGTCCAGACGATCGACGAGCGGTTCCCGGTCATCGGCAGGATCGCGAACGGGCCGGCGGGCAGGAACCGTTCCTGGGCGATGCCGCGATGCGGCCGTTCGTGGGCGACGGTGCAGACGATCCCGGTCTGGTCGTAGCGCCATTCGACCGTGCCCAGCCCCGCCGCCTGCCGGAGCGGCGAGTCCCGGCCATCCGTCGCGATCAGGAGGGCGGCGGAAACCACGCGACCGTCGTCGAGCGCGACCCGGGCCGCGATGGGATCGCGCTCGTGCCGCTCGATCGACCTGCCGTCCAGGAGGGCCACGCCGTCCAGCGTCGCGATCCGTTCGAGGAGGGCGTGGCGGATGCGACGGTTCTCGACGATATAGCCGAGCGCGTCCGCGCCGACTTCCGCGCTGTCGTAGTGGAGGTGGAGCGGCGAAGCGTCGTCGGATACGCGAATCTCGCGGATCGGTTCCGCATGCGCCGCCAGCCCCTGCCAGACGCCGATCGCGTCCAGGACGGTTCGCGAGCCGCGCGCGATCGCCGAGACCCGGCCGTCGAAGGACGTCGAGCGCATCTTCGACGCCGGTTGCCGGTCGACGACCGCGACCGTGAGCCCGGCGCCGCCAAGCGCGGCCGCGAGGGTCAGCCCCACCATGCCGCCCCCGCCGACGACAACCTGAAAGTCCATCGCCATTCCCGCACCTGGACCGCCCGACCTTCGCCGTACTATAGCGCGCCCCGTCCGAGCCGCGCGGCGGCGTCGGGCGGGTCTGCCGCCGGCGAGCCGGTGGGATCCGAATCGCCCCAACATCTGGTAGACATTCCGGCAGTTTTCTCAATATGCTGCGGTCGACAGCAGAAAGCGGTGCTTGTGCGCCAACCTCGCTTGCGGCTAGAGTGCGCGGCTTGCCCGGAGCCATGGCCGGCCAATGCTGAACGACCGTCTCTCTCAGATCGGCGCTTACCCCTTCGATCGCCTGCGCGCGCTGCTGGGCCCGGTCCAGCCGGCGCCCGGGCTCGAGCCGATCGCGCTCTCCCTCGGCGAGCCGCGGCATGAGCCGCCGCGCATGATCCGGGACGCAATTCTCTCCGAGCACGAGCTGTGGGGCCGCTACCCGCCGATGCGCGGAACCGACGGCGCGCGAACCGCCATCGCCGCCTGGGCCTGCCGGCGCTACCGCTGCCCGGAAACGGCGATCGACCCGGCGCGCAACGTGGTGCCGGTCTCGGGCACCCGCGAAGCGTTGTTCATGGCGGCGCTGGCGGCGGTGCCGGAGCGCAAGGCCGGCGGCCGGCCGGTCGTGCTCATGCCCAACCCGTTCTACCAGGTCTATCTCGGCGCCGCGGTCGCGGCCGGCGCGGAGCCGGTCTGCGTGCCCGCGGACGCGGAAAACGGCTTCCTGCCCGATTACGAGGGTGTCGATCCCGACATCCTCGCGCGCGTCGCGCTGGCCTATTTCTGCACCCCGTCCAACCCGCAGGGTGCGATCGCCGATCTCGGTCGCCTGGCGCGGCTGGTCGGACTCGCCCGTCGGCACGACTTCGTGCTGGTCTCCGACGAATGCTACAGCGAGATCTACGACCGGGGCCGTTCCCCACCGCCCGGCATGATCGAAGCCTGCCTGGATCTCGGCGGGGGGCTGGAGAAGGTGGTGGTCTTCAACTCGTTGTCCAAGCGGTCGAGCGTTCCCGGGCTGCGCGTCGGGTTTGCGATCGGCGACGCCGACTTCATGGACGTCTATGTCCGGCTTCGGGACCATGGCGGCGCGGCGCCGCCGATGCCGCTGCTCGCCGCGGCCCAGGCCCTGCTCGCGGACGAAGAGCATGTCGAAGCGAGCCGCCGGCTCTATCGCGACAAGATCGACATCGCGGAAGAGCTGCTCGACGGCAGGCTCGGCTTCTACCGGCCGCCGGGCGGGTTCTATTTGTGGCTCGATGTCGGCGACGGGGAGGCGGCGGCGCGCCGCCTGTGGTCCGAGGCGGCGGTGCGGGTTCTCCCGGGTTGCTATGTCGCGCGCCCCGGCGAGGACGGGGACGATCCGGGTCGCCGCTATATCCGGGTCGCGCTGGTCCACGACCGCGACACCGCGCGCGAAGCGCTGACCCGGCTGGCCGGGGTTCTGTGATGGCCGGGGCGCGGGAGGCGAGGGACACCGTGGTGATGGTCCCCGGTCGCCGCAGCCAGACGTCGCGCATCGCCCGTTTTCTGCGGCGCCGGTTGGTCGAGCTCTCCGGCGGGGCCGTCGGCGGGGCCGCGGCGGCGGCCGCGGTCGCGCTCTACACCTATCGTCCCGACGACCTGTCCTTCACCCCCGGCGAAGCAGCCGCAGGAGTCCACAACGCGCTCGGAATTCCGGGGGCCTGGTTTGCCGATTTCTTCGCCCAGACGACGGGTTTCGCGGCCTGGCTGCTGCCGCTGGTCCTCCTGTCCTGGGCCTGGCGGATCGCCTCCCATCGCGGGCTGGGTCCGCTGTGGCTCAGATTCACCATGCTGCCCGGCGCGCTGTTCCTGGGCGCCATGGCGTTCGGCGCCCTGCCCCTGCGGGTCTCCTGGCCCCTGCCCGGCGGTGGCGGGGGCTTGCTCGGTGAAATGGCGTTGGCGGCGTTGAGCGAGACGGTGCTTCAGCGCCTCACGGTCGGTAGCGAAGCGGTCGCCGTATTCTTCGGTCTTCTCGGCCTTGTGGCATGTCTGCTCGCGTCGGGCATGGAGCGGCGCGAATGGTCCGCCATCGGCCGGGCCGCGTGGCGCGCCGCGCGTTTTGCCGGGCGCGGTCTGACGAGCGCCCTGCGCCGTGTCGCCGCTTCGCGGGAGACCCCGCCACCCGAAAAACGGGAACCGGAGGTCGGCCGTCCCGCCCCCGCCCAGACCAGGGCGGAGACCGCCCCGGTCGTCGCGATGGATGCCCCCAAGCGGCGCCAGCCCGAACGCGCGAGCAAGCGCCGCCAACCCAAGCTCGACTTCGAGGCCGCGGGCACCATCTACCAGGCGCCGCCGCTCGAGCTGCTGGCGCCGCCCCCGCCGCCGCCGCGCTCGTCGAATGTCGACGCGGATGCGTTGCAGGAAAACGCGCGCATGCTCGAAGCGGTGTTCAACGATTTCGGCGTCCAGGGCACGATCACCCGGGTGCGGCCGGGCCCGGTGGTGACGCTCTACGAGCTCGAGCCCGCGCCCGGTACCAAGTCGTCGCGCGTCATTGGGCTCGCCGACGACGTCGCCCGGTCGATGAGCGCGGTTTCGGTGCGTGCCGCGGTGGTGCCCGGACGCAGCGTGATCGGCGTCGAGGTGCCGAACCGGGGGCGGGAAATCGTGGCGCTCCGCGAGCTGCTCGAATCCACCGCGCTCGACCGGGCCAGCGGTTCGCTCATCCTGGTTCTCGGCAAGGATATCGGCGGCACGCCGATCCTGGTCGACCTCGCCCGCATGCCGCATCTCCTGATCGCCGGCACGACCGGGTCGGGCAAGTCGGTCGCGATCAACACGATGGTGCTGTCGCTGCTCTACCGGCTCTCTCCGGAACAATGCCGGCTGATCATGATCGACCCCAAGATGCTCGAGCTCTCCGTCTATGACGGGATTCCGCATCTGCTGACGCCGGTGGTGACCGATCCGTCGAAGGCGGTGGTCGCGCTGCGCTGGGCGGTGCGCGAGATGGAAGACAGGTACCGCGCGATGTCGACTCTCGGGGTGCGCAACATCGCCGGTTTCAACGCGCGGCTCGAGCAGGCGAAGAAAAAGGGCGAAGTGCTCACCCGCACTGTGCGAACCGGGTTCGACGCCGAAGGCCGGCCGGTCGAGGAAGAAGAACCCATCGACCTGACGCCGCTTCCCTTCATCGTGGTGATCGTCGACGAGATGGCCGATCTGATGCTGGTCTCGGGCAAGGAGGTCGAAGGGGCCGTACAGCGCCTGTCGCAGATGGCGCGCGCCGCCGGCATTCACCTGATCATGGCGACCCAGAGGCCTTCCGTCGACGTGATCACCGGCACGATCAAGGCCAATTTTCCGACCCGGGTCAGCTTTCAGGTCACCTCCAAGATCGACAGCCGGACGATCCTGGGCGAGGGCGGCGCCGAGCAGCTCCTCGGCCAGGGCGACATGCTGTACATGGCCGGCGGCGGGCGGATCAGCCGCGTCCACGGTCCGCTGGTCACCGACGAGGAGGTCGAACGCGTGGTCGGCTTTCTGCGCGAACAGGGCGAACCGGACTACATCGAGGATGTCACCGAGGCGGACGATCCGGCCGCGCTCGCCGATCCCCCCGGTGGCGACGGGGACGCGGACACCCTTTACGACGAGGCGCTCGCGCTGGTATGCCGGGAGGGCAAGGCCTCCACCAGCTTCGTCCAGCGGCATCTCAAGATCGGCTACAACAGGGCGGCCCGGATTATCGAGCGGATGGAGGCGGACGGGGTCATCAGCCCGCCCAACCATGTCGGCAAGCGTCAGGTGCTCGCGCCCGCAGCCGACTGAAGGAGGGTGCCCGAACCCGCAGACTTGCGGTCCGGCCGTGGATCGGCGCGCATTGGTAAGGCACTCGCATGAAGCACATGTTCTCCACCCGGCTCTGCGCCGCGCTCGTCCTGGCCGCGGGGCTTGCCGCCGGCGTGCCGGCGTTCTCCGCCGCCCAGGACGCCGCCGAGACGGTCGAGCGCATCGAAGACTATCTCGGCAGCCTGCGGACGATCGAATCGGACTTCATTCAGTCCTCTTCCAACGGCGATTTCGCCCGCGGCAGGCTCTATGTCGAGCGGCCCGACAGCATGAGGCTCGACTACCAGCCGCCCTCGACGCTGCAGATCTACGTCAACGGTTCCTGGCTGATCTACATCGACACCGAACTCGAGGAAGTCACCCACGTACCGCTGTCGCGAACCCCGGCGGCGTTTCTGGTGGGCGACAAGGTCTCGCTGTCGGACGAGGTGCAGGTCGCCGGGATCGGCATGGATGCCGAGACGATCCGCGTCGAGCTCGTGCGGTCGGAGGATCCCGAGGCGGGCTCGGTGATCCTGACCTTCGGGCGGAACCCGCTCGTCCTGAGGAACTGGGTGGTGATCGACCCCAAAGGCGTGCGGACGCGGGTCGCGCTGGTGCGGCCGAGCTTCAACCGTTCGATCGACCGCAGCGTCTTCGATTTCGATCCGGACCGCTATATCAGGCCCCAGACCGACCAGTGAGCCGCGAGAGAGGCGACGACGCGTCCGGCGCCGATATGCGGTCCCAATTTGACCTTTTCCCGCCCCCGAACTAACCTGAAAGCCATAGTAGGAAGCAAATTCGCCGCACAAGCGACGGCGCGGCATGGAGCTGTCGTCTTTCAGGAGATACCGTCCTTGACCTCAGATCATGAAGCGAGCGCGCGGCATGACGATGCGCATGCCGGCGGTTCCCCGGCCGGACATTCCCCGGCGACATCCTTGACGGCCGATTTCTCGGGTGAGCGGTTCAGCCCGATCACGGCCAGGCATCTCGACGAAATACCCCAGCTGCAGAAGCTGTCCGGCGAAGACCGCTTCGCCATGAAGGTGGTCAGCAGCGTCCTGCCGTTTCGCTCCAACCGATACGTCATGGACAGTCTCATAGACTGGGACAACGTGCCCCGCGACCCGGTCTACCAGATCACCTTTCCGCAGAGGGGCATGCTGGACGACGCGGATTTCGACCGGGTCGCGGACCTGATGAAGCGCGACGCGCCGGCGAAGGACGTCAACGCCGCGGTCGCCGACATCCGCGACCGGCTGAACCCCCATCCCGCCGGCCAGCGCGAGTTGAACATCCCGCAGACCGAACAGGGAACCGTGGAGGGGCTGCAGCACAAGTACCGCGAGACGGTGCTGTTCTTCCCGAGCCAGGGGCAGACCTGCCACGCCTATTGCTCGTTCTGCTTCCGCTGGGCCCAGTTCGTCGGCGACAAGACCTACAAGATCGCCGCCAACGAGGCCAGCGGGCTGCACGACTACCTCGCCGGCCATCCCGATGTCAGCGACCTGCTGATCACCGGCGGCGATCCCATGGTGATGAAGACCCGCGTGATGGAGCGCTATCTGCAGCCGCTCATCGACGATCCGCGCTTCGACCATATCCGCAATATCCGGATCGGCACCAAGGCGCTGACATTCTGGCCCCGGCGTTTCGTCACCGACGGCGATGCCGCCGACATGCTGCGGCTGCTGGAGCGCGTCGTCGCCTCGGGCAAGAGCGTGGCCATCATGGCGCATTTCAATCACTGGCAAGAGTTCGGCACCGATGTGGGACGCGAGGCGATCCGCCTGCTGCGCGCCACCGGAGCGGTGATCCGCAGCCAGGCCCCGGCGCTCGCCCATGTCAACGACTCGCCCGAGATATGGGAGCGCATGTGGCGGGAACAGGTCGCGCTCGGCATCATCCCCTACTACATGTTCGTGGAGCGGGACACCGGCGCGAAGTGCTATTTCGAAGTGCCGCTGGACAAGGTGTGGAGCATCTTCAACCGGGCGATGCGCAGCGTCTCGGGCCTTGCCCGCACGGTCCGGGGACCCAGCATGAGCGCCACTCCGGGCAAGATCGAGGTCCTCGGAGTCCAGGAAGTCCACGGCGAGAAGGTCTTCGTCCTCCGCTTCCTGCAGGGCCGCAATCCCGAATGGGTGGGACGTCCGTTCTTCGCCGCCTTCAACCCCGAGGCCACGTGGCTCAATCACCTGAGGCCCGCTTTCGGCGAGGAAAAGTTCTTCTTCGAGGATGAGCTCGCCGAGATGACGGGCGGGGCGTCGATTCCGGAGTTCTCCGTCGCCGCCGAGTGAGCGAAGCCCCGCCGGCGGGCGGCGCGGGCGGCAATAGCCGCCCCGCGCACGGGCGGGTCGCGCGGGCGTCGCCTTGCGGGCCCGCGGCCCGCGTGCTAGAGCCTTGCCGTCCGAAATCTGGGGGACCAGCGTCGCGGGATCCGACGGGGAAGATGCATGATCGAGAGTCTGGCGCGCGCCCCCTGGTCGGTATCCCGGCCAGTCTGGTCTTTCTTCCGGGGCACTCGATCCCAACCCATGGTATCGGCGAACGCTATATCAAGGCGGTTCGCGAGGGCTCGGGCGCCGATCCTCTGCTCGTGCCCGCACTGGCGGAAGATTTCGATTTCGACGTCATGGCGCAGCGGCTCGACGGCCTGTTCCTCACCGGCGGGCGCACCAATATCGAGCCGCACCACTATGGCGGGCCGCCCTTTCCCGAGGACGAGTACCGCGATCCGCCGCGCGACAATACGGTCCTGCCGCTGATCCGGGCCTGCGTCGACCGGGGCGTGCCGGTATTCGGCGTCTGCCGGGGCCTGCAGGAAATGAACGTGGCGCTCGGCGGTTCGCTGCACTACCGGGTGCATCTGGTCGCGGGCAAGCAGGATCACCGGATGCCGAGAGAGGGCGACATCGACAAGCGGTTCGGCAAGCTGCACGGGATTTCGCTCACCCCCGGGGGGCTGTTCTCGCGGCTGGTCGGGGCCGGCACGATCGAGGTCAACACCGCCCATGCCCAGGGGATCGACCGGCTGGCCGACGGGCTGGAGGTGGAGGCGACCGCGCCCGACGGGCTTGTCGAAGGAATCCGGCTGGCCGGAACCGACGGCTTCGCGGTGGGTGTGCAGTGGCATGCCGAGCACCGCTACCGGGAGCACGCGCTGTCCGACGCGTTGTTCAGGGCCTTCGGCGATGCGGCGCGCGCGCACGCCCTTGCCCGCACCCCCCGGGCAGGCGTCGCCTGACGATGCGGCTGGCGACCTGGAACATCAACTCGGTCCGGCTCAGGCTCGAACTCCTGCACCGCGTGCTCACCACGCTCGACGCCGATCTGATCTGCCTCCAGGAGATCAAGGTGGAAACCGGGGCGTTCCCCGCCGAGAAGATCGCGGCGATGGGTTACCCGCACCAGGTGGTACAGGGGTTCAAGGGCTATAACGGGACGGCGATCCTGTCGCGCGTGCCGTTGAGACGCGGCCGGCCCGTCCGTTGGTGCGGGCGCGACGACGGCCGCCACGCGGTCGCGCGGCTGCCCGGGGGCGCGGAGGTCCATTCGCTCTACATCCCGGCCGGCGGCGATATTCCCGATCCGCGGCAGAACGACAAATTCGCCCACAAGCTCGACTTCGTCGCCGAACTCGCCGCGTGGTGCGCCGCGCGCAATCCCGGGCGGCGAATCCTGCTCGGCGACTTCAACATCGCGCCGCTGGAGACCGACGTCTGGTCGCACAAACAGCTCTTGAACGTGGTCAGCCACACCCCGGTCGAGGTCGACGGGCTCGACCGGGTCCGGCAGAGCTGGGGCTGGATCGACGCGGTGCGCAAATTCATCCCGCCCGAGCAACCCCTGTATACCTGGTGGAGCTATCGCAACCGCAGCTGGCCGGGAAGCGACCGCGGGCGGCGGCTCGACCACATCTGGGTGACGCCCCGCCTCGCGCCCAGGCTGAAAGGGGCGCATGTCCTGCGCGAGGCGCGCGGCTGGCCGCACCCGTCCGACCACGTGCCGGTGTCCGTCGATATCGATCTTTGATGCCGACGACGATTCCCGTCGCCGCGATCCGGCACGGTCCGACCGACTGGAACGAGCAGCGGCGGATACAGGGCCGCGCCGACCGCCCGCTCAGCAGGGCCGGGCGCGAGACCGTGTCGGGCTGGGCGTTGCCGGCCGAGCTGGCCGCGTTCGACTGGTATGTGAGCCCGCTGTCCCGTGCGCGCGAGACCGCTTCCCTGCTCGGTCTCGACCCGGTCGTCGAGCCCGCGCTGATCGAAATGGACTGGGGGGAGTGGGACGGCGCGAAGGGTCCCGATCTCCGCGCGCGCTACGGCGATGCGTTCGACCGCGAGCTCGCGCGCGGCCTCGACATGCGGCCGCACGGGGGCGAGACGCCGCGCGACCTGCGCGCGCGGGTCGCCGGCTGGCTCGACCGGGTCCGGCTCGACCGCCGGCCGGCCGGCGCGGTGTGCCACCAGGGGGTCATCCGCGCGCTGCTCTCGCTGGCGACCGGATGGGACATGGTCGCCAAGCCGCCGGTCGAGCTCGAATGGTCGGCGGTTCAGGTCTTCGCCCTCGCCGATGACGGCTCGGTGGTTCTCGACCGCGCGAACGTGATGCTGGATTCCGGGCAACCCGGCCCCCGCCCTCACGCGAGCAGGCGCTGAAGCCGCTCGCGGAGCGCCGATCCGGTGAACGGCTTGCGCAGCAGGGTCGCGCCCGGCATCGAGGCGGCGACCCTGAGGCGTTCGTCGTCCGCATAGCCGGTCGTGTACAGGATGCGGATGTCGGGCAGGCGCCGGCGTGCCGCATCGGCGAGGCGGATGCCGTCGACGCCGCCCGGCATCACCACGTCGGTGAACAGAAGGTCGAAGCGCTCCCCCCGGTCCAGCATGTCGAGCGCGGCCTGCCCGTCCGGCGCCGCGACCACCGCGAGGCCCATCCCGGCCAGCCTCGCTTCGATCCGGGCGCGCAGCTGCGGGTGGTCCTCGACATAGAGCACCCGGCACCGGTCGATGGCGACCGTGGAACGGGCGGTTACGACGCCCGGTTCATCCGCCGCGGCGTGGGTGCGCGGAAAATGGAGCCGCACCGTCGTGCCCGCACCCGGGCGGCTGTCGATCGCGATGTGCCCCGACGACTGCTTGACGAACCCGTAGACCATGCTGAGGCCCATCCCGGTTCCCTGGCCCGGCTTCTTGGTGGTGAAGAACGGCTCGAAGGCGCGCTCGGCGATTTCGGGCGCCATTCCGGTGCCCGTGTCGGCCACCTCGATGCAGAGATACGCGCCCGGTGGAATCTCGGCGACGTCGTCGAGAGTCGTGTTGCGGACGGCGATCGTCAGCGTACCGCCGTCCGGCATCGCGTCGCGGGCGTTGATCGCGAGGTTGATGACCGCGTTCTCCAGCTGCACCGGATCGACCGCCGCGCACCAGCGCTCGCCGGGTTCGGAATAGTCGATCCGGATCGCGCCGCCGAGCGTCCGGTGCAGCAGCTCGGCCGTCCCGACCAGCAGGGCGGCAGGCTCGATCGTGCGCGGGTTGAGCGGCTGCTTGCGGGCGAACGCCAGCAGGCGCTCGGTCAGCTCGGCCGCGAGCCGCTCGGTCTCCCGCGCTTCGTCGATCAGCGCGCGCCGCTCGTCCTGTGGCGGCGTCAGCGCCTCGAGCTCTTCCAGATCCATCGACAATACGGCAAGGAGGTTGTTGAAATCGTGCGCGATGCCGCCGGTCAACTGGCCGACCGCCTCCATCTTTTGCGCCTGGTGCAGCTCCGCGTGGGCGGTCTGCCGATCGGTCACGTCGAGCGCGAGACCGCTCCATATGACGGCGCCGTCGGCGCGGCGCACCGGGCGGGCGATGGCATGCATCCAGCGCTCCACCCCGTCGTCGCCGCGCACCCGCATCTGGTGATCGAGCGGCGCCAGGTCGCGCGCCGAGGCCTGGAGCGCCGCCCGCCAACCGGCCCGGTCGCTGTCGTGGATCGCCCGCAGGAGCATGTCGGGCTCCGCTTGCAGGGCCGCCGGATCGAGCGCGAACACGCGCTGGAGCCCGTCGCTCACGAAAGGGAGGGAAATCCGGCCCTCGGGAGTGAAGCCGCCGCGAAAGACCGACCCGGGCAGGCTGGCCGCGATGCTGTGCAGCATCTCCTCGTGGCTGCGGAGGGCCTCCTCCTTGCGGTACGATTCCGAAAGGTCGCGCACCACGCCCAGAAATCGGCGCTCGCCCGAGAACCTCATCTCGCCGACATAGATCGACATCGGAAACGGGGTGCCGTCCTTGCGTTCGCCCGTGACCTCCCGCCCGCGGCCGATGATGCGCGCCTCGCCGGTCTTCAGGTAGCGCTCGACATGGGCGTCATGCGCGGCGCGTTCCGCGCGCGGCATCAGGATGCCGACATTGCGGCCCACCACCTCCTCGGCGCGATACCCGAAGATGCGTTCCGCCGCCCGGTTGACCGACCGGATGCGCTTGTCGACGTCGATCACGATCAGACCGTCGACGATCGTGTCGCGCAGCGCGCGCAGCTCCGCTTCGAGCGATCTCTCTCTCGCCGTCAATGCAAGCTTCCCCGCGAGGACCGCGGACAGTGTGCTGCGGGAAAGCGAAGTCCCGCAACAGCGGCGCCCCGACCCGGCAACGACCGGCGGGCGCGTCCGGCCTCAGTGGGAGATCAGCACCGGCCGCGTCATCGTGCGCATGATCGAACGCGTCACGCCGCCGAAGATCCATTCCCGCGTGCGCGAGTGGCCGTAGGCGCCCATGACGATCAGGTCGCAGCTCAGATCCGCGGCCCGGGAGAGGATCGCGTCGGCGACGTCGATACTCTCGGCATAGGTACGGTTCGCCTCGGCGCGGACGCCGTGCCGGGCGAGGTAATGCGACATGTCGGCGCCCGGGACCTCGCCGTGACTCTCCCCCTCGTCCGGATTGACGGCCAGCACGGTGACCTGGTCCGCCAGCCGCAGGATCGGCAACGCATCGGTGACCGCCCGCGTGGCTTCGCGGCTTGCGTTCCAGCACACCAGCACGCGCTTGCCGACATCCGCGAAGCGCCCCGCCCTGGGCACGATCAGCACCGGCCGGCCGGTCATCGAGGCCACCGTGGTGGGAAGCTCCGGATCGTTCGACGGATCCTCCTCGTCCCCCTGGCCCATCACCGCGAGATCGGCATAGCGCGCGTGGATACCGATCCGGCTGGCCGGGTCGCCGGACTCCACGCGCCACTCGCCGCTGATCCCGTGACGCGTGGCGGCCTCGTCGAACGCCGTCTTCGATCGGCCCTGTTCGTCCTCGATCCGGTCCTCCAGCGCTGCCATCAACTCGCCCGGAACCGGCCCCGGCAGCGAATGCAGCGAAGCCGCCGGGTCGGAGGATATGTGCAGCCCGATCGGATGCGCATCGTGCGTCCTGGCAAGCGTGAAGGCTATGTCGAGCACGGCGCCCAACCGGTCGTCGGGCGCGGCGTGGACGAGAATACTCTTCAGCGACATCGTTCACCTCCCGTTTGGCGGGACCCGGAAACGCCGCGCTCGTCCTGTCCCAGAATTCTGTTGAGCGCGCCCGGGTCGTGGATTCGAAGCCCGTGCCGGTCGAGGGACAGTATCCCGCGTTCTCTCAACACGCGCAGCGTGCGGCAGACATGCGCCGCCGAGAGGCCAAGCGCGTCGCCCAGCTGCTCCTGCGTCGGCGGGAAGTCGATCGTCGCGCCCGGCGATGCGCCGCCGGCTTCGCGAATCCGCCGGTCGAGCCGGAACAGGAGATGGGCCACGGCTTCCAGGGCGTTGCGTCGACCGATATCGACCAGCGAGTCATGGGCCGCCACGATCGAGCCGGACAATCGGCCGATGACGGAAGCGGCCTGTCGGGCATCGGCGGCGAGCATCGAGACGAATTGCGACTGCGGCAGGACCGTGGCCGTCACTTCGGTCAATGCCTCGGCCGCATGCGGCGCGGGTCCGCCCGGCGGCGACACGAAACCGCATATGTCGCCGGGCAGCAGGAATTGGAGGATTTGACGGCGTCCGTCCTCGAGGATGTGGTGAAGAGCTGCCCATCCTTCCACCAGGGTGAAAACATCCTCGTTAATCTGGTCCTGCGCGAAGAGCTCGGCCCCCGGGGCGAAAAACCGGGATTCCCGTCCGGCCGCTCCTGGCCGCCCCGCCCGGGTCCTCTCCGCGGAGAGCGGATCGAAAATGTGCTGTCGGGGTATCGGCGGCGCGTCTGCGGGCTCGCCGCGCAGCGCCATGAGATGCGGCATACAGCATCCTCCCCGGAGTCCAAGCGTCCGTGCATCCCGCTGCACGGCATTCGGAACCTAGCGACGGTTTGTATGCCCGGTTTGTGCTGCGACGCCCCAATTTGTATAGAAATGTAAGGGCGACACGGGAGTCGCTGCGTGTCCAGGACCATTCTCGTCGTCGATGACGACGCCCGGCTGAGAAATCGTCTGCGCGCTTTCCTGCAACGGGAAGGCTACGATGTCCACGCATTGCCCGGCGGCGCTGCCCTGCGCGCGTTTCTCAACAGCCGGGGAGCGGATCTCGTGATCCTCGACTTGATGATGCCGGGCGAGGACGGCCTCTCGCTCACCCGCTTTCTGCGCGAAAACTTCAATATCGGCATTTTGATACTCACCGGTAAAGGCGAGCCGGTCGATCGTATCGTCGGGCTCGAAATGGGCGCCGACGACTACCTGGCCAAGCCATTCAACCTGCGCGAGCTGCTCGCGCGGGTGCGCAGCATCGTTCGTCGGATTGCGGTCGAAGGCGCGCCATCGCGGCGGCTGGGGACGGACCAGATCGACGGAGAAGTCCTCGCCTTCGACGGTTACCGACTCGACATCGCGCGCCGCCGTCTCACCGGACCGGACGGTTCGGAAGTGCGCTTGACCGGCGCCGAGTTCAATCTGCTGGCGATTCTGGCGCGCCGCGCCGGCCGCCCGCAAACGCGCGATCAACTCCTCGACGCGATGGGCGGTCGGAGCTGGCAACCGCACGATCGAAGCGTCGATCTTCACATCAGCCATCTGCGCAAGAAGCTCGGGGACCACCCGAGGGATCCCTCGATTATCAGGACGATCCGGGGTACGGGCTACGTATTCTCGCGCCCGGTCGAGCGCACATAGCGCGGTTTCGCGAAAGCCGTCTTGCATCCGGCGCCGAATCGCTTCGGTCCCGACGCCGGATGCCTGGTTATCGCCGGTCTACAACACAGCGGCGGCGGGCGGGGTTCCGCCCGACGGTCACCAGCCCGAGCTTGCGGTTCCGCCACCTTCTCCGCCGCCCGATAGGGAGCCCGGGGTTGCGGCCGAAGAGCCCGCTTCCACGCTTCCCGAACCGGAACCGCCAAGCGACCACCGCCCGTCATTCAACGCGTACTTGCCCTGTCTCCGGCCGTTCCGCAGCTCGGTCCGGATCGACGGCAGCTTGATCAGCCGCTCCATGTCGGTGGCGGCGCGGGCCAGTATCTCCGGCGGCGTCTGGCCGGGCTGGTCGCGCAAGGCCTGTTCGACAAAGCGCGGGACCGAACCCTTCGGCGCGCGTTTGCGGCCGCTGGCGCGGCGCGTCTTGGGCTCCGCTTTCTTGGCCGGCCTTCCGCGCGCTGCACGCGCCCGGGTGAGCTGCGCGCCGCCCGAACCGAGGAGATCCAGCATTTCCTTCTTGGCGTCTTCCTTGCCGCGCTCATAGGCCGCATTCTCGATTTCCGCGATCAGCTCGGAGAGCTGTGCCGCGCCGCTCTTCGTAACATTCGGCATGGTTCGTCTTCCCATCACTGCGTGACAATATGAGTGACTTTGCGTCACAACTTGGAGAGAAATATAGGCGCGGGATTGACGGCGCAACCGTAAAATAGAAGCGTTGTTCGCCGGGCGGTCGAAAAGCGCCCTTCGCCTCGCCGCGATCGGACGTCGGGTGGATTGGCCGGGTCGGGAGCCGGACCGGGCTCGATGCGCTGGCGAATTGACCGTGTCCGGAAAATCTGCTTGCGTGACGCCGATGGACACTGGGGAGGTACGGTTCCATGGAACATCGTCAGGATAAAAGACGCGTCGACCTCTTTGAGCTTTACGCCGGGGATCCGGAGCATGCCGACCGGATTGTGTTCGGACGCGAAGCGCACAAGGATCGGCGCGGGTTTCTCAAGGGCGCCGGGCTTGCGGCGATGGGAGCGGCGCTTGGCGCCGCGATCCCGTTCCACCGGAACATGCCGTCGGGGTTTATCCCGGAAGCAATGGCCGCCAACCCGGTGACAATCGCCGGCAAGGACGGTCTGACCGTGCTCAACGACCGCCCGGTAAACGCCGAAACGCCGGCGCATCTGCTGGACGACGAGGTGACGCCAACCGCCCGCCATTTCATCAGGAATAACGGCGTAGTCCCGGAAGCCATGGATGCCGCGGGCTGGCGGTTGCGGATCGACGGTCTGGTGGACAAGCCGATGACCCTGGGCATCGACGATCTGAAGAAGGGTTTCGACGTCGTCACGCAGCGGCTTACCATCGAATGCGGCGGCAACGGCCGGGCATTTTTCGATCCGCCGGCGCGCGGCAATCAATGGACGGTGGGCGCGGTCGCCTGTTCGGAGTGGACGGGCGTGCGTCTCGCCGACGTGCTCAAGGCGGCAGGGGTCAGGGAAAACGTCGTCTACACCGCCCATGTCGGCGCCGACACGCATCTGTCGGGCAAGGAAGGGAAGCTGCCGATATCCCGCGGCGTGCCCATCGCCAAGGCGATGAACGAGAGCAACTTGATCGCCTTCGGCATGAATGGCGGTCCGCTGCACCCGATGAACGGGGCGCCGCTGCGGCTCGTGATTCCCGGCTGGCCCGGATCGTGCTCGCAGAAATGGCTGAAGCGGGTCTGGCTGCGCGATGTCGTGCATGACGGGCCCAAGATGACGGGCTCGGCCTACCGCGTTCCCGACTATCCGGTCGCGCCCGGCGAAAAGGTGCCGAAGAGCGCCATGCGGATCATCCACGCGATGCCGGTAAAGTCGCTTATCACCACGCCGAAGACGGGGCTGTCGATCGACGGCCGCGAGCTCGCGGTGGCGGGCCACGCCTGGGCCGGCGACAACGCGGTCGCGCGGGTCGATGTCTCGATCGATTTCGGCGCCTCCTGGCAGCGGGCGGAGCTCAAGGCGCCGGTCAACCCCTATGCCTGGCAGCGCTGGTCGGCGAAGCTGCGGTTTCCGCAAAAGGGATATTACGAGGTCTGGGCGCGGGCGACCGACGACAAGGGCGCCATCCAGCCCTTCGCCATCGCCTGGAACCCGAAGGGGTATCTGAACAACTCGATGCACCGGATCTCGGTGCGCGTGGCCTAGCGCCGATGCCGCGAACGGCGGCGTTCATGGCGCTCGCCGCGGCGGTGTGTTTTTCCGCCCCGGCGGGCGCCCTCGCGGCCGACACAGCGCCGCAATCCGCGCCGGTGGCGGAAGAAGACGAGTATGGCGGCCTGCCGCCGGGCGACGGGCGCGACGAAGTCTTCGGCCTCTGCGGGGCCTGTCATTCCATGAAGCTGGTCGCCCAGCAGGGCTTGTCGCGCTCGACCTGGGACGAGGTGCTCGAATCGATGGTCGAGGAACACGAGATGGCGGAACTCGAACCGGAAGACGAAACGCTGGTCCTCGACTACCTGGCGAAGTTCTACGGTCCGGATCGGCGGGCGAGAGGGATGCGGCGATAGCCCGTCCGCCGTCGGCGACGGGTTCGCCCGGGTCGCTTGACCGCCCGGGCGGCGGTCCCCATGGTTTCGCCGTCGGGACCGATGGCGGGACGGCGATGAACGGCGAAAAGACCTATGTGATCGCGACCGATGTCGGGGGCACCTGCACCGACACCGTCGTGTTCGCCGCGGGCGAGCCGGTCCATATCGGCAAGGCGCTCTCCACCCCGCCCGATTTCGCCAACGGCGTGCTCGACTCCATACGATCCGCCGCGGACTCGATGGGGTTCGGGCTCGAGGACCTGCTGAAGCGCACCGGCCTGTTCACCCACGGCTCGACCGTGGTGGACAATGCCCTGCTCACGCGCGACGGGGCGCGCACGGGATTGATCACCACGGAGGGGTTCGAGGACACGCTCCTGGTCACGCGGGGGGCCTATGGCCGCTGGGCCGGGCTGGCCGAGGAGGGGCTCAAGCACCCGGTGAAGACCGACCGCGCGCCCTCGCTGGTGCCGGCGGAGCGTATCCGCGGGATCCCGGAGAGGGTCGACTACAAGGGCGCGGTGATCCGCGAGCTCGACGAGGAGGCGGCCGAGGCCGCGATCCGTCACCTGGTGGAGGCGATGGGGGTCGAGGCCATCGCGATCTGCTTTCTCTGGTCCTGCTACAACCCGGACCACGAACGCCGCGTCCGGGACATCGCGGCCGCGGTGGCGCCGGGCGCCTATGTCACGATATCGAGCGACATCGCACCGGTGCCCGGCGAGTACGAACGCACCTCGACGACCGTCATCAACGCCTATGCGGGGCGGATCGCCTACGACTACATCACCGACCTCGAGGCCTTGCTCGCGGAGAAGGGGTATGGCGGCCCGCTCCTGGTGATGCAGGGCTATGGCGGGCTGCTGCCGGCCGAGGAATCGTCGCGGCGCGCGGTCGGGATGATCGAATGCGGCCCCGCCGCCGGGGTGATCGGCGCCCGGTTCCTCGGCGGCGCGATGGGCGATCCCGACGTGATCGCGGCCGACATGGGCGGCACCACCTTCAAGGTGGGCGTCATCCAGGGCGGCGAGCTCGAATTCGCGCGCGAGCCGCTGGTCGACCGCTACCACTATGTCGCGCCCAAGATCGAGGTCGTCTCGATCGGCGCCGGCGGCGGCTCCATCGTCTCGCTCGAGCCGCGGACCAACGTGCCCCGGGTCGGGCCGAAGAGCGCGGGCGCCCGGCCGGGCCCGGTGTGCTACGGGCTCGGCGGCGTCGAGCCGACGCTCACCGACGTGATGACGCTGATCGGCTACATGGACCCGGAGATCTTTCTCGGCGGCGCCATGCGCCTCGACGTAGACGCGGCGCGCGCGGCGTTCGAGGCGAAGATCGCCCGGCCGATGGGGATGGCGGTCAACGAGGCCGCCTTCGGCATCTTCCGCGTCGCCGCCGCCCAGATCGCCGACCTGATCCACGAGATTACCGTCGAGCGCGGGCTCGATCCGCGCGACTTCGTGCTGCACGCCTTCGGCGGCTCCTGCCCGCTGCTCGCCGGCGTTTTCGGCCGGGAGCTCAGCGTCAAGCGCATCGTGGTGCCCTACACCGCCGCGGTGAACTGCGCCTTCGGCCTGGTCTCCGCCGACGTGGTGCACGAGTTCGCGCACACCACGATGCGGCCGGTGCCGACGCCGGCGGAGGAGATCAACGCGCTCTATGCGCCCATGGTCGAGCGCGCCCGCGACCAGCTCGGGGCAGAGGGGTTCGCCGAGGACGATATCGCGCTGCAATGGTCGGCCGATCTCCGCTACCGCCGCCAGGTGCACGAGGTGACCACGCCGGTGCGCGCCGCCACCCCGCTCGACGAGGCCGGTCTGGAAGCGCTGGTGAGCGACTTCGAGGCGCTTTACGAGCGCAAATACGGCAAGGGTTCGGCCTATCGCGGGGCCGGCATCGAGATGACCATGTTCCGGCTGTCGGCGCGCGGCCGCATGACCCGCCCGGAGATCCCGGCCGAACCGCTCGCCGGGGAGGATGCGCGCGCCGCCCGGCGCGGCCGGCGCGACGTGTTCGTCGAAGCCGAGGGCGGGCTCGCCCCGGCCGACATCTACGACTTCGCCGCGCTCGCCCCGGGCAATCTCGTGGCCGGTCCGGCGGTCATCCACACGCCGATCACCACCATCGTCGTCCAGGCCGCGCAGACCGCGCGGATGGACCCCTGGCGCAATATCGTCATCGCGTTCGACTGAGGAGATCCGCGATGGATCCGATCACCTTCTCCATCATCCGCCACCGCCTGTTCCGCATCGTCGACGAGGCGGTGATCACCCTCAAGCACGTCTCCGGGTCGGCGATCACCAATGAGGGCCACGACCTGATGGTGTCGCTCTACCGCGCCGACGGCTCGCTGCTGATGGGCGGCGTCGGCTTCCTGCACCACCTGACCAGCGCCGCCGAGGCCTGCAAGGCGACGATCCGGCGCTTCGGCGACGACATCGCCGAGGGCGACGTCTTCCTGCTCAACGACCCCTATACCGCGGCGCTGCACACCTCGGACATCTACCTCGTGGCGCCGATCCACTATCGCGGCGAGCTGGTCGCCTGGAGCGCGTGCTTCGTCCACGTCTACGACATCGGCGCGACCAACCCCGGCGGGTTCTGCCCCGACGCGCCCGACATCTTCACCGAGGGCTTTTCGTCGCCCGGCATCCGGCTGGTCAGCGGCGGCCGGGTGAACCAGGACGTGATGGACACGCTGCTCAACATGGTGCGCTCGCCCGAGATGGTGGCGCTCGACATGTCCTCGATGATCGCCTGCAACAACGTGGCGCGCGAGCGCATGCTGGCGCTGATCGAGAAATACGGCCACGAGACCGTCGACGAGGCGTGCCGGACGCTGATCGAGCAATCCGAAACCCTGCTGCGCGAGCGGCTGCGCGAGCTGCCCGACGGGTCGTGGAGATCGCGCCAGTACATCGACGTCAACGGCGAGGTGTTCAAGGTCAACCTGACCATGACCAAGCGGGACGACGGCCTGGTGTTCGATTTCTCGGGGTCGAGCCCGCAGGCGCCCCATGCCATCAACTGCACGAAATGGGCCTCGCTCGGCGGGCTGTTCGCCCCGCTCTTCCCGCTGCTCTGCTACGACATCACCTGGAACGAAGGCGTCGTCCGGCCCATCGAGATGATCGCCCCGGAAGGCTCGATCGTGAACTGCACGCGGCCCGCGCCGGTCTCGGTCGCCACCGTGGGCGCCATCCAGTCGGTCAACAACGCGGCCTGCGCGGCGATCGGCAAGATGCTGGACGCGAGCGAGAAATACGCCGGCGAGGCGACCGCGGTGTGGCACGCCAACCACTTCGCCGTCTTCATGTTCGGCCGCAACCAGCATGGCGGCGAGGCGATCGGCATCCTGACCGAGACCTTCGCCGGGTCCGGCGGGGCGCGCAACTTCGCCGACGGGATCGATGTCGGCGGCGAGATCCCCAACCCGATCTCGCGCATGGCCAATGTCGAGACGCTGGAGACGATCTTTCCCCTGCGCTACCTGTTCCGCCGCCGGATGACGGATTCGGGCGGGCCCGGGCGCTATCGCGGCGGCGCCGGGATGGAGATCGGCCTCACCCCGCATGACGCGCCCGATGGCGGGCTCCACTACGTGGTCTCCGGCAAGGGCGCCGATTTCCCGATGAGCGAGGGTCTGGCGGGCGGCTATCCCGGGGCGCCGAACTCCTACATCTGGGTCAAGAACAACGAGGCCGGGACCGACCCGCGCAACGCGGATGCCGGTTTCGGCCAGTCGGTCGACGACCTGCCCGGCGAGCAGGAGCGCATCTCCTGGGGGGTGTTCCCCCTGATGGGGGACGACGTGCTCTATCTCCGCTGGAACGGCGGCGGCGGGTACGGCGATCCGCTCGACCGCGAACCCGGATCGGTGCTCGAGGACTGCCGCGCCGGCGTGGTGTCGCGGGAAACGGCGGCGCGCGTCTACGGCGTGGCGATCGACGAGGACCTCGCGGCCTTCGATGCCGCCGCGACCGAGGCCAGGCGCAGGGCGCTCGCCGCCGCGCGCGTCCCCGCCGAGGCGGCGGAATGAGCCGGCGGGTCTCCAGCACGCTGGAGATCGACGGCGGCGAGATCCGTTGCCGCAAATGCGGCCACGCGCTCGGCCCCAAGGGGGCGCCCTGGAAGCACGCGGCCGCGATGACCGAGATCCCGATGCGGGGCGCGGCCGGCATTCCCTATAGCGGTGGCGAGCGGGTGGTGCTGCGGCGTTTCGCCTGCCCCGGCTGCGGCGCGCTGCTGGACAGCGAGACCGCGCTGCCCGAAGACCCGTTCCTCGACGACGTGCTGTTCGACTGAGGCGCGAACCCGTCCCGGGCCGTTTCGCCCGCGCCCCCGAATGTCCTAGGATCGACCCGATCGATCGTGGCGGCCACCGCCCGGCGATGCGAGAGGAATCGAGGGAGAAGAGGACATGACGGGTTATCGAACGACGCTCAGGGCGACGGGTCTTGCCGCCGCGGCGGCGCTTGCGCTCGGCGCCGGGACGGCGGGGGCCGATGCGCTCAAGCTGAAGCTCCATAGCTTCGGTTCGCCCAAGCAGCCGGAGACCAAGTGGATCTTCGAGCCGCTCAAGCAGGATTTCGAGCGGCATTCCGGCAACACGATGACGATCCAGGTCTATTACGGCATGGCGCTCGGCGGCAAGCCGCGCGACCTCATCGCCCAGGCCGAGAACGGCGTCGTCGACATGTCCTATACCCTGCCCGGGTACCACGCCGGGCGGTTCCCCATCCTGACCGCGCTCGAACTCCCCTTCATCGGCGATTCCGGCGAGGTGTTCAGCCAGGTCGCGTGGGACTGGCTCGACAAGTACGCGCACCGGGAGTTCAAGACGCTCAAGGTCATCACGCTGAATGCCATCGACATCGGCGTCCTGCACACCACCAAGCGCCCGGTGCGCAAGCTCGAGGACATCAAGGGGCTCAAGCTCCGCGTCGCCGGGCGCTATATCGGCATGGCGGTCAAGGCGCTGGGCGGGGTTCCGGTCCAGATGCCGCTGCCCGCGGTCTACGAGTCGCTGGCGCGCGGCCAGACCCAGGGCATGCTGATCCCCTGGCTGATCACCATCCCGTTCAAATATGCCGAGGTGACCAAGTTCCACACCGACATCAAGATCTACCATTCGACGCTGTTGACGGTGATGAACATGGACAGCTGGAACAAGCTCGACGCCAGGCAGAAGAAGGCGGTCGAGATGAGCACCGGCAAGGCCTTCGCCAGGCGCTACGGGGCGCTCTGGGACGGCGGCGCCGCGCCGGGCCGCGAGATCGCCCGCAAGAAGGGCAACGAGATCATCACCCTGCCGGCGGCGGAAGAGGCGCGCTGGCGGGCCGCCGCGCGCGGCGCCCACCAGGCGTGGATCGAGGACATGGACGCCAAGGGGCTGAACGGCAAGCAGATGTTCGCCGACCTGCTCGCTCTGGCGAAGAAGTACCGCCAGTAGCGCATGGCGGAGACCGAACCGGGGGGCGGCGCGAGGCAGCGTCTCGCCGCTCCCCGTGACGACCGGTTCGGGGCGGCTCTGTTCGCGCTGAGCGAGACGCTCGCCGTGTTCGGCGGCATCGTGCTCATCGTCATGACCGCGTTTACCGTGGTCAGCGTGGTCGGGCGGACCGGGTTCGATCTGCCGGTGCTGGGCGATCAGGAGATCGTCGAGCTCGGCTGCGCGATCGCGATCTTCTCCTTCATGCCCTACTGCCAGATGCGCGCGGCGAACGTGATCGTCGACTTCTTCACCGCGCGGCTCAGCCAGGCGGCGCGCGACGGGCTCGACGCGACGATGAACGCGATCTTCTCGGTCTGCATCCTGATCGTCACCTGGCGCCTGGCGGTCGGCGGGATCGCGACCCACCACGCCTCCGACGCATCGATGTTCCTGCGCATCCCGCAATGGTGGGGCTACGCGCTCGCCTTCGTCGGCTGCATCGCCTGGTCGCTCGCCTGCCTCTATTCGATGCTGCGCTCGATCGGGCATATGCGGGAATCCCGCGGCAGGGGCAGGGCCGCCTCATGAGCGGCTTCGAGATGGGGCTGGTGCTGTTCGCGGTGACGCTTCTGGCGATCATGCTGCGCATGCCCGTCGGGCTCGCCATGCTGTTCATCGGCGGGCTGGGCTATGTGCTCCTGGTCGGCTGGGACCCGCTGATCAAGACCCTCAACAACTCGACCTACAGCCGGTTCTCGTCCTACACCCTGTCGGTGGTGCCGCTGTTCCTGCTGATGGGGCAGTTCGCGACCAAGGCCGGGCTCAACCGGGCCCTGTTCCGCGCCGCCAGCGCCTGGTTCGGCTATATGCGGGGCGGGCTGGCGATCGCCTCGGTGGGGGGCTGCGCGATGTTCGGCGCGATCTGCGGCTCGTCGCTCGCCACCGCGGCGACCATGTCCCAGGTGGCGCTGCCCGAAATGCGCCGCTACCGCTACTCGGACGCGCTGTCGACCGGCACGCTGGCGGCCGGCGGGACGCTGGGCATCCTGATCCCGCCCTCGGTGATCCTGGTCATCTACGCCGTCTATACCGAGCAGTCGATCGGCCATCTGTTCCTCGCCGCCCTGATCCCGGGGATCATCGCGACCATCGGCTACATGATCGTGGTCGCGGTCTATGTCCGCCTGTCCCCGGAAGCCGCGCCCGCGGTGCCGCGCGCCTCGTGGCGCGAGAAGCTGATGAGCCTGCAGGAAATCTGGCCGACGGCGCTGGTCTTCGTGCTGGTCGTCGGCGGCATCTATCTCGGCTGGTTCTCGCCCACCGAGGGCGCGGCGATCGGCGCGGCGGCGGTCGGGCTGCTCGCCGTCACCGTGGGCAGGATGCGCTGGCGGGGCTTGCGCGAGTGCCTGGTCGACACGGCGGAGACCACGGCGCTGATCTTCCTGATCCTGATGGGCGCCGAGATCTTCAACGCCTTTCTCGCTTTGACCCAGATGCCCCAGGAGCTGGGCCAGGTCGTTCTCGGCCTCGACGCGCCGCCGCTGCTGATCATCGCGGCGATGCTGCTGATCTACATCCTGCTCGGCTGCGTGATGGATGCGCTGGCGATGGTGCTGCTCACCATGCCGGTCTTCTACCCGATCGTCTCCTCGCTCGATCTCGGCCTGACCCCCGACCAGGTCGGCGTGTGGTTCGGCATCCTGGCGCTGATGGCGGTCGAGATGGGGATGATCACGCCGCCCTTCGGGCTGAACATCTTCGTCATCAACGCGATGGCCGACGACGTGCCGATGAACCACACCTTCCTGGGCGTGCTGCCCTTCGTCGTGAGCGACGTCGTCCGCCTCGCCATCATCGTGCTGGTGCCGGCGACGGCGCTCTATTTGCCCGGGATGATGTGAGGCGGGCTGCCGGCGCCCCATCCATGGCCGGCCGTCAGAACGGCACCGACATGAAGCCGTGGGTGCCCTCGCAATCGACCAGGTCGACGCGTTTCCAGGCGATCCGGAAGCCGTCGCCGTCGGGGCGCAGGCGGTGGCGCGCCTCGCCGCCGAACACGCGGCGGTGGTCGTCGCGGTGCTCCAGCATCACGAAGGACGAGCGGGTGCGGAGCTCCGCGTCCCCGCCGCCTTCCTCGAGCACCACGTTGCCGATCACGTGGCGGGTCCGCACCGGCGGGATCTGGGCCCAGAACGCGCCGTGGCGGAGCTGGCGGATTCGCACATCCATCAGCGCGCGGTTCTCGTAGAAGATCGACAGCCGGTCGGCCGGGTTGTCCTGGTCCGGCTCCGACGGCACCCAGTAGATTCCGTCCTCGGTGTAGAGGTCGCGCCAGTCCTCGAAGCGCCGCTCGTCGATCAGCCGCGCCTCGTGAAACAGGAACTCCTCGACCCGGCGGAGCCGGAGCAGCGCGTCCACGCCGCCGGCGGACGACAGGACTCCGCTCATGCGGCGGCCATGTAGCGGCGCCAGGCGCCCATCATGGTGCGCATCGGAAGCTCGCTGGTCGCCCGGTCGCGGGCGCCGCGGTTGCCGAACGGCTCCTCGCGCCCCGACCGGCGCGACAGGTCGATCCATTCGACCCCCTCGCTGTTGAGCCCCTGCTGCAGCTGCTCGAACACCGCGAGGTCGTCGGCGAGCACGGGAGAGGCCGGCGAGTTGGCGGTCGAGACGAACTTGACCGCGGTGTGGAACATCTCTTCCGGCGCGCCCCTGAGGCGGAACACGTAGGAATGGACGTCGGTGCGGTCGACCGAAACCGGCCGGATCACGCGCAGCTGCTGGAACCGCGTGTTGAACGAGAGGTTGGGGTAGACGAGGTTGTTGAACGTCTCGCGGCCGAAGATCCGCTTCATGCGCTCTTCGCCATAGGCCGCCGCCATCCGCGCCTTGTAGTCCTCGAAGACCGGGTCCCTGCGGTCGGGATCGATGATGCCGCCGCGATAGAACCCGTCCATGAAGACATGCCCGCCGTCATAGCCGTGAATGGCGGTCGAATCCCACTCGTTCAGCGTGAACCCGTTGGCGTTGAACATCTGGATCGACTGGTCGGCGGTCTCGGCCGCGCCGGTCGCGGCGATGAAGCCCTGCGCCGCCTCCACCGAGGACCGGTGCACGAAGCCCGGATGCACCGTGTCGACCGAATTCTCCATGTGGAGCTTCCAGTTGCCCTCGAAGGTCTGGCGCAGCGGAGCGCCCACCATCTCGACTTCGCCTTCCGGCGCGCGGTCGCAGAAATTGTCGAGCGTGTCGGAGATTTCCCCCAGGAATTCGGCGAGCGTCGGCCCCTCGGCGGCGAGCGAGGCGAAGACGAAGCCCCGACAGGACTCGACCCGCGCCACGGCGGCCATCGAACGGCGCGCCTCGCCCGGGTCGAACCCTTCGTCGTAGCCGCCCGGCTGGGGCACGCCGAGCAATTTCCCGGCGGTGTCGAACGCCCAGCCGTGATACGGGCAGACCAGGCGGCGCCCACCCCCGGCGCGCGGCACGCACACCGTCATGCCGCGATGCGGGCAGCGGTTGTGGAGGACGCGGATCGCGCCGTCCGCGCCGCGGATCATCACCACGTCGCGCAGCCCGATGGATGTGCGGATCCAGTCGCCCGGTTGCGGGATCTGGCTGTCATGCCCGACCAGTATCCAGGCGCGGCCGAAGATCCGCTCCATCTCGAGCGCGAAGATCTCCGGGTCGGTATAGACGCGCCGATGCACCCGGTCCGGCTCGACCAGGCTCTCGATCTCGGTTCTGTCGAATACGGTCATCGCGCGCTCCGGAGGCTGTGCGGGACAGTATCGACGGCGCGCTCGCGCTGTCAAAACCGGGTTAGCCGGCACCCACGGGGCGAGCCCGGCGCACCGCGGCGACCTCGTACCCCACCAGGACCGCGGCCAGCGCGAGCCCGCCGATATCCGACCATCCGGCGCCCGCGCAAGCGGCCGCCGGCCGCCGCAGCGGGCCCAGCCTCCGTGTGAAGTAGCCTATCCCCCCGATCGAGACCAGCCACACCCCGCCCACCGCCGCCGCCGCCGCGTGGGCGACGGCGAGCGCCGAGCCCTGCATCATCAGCTCCGGCGAAAGCACGAACAGGAA
>MPNO01000107.1 GCA_002239065.1 Defluviicoccus sp. bin129 | reverse complement strand
GGCGGGCTCCGGGCCGGCATGGCGGAACGCGGGATCGGCGCTGTCGTAGCGCCGCGCGATTCCCCGCCAGTCGACCGGATCGATCCGGCTCGCGAACACCGCATCGAGATAGGCGGCGGCCAGCGGGTGCCACTGCGCCCGGCTCGCCACATGGGCCGAAGCCGTGCCCGCCAGCAGGAGGGCGAGACAGAGCAGCGCGGCCGCTGCGGCGGCCGGCCGGGCCGACCCCCGAACCCGGTTCCCTGCCAATGTCAGTCTTTCCCCGCGCTGTACTGTTTAACCCTGGCTAACTTATTTGCCCCCGGCCAAGAATTGTCAAGCGGCCCGCGCTCCGTCATAGTCGGAGCGGCGCTGGAACGCGGGGGACCCCGGGTGACGAAGGACAGGCGCAGGAGGCCGGCGAAGGTGGCGCCGGTGCTCGTCGAGCCCGACGAGCAGGCCGGGCACCACCGCCAGACCCGGCTTGCGCGGCAGACCGAGATCGCCGAGGACTATGTCGAGTTGATCGCCGACCTCATCGATTCGACCGGCGAGGCGCGGTCCGCCGACATCTCGCGCCGGCTCGGCGTGACCCATGCGAACGTCACCAAGACGGTCGCGCGGCTCCAGCAGGGCGGGCTGGTCACCACCCAGCCCTATCGCGCGATATTCCTGACCGACGAGGGGCGGCGCATCGCCGAGGCCTCCCGCCGTCGGCACCAGATCGTGGTCGCCTTCCTGCAGGCGATCGGCGTCAGCGAGGACGTCGCCCGCGCCGATGCCGAGGGCATCGAGCACCATGTCAGCGAGGAGACCCTGGCCGCCTTCGAGCGCATGGTCACCGAGCGGGGGCGGGAGAGCTGAGCGCGGCGCTGATCGGCAAGCCGATCAAGCGGCTGGAGGATCCGGCGCTGCTGCGCGGCGCCGGGCGCTTCGTCGACGACCTCCATCTGCCGGGGATGCTGCACGCGTCCTTCGTGCGCAGCCCCTACGCCCATGCCGGGATCGCCGGCATCGACACTTCCGCCGCCGCCGCCCTGCCCGGGGTGGTGGCGGTGCTTGGCCATGCCGAGATCGCGCCCCATCTCGCCGCCGAGCGGCTGGTCACCGCCCTGCCGAGCCCGTCCTACCGCCACATACTGGACCGCCGGATCCTCGCCGGGGACGAGGTCTGCCATGTCGGCGAGCCGGTCGCCGTGGTCCTCGCCGACAGCCGCTACGCCGCCGAGGACGCGGCCGGGGCGGTCGAGATCGACTACCGCCCCCTGCCGGCCGCCTCCGATTGCCGCGCGGCGCTGGAAGCGGGCGCGCCCGCCGCGCATCGTCATCTCGACGACAACCTGCTCGCCGAGTACGAGATCGGCTATGGCGATGTCGAGGCGGGTTTCGCCGCCGCCGCGCATCGCGTGCGGGTCTCGCTCAAACAGCACAAGGGGCTCGGCCTCGCCATCGAGTGCCGCGGCGCGGTCGCGATCCCCGACCCGCTCGACGACCGGCTGACGCTCTTTCTGTCGAGCCAGGCGCCGCATGGCGCGCTGCGCGCCCTGGTGGCGACGCTAGGGCTCGACGAGAGCCGGATCGCGGTCCGCGCGGCCGATCTCGGCGGCGGGTTCGGGCCCAAGCTCGTCGTCTACCCCGAGGACATCGTCATCGCCCATGCGGCGCGCCGTCTCAACCGCCCGGTCAAGTGGATCGAGGACCGGCGCGAACACTTCACCGCCACCACCCAGGAGCGCGACCAGTACTGGGAGATGGAGGCGGCGGCCGACCGGGACGGCCGCCTGCTCGCGGTGCGCGGCGAGATGATCCACGACCACGGCGCCTATACCGCGCGCGGGCTGAACCTCTCCTACAACGCCGCCACCGTGGTTCCCGGCCCCTACCGGCTGCCGGCCTATCGCCTGCGGGTGCGGGTGGCGGTGACCAACAAAGTGCCCACCACCCCGGTGCGCGGCGCCGGGCACCCGCAGGGCATCTTCGCGATGGAGCGCCTCGTCGACCGCATCGCCGCCGCGACCGGGCTGGCGCGCGAGGAGGTGCGCCGGCGCAACTTCATCGCCGCCGACGAGATGCCCTACGCGCGGCCGCTCTCGACCCGCAGCGGCTCGGGCATCGTGCTCGACAGCGGCGACTACCCGGCCTGCCTCGACGCCGCGCTGGAGGCCGCCGGGATGGATGGGTTCCGGGCGCGGCAGGCGGCGGCGCGCGCCGGCGGGCGTTTCCTCGGCATCGGGCTCGCCAACTACGTCAAGGGGACCGGGCGCGGCCCGTTCGAGGCGGTGACCGTGCGCGTCGCCCCGTCGGGCCGGGTGAGCCTGGTCACCGGCGCGACGGCGATCGGCCAGGGCACGCGGACCATGCTGGCCCAGATCTGCGCCGACAGGCTGGGCGTCGACCCCGGGTCGATCGACGTCGTGATGGGCGATACCGGCGCGATGGCGATCGGCATCGGCGCCTCGGCCAGCCGCCAGGCGGTCAATGCGGGCTCTTCGGCCCTGACGGCGGCGGGCGAGGTGGCGGACAAGCTGCGCAGCCTCGCCGCGCTGCGCCTCGAGGCCGCGCCCGACGATATCGAGCTGGTCGGCGGAAGCGCGCGGGTGCGCGGCGTGGCGGCGCTGTCGGTCGGCTTCGGGGATCTCGCCAACGCGGTCTACGGCACGCCGGGCTACGCGCTCCCCGCCGGCGCCGCGCCCGGGCTCGAGGCCACCGCGGCGCTGCCCTTCGATGCGCTGAGCTACGCCAACGGCTGCCATGTCGCCGAGGTCGAGGCCGATCCGGAGACCGGCCATGTGGCGATCCTGCGCTACGTCGTGGTGCATGATTGCGGGCGCATGATCAACCCGCTGATCGTCGACGGCCAGGTGCAGGGCGGCGTGGCGCACGGGATCGGCAGCGCGATCCTGGAGCGGATCGCCTTCGACCGCGAGGCGCAGCCGCTCACCGCGACGCTCGCCGACTACATGATCCCCGGCGCCGCCGAGCTGCCGCCGGTCGCCATCCGGCATCTCGAATCGCCGACCGGGCTGAACCCGCTCGGGGTCAAGGGGGTGGGCGAGAGCGGCACCGTGCCGGCGGCCGCGGCAATCGCCGCGGCGGTCGAGGACGCGCTCGCCCCCTTCGCGGTCGAGGTGACGGAAGTCCCGATCCGCCCCGACGCGCTGGCCCGGATGTGCCGCGCCGGTCCCGCATCTTGAGGGGCGTCCGCCCGACCACCATATCTTGTGGTCTATCCCCGGGATTCACGCAATTCGAATCGGAACAGAGTGGGAACCATGGCTTGAACTGTGGAACATGGCTGATACAATCAGCGAACAAAAGACGAATATTAATTTGAGCCAGGCGAATCCTTCCCGGCTCATAACACAATGTTTGGTAGGTTTGTTCTTGCGGGACCACAATTTCTTGTGCAAGCTGGAAGTTCGCGGTTCTTCGGCAACCGATTCGTTTTGGCGCCGTTTCACGGAACCGCGAACCGGACGAGTAAAGGCGGGGGTGACGGGTGCTAGATCTGGTTTCCTCGAAGCATGACCTGCTTCAGTCCAAGCGCGATGTCACGGTCGAGATCGATCGCAGCCGGGACGCGTTGCTGACCGGGTTCGGCAAGGCGGTCCTCGACGACCGCTATCTGCTGCCGGGCGAGAACTACCAGGATTTGTTCTACCGGGTGAGCTCCCATTACGGCGACGACTCGCAGCACGCGCAGCGGCTCTACGACTACATGTCGCGGCTCTGGTTCATGCCGTCGACGCCGGTGCTGTCGAACGGCGGCACGGTGCGCGGCCTGCCGATCTCGTGCTTCCTCAACGAGGCCTCGGACAGCCTCGACGGCATCGTCGATCTGTGGAACGAGAATGTCTGGCTCGCCGCGCGCGGCGGCGGCATCGGCAGCTACTGGGGCAATCTGCGCTCGATCGGCGAGAAGGTCAGCGCCAACGGCAAGACCTCGGGAATCATCCCGTTCATCCGGGTGATGGATTCGCTCACGCTGGCGATCTCGCAGGGCTCGCTCAGGCGCGGCTCGGCGGCGGTCTATATCGGCATCGACCACCCCGAGATCGAGGAGTTCATCGAGATCCGCCGCCCCACCGGCGGCGACCCCAACCGCAAGGCGCTGAATCTGCATCACGGCGTGGTGATCACCGACGCCTTCATGCGCGCGGTCGAGAACGACGAGGAATGGGCGCTGATCAGCCCCAAGAACAAGACGGTGGTGCGCCGCGTCAAGGCACGCTCGCTGTGGATCCGCCTGCTGACCAGCCGGATCGAGACCGGCGAGCCCTATTTCATCTTCATCGACCACGTGAACCGTGCCACGCCCGAGCATCACAAGCTCGCCGGGCTCCAGGTCCGCATGTCGAATCTGTGCAGCGAGATCACGCTCCCGACCGGCCCCGACCATCACGGCGAGGAGCGCACGGCGGTGTGCTGCCTGTCCTCGCTCAACCTCGAGACCTTCCTCGAATGGCGCAACGATCCGCTGTTCATCGAGGACGTGATGCGCTTCCTCGACAACGTGCTCGAAGACTTCATCGAGAGCGCGCCCGACAGCATGGCGCGGGCGCGCTACGCGGCGAGCCGCGAGCGCTCGGTCGGGCTCGGGGTGATGGGCTTCCACTCCTTCCTGCAGAGCCAGAACGTGCCGATCGAATCGGCTTCGGCCAAGGCGTGGAACCGCAACATCTTCCGCCACATCAGGGGCCATGCCGACGCGGCGTCGCGGGCGCTCGCCGCCGAGCGCGGGCCGTGCCCGGACGCGGCCGATTACGGCTTCGACGAGCGCTTCTCCAACAAGCTGGCGATCGCGCCGACCGCCTCGATCTCGATCATCTGCGGCGGCTGCTCGCCGGGGATCGAGCCCAACGTGGCCAACGCCTTCACCCACAAGACCCTGTCCGGCTCGTTCAGCGTGCGCAACAAGTACCTCAAGGCGCTGCTGGCGGAGAAGGGCAGGGACACCGACGACGTCTGGACCTCGATCACCGTCAACGAGGGCTCGGTCGCCCATCTCGACTTCCTCGCCGACGACGAGAAGGCGATCTTCAAGACCGCCTTCGAAATCGACCAGCGCTGGCTGGTGGATTTCGCGGCCGACCGCGCGCCGTTCGTCTGCCAGTCGCAGTCGCTCAACGTGTTCCTGCCGGCCGACGTGCACAAGAAGACGCTGCACGACATCCATTTCCAGGCCTGGAAGAAGGGCGTGAAGTCGCTCTACTATTGCCGCTCGCGCTCGATCCAGCGCGCCGACAAGGTGGCCAACAAGGCCGACGTCGCGGTGGTCGGCAACGGCGCGACGCTGGCCGGCGCCGGGGAGCCGGTGCCGCTCCAGGCGGCCAACGGGGCCGCCAGGGAGGGCGCGGCCAACGACTACGAAGAGTGCCTCGCCTGTCAGTAGGTCCGGGTAGGAACGCCGATGTCGCTGCTCGATTCGAACGGAGTCTACAAGCCCTTCCGCTATCCCTGGGCCTATGACGCCTGGCTCACCCAGCAGCGCATCCACTGGCTGCCCGAGGAGGTGCCGCTCGCCGACGACGTCAAGGACTGGCACAACAAGCTGAGCGCGCAGGAACGCCACACGCTGACCCAGATCTTCCGCTTCTTCACCCAGTCCGACATCGAGGTGAACAACTGCTACATGCGGCACTATGCCCGCGTGTTCGAGCCCACCGAGATACAGATGATGCTGTCGGCGTTCTCCAACATGGAGACCGTCCACATCGCCGCCTACTCGCATCTGCTCGACACCATCGGCATGCCGGAGACCGAGTACCAGGCCTTCCTCCGCTACAAGGAGATGAAGGACAAGTACGACTTCATGCAGCAATTCGGCACCGACACCAGGGAGGACATCGCCAAGACGCTCGCGGTGTTCGGCGCCTTCACCGAAGGGCTCCAGCTGTTCGCCAGCTTCGCGATCCTGATGAACTTCCCGCGCGTCAACAAGATGAAGGGGATGGGCCAGATCGTCTCCTGGTCGGTGCGCGACGAGTCGCTGCACACCGATTCGATCATCCACCTGTTCCGCACCTTCATCGACGAGAACCGGGAGATCTGGACCGAGGCGTTCCAGCGCGAGCTCTACACGATCTGCAACACCGTGGTCGAACACGAGGACGCCTTCATCGACCTCGCCTTCGAGCTCGGCGGCGTCGAGGGGCTGACCGGGGCGGAGGTCAAGCAGTACATCCGCTACATCGCCGACCGCCGCCTGTCGCAGCTCGGCCTGCAGCCGATCTACCGCACCGAGCGCAACCCGCTGCCGTGGATGGACGAGATGCTCAACGGCATGGAGCACACCAACTTCTTCGAGAACCGGGCGACGGAGTATTCCAAGGCGGCGACCCGGGGGAGCTGGGAAGAGGTCTGGAACGACTGAGCGCCGCCGCGCAGACCCCATCCCCGGGGGAAATCTTCCTCGACCATGTCGGCTGGTTCGTCTCCGACACGGACGAGGCGTCCCGGGCGTTCGCCCGCCTCGGCTTCCCGCTGACCCCCTACACCGTCCACCGCAACGAAGACGCGGCCGGCAACCGGGTGCCGACCGGCACCGCCAACCGCTGCGCCATGCTGGGACGCGGCTATCTCGAGGTCCTGACCGATGTCCCGGGTCTCGATACGCCGTTCGCGCGGGCCCACCGCGAGGCCGTCGCCCGCCATGAGGGGCTGCATCTGATCGCGTTTGCGGTCGACGATACCGACGCCGAGGCAAGGCGGCTCGACGCCGCCGGGTTTGCGCCCCGCCCGGTGGCCAATCTGCGCCGGCCGATGCCGGTCGATGGCGGCGGCGAGGCAGAGGCCGCGTTCTCGGTGCTGCGCGTCCCGCCCGGGACCATGGCGGAGGGCCGCATGCAGATCCTGCGCCACGAGACGCCCGACCTGGTCTGGCAGCCCTCGACGATCGCCCGCGACAACGCGCTCGCCGGGCTCGCCGGCGTGCTGATCTGCACCGACGACCCGGCCGAGGCCGCCGCCCGCCATGCCCGCTTCACCGGGCGCCAGGCGGCGGGCCCCCCCCCCCCCGGCCCCCCCCCCCCCCCCCCATGCCCGCTCCACCGGGCGCCAGGCGGCGGGCGCCACCGTCGCGCTCGACCGCGGCCGGCTCGATTTCGTCGACCCCGACGGGCTCGCCCGCATCGTCCCCGGCGCCCGGCCGCCGAGCCTCCCCTTCATCGCCGCCGCGGTGCTCCAAAGCGCCGATATCGCGGCGACCCGGCGCTTCGTCGAGGCGGCCGGCGTGCCCGCCGCCGGGCTCGCCGAAGGCGCGTTCGCAATCCCGCCCGAATTCGCGATGGGGGCGTGGCTGGTGGTGGAGGAAGCCGGCGCGGAACAGGCCGATCGCGCGCCGCGCGGCCCTTGACGGGAGGAGACGCGATGGAGCTCGGATTGAGCCTGCCCACGAAGGCCAGTTCCTGGGAGGTCTGCCGGCGGGCCGAGGAGCTGGGCTATTCGCATGCCTGGTTCTACGACACCGTGCTGCTCAACGCCGAGGTCTTCGCCGCTATGGGCGCGGCGGCGGTGAAGACCAGCCGGATCAAGCTCTGCGCCGGGGTCATCATCCCCTCCAACCGGATCGCGCCGGTGACGGCGGCGGGGCTGGCGACGCTGAACGCGCTGGCGCCGGGCCGCGTCGTGTTCGGCGTCTCGACCGGCTTCACCGGCCGCCGCACGCTCGGGCTCGGGCCGGTCACCCTGGCCCGCATGGAGAAATACATCGAAATCGTCCGCGGCCTGCTGGCCGGCGAGACCGTCGCGTGGGACGAGGAGGGCGCCGCTCGCGACATCCGCCTGATCGATCCCGAGCGCGGGCTGGTCAACGTCGAGGACCCGATCCCGACCGTCTTGTCGGCGTTCGGGCCGAAGGCGCGGCGGCTTGCCGGGAAGCTCGGCGCCGGCTGGATCGGCCCGGCCTGCTGGCCGGAGAAGGAGACGGCCGATCTCGAGGACTATCGCGCCGCGTTCGGGGCGTTCGGCCACGACATCGCGGACCATCGCGCGGTCCTCGCCGCGGGCGGTTGCGTCCTCGACGAGGGCGAGCCGGCCGACAGCCCGCGCGCCATGGCGCATGCCGGGCCGTTCGCCGCGATGGCCTTCCACAACCTGGCGGAGGAGGCAACGTTCGGCTCGGTGTTCGGGTCCTCGGAGCACTTCCCGTTCCAGGAGGAGCTCGCCGCCTACCGCAAGCTGTACGAGGCCTACGAGCCCGCGGATACCCGGTATCTCGCCAACCACCGCGGCCATCTGATGTATGTCCGCCCGGACGAGAAACACCTGAACGCGAGGGTGATACGCGGGCTGTCGATTACCGGGACGAAGGCCGAGATCGTCGAGCGCCTGCGCGGCATCCGGGACGCCGGCTATCACCAGGTCATGTACCACACCATGCCCGGCCACGAGAACGAGATGCTGGAGCGCTGGGCGGACGCGATGGCGGCGGTCTAGGGCGCGTCTTCCCGCCAGGGTATTGCGCCGTCGCCGATTCCAGAGCCGTCACCCCGAAACAGGTCCACTGCTGTCCGGTTTAGCCTTCGACGCGGGCTCCGCCCCGATGGGCGAGACCGTCGCCGCCCCCATTTTTGTCACCCCGGACTTGATCCGGGGCCCAGGGAAGCCGGGCGAGAGCGGTGCCTGTGGCCCTGGGCCCCGGACTTGATCCCATAAGCGCTAACTTGTTATAGATTGCTGTAGATGTCCCGTTGAGGTCTTCGGCGGCGTGGAGGTTCGGCGAGGGCTTTGGCGATGTCGTTCCAGCCGTCGATCGTCCGGGCGAGGCCGAAGGGCGGCTCGATGGCGCTCTGGACCTCGTTGAGGACGAAGCGGAACTCGCGCCACGGGCTATGCGGCCGGCGCCGGCGCCAGCTCGTATCCCCAGGGGGAAACGGCGCGGGCG
>MPNO01000106.1 GCA_002239065.1 Defluviicoccus sp. bin129 | reverse complement strand
GCGATCCCGTCCAGGAAATCGTGCACGGATCCGACGGCCCCAACACCGTCATTGCCACTGCCCTCCACGAACTGCTTCCGGAGAGCCGGCGCAAGGTTCTCGCCTTCGCCGACAGCCGGCAGGAGGCTGCCTTCTTCGCGTGGTACGCCGAGGATTCCTACGGGAAGCTGCGCGACCGGAACTTCATTCTCAGGGCCATCATGTCCGAACCGGCAGCCGAAGAGGGGTTATCCATCGACGACCTCCGTAACCGTTTGCTCCGGGAGTGGGATGCGGCCGGGCTGTTCAGCGAAGCGGACACACGGGAGCAACGAACCCGGCGGGTGCTCACCTCCATCCTGCGCGAGGCGATAACCGACGAGAATAGACTGTCCCTAGCCGGCGTCGGGTTGGTCAGGTGGTTCGTTGCTCTGCCCCGGGACTTGCGTTTGCCGGAGGCGATGCTGCGACCGCCATGGAACCTCACCGAAATCGAGGCGCGCGTCTTGACCGGCTATCTGCTGGACGAGATGCGCCCGCGCCGCGCCATCAACCTTCCCGCAGGCGCCGGAACGCCAATATGGAACGATCTCTCACCCTGGCCGCAGCAGGCATTCAGCAGCGCGCCGCCGGGCCGGAGGCGCAATGTCCAGCAGTGGGGCGGCCCGCAATCAGCCATCGTGAGTCATTTTCTTAGCCGATTACTCGTGGACAGCGGCCTGTCGGGGGACGACAGGCGGTCGGCGTCGGGCAAACTCATGAACGGTATCTGGCGCGCCCTCCGGGAGCGTGGCCACGATCCCGTGCTGCTGCCCGCGAAGGACAACGGCACTTTCCGGCTCGATTCACGTTGGCTCCGGATCAAGCCAGCCAATCCCGCCGAAATCTGGGAATGCGACACCTGCGCGACAGTGAGCAGTCACAATGTTCGAGGCGTCTGCCCGCGAAACCGCTGCCCCGGCACTCTCTCACCGGCCCTGCCGGAACGCCTCGTCGAGAACCACTACCGAATACTCTACGGGAGTTCCGTCTTGCCGGCGGAACTGCGCGCGGAAGAACACACCGCGCAGATCGACGCCGAGGAAGCGCGCCGAAGGCAGGAGGCGTTCAAGAACGGCACCATCCACCTTCTCAGCTCATCCACCACGTTCGAGGTCGGCGTCGATCTTGGCGACCTGGATTCGGTTTTTCTCCGCAATGTCCCGCCGGAGTCTTTCAACTATGCTCAACGCGCCGGGCGCGCGGGCCGGCGGGACACGCCTGGCCTGGTGCTGACCTACTGCCGCCGCAATCCGCACGACCTGTATCACTACGAAGAGCCCGTCGACCGAATGATCGCCGGCGCGATCCATGCGCCGCGTCTGCACATGACGAACGAGAAAATCGTTCTGCGCCACATGGTCGCCGTCGCCCTGTCCGAGTTCTTCAGGCAGGACCCGGTCAGGTTCCGGAACGTCGAGGCGTTTGTGGGCGGCTGGAACGCGCCCCGGGCAACGAGCGACCTGTTCGGTTTCTGCGAAGACAACGGAGAACTGAAGGAAACGATGCGCCGCATGGTTCCGGAGAACATGCACGGCCGGGTCGGTCTCGACGACGATTCCTGGGTTGTGAACATAGCCGGCGCGGACAGCCGCCTTTCTCTCGCGGAGGCGGAAGTGAGCGCGGACTACACCGCGATGGAGGCCCTTCGTAGCGAGTATTTCGAGCAGGGGAAAGACAGCTGGATCGGGCGTATCCGCAGGCGCATGAAGACCATCGCAGAGGAAAGGTCGCTCAACTTTCTTTCCCGAAAGGCCGTGATTCCCAAATACGGGTTTCCGGTGGATGTCGTCGAGCTCGATGTCCGGTCCACAGACGGCCGAACGGCCGGTGTCGCTCTCCAGCGGGACTTGTCCCAGGCGATCGCCGAGTACGCTCCAGGAGGCAAGGTGGTCGCCAACAAGCTCGAATGGGAATCCTGCGGTGTCAAGGCGATCACCGGGAAGGCATGGCCCGTGCGCTATTACCAGTATGACGATGCGCGCAACTTCAGACAGTGGAACGAAGGCGACCCCGACGTGCCTTCCGGCGAACGGAAATACCTCATTCCCGAATTCGGCTTTGTGACTCCCCTGTTCAAGAAGCCCTCCGAGCCACGGGGACGCGCCCGACGCCTCTATACGACCCGACCGTTCTTCCGCGGTTTCGACACGCAACCCGAAAAGACGAATCTTTTGGGCGTCCAGGTGACGAGGGCGGTTCCCGGAGTTCTGGTTGTCCTGTGCGAAGGCCGAAACAAGGAGGGCTTCTACATCTGCCGATCCTGCGGCGCTCACATGGTTGCGCCGCAGGCCAGCCACAAATCGCCCTCGGACTCGGATTGCCCGGGTACCCTGGAGCGGTTCTCCCTCGGCCACGAACTGGCCACCGATGTCGTTCGCCTACAGTTTGCGATGGTCCATGGCGAGTGGGATGCGTATTCGGTCGCCTACGCGGTTCTGCTCGGCGCAGCCGACACGCTTGAAGTGCCGGACACCGATCTGAACGTCACCATTACAGGCGGAGACCGGCCTGGTGAGTCCGCGGTCGTGCTCTACGACAACGTGCCGGGCGGCGCCGGGCTGGTGGCGCAACTGGAAAACGAACAGGTCTTCGGTGACGTACTTGGCGCCGCCACGGAACGCGTGCGGGGCAATTGTGGCTGCGACTCGAGTTGCTACGGTTGCCTCCGCAGTTACCGAAATCAATTTGCACACGCCAAACTCGACCGGACCCGGGCACTGGATATCCTCACCCAATAGTGTGAACCGACCCTACATCTCCATCTCGATGCCGCGCGGAGCGCGCGCCTTCTCCAGCACCGCCGCCTTGTCTGGTTCGGCCTCGCGACCCTTGTCCGCTGCCTCGTCCCGCATTCCGGCGGGCTGCTCCAGCATCCCCTCCTGCCCGCGCCCGCGTCCCTTTTCTCCGCCGCGTCCCTTTTCTCCGCCGCGCGCCTTCTCTGCCGCGAGCGCCTTCTCAGCCGCGCCGATCCCTTCGAGCGCGGAGACCCGCTCGCCGGTCGCCGCCTCCAGCGTCTCGCGCAGTTCCTTCGCATCGTCGGTGACCAGCTCGGCGTTGTGCCGGGCGCGGCTGATCTCGACGTAGAAGCTCTTCTGCGTCGAGAGTTTCGGGTGCTTCGCCTCCATCACCGCGATCACGTTGTCGACGGTCCGCCCCTGAAACGCATGCACGGTCGAGGCCCAGGCGTGGTCGAGATGGCGCATCTGCGGGTCGGTCTTGCCGAGTTCCAGCGTCCGCCCGTCGCCGAGCCGGAAGGCGACGCGGTCTCCCCGGACCGAAGCGACTTCCGCCGTGTCGCTGTTCACCAGCCCGAGGCCGGTGTCGTTGCGGGTCCAGCGGATGCGGTCGCCGGCGCGCAGCTCCATCGATTCCGTCCGGTAGACCTCGACCGCGCCGCGTTTTGCCCCGACCGCGCGCGGCCGCCAGGGAACGGATTGTCCCTCCGGCCCCTCCAGCATCACCGTGCCCTTGCGGTGATCGACCCCGGCGACACGCCGTTCGTCGCCCTTCGCGACACCCAGGCTCTTGTAGTCGCGGTGGAAGGCGACGACATCGCCGGGCGAATAGTTCCCCGCAACCATTTTCTCGGCACTGGTATAGCCGCGGGAGACCAGCCGTTCGGCCTCGAAGGCGGGGCCGCGGATCACGCCGTCGCGGGCGAGCCGCTCGCGGATGTGGCCGTTGATCTCCGTACGCAGCGCATGGCTCGGCGCCATCAGCCCGGTGTTGTCGCGTTCCTGGGCGGAGAGCTTCAGCCAGCGCGCGGCGGCCGCGCCGGCGAGATTGTCGGGATTGACCTCGGCGATGCGGTCGCCGAGCTTCCCGAAGGCCTTGCCGATCTCGCCGGCGAGGCTCGCCCGCACCGCCTTCTTCAGTTCGGCGTCCTTCTGGCGCAGGATCTCGTCCATCACCGCCGTCTTCATGCCGGCAGCCTGGAGCTGGGCGAAGGGCTTGCCGGCATCGACCGCGTCGAGCTGCTTCCGGTCGCCCACGAGGACCACGCGGGGGATGCGGATGGCGGCGGCGATCCGGAGCAGGTCGCGGGCCTGCACGGTCGAGGCGAGGGAGCCCTCGTCGACCACCAGCACGGTCTTCCGGAAGGCGGCGCGCATTTCGCGCGCGCCCTTTCGGGTCAGCCGTCCCTCCGCGATCCCCGCATTGCGGGCGAGGAAGCGCTGCAGGGTTTCGGTCTCGATCCCGGCTTCGGCAGCCAATGTGCGCGCCGCCGAGGCCGACGGCGCAACGCCGATCGTGCGGTAGCCGCTCTTTGCCGCGAGCTGCCGGGCTCGGTCGAGCATGGTGGTCTTGCCGGTGCCGGCATAGCCCTGCACGCCGACCACCCGGTCCTTCGAGGACAGGATCGTCTTCACCGCTTCCTTCTGGCCGACGGTGAGGCGGCCGTTGTGCAGCAGCGGCCCCGCGATCCAGCTCCGCATGACGGGGCGCGATACGCCCTGGCCGCGCTCCATCAGCGCGATGGTCTCCTTCTCGTCGGCGACGGCCTTGTCGGTGGTGAGCGACTCGCCCCAGGCCGGCAGGCCGCAGGGGTGGAGAGTGCCCTCCTTCTCCAGCCGCGCGACGGCGGCCTCGGCTTCTCCGATGGTCACCGCGCCCGGTTTCCACGCGAGCGCGGCGGCGAGCAGGTCGGTCTTCGCGAACACCGCCTCACGCTCCGACAGGTGCTCCACCGCCCAGGCCATGGCTGCCTCCGCCGGAGACTGCGGCGGGGAGTCGAACAGATCCGCCTGGGGAACCGCCGCCCCGTTCGATGCGGCGCCCCTGCCAGTCTCGCGATCCTTGCCGGTGGCGTCCCGGCTCTTCTCCACCGCGTCAGCGGTGAGCGCCCTGGCGTCGAACCCGAGGCCGTCCGCCTGCCGTTGCCACATCTCCCGTAGTTCGGCACGGTCGACGTCGCGCTTCGCCGCCCGGGTCATCAGCGCGGCGCGCTGGGCGGCCCGCTGGTTCTCCGCCGGCGTCCCCAGGCCGCGCCCGTCCATCGCCGCCTCGATCTCGGCCCGGCGCGTGGAATAGGCTTCGATGACCTCGCGGGAGACGCCGACGATCTCGAACCGCCCGTCGGCATGGGTCTTCTCGATGCCGTAGCCGAGCGATGTCAGTTCCCGCGCGAGTTCGCCCCGGTAGAGCGCGCCGATCAGCATCTTCGAGGAATACAGCTTCTCGTTCGCCATCGTGCGCCACTTGCCGTCTTCGCCTTGCACCATGTTGGCGATCACCGCATGGGTATGGAGCTGGGGATCGAGATTGCGCGACGTCTGGTGGGTGAAGGTGGCGATCACCGCCTTCTGATCGCCCGTGCGGATCAACTGGCCGCTTTCCTGGCCCTTCATCCGGGTCTCGACGGCGCGCTCCTCGACCCAGGCGAGCGTCCGATCCACTGCCCGGCCGTGGGCGTCCGCGACGCGGGCGTCGCCGCCGACCAGCGCGGCGAGGGAGACGGATTTCGGGGCCGACAGGGTGAGGTCGCGGCCGGGACGGTGGACGATTTCGCCGTCCTTGCCGGGCCGGCCCAGCCGCGGCCCGTCCGGCACCCGGCCTTCCAGGATCGCGGTGAAGACGTCCGGATCGACCGGGCCGGAGAGACCCAGCGCGTCGGCGCCCTTGCCGGCCCAGGCGCTGGCGTTGCGATGATCGGGGTCGTCCTTCGCGTAATAGCCGTCCCTTTCGTAATAGCTGACGCCCTGGGACGGCGCGGCGACGGCGCCGATCGAGGCGACCATCAGAAGAACTGCTCGCCCGGCTCGCGCCCGCGCCCAACCGCCCTGTCCCCGGCCGGCTTGTCCGTTTTCGTCGTATCCGGGCGGCTTCCGGGATCGGCGTGGGCGGGTTTGGCCGGGACCGCAACATCGGTGCCCGGCTCGTCATTCTCAGCTGACGGCAGGGATGGCGATTCCGTCCGTTTCAGGAGCTTGCCGTCGGCCTCCACCGGCTCCACGCCGTCCGGCCCAGGGAGATCGATGAATCCCGGACGTCCCGTAGGGCCAAGCAGCGCCATCAGGCGCTCGAGCTCTGCCGGAGACACCACCAGCAGCGCAATCCGCGCCCGCAGGCCGGGCCGAACCCAGTCCGCGATGCGCCCCGCCGGGCTCGCTGTCGGCGGATGCCGACTAGGGTATTCCACCGGCTCCAGGGCCGTCCCGATCCGCCCGCGCCGCCCATGGCCCGCCGCTCCGAGCAGCATCAGGCAGAACACCGTTCCGCCGACGCCGGCGCCCAGCATGACGCCGTCACCGATGGTCCCCAGGATGCGCTGCCGCGCCCGCACCGCCGACGGGAATACGGCAACTGCCGCTCGAATGATGTTCCAGGTGTCGCCGTCCGCTAAACGGAATGCAACGGTCGTGGTTTCGCTGAAACCGACGGCGATCATGACCTCCGCAACGGTCAGCTTCCGGGCCGCGTACCAGTCATGGCCAGTGGTCCCGCGCGCCAGCAGAATGACTGGCACCGCCAGCGTCATCGCGGTGACGCCGAGCAAACCCAGCCGGACCATGCGGCGCGGCCAGAGCGCGCCCGACATGTCAGCCGCCCCAGCGTCTGGAGACGCCCGAGCTCTCGGCGATGCCTGCCGTACCGCCCCGCGTCCGCTTCAACGCCGGCGGCGACCGGCGGCCCATGCGTCCAGATCCTTCACGCGGTAGCGCACGCAGCCCCCGAAACGGTAGTACCGCGGCCCCGCCCCGGTGCACCGGTATGTGTCGAGAGTCCGCGGGGACAGACCGACAAGCTTCGCGGCCTTGCGGGTGTTCACATATCTCCGGCCCTTGCGGCGGCGGCGCGGCCGCTTGTCTCCAGGGCGGTCCGTTTCGGAGCGGCCAGGCGGCTCCGGCGGCGGCAAGGGAGCGCCGGTCAGGAAACGCGGCATTGCGCCGATCCGGGCGCGGATCTCCCGCCACTCCTCCGCGCTGGCGTGAGACGCCATCCAGGCGCGCACGTCCCTCACCGTCGACAGGGTGGGCGACACGCCCTTGCGCAGCTCTGCGACGAAGGACGGATTGCCCGTCGCTTCCCTGCCCAGCAGGGAGCGCTTGATCCCGGTCACCGCGAGGAAGGCCTCGACCTCCCCGAGGAAAGCCGGTCCGGCCGGCGGCTCGCCCATGACGGCGAGCACGCTGTCCACCGTCCGGAGCCGGGGATTGCGGCCGCGGCGGAGCGAGGCGACGAAGTCCCGGTCGCGCAGCGCGGCGGCGCCCAGGGCCCCGGCGCTCATGCCGCTACGCGAACACCAGGCTTCGATTGCCTGCCGAAATCGGGCGCCCAGGTTGCCGGTCGAATGTGAATTCACGTCCTCCATTCAGGAAAAGATAGGGGCGGCGGAAGGCCCCGCAAGCCGGTTTCGGTATGGGAATTCCGGCAGTTCGCAGTCCTAGCGCCGTGAGAGTACGACAGGCGCCGCAAGTCGCCGAAAAAATTTCGTCCGATGCACCGATGAGCTTGAGATACGCCCGGAATCAAGGAAACGACGGCCGCTCGCTTTGGCTGCGGCGGAGACACGACCATCCTCGATGCGAGCACAGCAGCGCTCGAATGAGGGCAGAACGAGAATGAATCACAACAGCTTGCATCGTATCCTCCAACAAGTGAGTGCTCAACGTGCCGTAGAGGAGTCGAGAGCATGGCTGCGAAGGGGATGTGGCCTTCGGCCATTCGACGTTTGCGGCTCTATCTACGGAGTCGACGTCGACAGGCGGACGAGGAGAAACTGAAATGAGTCGTATTTTCACCACCGCCACCGACGACACGCTGATCGAATTGATCCGATCCGCGATACGCCGACTGATCGTCGTGGCACCCGGCTTGACCACGCCGGTAGCGAAGGCGCTCAGAGAGCGTATCGGACCCCTCTCGGCGCAATCTCTGACCGTCATCCTCGACGCCGATCCCGAGGTCTATCGTATGGGCTACGGCGACATGGAGGCCTTGGAGATCATCCGTACAGCAAGCGCCGAGCAACTCTTCGAGCTTCGCGAGCAGCCGGGCGTCCGCATCGGCGTCGTGGTTTCCGACAATCGGACCATGGTCTTTTCGCCGGTCCCGCGCAACGTCGAGGCGGGCTCGACTAGCGTCGAGAAGCCGAATGCGCTGGTAATCGAGGGGGCGGCCGCGGAGACGCTCGCCCATGCAACCGCCCTCGCGGGACCCCGCACGGAGGTCGGGCAGACGGCGCTGACGCCCGAGCGGGTAGATGAGACGGTCGCAAACCTGAAGGCCGATCCGCCTCAGCCGTTCGATCTCAGCAGAAAGCTGAAGGTCTTCAGGAGTGAGGTGCAGTTCGTCGAGTTGAAGATGACGAACGCCACATTTCGTTCCCGCAGAATCAGGCTGCCTGCCAAGTTCCAGAAGCTCGACGACGAGCATTTGCGATCCCGTATCTCATCCACGCTCAAGGTTCCGGTGGATCTCGAGACTGAATTGGAAATCTCGATCCAAACCGACGCCGGTCACGAGACGCTGACGGTCAACGACAGGTACATCATTCGCCTGCGCCAGGAGCTCGAGCGCGTGTTCTTCCATGACTGGAAGGCCCGAGGGAAGGTGATCCTGCGACGGGACAAGGAATGCGCGGAGAAGCAGTTGGAGCGCCTGATTGCGATCACCAGGGCCTACCACACTGCGCTTCAAGGAGAGATCGATCAGAGCCGGAAGACTTTTCGCGAACGTATCGTCGCCGAATTCCTCGAATCGTGGATGCAACAGCCACCAGAGCATCTACGGATGCGCGGAAACGTAGACAAAGAAGCCTGCAAGGCCGACCTGGAATTCGAGGCAGGTCTGCTGTTCGACAAGGCCGTCGAATTAGGTGATCCCCATCACACCGTTGTCTACAAGGACGTCGCGATCGAGGATCTTGCGGATTCCGAACGGATGGACGAGCTCGAGAAGCTCATGCGCGGGGCACGCGTCAGCGAAGCAACGCTCGCGAAGCTGTTCGAGGTTATCGAAGCTGCCGCCGCCAAGAAATGAAACGATAACGGTCATCCTGAACTCTGGCCGCTTCAATGAGGCCGGGGCGCGCGCGCCCCGGATGCCTTGGCGCGGCCGCAAGTGGCGGCTCTCCCCGCACATGACGCTTCAATGAGGCCGGGGCGCGCGCGCCCCGGATGCCGGTTGCCTTGTGCGGGCCGTTGCCGTCGAGCGCGACGCTTCAATGAGGCCGGGGCGCGCGCGCCCCGGATGCCGATGCAGGATAGGAGCACGTGGAACTATCTGCTGCGGGCTTCAATGAGGCCGGGGCGCGCGCGCCCCGGATGCCACCGCGCCCGTCGGCCGATAGACGGTGTTGCCGGTGGAGCTTCAATGAGGCCGGGGCGCGCGCCCCTGTAGGCGACGGTCAGAAACCGCGCATATTTGATGGAATCGCGCGTTTTCGTGGGGCGCGACAAACAGGGTGAGACTGGCGACGCCGGGTTTGTGACGGGGGCCGGGGACGGAAGGAGGGCGTAGCC
>MPNO01000105.1 GCA_002239065.1 Defluviicoccus sp. bin129 | reverse complement strand
GGCCGTCCCCGCTTATTGCCTCGGCGAACGAGTTCTGGCATGTTCCGCGCGCTCATCCGAACCTCACCGGCCACCGGGCGACCGGCTCTGCGCCAAGGGCCGCGCTGCCGATAGCGTGGCGCCAATCTCGACAAGACAAGGGGTCCTGCAAGCATGATGGCAACCTATTGGATGGTCATCGCCTGCGGCGTTTTGGCGATCCTCTACGGGCTTTACGCGGTCAGATCGATTCTCGCCGCGAGCCCGGGCACCGAACGCATGGTGGAGATCGCCGGTGCGATCCAGGAGGGCGCGCGCGCCTATCTCAACCGCCAGTACCTGGCCATCGGCATCGCCGGCATCGTCGTCGGCGTGATTCTCGGCTTGCTGCTCGACGTGTATGTCGGGATCGGCTTCTTCATCGGCGCGATCCTGTCCGGGGTGGCCGGCTATATCGGCATGAACGTCTCGGTCCGGGCCAATGTCAGGACGGCGAACGCGGCCCGCGAGGGCGGCCTCAGGCCGGCGCTCGACGTGGCCTTCAAGTCCGGGGCGGTGACCGGGATGCTGGTGGTCGGCCTCGGCCTCCTGGGCGTGGTCGTCTACTACATGATCCTGCGCGGCGTCCACGACCCGTCCGACCCGGCCGGGCTGCGCCATATCCTCGAAGCCCTGGTGGCGCTCGGCTTCGGCGCCTCGCTGATCTCGATCTTCGCCCGTCTCGGCGGCGGCATCTTCACCAAGGGCGCCGATGTCGGCGCCGATCTCGTCGGAAAGATCGAGGCCGGAATCCCCGAGGACGATCCCCGCAACGCGGGCGTCATCGCGGACAACGTGGGCGACAATGTCGGCGACTGCGCGGGGATGGCCGCCGATTTGTTCGAGACCTACGCGGTCACCGTGGTCGCGACCATGCTGCTGGGCGCGATCTTTTTCACCGGCGCCACCCAGGAAACGATGATGGCCCTGCCTCTGGTGATCGGCGCGGTCTGCATCATCGGCTCGGTGATCGGCACGTTCTTCGTCCGCCTCGGCGCCAGCAACAACGTGATGGCCGCGCTGTACAAGGGCTTCATCGCGGCGGCGCTGATTTCGGCGGTGCTGATCGCGCTCGCGATCTGGCAGATTTTCGGCAGCTTCTCGGTCGAGATCGCGCTCGACGGCGATACCATCCAGCCGCGCCATCTGCTCTATTGCGGGCTCGTCGGGCTCGCGGTCACCGGGCTGCTGGTGTGGATCACGGAATACTACACCTCGACCGCCTACCGCCCGGTCAGGAGCGTCGCCAAGGCATCCGAGACGGGGCACGCCACCAACGTGATCCAGGGCCTCGCGGTCTCGCTCGAAGCGACCGCCCTGCCGGTGCTGGTGATCTGCGCCGGCATCATCCTCTCCTACTTCGCGGCCGGGCTCTACGGCATCGCGATCGCCGCCACGACGATGCTCGCGCTGGCCGGCATGGTGGTCGCGCTCGACGCCTACGGGCCGGTGACCGACAACGCCGGCGGCATCGCCGAGATGGCCGACCTCCCCGAAGACGTGCGCCGGCACACCGACCTGCTCGACGCGGTCGGCAACACCACCAAGGCGGTGACCAAGGGCTACGCCATCGGTTCCGCCGGTCTCGCCGCGCTGGTGCTGTTCGCCGCCTACACCCAGGACCTGAAGTACTACTTCCCCGAGATCGCCAAAGACATCTCGTTCCAGCTCGCCGATCCCTATGTCGTGATCGGGCTGTTCGTCGGCGGCATGCTGCCTTACCTGTTCGGCGCGCTCGGGATGATGGCGGTCGGCCGCGCCGGCGCCGCCGTGGTGGTCGAGGTCAGGCGCCAGTTCCGCGAGATCGAGGGCATCATGGAAGGGACCAGCCGGCCGGAATACGGCCGCGCGGTCGACCTTCTCACCCGCGCCGCGATCCGCGAGATGATCGTGCCCTCGATGCTGCCCGTGCTGGCGCCCATCGTGATCTATTTCGTCATGTCCTGGATCGGCGGGCCGGTGGCCGGGTTCACCACGCTGGGCGCGATGCTGCTCGGCACCATCGTGACGGGGATCTTCGTCGCCATATCGATGACCTCGGGCGGCGGCGCCTGGGACAACGCCAAGAAGTACATCGAGGACGGCAATCACGGCGGCAAGGGCTCGGACGCCCACATGGCCGCGGTGACCGGCGATACCGTGGGAGATCCCTACAAGGACACCGCGGGCCCCGCGGTCAACCCGATGATCAAGATCATCAACATCGTGGCGTTGCTGCTGCTGGCGGTGCTGGCCGCCTGACCGGGAGTGTCGGCCGCTACTGGCCCGCCCGCGGCGAGAAACGGCCGATATTGCCGACGAATTGTTCGAGGATCGACAGCTCGTTGCCCTCGGTCGGCGTCTCGCGGTCCACGAGGCGGGGCTTCACCGCCTTGGTGGCGTCGACCTTCCTGACCTGGCTGACCCGGCCGTCGGCGCCGAAGCGGATTTCGAGGACCTGATGCTCGAGAACGTCGGGTGCGAAGAAGGCGGTCGTCGCGGTCCGCTTGCCCACATAGTACCAGATCTCGTCCTGCTCGAAGGTGCCCTGGACCGAGGGGGTGCCGAGCGCTTCCAGCACCTGCTCGCGCGTCTGCTTGCCGGGCGCGATGGCCTCGGCGTTTTCGGCGAGCGGGATGTTGCCGTGGTTGTCGCGGGTCGGCGAACAGGCCAGCAGCCCGGCCGCCGCGACGACGCCGAGGGCGAAGCCGAGAGTGGACCGTCGTCGGTGCATCGCCTTCGCTATCCGCTGTCCCATGTCCGGAGGGGCCCGATCGCTGGACCTCGGGCAGAGAATGCACCAAGTTGCCTGGCTGTCAATGCGAAGCCTCGGGCGATGACGAGATGTTGAAGCGCCTGCGCGACAGGAAGGGAACCCGGGCATCCGCCGCTTCGCTCTACGCGACGGCGGTGGAGCGGGCCCGCTCGGCCGAGTTCTACACCGCGGGCGGCGTCCCGGATACGCTCGACGGGCGGTTCGAGCTGATCGCCCTGCACGCGTTCTTCGTTCTGCGCCGGCTGCAGCAGGACCCCGGGCGGACCGGCGATCTCGCGCAGTCCCTGTTCGATGCGATGTTCGACGACATGGACCGCTGCCTCAGGGAGATGGGCGCGGGCGATCTCGGCGTCGGGCGCCGGGTCAAGTTCATGGCGAGCTCGTTCCTCGGGCGGATCAAGGCCTACGAAGAGGGGCTCGACGGCGACGACCGGGCGCTCCGCGCCGCGCTCGGCCGCAACCTCTACGGCACGGTCGACGCGCCGGCCGGCGGCGCGACCGCCATGGTCCGCTACACGCGGGATCAGATCGCGGCGCTCCAGGCCCAGCCGCTCGACGACCTGATGCGGGGCCGGGTGCGCCTCGAGGCGCGGTTCGCGCTGCCCGCCCGGTCCGGCTAGGCGCGGCATGACGCCCGAATTCTCGCGCATCGTCGGCCTCGACCGGATCCCGGAATCCGGCATGGTTCGCGAGATCGCCGCCGGCGCGGCCGAGCGCCGCGCCCTGGTCCAGCGCTTCGCGATCGTCGCGATAGAGCGGTTTTCCGCCACGGTGTCGCTGCGCCGCACCCGCGCGGGCGATGTCGCCCTGGCCGCGCGCATATCGGCTCGCGTGGTCCAGGAATGCGTGGTGACGCTGGAACCGGTGCCGGGCGAAATCGACCAGGAGGTGACGCTGCTGCTGCGCCCGGTGGGGAACGACGCGCCGGCGCCGAAGACGGTCGTCATCCCGCCGGACGAGGATTTCGAACCGCTTGCCGGCGATACCATCGACATCGGCGAGGCGGTCGCGGTCGAGCTCGCGCTCTCGCTCGATCCGTTTCCCCGCTCGCCGGACGCCGATTCGGCGCTCGATCCGGGCGATACCGGGGAGATTTCCCCGGCCGCCGAATCGCCGTTTCGCGTGCTGGAAGAACGGAGCGAAAACAGCTAGACTTGGCGCTGGCTTGCCGGCCGCGTGTCAGTCGACTAGGTATCCGCACGCTCGGCGTTCGATCATCCCAAACAGAGACTGTGGCGATGGCTGTACCGAAGAAGAAAGTGTCCAAGTCGCGCCGCAACATGCGGCGTTCGCATCACGCCCTGAGCGCGGCTGCCTATGGCGAGTGCCCGAATTGCGGCGAAGACAAGCGCCCCCACCATGTCTGCCCGTCCTGCGGACATTACGACGGCCGGGAAGTCACCGAGGCGAGCCCGGCCTAGGCCGCGGCGCGCCGTTGAAGGGCGGGTCCGGTTGACTGCTCTGGCGACAATTGCGCTCGACGCGATGGGCGGAGACAACGCGCCGCGTATCGTCGTCCGGGGCGCGAACATCGCGCGGCGGCGCTATCCCGGCGTCCGCTTCCGGCTGTTCGGGGACGAACGCAGGATCGCGCCGCTGCTGAAGCGGATGCCCAAGCTGCGCAAGGTCATCGCGATCGACCACACCGAGGAGGTGGTCACCGATGACGACAAGCCGTCGCAGGCCTTGCGCCAGGGCAAGCGCTCCAGCATGCGTCTGGCGATAAACGCCGTGCGCGACGGGGAGGCGGAAGGCGTGGTGTCCGCCGGCAATACCGGCGCGCTGATGGCGATGGCGAAATTCACGCTCAAGACCCTGCCCGGCATCGATCGCCCGGCGATCGCGGCGGTCTTCCCCAACCACCGCAGCGAGAGCGTGATGCTCGACCTCGGCGCGAATGTCGAGTGCGACGCCGACAACCTGATCCAGTTCGCGATCATGGGCTCCGAGTTCGGCCGCACCGTGCTGGGGCTCAAGGACCCTTCGGTCGGGCTGCTCAATGTCGGCACCGAAGAGGTCAAGGGTCACGAGGCGGTTCGCCAGGCCGCCGCCATCCTGCGCGCGAAAAACGCCGCCATCCGCTACCACGGTTTCGTCGAGGGCGACGATATCGCCATGGGGACGGTCGACGTGATCGTCTCGGACGGGTTTTCCGGCAATATCGCGCTCAAGACGATCGAGGGTTCGGTCAAGCTCTATACGGAGTTCCTGCGCCGGGCGTTCAAGAGCTCGCTGAGCGCGCGTCTCGGCTATCTTCTGGCCCGGCGCAGCCTCAACAAGCTGCGCGCCCGGGTCGATCCCCGGCGCTATAACGGCGCCATGTTCCTCGGGCTCAACGGAACCGTGGTCAAGAGCCACGGCTCGACCGACGCCTTCGGCTTCGCCAACGCGATCGGGGTGGCGGTGGACATGGCGGCGCATCGCTTCAACGAAAGGATCATCGCACAGCTCGACGGCGGCGGGCTGTCGGTGCCGGTCCGCACGCGCGCGGCCGCATCCTGATGGTCGCCAGGGCCGTCGTCGCCGGCTGCGGCGGGTATCTTCCCGAGACGGTGCTCACCAACGCCGACCTGGCGCGGTCGGTCGACACGTCGGACGAATGGATCGTCCAGCGCACCGGCATTCGCGAACGCCGGGTCGCCGCCGAGGGCGAGTTCACCTCGCATCTGGCGACCGCCGCCGCCCGCATCGCGCTCGACCGGGCGGCGATGCTGCCGTCGGAGCTCGACCTCATCGTCGTCGCCACGGCGACGCCGGACGAGACCTTCCCGGCCACCGCGACCCGGGTGCAGGACGCGCTCGACATGCGCCGGGGCGCCGCGTTCGACGTCCAGGCGGTGTGCTCGGGCTTCATCTACGCGCTCAACGTCGCGGACAATTTCATCCGCCTCGGTCAGTCGGAGGCCGCCCTGGTGATCGGCGCCGAGACCTTCTCCCGGATCCTCGACTGGCAGGACCGCGCCACCTGCGTCCTGTTCGGCGACGGGGCGGGAGCGGTGGTCCTGCGCGCCGAACAGGGGGAGGGGACGGCCGCCGACCGCGGCGTGCTCTCCAACCACCTGCGCTCGGACGGCCGCCATCACGATCTCCTGTTCGTCGACGGCGGGCCGTCGAGCACCCGCACGGTCGGCCATCTCAGGATGGCGGGCCGCGACGTGTTCCGCCACGCGGTGGTCAACCTCGCGTCGGTGATGCAAGAGGCTCTGGCGGCCAACGGGCTGACCGCGGACGACATCGACTGGGTGGTGCCGCACCAGGCCAATCTGCGGATCATACGGAGCACCTCGAGCAAGCTCGGCATGCCGGAGGAAAAGGTGATCGTCACCGTCGATCACCACGCGAATACCTCCGCCGCATCGATCCCGCTGGCGCTCGCCGAGGCGGTGACGGACGGCCGGATAAAGCGCGGCGATCTGTGTCTGCTCGAAGCCATGGGCGGCGGCTTCGCCTGGGGCGCGAGCCTGGTTCGCTGGTAGGCCGGGCGGGGCAACACCGCCCGAAACCCGCGGAAATCGCGGCTTTACATTAGCCAAATCGCCTATCCCGTTGATAATTGACTGAATTCTTGGTTCGGCGTACCCTGTAGGTCGAACAGGCGAGGGCTTTGAGACATGGCGTCAGCGACGGTGACGCGTGCGCATCTGGCCGAGGCGGTCTACCAGGAAATCGGGCTGTCGCGAAACGAATCGGCGGAGCTGGTGGAGACCGTGCTCCAGGAGATTTCGGATTCGCTGACCCGCGGCGAGTCGGTGAAGATCTCGTCCTTCGGCAGCTTCTCGGTCCGTCAGAAGGGGCCGCGGGTGGGGCGCAACCCGAAGACCGGCCAGGAGGTGCCGATACTGCCGCGCAGAGTGCTGGTCTTCCGCGCTTCCAACGTGCTCAAGTCGCGGATCAACGAGACCATGACCGCCAGCGGCGCCGACGACGACGGGTCCGGCGACTGAACATGGCGGAGGCCGCGCAATCGGTCGAGCCCAGGCGCCGCGGGGCGGGCAAGTCGGCATCGGCGTTCCGCACCATCAGCGAGGTGGCGGGCGAGCTCGAGGTTCCCCAGCACGTGCTGCGGTTCTGGGAGAGCAAGTTCATCCAGGTGAAGCCGATGAAGCGCGGCGGCGGCCGGCGCTACTACCGGCCCGAGGACATCGATCTGCTGCGCTCGATCCGCGAACTGCTCTATACCGACGGATACACCATCAAGGGTGTGCAGAAGCTGCTGCGCGAGGGCGGCGTGAAGGCGCTGACCGAGCGGCAGGACTCCGCGCCCCCGGCGGCCGAACCCACGCCGATCGACCGGACCGAAGCGATCGTCGCAACCCATCCCGGCCCCGCCCCGGCGGCCGTGGCCGATGCATCGGAGGCGGCGGCGCTGAAGGCCGCGCTCGTCGAAGTCCTGGGCGAGCTCGAACGGATCAGGCGCCGGCTTCGCGACGCGCTCGAATAGGGCGGGGCATTCCCGGACGTTGTCATCCGGCCCGAAGCTGCTATAAGGTCGGGTGCGTCTTCGGGCCGGGTCCCGATACCGACGGAGCGTGGCGCAGTCTGGTAGCGCACTTGACTGGGGGTCAAGGGGTCGTAGGTTCAAATCCTATCGCTCCGACCAACGCAATCGGGGGCCCGGCGCGCGCTGGGCCCCCGATCCGTCCGGGGCGGCTGCGCCGACGGGTTCAAAAGAACAAAAAACAATAAGTTATGAAATTTTCCCAAGGCCCGACATGAGTTGGAGCAGCCCGATCGAGACCCCGGCTCGCGGGAGAACCGGAAAGCGCCGCGATCCCGGCGCCGGCGTGCGCCGTGCGGTGCTGATCGCGGCCGCCATCGTCCTGGCCGCCTGCACGCCGGATGCGGCGCCGCCGCCCCGCGTGGAAGCGGGACCGGCGCCGCAGCGGGGAGTGGGCCGCGCCGGCCGGCCGTGAAGGCGGCCCCGCCGCCGCAGCGAGGCGGGGCCCCCGCGCCGGAAACGCCGGGCGTCCCGCCATCCGCCCAGGCCGACCGCCCCGGGGGGCGCGCGGCCGGCCCGGCCCCCGAAATCGCCGCCGGCCATCCCGGCACCCGGCGGCCGGCCGCCGGCGAGAGGCTCGTCATCGGCATCCTGTTGCCGCTCTCCGGCGATGACGGCGAGCTCGGGCGGGCGATGCTGAACGGCGCGATGATGGCCGTGTTCGACCACGCGGCTCCCGACTTCACGTACAAGCCATACGACACCGGGGGCACGCCGGCCGGCGCGGCGGCGGCGGCGGAACGGGCGCTGGGCGAGGGGGCGAGGCTGCTGCTGGGCCCGCTGTTTTCCGATTCGGTCTCCGCCGTCGCGCCGCTGGCCGCGCGCGCCGGGGTGAACGTGATCGCGTTCACCAACGACCGTGCCGCGGCGGGGCGTCACGTCTTCGTGCTGGGCCATCGTCCCGAGCCGCAGATCCGGGCGGTGGTGGCGTATGCCGGCAGCCGCGGCGTACGAAGCGTCGCGGCCCTGATCCCGACCGGCAGGTTCGGCGCCCAGGCCGCGGTCGCGGCCGATTCCGCGGCCTGGGAGGCCGGAATCCGGCTGCACGAAATCGTTCCCTATGGCGAGGACGTTCCGTCGATCGACCGGGCGGTGCGCCGCCTCGCCCGCTACGACCTCCGCAAGGAGAAGCTGGAGGAGTACCGCGCCGGCCTCCGCGCGCGGGAGGATGCCGAGTCGCGCGCGATCCTGGAGGCGCTGAAGAACCGGGACACGATGGGGGATGTCGGGTTCGACGCCATCCTGGTGCCGTCCGGCAGCAGCCCGGTCTACGCCATCGCCGCCCGGCTGCCCTATTACGACATCCCGAGCGACCGGGTCCGCGCGCTGGGCATCTCGACCTGGAACCGGCTCGAGCTGCGCTACGAACCGGCGCTCCAGGGCGCATGGTATGCGAGCCCCGAGACCGAGCTCGCGAGCCTCTTCAAGCGCCGCTTCGCCGGTGCCTTCGGCAAGCCCCCCGGCCCGCTCGCCGCCCTGGCCTATGACGCGGCCGCGGTCGCGGCGCTGCTCGGGCGGCGCGCGGAAGGGGTTGATTTCAGCGCCGCGGCGCTGGTCGACGCGCGCGGCTTCGAAGGGGCGTCCGGCCTGTTCCGTTTCCGCCCCGACGGGCTGTCGGAACGGAGCTACGCGATCATGGAGGTGGGCGCGGACGGGGTGAAGCTGGTCAGCGCCGCCAGCCGGGAGTTCGGCGCGCCGGTGACGAACTGAGCCCCGGCGAGGGGATCAGCCGAGCAGCGCGTCGACCTCCGCATCGGTCGGGAAGCGTCCGGTGCCGAGCTTGGAAGAGACCGTCCGCCCGTCGATCGCGATCTCGAACGCGCCCGCGGCGCCGGGCGCGATCTCGACATTCTCGGCGCCCAGCGCCTTCAGCCTGTCCCTCGCACGGAGGGCGCGCGGCTCGTAGTTTCAGACCCGGCAGTATTCGATCCGTATCGCCATGACCTCTCCGATACGACCGGCGCGCGAGCCCCCCGCGTTTCGCGCGGCCGGGCGCCCTGGCTATAGTCCGCAGCTCGTCGGATCATAGGGCAAACGAAGCATCCCGCAACGCCCGGGCGAACCG
>MPNO01000104.1 GCA_002239065.1 Defluviicoccus sp. bin129 | reverse complement strand
GGGCTGATCGCGCGCCAGACCGGCGACACGATCGCGCTGTCGCCGCCGCTGATCATCACCGAGGACCAGATCGGAGAGCTCGCCGACATCCTCGGGGCCGCCATCGACGCGGTGGACTGAGGGGGGACCTCCGGCGAGAGCGTTCCCCGGCACGGTCGAGCGCGCCGAAGTCGCCCCGCGCCGCGTCGGGCTTTGAAGCTCATCCTCGACACCGACGCATTGTCGGCGACGCGGCGCCCCGAACGCGCCCCCCGGGTCGCGGCCTGGCTCGGGTCGCAGCGGGAGGAAGACCTGTATTTCAGCGTCGTGTCACTCGGGGAAATCGAGCGGGGTATCGCGCTCCAGAGCCCGCGCCAACCCGAATTGGCGGCGGACCTGCGCAGCTGGATCGACGGCACGGTGCGCCTCTTCGCGGACCGCGTCCTGCCCTTCGGCGCGGAGGAGGCGCGCATCTGGGGACGGCTTTCCGCCAGGCTCGGCCACGACGGCGCCGACCTGCAAATCGCCGCCACGGCGCTCGCGCAAGGCGCCGTCGTCGTCACCGGGAACGTCTCGGACTTCGAACCGGCGGGGGTCGAGGTCGAGAACCCGTTTTAGCGCCTTGGCATCCCGGGGCGAGGGCGCCCGAGGCTGCAATCAGCGATAGGAGGCTACAGCGGCTATGTCGACACCCGCTGCCTCCAGACGAGCGGTGGCGGCTCCGACAATCTCCGGGCCGAACTTGTCCGGATGGCGCAATACAATGGACTCGCCCGCCAATTCGGCGAGGCCGCGCTCCAGCAGCATTGCAAAGCCCTCCGGTTCACGTTTACCGAGCGCCCAATCGACCAGCGTCCGATGCACGCCTACCCGGTTTACCTTTTGACGTGTCCGTGACAGTCGCGTTGTTCGTCCGCGTTCTTCGCCAAGCACATGCTCGAAGGCGTGGATGGTGCGCCAGAAATCGTGCTCGACGGTTCCGGGTTCCTCCGATGGAAGAACCGCCACGAGTTTCCGAAAAGCGGCCTCGGCAAGATCCTCGGCACCTCGCTTTCGGGCGTTGCTCACGATATTGCGGAGTTTGCCGGGATCGTCGCAGGAACCGACGAATTCGAACATCCGATCCAGTTTGTGCTTCGCCATGGAAATCTTCCTCTACGCAGTTTCGCCCACTGCCAATTCGGATACGTGCCCGTCTCGAGTGAGACGACCGACGCGGCAGGCTCCAGTCACCTCTTCGCAATACCGACCGGATCCACGCAACCCGAAGCGGAGTGGAGACATCTTACCGCCCCGGACCCCGGACTTCTCCGCTCCGGTCGAAATGACGAAGGAAGGCACCGCTGTCAGGGTCTCCGCACGGCCCGCCCTTGACGTGGCACGGCTGCGGGTGAAGAAGGGCGATACGCTCTATCTCACCGAGGCGCCGGACGGCGGCTACCGGCTGACCCCCCTACGATCCCGGGTTCGCCCGCCAGATGGCGCTGGCCGAAGAGATCATGCACGACGACCGCGAGGTGCTGCGGGCGCTGGCGAAGTGACCGCCGCGTGGCGCCGGGTCGAGGCCGGCGTGGTTCTGGCGGTGCATGACCGGCAGCTCGCCGAGCATGGCGGCGCGGACGGCATAAGCGACCGGGGCGCGACCGATGCGGCGCTCGCGCGTCCCCGCAACCGCGCGGCGTATGGCGAACCGGACGCGGCCGATCTCGCGGCGGCCGTTATCCTCGGCCTCGCCGCCGGCCATCCCTTCGTCGACGGCAACAAGCGCACCGCCTGGGTGGCGGGACGGCTGTTCCTCGCCGACAACGGCTATCGTCTCGACTTCGATCCCCTGGACGCCGTCGCGCTGATGGAGGGCGTCGCGGCCGGGCGCGTCGACGAGACCGCGCTGGCAGGCTGGATTCGCGCGCGGCTGCGGGGCCCAGAAGAACGCCCACCCGAAGCGTTCTCCCAAGCGCTCCCGGCAAGCGGCTGACGCGGCGGAACAACGCGGCCCCGGGTGTGCGCGCCACGGCGCCGCCGCGTCCCCGGGGGACGAAAATTACCGTATCACGCCAGAGCCGCCCGCGAATAATAGGTCAACACTATTGACCAATGTTTCACGTGAAACATTAGGCGGTCAGGCCGGGCCATACTCGCCGCAGCTGTCGTCGTAGCCCACCACCGGCCAGACCCCGCGCGGCAGACCCCCGCTGGTCTCGACGGCGACCGGCGGGTAGCGCCGGCAATGGCCGTAATTGGCCTTGCCGAAGGCGGTCGGGTCGTAGTGGCGGCAGGCGTTGCAGCAGCCCTCGACCGGCTCGTAGGTCTCGTCGGGCGCCGCCATCTCAGCCTTCCAGCGGCAGGGAGAGCAGCCCGTCGGCGAGCTTGGGCTCGAACCAGGTCGATTTGGGCGGCATCGCCCGGCCCGCGTCGGCGACCGCGAAGAGCGCCTCCAGCGTGACCGGGTGGAGCGCGAAGGCCGCCGCCATCTCGCCCGAATCGACCCGGGCTGCGAGCCCGTCGAGGCCGCGCCCGCCGCCGACGAAGTCGATCCGGGGGTCGCTGCGCAGATCCGCGATCCCGAGCAGCGGCGCCAGCACGGTTCGCGTCAGGATCTCGGCATCGAGCGCCGCCGCCGGGTCGCCGTCGGCCGCCGGCGCCGCCTGGAGCGCGAGGCTGTACCACCGCCCCGCCAGATAGAGCCCGAATCGCCGCGGCCCCTCCGGGCGGGCGGGCCGGTCCGAGGGCGCGACGGCGAAGACCTCGCGGAGCGCCGCCAGAAACTCCTCGGGCGAGCGCCCGGCGAGGTCGCGGACCGCCCGGTTGTAGTCGAGGATGCGCATCTCGCTGGCGGGAAAGCCGATGGCGAGGAAGCTGGCCCCGACCCGGGACGCCGCCTCCGAGCGGTGGTGGCCGTCGGCGATATAGAGCGTCTCCAGCCGCCCCGCCGCGTCGCGCAGCGCCGCGCCCGCCGCCCCGCCGGCCGCCCACACCGAATGGGCGACCCCGTCGATCCCGGCCTCCAGCGCCGGGGGGCCCGCCGCCACCGCGGCCACCGCGTCGGCCAGCTTTGGGTCGTCGCGCCAGGACAGCATCACCGGGCCGGTATGGGCGCCGACCGCCTCGATCTGGCGCGCGCGGTCGGCGACCTTGGCCGGGCGGGTGAGCTCGTGGCGGCGGATGCGGCCGTCGCCGAGCGCCGCGACCGGCGCCGCGCCGGCGATGCCGGTCTGGCGGTGGCCGTCGATCTCGGCGCGGTAGACATAGAGCCCGGCCCGTTCGGCGCGGCCGAGCGTCCCGTCCGCCAGCAGCCGCGCCATGGTCTCCGCCGCCTTGGCATAGACCGCCGGATCGTCGCCCGCGACCCCCTCGGGGAGGTCGATCTCCGGCCGCGAGACGTGCAGGAAGCTCAGCGGGTTGCCGGCGGCGCGGGCGCGCGCCTCGGCGGTCGACAGCACGTCATAGGGCGGCGCGGCGACGGCCCTTGCGTGCCGCGGCGTCGGCAGGATCGCCCGGAAGGGCGCGATGAGGGACATCTACTCGTTCTTGGACATCAGGTCCGCGACCGCGAGGTCCTCGCCGACCCGGTGGAACGGGCGGCCCGAATCGGCGACCGCGACCACGACCACGATCTCGTCGGCGCGCGGGGCGTCGGTGACCGAGACCTGCATCGCGTCGAAATGGCTAAAGGTCCACATCTCGTCCTTGTGGTGCAGCGGGCAGTCGATGACGGTGCCGGGCCCGCCGAGCTTCTTGGTCGATGGCATGATGGAGCGTGCCGGGCCGACGATCGCGCGCACCGGCTTGCCCATGCGGGGGTGCATCACCGCGGCCGCGTGCTCGCGCTCCCCGGCGACGCCGACGATCGCGGCCTTGCCGTAGCTCGTCACCGCTTCGCCGTCGATGCCGAGCGCGTCGATCGCGCGCTGGACGAGCAGCGCGCCGAGCTCGGCCCCGGCCCCCTGCAGATCTTCCAGCGCCTCGTCGAAGACCCCGGCATAGGGGTTGGCGATCACCGCGATCGCCGCGGCCTGGCGGGTGGCCGGCTCGACGGCGCGGTCGAGCTCGCGCCTGGTCTCCTCGACGACGGTGACGAGCTTGCGGATCTGCATCGCGATTCCTCCTGGCCCCGGCGGGCATGACACCCCGGCGGCACTATGCCATCATCGATCCCGGTTGCAACGCCCGCGTCCCGCCATCGCATGTCCGACGCCGAACTCGACCCCGTCACCCTCGCCGTGATCCGCGGCCGGCTCGAGCAGCTGGTCGACGAGATGGACGCGACCCTGTTCCGCGCCGCCTTCAGCCCGGTGATCGCGGAAGCCAGGGACGGCAGCCACGGGGTCTACGACACCGAGGGCGAGACGGTGGCGATGGGCAAGCAGGGCCTGCCGGTGTTCATCGGCGCGATGAGCTACGCCACCAAGGCGGCGATCGCGCGCGCCGCGGCCGACGGGGGGCCGAAGGACGGCGACCTCTATCTGCTCAACGACCCCTATGTCGGGGCGACCCATCTCAACGACATCAAGATCGTCAAGCCGATCTTCCGCCGCGGCGCGCTGTTCTGCTACCTCGCCTCGGTCGGCCACTGGCTCGATGTCGGCGGCAACGTGCCCGGGAACTACAACCCGACGGCAATCGACATCATGCAGGAAGGGGTGCGCATCCCGCCGGTCAGGTTCGCCGAGCGCGGCGTGGTCAACCGGGATATCGTCGACATCCTGCTCGCCAACGGAAGGCTGCCGGGGAGCAATTACGGCGACCTCAACGCCCAGCTCGGCGCGCTCGACCTCGGCACGCGGCGGCTGCACGACCTGCTCGACGATTTCGGCGACGACGTGGTCGCGGCGGCGATGGCCGAGATCTCGCATCGCGCGAGCCGGCAGATGCGGGCGCTGATAGCGGAGCTGCCCGACGGCACCTATTCCTTCGAGGACCATATCGACAATGACGGGCGCAGCGACGCGCCGCTCAAGGTCGCGCTCGACCTCACGGTCGCCGGCGAGACCATGAGGCTCGACTTCTCGCGCTCCGCGCCGGCCTGCGCCGGGCCGCTCAACGTCTCGCGGGCGACCACCATCGCCGCCTCCTTCGTCGCCCTCAAGCACGTCTTCCACGAGGTGCCGACCAGCGGCGGCTGTCTCGAGCCGATCGAGTTCGTCATCCCGGAGGGCTCGATCCTCGCCGCCGAGCCGCCCTCCCCGGTCTCGGGCTATACCGAGAACATCATGCGCACCATCGACGTGATCTTCGGCGCGCTCTCGCGCGCCGCGCCCGGGCGGGTCAACGCGGCCTGCTTCGCCACCGTCAACGCGCTGCTGATGTCGGGAAGGCGCGACGACGGCGCGCGCTTCATCCTGTTCACCTTCTTCGGCGGCGGGCTCGGCGGCAACCCCGAGGGCGACGGGCTGAGCCACGGCAACGCGCCGATCGGCATGGCCAACATCCCGCCGGCGGAGATCCTGGAGGCCGCCTACCCCGCCTGCGTCACCCGCTGGGGGCTGAGGCAAGACAGCGGCGGGCCGGGCCGCCACCGCGGCGGGCTGGGCGCGGTCTACGAGTTCGAGCTGCTGGCCGACGCGGCCGATCTCGTGGTGTTCGGCGAGCGCGCGCGCTTCCCCGCCTTCGGCATCCTGGGCGGCGGGGCCGGCGCGCCCAACCGGATCGTGTATGAGCAGGAGGACGGCGAGCGCTCGCCGGAAGGCACCGCCAAGCTCTCCGGCGTCACGCTCCGCAAGGGCCAGCGCGTGCGCGTCGAGAGCCCGGGCGGCGGCGGCTACGGCGCGGCGCGAGACCGCCCGGTCGAGGCCATCGCCCGCGATCTGGCGCTCGGGCTGGTGAGCGCCGAGGCCGCCGAACGAGACTACGACGTGACTACATCTGCCGACGGCACGGTGGCGCGCCCCGCGGGGTGATCGGCGGGGCGGGGCCCGGCCGTCTCACGAAGCGCCGGGAGCCGCCTCGCCCCAGAACGCAAGGTCGTCGGCGAGGTCGTCCGGGTGGAACCGGGCGGACTGGATGCACCCGTCGCGGACTTCGAACACCGCGAGCTCGCGCCCCTCGATCCGCCGGCCGCCCCTGTCGGCGGACCATTCGATAGCCGCGGCGACGTGGCTGCCGGTCTCGGCGGTCGATGCGACGGCGAGGGCGAAGCTGCCGTCCGTCGTGTCGAGCGCGCGGCGGATCATGTCGAGCACCGCGTCGCGTCCCCGCCTCTCCCCCATATACGCGCCGACATCGGGCTCGCTCCAGCGGATGTCGGCGGCCATGTTCGGGGGCTCCGCGCCGCTGTTCACCGATCCTGCCCGCCGCAGTATTGCCGTAGGGTCATGCATATTGTCAATTGCCATTTGACAGGCGACAGTCTAGATTTGGACGGTGATCGCTTCGTTCCGGCATCGCGGCCTGAAGGCGCTTTACGAGGGCAGGACGGCGCGGCGCGTGGCGCCGGCACATGCCCAAAGGCTTAGAGACATCCTGGCGGCGCTCGATCTCAGCAGCGGGCCGGAGGGCATGAACCTGCCGGGTTTCCGCCTGCACGAGTTAAGAGGATCGCTGAAAGGACACTGGGCGGTTTCGGTTTCGGCCAACTGGCGGGTCACCTTCCGGTTCGAGGACGGCGCGGCGGCCGATATAGACTGGGCTATCGCCGAGGAGAGGGGACATGGGCATGCACAACCCGCCGCATCCGGGCGGCATCGTGAAGCGCCAATGCCTCGAACCCCTCGGCCTCACCGTGACGCGGGCCGCGAAGGGGCTCGGCGTCACGCGCCAGGCGCTCTCCGAGCTGGTGAACGAGCGCACGGGGATCTCGGTGGAGATGGCGATACGGCTGTCCAAGGCCTTCGGCTCGACGCCGGAGACCTGGCTCGGCATGCAGATGGCCTTCGATCTGTGGCACGCCCGGCACCGCGCCGACGAGATCGCGGTGGAGCGCTTCGCGGCGTGACCGGCGGTTCCGGCATGCTGGTCGGCGTCGATGTCGGCGGGACGTTCACCGACGTGTTCTGGCTCGACCAGCGCAGCGGGCAGTACGGCATCGGCAAGGTGCCGTCGGTCCGGGACGACATCGCGAAGGGCTTCCTGCACGGCATCGAGGCGTCGGTGGACGAGCCGGCGGAGATCGGATCGGTGGTCCACGGGACGACCGTCGGCACCAACGCGCTGCTCGAGCGCAAGGCCGCGCGCACCGGGCTGATCGCCACGCGCGGCTTCCGCGACGTGCTGGAGATGCGCCGCCGCGACCGGCCCAACACCTGGGGGCTGTGGGGCAGCTACCGGCCGGTGGTGCCGCGCGACCTCGCCGTCGAGGTCGACGAGCGCACGATGGCCGACGGGACGATCCGCAAGCCGGTCGATGCGGGCGAGGTGACCCGCGCGGCGCAGGCGCTGGTCCAGCGCGGCTGCGAGGCGCTCGGCATCGTGTTCATCAACGCCTACGCCAACGACGCCAACGAGCGCGCCGCGCTGGAAGCGGCACGCGCCGTCTGGCCCAACGCCCATGTCAACGCCTCGTCGCTGATCCTGCCCGAGATCCGCGAGTTCGAGCGCGCCTCGACCACCGCGCTCAATGTCTGCCTCCAGCCCGTCTTCGGCGCCTATCTGGAGGGCGTCGAGGCCGGGTTCTCGGAGCGCGGCATCGATGCCGAGCTGCTGATCGTCCAGTCCAATGGCGGGGTGATGTCGGTCGACACCGCGCGCTCCCTCCCGGTGCGCACCACCCTGTCGGGGCCGGCGGCGGGCGTCATCGCCGGGGCGCGGATCGCCGAGGCGGCGGGCTTCGCCAACGTGATCACCTGCGACATGGGCGGCACCAGCTTCGACGTGGCCCTGGTCGCCGACGGCAGGAGCGCCTATTGCGCCCAGGCGGCGATCGATTTCGGCCTCGTGGTGCGCACCCCGATGATCGAGATCACCACCATCGGCGCCGGCGGCGGCTCGATCGCGGCGGTCGACCGCGGCGGCTTCCTCGCCGTCGGCCCGCAATCGGCGGGCGCCGATCCCGGCCCCGCCTGCTACGGCCGCGGCAACGACCGCCCGACGGTGACCGACGCCAACCTCGCGCTCGGGCGCATCGACCCCGACCGCCCGATCGGCGAGGGGCTCGGCCGGCTCGATATCGAAGCCGCCCGGTCGGCGATACGGGAGCACGTGGCCGCGCCGCTCGGGCTCGACCTGACGCCGGCCGCGGAGGCGATCGTCAAGATGGCGAATTCCAGCATGGCGGGCGCGATCCGGCTGGTCTCCATCGAGCGCGGATACGACCCCAAGATCTTCGCCGCCATGCCGTTCGGCGGCGGCGGCGCGCTCCATGTCGGCGCGCTGATCCGCGATGTCGGGCTCGGCGCCGCGCTGATCCCGCGCTTCCCCGGCGTGACCAGCGCGCTCGGCTGCGTGATCGCCGACATGCGCCACGACTTCGTCCATACCATCAACCGCCCGCTCGACGATCTCGACATGGCCGCGCTCGATGCCGAGATGGCCGAGACCGCGGAGCGCGGGCTCGCGCTGCTGCGCCGGTCGGGGGACGGGCTGGAGCGCCTGGAGACCGCCTTCGAACTCGACATGTCCTATATCGGCCAGACCCATACGGTCCCGGTGCCCCTGCCCGCGCGCCTCGCCGACGGCGGAACCGACGTGTCGCCCGAGATGATCCGGACCGCCTTCGATGCCGCCTACCGCAAGACCTACGGGCGCCTGCTGGAGGGGATCGGCGTGCGCCTGCTGTCGCTCAGGACGGCGGCGATCGGGGTGCGCCGCAAGTTCGACCTCTCGGTTCTCGCCCCGCCGCCCGACGCCACGCCGGAGGCGGCGCGCAGGGGATCGCGGCGCGTCTGGTGGGAGGGGGACTGGCACGACACCGCAGTCCACGACCGCCTCGCCCTTCCGGTCGGCGCCACCGTCGCGGGCCCGGCGATCCTCGAACAGGGCGACGCCACCGCCTTCATCGACCCCGGGCTCCGCGGCACCGTCGACCGGCTGGGCAATCTGATCGTCAGGGCGGAGGGTTAGCGCTCGTCATTTCGACCGCAGCGCGTAGCGCGGAGTGGAGAAACCTCGTCATTTCGACCGGAGCGCCGAAGGCGCGCAGTGGAGAAACCTCCCTGCCACCTCCTCTTCGTCATTTCGACCGGAGCGCCGGAGGCGCGAAGTGGAGAAACCTCCCTGCCCATGGGGACGAGGTTTCTCCACTCCGCCGTGCTGCGCACGGCTCCGGTCGAAATGACGAGCGGGGCCGCCGTGCTGACGCACGGCTCCGCCCCGGATCAAGTCCGGGGTCCGTCGAAATGACGAGCGGGGAGCAGCGGAAGTCCGGCGTGGCGGAGGCGTTCCGATAGCCCGTGCTTCGACACGCCCGCCCCACCTCGTCATTTCGACCGGAGCGCGGAGCGCGGAGTGGAGAAACCTTCCTGCCCGCGGGGACGAGGTTTCTCCACTCCGCCGTGCTGACGCACGGCTCCGGTCGAAATGACGGGCGGGGCCGCCGCGCTGCGCACGGCTCCGCCCCGGATCAAGTCCGGGGTCCGTCGAAATGACGAGTGGGGAGCAGCGGAAGTCCGGCGTGGCGGAGGCGTTCCGATAGCCCGTGCTTCGACACGCCCGCCCCACCTCGTCATTTCGACCGGAGCGCGCAGCGCGGAGTGGAGAAACCTCCCAGCCCGTGGGGACGAGGTTTCTCCACTCCGCCGTGCTGGCGCACGGCTCCGGTCGAAATGACGAAGGGGCGGGCGCCGTGCTGGCGCACGGCTCCGCCCCGGATCAAGTCCGGGGTCCGTCGAAATGACGAGTGGGGAGCAGCGGAAGTCCGGCGTGGCGGAGGCGTTCCGATAGCCCGTGCTTCGACACGCCCGCCCCACCTCGTCATT
>MPNO01000103.1 GCA_002239065.1 Defluviicoccus sp. bin129 | reverse complement strand
CGACCGCGCGGGCCGCCACGCTGTACCGGTTGTTGTCGAAGCGCACCGGGCAGGTCTTCGACACCGACGCCTCGCTGGCGTGGAAGCCGTCGAACGGGCCGCGATACGCCATCAGGAAGGGCCGCTCGTGCGCCTCGAACACCATCTCCTGGCCCTCGCGCGGGAAGATCTGGACCAGTTGCACCCGGCTGTGGCACAGCCGCATGTGCGCCGCCTTCACCCGGGTCGTGGCGCCCGACAGAACCGCGTATTCGTGGCTCCGGTCGAACTGGTTGGCCTCGCCCGGATCGAAGCTCAACGGCACAAAGGCTTGCGCCGGCGACAACACGACGCCACGCCCTGGCATAGCGCCGAACCGCGTCATGGCCGCCCTCATAGCCCAGAGACGCAAGGTCTTCATGAATCCGCAGAAGAGACAGCCGATCCTTGCGCTCCTTCTTCGCGTCGGCCTCCAGCCGGCGCTCGAACTCCTCAACCCACGGCCCCAGCTTCGGCATCGGCTGGATCTTGCGCGCGTAGCTGGACGAGGTCTCGTCGCCCCCAACCACCTTGCGCACCGTGTTCTTCGAAACCCTCAAATCCCGGGCGATCTTCTTGATCGGAACGCCCCTCACCAGGTGACCTGAGGTGGCGCGCGGCATCGACCGCCGTGACCGTCGCATCGACGATGTTGGTTGCGAACGTCCAGCGTCGGTCTGGCGTGAAGGCTATCTTGTGATGGCCGGCGCCGACCGGGATGGTGGCGAGCGGCTCGCCCGCGACCGCGTTTAGTACCGTCAGGTCGCCCGAACCGTCGTTGGCCACCCAGACCTCTTCGCCGGACGGATGAAGATAGATGTGGCCAGGCCCTCGACCCACCGCTGTGCGGCGGACGACGCGGCGTTCCCCGGTGTCCAGCATCGCGACCGATCCGTCCCCCGTGACCGAGACAAACACCATCCAGCCGTTTCCCGCCTGGACGAGATCGCGGGGATCCTCGCCCACCTCGACCGCGCCGTCGACGGCCAGAGCCGCCGGATCGATGAACGACACGCTCCCCGACCCGGCATTGAGCACCAGGATGGGCTTCCCGGTCATCAGCCTACGCCGTGGCTGATATCGCGGGCACGCCCGCCTGGTTGACGAGGAACGTCTCACCCCGCTCCAAGAAATCTTCGACCAAGTTCGCGAAACGCTCCGGCTGATCGGTCTCGATGCTGTGCGCGGCGTCGTAGACATAGACCAGGAAGGCGCGCGTCAGCCGGTCCTTCAACAGCTGGACGCTCTCCCGCGGCATGCGCCCGTCTTTGGTGCCGAGCAGGATCAGCGTCAGCGCCTCGATCTCGCCGAGCCGGTCGATCAGGGCGGCGTCGCGGGTCTCGGCCCCGTGATAGCGGTGGAGCATCTCCCGGTTTCGCACGAGCGTCGCCTCGGACCTGGTCTCGGGCGGGCGGCGCGCCGGATAGGCGAACATCTGCTTCAACCGCAGCTCAGGGTCGCTCGAGGGCGGGGGGTGCCCCTCGGGCCGGAAACCCGCCGGGCATTCCAGCACCATAAGACCGACCGCATCGGGGCGGTCGAGGGCCAGCCAGGGCGCGGCCCAGCCGCCGAAAGACTGTCCCATTACGTCGGCAGGCTCGCCGATCACGCCGTCGATGAACTCCGCGCCGAGCCGCGCGATGTCGCGCATCGTCGAGACGGACTCTAGGAGCGGCGTGTCGTCGAATCCGGGAATCACCGGCATGTAGATGCAACGGCTGCGCGCCAGGAGCTCCAACCCCGCAGTCGCCCGCGCGCCGCCCGCGGCGTGGAAATAGAGCACCGGGGGCCCGTCTCCGGCTACCCGGTAGGTCAACTCGCCGCTGGGCAGCCGGGCGGTGTTGCTTTCGAAGGACATCGCGCCGCGTCCTTCAGACCTCCCTGACCGCCGGGAAGACGTGATCGCGCAGCGCCTGCATGGTGCGCAGCACCGCCGATTGCGGCGTGTTGCCGATCTTGATGTTGAGGTTCATCAGACCGTGGCCGAGCTCGGCCTTGGCCCGTTTGATCTGGGCGATCGCCATGTCCGGCGTGCCGCACACCACCAGCCCCTTCTCCATCAACTCCTCCAGCGGCGTCTCGCGGCGCGCGGCAAGGCCGGGGAAACGCTGGCGATGCGCCTCCTCCCGATAGTAGCGCGTCTTCTGCAGGACGAGGCGCTGCGCCGTCCGGATGCCGCCCCCGAGGACGCCCAGGAAGAACCTGGTGCCGCTCCGCAGGGTCTCCATCGCTTCCTCCACGGTGTCGGCGATGGAGCACGGCATGCCGACCATGAAGTGTTCGGGCCCGGGCTCCCACCCGTCCTTTCGCGCGAGGTCCGTGTACAGGTCCTTCATTTCCCGCGCGCTCTCGAAGTCGGTGATGCGAAGCAGGCCGATCGTGGCGCGGAACTCCGCGGCCAGGCTGACGGAATCCGGGCTGGAGCCCGACATCAGGAGCCTGGGATGAGGCTGCTGCACCGGGCGCGGCCAGATCGAGACCGCGCGGAACCGGTAGTGCTCGCCCTCCCAGCCAAAGGGTTCCGGCTCGGTCCAGCACTTGACGATCAGCTCGCAGGCCTCGCGCATGCGGGGGTATGAATCGTCCGGCGAGACGTTGTAGGCGACGTATTCGTGCGGGATCCCGCGCATGAACCCGGCGATCAGCCGCCCGCCCGACTGCACGTCGAGCATGGCGTATTCCTCGGCGATGCGTATCGGGTTGGTCAGCGGCACGATGTTGCCCGATTGCAGGATGCCGGCCGTCCTGGTGCGTTCGATGATGGCGGCGGCGGTGAGGTTCGGGTTGGGCATCAAGCCGTAGGGGCTCATGTGATGCTCGTTGCAGCCGATCCAATCGAACCCGACCTCCTCGGCGAAGACCTTGTTGTCGATGTACTCGCGATAGAGCGCGACGCCCTTCTCGGGGTCGAACTGCTTGTTGGGGACCGGCCAGTCCTGCCCCGCCTCCTCGACATGGGTGTAGGGCATGTGGTGAGTGTATGAGAACTTCAAATCGCGCTCCTCCTCACGTCAGCCCTGCCGGCGCCCCGGTCGTCGCGCGGCACGGTGCCGCGCGTTACGCCGCCCGCCGCATCGCCGCGGCCTCGTCCTGCCGGGCCGCCTCCGCCGCTTCCGAGCCTGTCTCCGCCGCGTGGCGAAGCGCGGGCCGGAACCGCCGAATTCGGAGCGAATTGGTCACCACGAACACGCTCGACATGCTCATCGCCGCCGCGGCGAGCATCGGATCTAGGAGTATCCCGAAGAACGGATAGAGCGCGCCCGCGGCGAGCGGGATCAGCGCCACGTTGTAGCCATAGGCCCAGAAGAAATTGCCGTGGATGGTCCGAAGCGTCTTCCGCGCCAGCGCCGCCGCGTTGACGATGCCCCGCAAATCGCCCGACATCAGCACCACGTCGCCCGCCTCGATGGCGATGTCGGTGCCGGTGCCGATGGCGATTCCGGCATCGGCCTGCGCCAGCGCCGGGGCATCGTTGATGCCATCGCCGACGAACGCGACCTTGCGCCCCGACGATTGAAGCCGCTTGATCTCGGCGGCCTTCTGGTCTGGAAGGACTTCGGCGAGCACGCTGTCGATGCCGGCTTCGGCGGCGATGGCCTCGGCGGTGCGCCGGTTGTCGCCGGTCACCATCGCGACCTCGAAGCCGAGATCCCGAAGCGCAGCCACCGCTGCCCGACTTCCTTCCTTGACGGGATCCGCGACCGCGACGACCGCCGCGAGCCGGCCGTCGATCGCCGCGTAGAGCGGCGTCTTGGCCGCCGCGGCGAGCGACCGGGCGATTTCGGTCGTCGCGGCGATGTCGACCCCGAGTCGCAGCATGTGGCGATCCGCCCCGATTCCGACCCGCCGACCGTCGATCCGCGCCTCCACGCCGTAGCCCGGGTCGACCGAGAAAGACTCGACGGGCGGTAGCACGAGACCGCGTTCGCGCGCCGCATCGACAATGGCCCGGGCCACCGGATGCTCGCTTCGGACCTCGGCGGCAGCGACCAGCGCCAGGACATCGTCGCCCGCCGTCCCGGTCCCGGTCGGGTCGAGGAAATCCGTGAGCTCGGGCCGGCCGCGCGTCAGCGTGCCGGTCTTGTCGAGCGCGACCACGCCGACCCGAGCCAGGGTTTCCAGCGCCGCGCCGTTGCGGATCAGCACGCCCAGATCGGCGCCGCGCCCGGTTCCCACCATGACGGCGGTCGGCGTGGCGAGCCCCATGGCGCAGGGGCAGGCGATCAGCAGGACCGCGACCGCGGTGACGAAAGCGAAGCTCAACGACGGCGCCGGCCCGAGAGCGAGCCAGACGCCGAACGCGCCGGCCGCGACCGCGATGGCCGAGGGGACGAACACGCCGGCGATGCGGTCCGCCAGGCGCTGGATCGGCGGCTTCGCGCCCTGGGCCTCCTCGACCATCTGGACGATGCGGCTCAACGTGGTTTCTGCGCCGACCCGGGTCACCCGGTAGCGAAATGCGCCGGCCTCGTTGACCGTCCCGCCGATGGCCTCGTCGCCGGCGCGCTTCGCGACCGGGACCGCCTCGCCTGTGATCATCGATTCGTCGACGAAACTCTCGCCGTCGATCACCGCGCCGTCGATCGGAACCCGCTCGCCGGGGCGCACGACCACGACGTCATCGAGCATCACCGCGTTCACCGGAATCTCGGTCTCGCCGTCGCCGCGAACCACCCGCGCGGTGTCCGGCTGTAGCTGCATGAGCTTGCGGATCGCGGCCGAGGTGCGCCCCCGCGCGATGGCCTCCAGCAGCCGGCCGAGAAGGATCAACGTCACGATCACGCCGGCCGCCTCGAAGTAGCTCTTGGCGGTCCCGGCGGGGAATATGGACGGCAGCGCCAATGCCAATGTCGAGTAGAGCATTGCGGCCGAGGCGCCCATCATGACGAGGCTGTTCATCCCGGGCGCCCAGTGCCGGAGCTCGGCCCAGCCGTGCACGAAGAACCGGCGCCCGGCCCAGAGGACGACGGGTGCGGCGAGCAGGAGTTCGAGCGTCATCCATGCGCGCTCGCCGAGGACGGCCAGCATTGCGTCGCCGAGGCCGGGCACCATGCGCCCCATGGCGACGATGACCAGGGGGGCGGTCAGCCCGGCGGCAAGCGCGACGTCTAGTTTGAGGCCGGCGATCTCCGCCTCGCGCGCCTCGCGCTCGCGGTCCCCGGCCCGGGAGTCGCCGGCGGCTGGCTCGCGCGGCTCGTAACCGGCCGCCCTCACGGTCTCCGCCATGTCCCGCGCGCCGACGATTTCGGGCAGGAAGGACACGCTCGCGCGCGCCGTCGCCAGGTTGACGTCGGCCGCGAGGACGCCGTGCATCGAGCGCAGCCTGCGTTCCACGCGGCTCGAACAATTGGCGCAGGTCATGCCGCCGACACCGATCTCCAGCCGATCGGAGACAGGGCGATATCCCGCGGCTTCGACCCGTTCGAACAGGGCAGCGGCCGCGGGTCCCCCGTCATCGGCGACGACGCTCGCCTTTTCGGTTGCCAGGTTGACGTTCACCTCGGCGACGCCCGGCACGCGCCCGAGCGCTCGCTCGACGCGTGCCGAGCAGTTTGCGCAGGTCATCCCTTCGACGCGAAATGAGAACTGGACGGACATTGGCTTCCCGCGGTCCCGCACCGCCCTCAGCGGTACTTCAGGACCTCCATCAATTCCTCGACGATGTCGCCCACGTCGCCGCGCTCGTGCGCGGTCACCACGTGATCCTTGAGATGGCTCTTCAGCACCAGATCGGCCACCTTGTCGAGCCCGCCGTTGACCGCCTTGACCTGTTTGAGGATGTCGACGCAGTAGACCGAATCGTCCTCCAGCATGCGGAGTATGCCTTCGACATGACCGCGGATCGATAACAGCCGTCGTCGCGCGTTCTCTCGCGCGCCCGGGTCAAGATGGAGCCCGTGATGCGTGGAGACTTCGCTCATCCCGCCGCCTCGGCCTCGTATCCTTCTTCCTCGACCGCGGCGATGAGCAGATCCATGTCGGGCGCCCCCTCGATGCTGGCTTCGTTGCGTTCGTGGCTGACCGAAACCACCCTTTCGACGCCCGACACCCGCTCCAGGGCCGCCGAAACCACCCGTTCGCAGTGCGCGCAGGTCATCCCCATCACTCTCAGTCGGACCATGGCCTTTTCCTGTTCACATCCCATCCCCCCGGGGATGGGATGATTTAGCCACAATTGAGCAACTTGTAAAGTGCGGCGAGGGGCGAGGCACCGATATTGGACGGGACGCAGTCGTCGGAGTGCCGCGAGAATGGCCCCCGGATCGACCGCGAAGGATGGCGCCGGCAAATTCCCACAACCGATCCGGCTTTCGCCGTCAGGTTGACGCCTCCGCAGCGCGAGTCCTATCGCCGAACCGAAGAGGGCCGAGGGAGCGGGCGCCGAATCGGGCGAAATCACGTGTCTTGCAAAAAAATATTTCCCGATCACCTCCAATTTTGGGTGGAATCCATCCCGTATGGGAGGCGTCAAACGGCGCTGGAGTGCTTGGATTCGGACGCGCATGCGGCCGCCTTGCCGCTCCCAGATATGCCAACGGCGCGACGGGTCGAGCCGACCCTGCCACCAGGGAAGCTCTGCGCTACCGTACCGCGTTGCACCGCGGTTTCGAGATGCTGGAGCGGCGGCCGGTTTCGACCGCCATGGCTGTCGAGGTCTGTCGAACGATCAAGGGGATGGAACTCGACTGAGGTGACGCGGGAAAATCGGCCAGGTCGTCAAGGTGTATTCCGCCGTCTGACGGAGGAATACAGATGAGCAAGCGACGCAGGTTTTCCGGGGAGTTGAAAGCGAAGATTGCCCTGGAGGCGCTTCGGGGCGATCGGACGCTTCAGGAGATCGCCTCTCGGCACCAGGTCCATCCGAACCAGGTGGGGGCGTGGAAGCGCCAGGCGATCGAGGGTCTGGCCGAGCTGTTCTCGAAGGGCGCGGAACGCCGGGTCCGGGATCATGAGGGCGAGGTGCGCGATCTTCACGCCAAGATCGGGGAGTTGATCGTGGAGCGGGATTTTTTGTCTCGCGGGTCCGGTCGATGAGCCGGGCCGAGCGTCGGGCGATGGTGGAGCGCGATCGTCCGGCGCTGAGCCTGAGCCGGCAATGCCGGCTGCTGTCGATCGGGCGCTCGTCGCTCTACTACGAGCCGAAGGGCGAGAGCGCCGAGACGCTGGCGCTGATGCGTCGGATCGACGAGCTGTTCCTGAAGTATCCGTTCTACGGCGCCCGCCAGATGGTTCGCCATCTTCGCCGCGAGGGTGTGCGAATCGGGTGCCGCCGGGCGGCTCGGTTGATGCGCCTGCTCGGCCTTCAGGCGGTCTATCGGGCGCCGCGGACCAGCGATCGGCATCCCGAGCACCGGGTGTGGCCCTATCTGCTCAAGGGCTTGCGGATCGAGCGGCCGGACCACGTCTGGTGCGCCGACATCACCTACATCCCGGTGCGGCGCGGCTTCCTCTACCTGGTGGCGATCATGGACTGGGCGAGCCGCCACGTCCTGGCCTGGCGGCTGTCGAACACGCTGGATGAGGGTAGACCAGGTTCAGGAGCGCCATCGGCTTCTTCTTCAGCGAGTGGATGACGTGGCGGTAGTTGACGATGTGGACGTTGGGACCGGTGGATCCGGCGCGGCCGCGCGGCATGGTGAGCAGATGGGTGCCGCTGAGGAAGAGTTCGATCCGGTCGTCGTAGAGGCGCCCGCCGAGCCGATGCCCGATGAGGTTCGAGGGCACCGTGTAGAAGACGCGGCGTAAGGCGGCATGACGTCGAGGCGGTCGAGGAGACCTGCGTCGAAGCCGGTGTCATGCCGCCGCGCGCCGGGCTGCCCTCAGCCGCCGTCCGGCCTGGCCATGCGGTAACCGACGCCGCGCAGGTTGAAGATCCAGGTCGGGTTCCGGGCGTCCTCGCCGAGCTTGGCGCGGAGCTTCTTGACGAAGTTGCGCACCAGGTCGACGTTGCCCGCCTCGCGCCCGTTCCAGACCCTGCGCAGCAGGGCCTCGTAGGTCACCACCCGCCCCGCTTCGAGCGAGAGCACGCGCAGCAGATCGAACTCGGTCGCAGTCAGCTCGACCTCGCGTCCGCCGACCGTCACCCGGCGCTCCTCGTAGTGGATGGCGAGCGCGCCGAGCGAGAACGGTTCGGGCGCCGCGCGCTTGCGCAGCGCAGCGCCGACCCGGGCGGTGAGCTCGGTCGGCGTGAACGGCTTGACGATGTAGTCGGCGGCGCCCGCCCTGAGAGCCTCGGCGATGGTCTCGTCGCGGCCGTAGGCGGAGATGAAGACCACCGGCAGGTCGGAAAGCTCCGGCACGCTGCGCATCAGCTCGATGCCGTCGGTGTCGGGCAGCTTGAGGTCGAGCAGGACCAGGTGCGGCCCCTCGGTGCGGACGATGTGGGCGAGTTCCGCGTGATCGCCGGTCACCAGCGCGGTGTATCCCGCCCGGGTGAGCGCGTCGCGCACGAAGCGCAGCGTCTGCGGATCGTCGTCGATCACCAGGATGCGGGGAGACTCGCGCGGTTCCGGGGCCGGGCCGGCCGGTTGGGAGACGGGCGCTTTCTCTCGAGCGTCCTCGGCCGCCGGCAGGGTGAAGGTGAAACGCGCACCTTGGCCGGCGCCGGAGCTCTCCGCCCGGATGCGCCCTCCGTGCGCCTCCACCAGACCCCGGCAGATCACCAGTCCGAGGCCCGTGCCGGAGATCGCCCGCTCGCCGCCGCCGGCGAATCTGCGGAACAGCTGCGGCAGCAGATCGGGCGCGATGCCCTTGCCCTCGTCGGCGACCGAGACCGCGACATGGACGCCGTCGCGCTCCGCCGAGACCCGGATCGGAGCGGACTCCGGCGAGTGCCGCGCCGCGTTGGCGAGCAGGTTGTTCAGCACCTGCGCGATGCGCCGGCGGTCAGCCATCACCGGCGGCAGGTCGCCCGGCAGGTCGATCAGCACGCTGTGCCGGGCGCCGCCGGAGAGGAACGTGTTGCGCGCCCGGTCCACCAGCACCGCCACCTCCCCAGGCTCGGGCGCGACCGCCCGCGGCCCCGCCTCGCGGCGCCCCGCGTCGAGCAGGTCGCCGATCAGGCCGCGCATCTGCCCGGCCTGCTCGTGGATGATGCGGTAGAACTCGCGGCGCTCGGCCGGGTCGAGCTCGGCCTCCTCCTCCAGCAGGGTGAAGGCCGAGCCCCTGATCGAGGTGAGCGGGGTGCGCAGCTCGTGGCTCACCAGGCCGAGGAACTCGGCGCGCAAGCGCTCCAGCTCCTGCAGCGGCGCCAGGTCCTGATAGGTGACCACCACCGAGACGGTCTCTCCGTTGTCGGCGCGGATCGGGGTCGCGTTGAGCAGCACGGTGACGCTGCGCCCGTCGGGAACCGAGAGCACGAACTCTTCGGCATGCACCGCATCGCCGGCGTACAGCAGCTCCACGAGGGGGGACTCGCTCAAGCTGACCTCGCGCCCGTCGGCGCGGCGGAAGGTGAGGACCTCCAGCAGCTCCTCGACCGGGCGCCCCGCCGTGCGCAGGCCCTCCACGATGCGCCGCGCCTCGCGGTTGAACGACACCGGGCGGCCGGTCCTCGCATCGAACACCGCGACGCCGACCGGGGAGATATCGATCAGGGCTTCGAGATCGGACCGTGCGCGGCGCTCGTCGCGGTGGGTGCGGGCGTTGGCGATCGCGGCCGCGGCTTGTGCCGCGAACAGCACCAGCACCTCCTCGTCCGCGTCGGTGAACGCCGGACCGGTCTCCTTCTCGCCGAGGAAGAAGTTGCCGACCTGCACGCCGCGGTGGCGCATCGGCGCACCCTGGAAAGTGTCGATGATCACCCCGTCGGTGGAGAAGCCGAGCCCGGCAACGTAGGA
>MPNO01000102.1 GCA_002239065.1 Defluviicoccus sp. bin129 | reverse complement strand
CCCGCGCCGGGGACGAGGCCGCGCGGCGAGCATCGCCGTGAACCCGGGCGTCCCCGGACGCGGGGATGTCCGACATGCCTGACACCGACAAATGGCTCCTGCCGCTCGTGGTGGCCGGGATCTGCGCGGCCGGCATGGCGGTGCTGGTCGCCGGCATCGCGCTCGCGCTCGGCACGACCGGGCACGACTGGTACGCCGCCTGGAAGTTCACCCTGGTCGAGGCCATGCTGACCTTCGGCTTCAGCGATTACGGATTGGTCGAGTACCGCACGGCGGACGGCGATACCGTGATCGTCAAGCGTTATCAGCTCGCCTATGTCATGGACGAGGCTTGGCAGGCCCGCCGACAGATATTCTCCCTGGCGGCGAACCGCGCGCTGCTGGGCGCGTGCACCGGCCTTGCCCTGTTCGCGCTGTGGCTGGTGGTGCGGATGGCGCTGCGCCTGCGGCGGCTTGAGAGCGAGCGGGGCACGGCGGTCGAGCCGGCGCCGCGGGTCCGGCCCGGATTTGCGGGCCGGATGCGACGCCCGGACGACTGGAGCGACAGCGAGCTGATCGCGGCGCTCGCCCGCCGAAGTGGCAGGCTCGGCGTGCTGCTGGTGTCACCGGACGAAGTCGAGCGGCTGGCGGGAGGCGGCGGCAACGCCACCGGGGAACCCGCGACGCAGCGGGACTCGCTGCCGCCGACACGGACACCGGGCCTGCCGTCGCCGGAGAGCGCGGAACCGGCAGTTGGGGCCGCAGTCCCCGCGAAACCGGCCCACGCCGATCCCGGAAGCCGCCCGGACACGACGAAAACGGACAAGCCGGCCGGGGACAGGGCGGTTGGGCGCGGGCGCGAGCCGGGCGAGCAGTTCTTCTGATGGTCGCCTCGATCGGCGCGGTCGCCGCGCCGTCCCAGGGCGTCAGCTATTACGAGAGGGACGGCTATTACGCGAAGGACGATCCCGATCATCGCGACGCCAGCGCCTGGTCCGGCAAGGGCGCCGAAGCGCTCGGCCTGACCGGTCCGGTCGATCCGGACGTCTTCACCGCGATCCTCGAGGGGCGGGTGCCGGACGGACCGCAACTGGGCCGGCCCGGCAAGGACGGCGAAATCGTCCACCGTCCCGGCCGCGACCTCACCCTGTCGGCCCCGAAATCCGTCTCTCTGGCCGCACTGGTCGGCGGCGACGCCCGCGTCGGGGAGGCCCACGGCCGGGCGGTGGAGCGGACGCTCGCCTGGGTGGAGGAGCGCGCCGTCGAGACCCGAATGAAGGATCCGGAGGCCGGACGGATGATCCGCGCCGGAGGCCAGAAGGCGGTGATCGCCACCTTCACCCATGAGACCTCGCGCAATCTCGATCCCCAGCTCCACACCCACGCGGTGATCGCCAACATGGTGCAGGGCGAAGACGGCAAGTGGCGCACCATGGCCAATGAGAAGCTGTATTCCTCGAAGATGCTGATCGGTGCGCTCTACCGGGGCGAGCTCGCGCGGGAACTGACGTCGCTCGGCTACGGCATCGAGAAGACCCATGCCGACGGGCGGTTCGAGATCGCGGGCGTCTCCCGCGAGGTGATCGATGCCTTTTCAACTCGGCGAGCCGAGATCGAGGCGACGATGGACGGGCGCGGCCTCGGGACGCCGGCGGAGAACCAGCGCGCCGCCCAGCGCGCGGCGCTGATGACCCGGGCGGCGAAGCGCGACGTCGACCGTGCCGAACTGCGGGAGATGTGGCAGCGCCAGGCGGACGGGCTCGGGTTCGACGCCAGGGCGCTGACAGCCGACGCGGTGGAGAAGAGCCGGGACGCCACCGGCAAGGATCGCGAGACTGGCAGGGGCGGCGCTCCAGACGGGGCGGCGGTTCGCCAGGGCGACCTGTTCGATCCCCCGCCGCAATCTCCGGCGGACGCCGCCATGGCCTGGGCGGTGGAGCACCTCTCCGAGCGCGAGGCGGTGTTCGCCAAGACCGACCTGCTCGCCGCAGCGCTGGCGTGGAAGCCGGGATCGGTGACCATCGGAGAAGCCGAGGCCGCCGTCGCACGGCTGGAGAAGGAAGGCACCCTGCACGCCTGCGGCCTGCCGCAATGGGGAGAATCGCTCACCACCGACAAGGCCGTCGCCGACGAGAAGGAGACCATCGCGCTGATGGAACGCGGCCAGGGCACGTCGCGACCCGTCATGCGAAGCTGGATTGCTGGGCCGCTGCTGCACAACGGTCGCCTCACCGTCGGCCAGAAGGAAGCGGTGAAGACCATCCTGTCCTCGAAGGACCGGGTGGTCGGCGTGCAGGGCTATGCCGGCACCGGCAAGACTACCATGCTCGACCGCGCCCGGCAGCTCGCGGCCAAGAGCGGCTACCGCACCATCGGCGTCGCCCCCTCGGCCTCGGCGGCGCGCACATTGGCGACCGAGGCCGGCATCGAAACGGAAACGCTGCAGCGCTTCCTCGCCCGCAACGCGGGCATCGCAGAAGGGCGGCTGACCCGAAAGGGCGCGCGCGAAATGCGTGCCGCGTTCAGAAAGACCGTGCTGGTGGTGGACGAGGGCTCGCTCGCCTCGACCGTCCAGGCGCGCGACCTGCTCCGGATCGCCGCCGCCATCCGTATCCCCCGGGTGGTCCTGGTCGGCGACCGGAAGCAGCTCGACGCGGTCGATGCGGGCAAGCCGTTCGCCCAGCTCCAGGCCGCCGGGATGAAGACGGCGGTGATGGACGAGATCCTGCGCCAGAAGGATGCCGATCTGAAGGAGGCGGTGCGGGCGAGCCTTGCCGGCGAAATCGGCAAGGCCTTCGGGAAGCTCGGCGGCCGCATCGCCGAGGTCAATCCCGACAATCTCGCCGGCGCGGCCGCCGCGCGCTGGCTGAAGCTCTCGGCCCACGAGCGGGAGAATACCGGGCTGATGGCGCCGAGCCATGCGCTGCGTACCGGGATCAACGGCCACATCCGCGAGCGTCTTGCGCGAGACGGCGTCATCCGCGGCCCCGCCTTCGAGGCCGAACGGCTGGTCTCCCGTGGCTATACCAGTGCCGAGAAGATGGTTGCGGGGAACTATTCGCCCGGCGATGTCGTCGCCTTCCACCGGGATTACAAGTCTCTTGGCGTCGCGAAGGGCGACGAACGGCGTGTCGCCGGGGTCGATCACCGGAAGGGCGCGGTGACGCTGGAGGGGCCGGAGGGAAAATCCGTCGCCTGGCGGCCGCGCCAGGTCGGCGCGAAGCGCGGCGCGGTCGAGGTCTACCGGACGGAATCGATGGAGCTGCGCGCTGGCGACCGCATCCGCTGGACCCGCAACGACACCGGCCTCGGGCTGGTGAACAGCGATACGGCGGAGATCGCTTCGGTCCGGGGAAACCGCGTCGCCTTCCGTCTCGGCGACGGCCGGACGCTGGAGCTGGGGAAAAACGACCCGCAGATGCGCCATCTCGACCATGCCTGGGCCTCGACCGTGCATGCGTTCCAGGGGCGCACCGTCGACAACGTGATCGCGGTGATGGAGGCGAGACACCCGAAACTGTCGACCCAGAAGAGCTTCTACGTCGAGATCAGCCGCGCCCGGCACAGTGCCGAGCTGGTCACGGACGATGCGAAGGAACTGCGCGAAACCCTGGAGGCGGCGACCGGCGAGCGGATCTCCGCGCTCGAAGGCATCGGCGCGGCGGAGAAGGCGCTCGCCGAAGAGAAGGCGCACGGCGACAGGAAGGAGCGGGCCCGCGGGCTGGAGAGAATGGTGGAGCGGCCCGCCGGGACTCAAGGCGAGGCGGCGGACAGGGGCCGAGAGCCGGAGCGGGAGAAGGCGCCGGAGCCCGAAAGGGCCGCCGAACTGGACAAGTCCCGGGGATCGCGCGGTATCGAGATAGAGATGTAGTGCGCTCCTGGACTCCGGATCAGGCCGCGCAGGCGGGCCGGCTGAGGTCTATGACGTAGATATCGATCGACGACCGCCGGGCCTCCGGCAATCGATCCCTCAGCATCCGTGCCAGTTCTCCGGGAGTCTTGGGACGAGGCAGGTCATCGGGATGCTTCGGCAGGTTCTTGCGGGGAACATTTCCGAACCAGAGCACGATATAGACGCCGCGGCCGTCCGCCTGCCAATCGACGGCATACTTGGCGTCGAGCTGGTCGTTGACGGCGTTCCACACATTCCTTTCCCGCTGCCCCTTGATTTCGACGGGCAACTTTATCGCGTTGCGGGCAAGCACGATGTCTGCCCGTTTCCGTTCGGGCATGCGTGTTTCCGGGCCGAAACGGATCGACTTCGGCAACTGCCCGGAGACGTGTTCGATCAGGCGGTCGCGACAGTATTCCTCGTTCCTGGGTTCGCCGGTGTCGTTCCAATACGCTTCGCGCATGTTGGTGTCGCTGCCCCGAATCCGTTTCCGGAACTCTTCGAGGCGGTCGGCAAAGAAGGCGCGCATCTGGTCGATGCTCTCCGGCAGGCCGTCCGTTACCGCGGAGCGCAGTTCGCCAACGGTGGGCGCGGAATAGTCGTGGTCGCGGCGGCCTTTCAGTTGAAGCGCCAGAGCGTGCTTCATCATGTCAACGTAGGTGAAGGCGTGACCGGCGATCAGGCCCTGCAGCGCGACGGTCGCCCCGGATTCCGGTCGGCTTGCAATTGCATAGACGACATCCCGGATGAAGTCGCTTGCATCCGACGGGTTGCAGTCGCCCGTCGTAGAGCCGGTGGGCCTCGGGACATTCGACCAATGGTTGCCGAAGGACTCCACGATGAATTCGAGATGGTCGAGTGAAAACCGGTCGAAGCGTTGGCCGTTTCCCGACACGATGCGGTCTCGAAGGAACCAGATGAACTCCGGATGTTCGACAGCCGCGGCTGCCAGCACGACCCTGCGGTTGTCCAGGTCGACCATATAGTCCGCGGACAGCCATAGCAGCCGCGTCGCGTCATCCGGGTGGGCACGGTCCCTGAGGTCGAGGACTAGGTCACGTACTTGATCGCACGGCGCGTTTCTGAGCGTACAGGCCAGCAATTCGGTCTGGACATGGAGGTTCAGCGCGGGGTAACGCCGCAGCCATTCGACGGCCAGGCGGCCGGCCAGCCCGGAAAAGCAAGCCTCGTAAGCCAGGCGAGTGAGATCGCCCGGATAGTTCCGATTGCGGTCCAGTTGAGGCTCGATGCTCGTTCGGAAAAAGTCTTCCCAATCCGAATCGCTTCGGAACAGCGCGTTTTCCATTGCCGAAGCGATGGCGTTCGGTTTGGACGATTCGGATTCCGGTCTGCGTTGCCATGCCATGTAGGCTGCCGCGAGCGTGTCCCGTTCGATCCCGTCAAGAGCGAGGCCTCTGCGATACATCTCCATGACGCCGCAAACCATGGGCGCCTCGGCCACGCAGTATTCGTTCTCGCAGTGAACTTCGACGATCCTGGAGGCAGGGGGAAGATCATCGCGGCCAAGGACCGCGACGAAGCCTGACATTACCCGGTCGGCGAGTTCGTCGCCAAGGAAGGCGCGCAGGCGCTCTTCGGGAGTAGCCTCGGCCTCGGAATGAAAAAGCGCATCGAGTGCCACGGTCCGGTCCAGATAGATGCAGGCAGGCAATTCCAGAAGGTGAACGTCGCCGGCGGCCACTTCCTCGGCTCTTTCGTCAAGCCTATGGCGATGGACTCGGCAAACAGCCTCCCGTCGTGCCTCTTGCTTGGCGTCCCGCTCGGCTTGTTCGGCTTCCCACGCCGCGGCCGGTCGTTCTGACATTTCGTCGGTAATGGACAGCAATTCGGGATCGCCGTTTGCAGCCTGGACTGCGGCCATTCGAACGGCGGCCGCTAGTCCGTCGGCAGTTCGTCCGTGCAGAAGTAGGCCTCGCCAGGTTTCAAGATCGATTCCGTTGTCGCCGGTTCGGGCGCGCAGGGCTCTCAGCACGCCGGCAAGGTCTTCCGGAGTCGGATACAGTTTGAGGCCAGTAACGATGAGGCGATTGCCGGCCATCCAGGTATTCTCGGCGCACGGGGTTAGGAGCACATGTTCGAGCAGGGCCGCGCGCAGGTCAGCATTCTCGCGGAATACAGCGACAAGGCGCTTGTTGGCGTCGTCGCCATTTGCTCGATGCCTGTCCAGCCACTCGATCCAGTTCCAGATGCGTTCGGGTCGGCCTCAAGCACCGTGGCCGCGATGCGTCTCACCAGCCGTGTGACGTACCACTTCGCCTCGAAATCAGCCTTCTCCAGCATGGGCCTTGCGATATCGACCAGACCGTCAAGCCATGAAGCGAGACGCTTTGCGTCGAGGCTGCTGAAGAGATCGTCCGGCAGATGCCGGATTTCACGCAGCTTCACATTCGACGGAATCCCGAAATACGCCAGGACGGTGTCGATAGCGGTGCGGCTGGGAACGCCGAACAAGGCGAGACGGCGGAGCGTCTCGAAGGCGATCCGCGCGGAATCCGGTTCGTTCATTTCAAGGAGACGGTGGATGACAGTGTCCCAGTCGCTGCGGATACCTGCGGCATACAGGGCTCTAGCCGCCGCGGATCGTTCTCCGACATAGCGCCGCTGGTCGAACATGATGGAATCCAGCGTATCGTGCAGCGCCTCGGCGAGTGCCGTCCCGGACATTGCTTCGAGCAGTAGATTCGTGAGCTGAACATGCCGGCGGGGCGGTTCGATGATGGCGCGAACGTCGTCCTTGAGTTCGGCACGCAGCAGTCCGGATGCGGGATGGCGGCCCCAGTCCTCGGACCGAAAATACGGATCGTCTTCGGACAGCTTCTTGAGGGCGGCAAGCAGGGTCCGCGCCTGGTCGAGGCTCAGGTTCTCGGCGTTGCCGTAGCGCAGGACGGCATACGGATCGGCCTCGATGCAGCTGCGGGCCAGGGTCTCGCTGAAATGCGCCAACCATGCGTGCAGCCCGCGCAGGGAGGTTGGCACCCCTTCGCCCTGGCGGAACAAAGCGAAGATTCTCGTTTCTGGGACGCCAGCTTCGAAGCAGCGGGCGAGCCACCTGGCGCCTAGATACTCCGCGATCACGCGATGGACGTGGGTGAAGCGATTTTCGCCTTCGGACTGGAAAAGGCGGACCCTGAGCGCGTCGTTCGCCGCCTCGCCAAGCGGAAGCGCCGCAACGTCGCCCGCATTCAGGTAACCCTCCGGCGTCTCCATGTGTGGACCGTCGAATATCCCGATGCGGCCGCACAACAGCTGTGCCGCGCATAGGGCGCCGGCTGCCAGCAGCAGTTTTTCTTCGCTTCTGCGTGCATGGGAATCGCGATGGTGGCGCGGGTTGGTCTCCTTGAGCATGACGCGGCACGCACGATCGAATAGTTGAGCACGTGTCTCGGGGAGGGGTCCGTCGTCCTGCGCCACCTCGCCGAGCATTCGCAGCGTAAGAGGATTTTCGTACAGGGATTCGATCCCGCGGCGCGCCAGATGCGCCAGCACCTCGGCGGAATCGATCGCCGGGAACTCCTCGGAGAGGAAAGCGCGCGCGTCGTCTTCCGTGAACGGCCGCAGATGGAGCAGGGCGGGCGCCACGCCGTAGTCGTCCTCGATCTTCACCCTGTCCGCCGCGCCCAGCCAGTCGGCGGCGCGGCAGGAAAGAACGAACGTCGAATTGCCGATCGCCGAGAGCTGCTTCAGCACCGCGTCAACAGCACCGCCCGGCGCGGCGGAGGCAAATTCGTCGAGGCCGTCGACGACGATACGCTCGGTTCCGGCAACCGAATTCGCCGGATTGGCGGCGCGCACGAACGTGCCCGCCCGGACATATTTCATGCCGGGTTGCTCGCCGAGCCACCGGGTGAGCACGGTCTTTCCCAGGCCGGGATCGCCGAGAATCACGACCGGATCGCGGAACGAGAGGATCCCGTCCTGGCGAATGACCGTCTGCCCGCGGTCCTGCCGCTCGTGCGTGAGCGTTCGTTCTATTCTGGCCACCATCGTTGACGCCGCCGCATGGGAAATGACATGTCGTCGAACTCTATGGGAATCCGGTTCGGACGATCATCTGGATGCGATTCCCTGTCCCTTCAAGTCCCGCCATCCGCCGCGAGACCGCCCGACGATCGCGGTTTCCTGTCTACGGAGCCTGAGGATACCTTGGCTTCCCTGAGCGATTTTATGAACCGCCACCAGGTCGAGTGGCGCGAGAGCAACGTCTCTTTGACCGACATGGGCACATGGCGAGGCGATCCCTATCCCTGGATCGTGCCCCGGAACCTGTGGGAGGAAGGCCTCTGGCCCGGCATCCGCAGGAGCTCCGACAACCCGCTGGCAACGTATCTCACGCGATCGGGCGTCCAGAAGCATAGCGGCGTGCACAATCTCAAGAGCTCATGGATCCTGTGCGCCAACCTCTATTTCCCTTTCCGAAAGTCGGATCATGACCGCAATCTGCTCGCCTCGTTCCTCCGGCAGCATGTTGCCCGTCAGATAGAGTCTCTCGATGCGATCGAGCTGGAATACTCGGGGGATGGCGATCTGCATCCCTCGCAGCTTCTTGGGGAAACCGGCGGCAGCCGCGGTGCGGGCCAGACGTCACCGGATCTCGGGCTGGTCGTGAACGGCGGACGGGGACTGGCTTTCGTGGAGAGCAAGTTCACCGAGCGCGATTTCTCCAACTGTTCGGCCCGAAATCACGAGGGCAGCGCGGAACGGGAGGGAAATCCGGACCCCGATCGATGCAACCATCCATTGGCCGTGCTGGGCGATCCGGCGGGACAGTGCCATCAGTCGGCCTGGGGCCGGCGGTATTGGAACCACCTGGCCGCCGTGGCCGACCGCGACGCGCTGGCGGCGATGCCATGTTGCCCCGCCGCAAGACGGGGTTATCAGTTGTTCCGGCAAACCGCCCTGGCCGAGGGGATTGCGCAGTCGGGAAAATACGACCTGACCGTATCCGCAGTCGCCGTCGATGGGCGCAATGACAACCTGAACGGGTGCCTGCGGAAGCTCGGATTATCCGACCTGCGCGGGTGGAGGACGGTGTTCCGGGGGCGCGCGATCTTTGCCGTGTTCACCCACCAGCAATGGGTGGGCTGGGTCAGGGAAAACGACCGTGAGGGCCGCTGGAGCGAGTGGCTGTCCTGGATCGGCGACAGATACGCAATTTGAAGCGTCGATAGCCCCGGCCACGACCGACAATTTTTGCGCTATCGCCCGAGTTTCGGAAAGCGGGCGCTACGACTCTTCGCCCGAACGGTCGGTCCCGAGTGCCTTTTTCTGGGCGACGCGTGCCTCTTCGGCGGCCCTGTCGAAGAGCGTTTTCCTGTCGGATCCGTCGAGCTCCTCCTGCTTCAGGTACGTGAGCAGGTAGACGCCGCGGTAGGTCCGCTCTATCAGCTCGGCCAGTTCCGGCGTCAAGCCGCCGCCGTAGAGATAGAGATCGTCGGCCGCGGAGCGCGCGGCGGCCCTTCGGACGAACGAGCTGGGAGCCAGTCCGGCCTTCTCGGCAGCCTCGACCACCGCGTCCCACTCGTTTTCCGTGAACCGGATCGAGCGCTGGAAGCTCCTGATCGCCATCGTCACCTCGCCTGTTCGAGCCTTGCACCGGCCGATCCGCGAGCGGAATGCCGGCGGGTTTCGGAGGGCCGTGGGGCTATTTCCCGGCCCATTGGCCTACCTGTCCGCGGGCGGCAACCCGGAGTATTATCCGTGTCTGGCCGCAATGCGCGCGCATTGCGCGAGATGCTCTGGAGCATACATTGCGAACACGGAATAAACACTATACATGATTCCAGAGGCTTGGCCGTAACACAAAGCGCACTACGGGTTCCCATCATACGGTAGGCTCCGTCTGGCGCGCTGAGGCACCTGGAGCGCCCTCCAGGGTACGCATGCGCCCCTTTCACCAGCGGTGAGTCGGGTGTGAGACCCAAGGCCGCCCCGGCGGTCGGGACAGCCAAATCGTGCAGCATTCATGTTCGGGAAATCGTCGCCGGCGATCATCGCCGGTCGGAGCCGCGCGGCGCTTGAGCGGCGGCGGTGGCGACACTTCGAAGGGACGAAGTGTCGAGCGCGGTGTCGGCGGCGCTGAGCGCGCTTCCGGTATCTGATGGCGTGGTGATCGGGTTATTCGATGGTTGCCGGGTCAGGTTCTGAGGAACGCTGTCGGGGTGTCGGACGGCCGTCGACGCGTCAAGCCGCTGCGCGGCTCC
>MPNO01000018.1 GCA_002239065.1 Defluviicoccus sp. bin129 | reverse complement strand
TCCGATCGGGGGCGGGCGGTCGCGCGCATGGGGAGGCGACCGCCCGCCGCCCCACCCGTCCTATTGGAGGGTGATCTTGAACTCGTCCTCCTCGAACGACACGGACTGGACCAGGCAGCCGCTGCCTTCGTCGAAGATGAAGACGGTCGCCACCTCGGCGACCACCGCGAGCCGGCAGAACCGGCCCTCGGCCTTCAGCTTGGCCGGGCACTCCTCGAGATCGGTGTGCGGAACGCTGGCCTCGAAGACGTCATAGGGCAACGCGCATTTCTCGTCCGCCGCCAGGGCAGTGCCTCCGAAAGCGAGGCCTGCGGCCAGGGCGGCGATCAGGGCTGGTTTCATGTCATCTCCCTCCGGTTGCATGAGACGGGGCGCGTCCCTCAGCTCCGCGATCGTGCCGATTCATCTTCACGGGGTGCCCCGGGGTTGGACTTGATATATCCAGATTGATATTATTCCATATCTCAACGGCATACAAGAAACGCCCATGCCTTCGATGGCGATTCCTGAACAGGGGGACCGGACGATGAAAGTGAGATACCTGACCGCGGCGCTCGTTCTGGTCTGCGCGTGCCAGGGGCCGACATTGGCGCAGACCTCCGTCGAGGAGCGGCTGCAGCGGATGGAACAGCGGATCGAACAGCTCGAGCAGCGGGTCGCCGCGCAGGAGCGGACGATCATGGAGAAGGACAAGCGGATTTCCGAGCTCGTGGCGCCGGGAGACGGCTGGTTCGACACGGTCGAGGTGAGCGGCGCGGTCGAGGTCGAGGCGACGCACGAGAAGAGCGACGAGGGCGAGAGCTCGAGCGGGCTCGAAGCCGCGACCGTCGACGTCGCCGTCGCCGCCCGGGTCAACGCGTGGACGGCTGCCGACGTGGCCCTCACCATGGACGGCGACGGCAAGATCGAGGTCGACGAGGCGTTCGTCACCCTGGCCCCGCCCGACAGCGCCCTGTCGGCGATCGCCGGCCGGCAGGGGCTGCCGTTCGGGGTCTATGAAAGCGGCATGGTGTCAGACCCGCTGACCATGGATCTCGGCGACACCGCCGGCGACGCGATCCAGCTGGCGTTCGACGCGGACGGCCTGAGCGCGTCGGCCTTCCTGTTCAAGGGGGACAACGACCGCGGCGGGGACGACCGGATCGAGAATTTCGGCGTCTCGGCGAGCTACGCGATTGAGCGCGACGGGACGTCCTTCGCGCTCGGCCTGTCCTGGATCAACGACATCGGCGAGTCGGGCCTCTTAAGCGAGATCGAGGAACGGGGCAGCGGCATGGTGGCGGGCGGCGCGGCGAGCCTGGTCGCGGATTTCGCCGGGATGACGGTGATCGCCGAATACGTGACCGCGATGGACGAGTTCACGCCGGGCGAGCTGTCTTTCGGGCCAGCGGGCAAGGGCGCCAGGCCCTCGGCCTGGATGATGGAGGCGGCCTACGGCTTCGAGCTCGGCGGCCGGCCGACGACCGTGGCGCTGGGCTACCAGGGCACGGAAGAGGCGGCCAGCCTGGACCTGCCGCGGAACCGGTTCCTGGTCGGCTTCTCGGTCGAACTCGCCGAGGCGCTGAGCCTCGGCCTCGAATGGTCCCGCGACCGGGATTACGGCGGGTCCGCCGACGGTAGCGGCAAGACCGCGAACAAGGCAACCGCCCTCCTCGCCGCGGAGTTCTGATCCTCCTCCCGGCGCTTCGAAAGGCAGTCGCCGGCGCGCGTTTCGACGATCCGCCCGACGGTCGCCTTTACCCCGGAGGGCCTGCCGCGTTCGCCTGCCCGCGCAGATATCCCAGCGCGACGTTGGCGAAGCCCGGACGCGCTCCGTCGGGGTTTTCTTCCAGATAGCCGTAGCGCAGCCGCGCCGGCGAGGTGCCGTGCGCCAGCTCGCGCTCCAAATCGTCGATCAGGTCCCGGCGCTCGGCCGACAGCTCGGGATGGTTGAGGTTCAATACCTCCATCATCCTGTCCGCTTCGGGCGTGCCGTCGCCGACGATGGCACCCGAAGAGCGGAACCGAAATCGTTCGGCGCAGGAGTCCGGGGCGGGCGGGATATGGCAGTCCTCGTCGAACCAGTCGTCCTTGCGGTTGCCGCAGGTTTGCCGGGGTCCACGCTCGCCCTCGGGGCCGCAGCTCAGGAACAGGTTCGCGTGGTCGAGCTGCAGCCGGGGGTATCCGGAGCGCGGCCTGAAATGCTCGATATGGCAGTGCCGCGGGGCCAGCGAAATCCCGCGCCCGCAATAGACGCATTGCCCGGTCTGTTCCGCGAACAGGGCGCTCATGGTCGCGCCCTTCTCGGGGTGCCGGAAGTCGTCATAGACCGGTTCGACGCCGGCCGCGCGCTGGGCCGCCTTCCAGCCCCGCAATTCCGCCGGCTCGGGCCCCTTGTCGGAGCCCCTCATTCGGCGGCCCGGCGCAGCCTGTTCAACCTGGCCTGCCGGGTCGCCACCGCCGCCGATTGCCCTTCGACGGCCTCGTCGAGCTTGCGCAGCCTGCGCTCCGCGTTCTCCAGATCGCCGTCGTCGAGCATGTCGTCGAGCTCGGCGAACAGGCGGCTCACCTCGTCCTCCCGTTCCGGCGTGTCGAGGACGCCGGAGAGGATGTAGTTGCTGTCCCGACCCTTGGACGCGATGGGTTGCCGGGCCTCGCGGACCCCGTCTTCGCCGAGCGTCAGCAAGCGCACGTGACGCGCCTCGACCCCGCCGATGACCTGCGGCGAATGCGTGGTGACGACGAACTGGCAGGCCGGAAAGGTCTGCATCAGCGTGGTCAGGATGCGCCTCTGCCAGGCGGGATGCAGGTGAAGCTCGATCTCGTCGATGCAGACGATGCCCGGCGCCTCGGCCACCGGCCTGTCGGGCGAGTCCAGCATCAGGCGCCGCGCCAGATCGGCGGCGAGCATGAAGAAGGCCTGTTCGCCGCCGGAGAGCGAATCGAAGGGAATGTTGGCGCCGTCTTTTTCGAGGAAGAGCGTTCGTTGTGGCCTGTCGGGAACCTTCCTCGAACGTACAGCGGTGAACCCATCCAAGGAGTCGAGCAGGTTTCGCACCTCGGCAAGCTCTCGATCCTCGTATTGGGGATCGTTCCGTTCGCGAACCACTTGGCTCTCGTCCGCCTCCTTCTCGAAGAACCAGGACTGGAACTCGATCGGGGAACGAACGGTCGTGTTCAGGCAACTCTTGCGGTTCTCTTCGGCAGAGACAAGCACCCGGTGCCCAGAGCGATCAGGGGCGAAGGCACGTCCCTGTTCGTAGTAGACGACCAGCGGAAGTGGCGGTGGTGCTTGTTCGGAAGTCCGCGGTGGCTGCGAAGGACCGACCTTGATCAGGCGCTGATCCTGTTGATCAGCAACGTATTGCACTTCCACTCGGGAGCGGCCGTCTAGGGTCAATCCTAGGACGATTTCCGCCCTAGTCGCCCCGGCGCGCGGGACGCGCTCTGGCAACCCGAACCGTGGGTAATTGTAAACAGGCTGCAAATGCCCCCATGTCTGGGTCACCGCAGCTAACAGCGCCCGCAAAACGGAAGTCTTGCCCGCGCCGTTCACCCCGGCGAGCAGGGTCAGGCACTCGTCGAAGTCGAGTTCGAGCTCCGCGATTCCCTTGAAGTTCTTGAGCTTGAGCGACTTGACGCGAGGGAACTCGGACATCGCCATGGGACCTAGGCCCGCCCGCTCCTCAGTGATCCCGGCGCTTGGAAAAATAGTCGTCGGTGATGCGCACGCGGGGGCGGTCGCCGGCGGCGAAGGGGTTGTTCTCGGAATGGTATTGCGCGCCGATGCGGCAGTCGTCGCACATCCGGATCATGCGGGAGGCCTGTTCGTCGGCGAACATCGAGTGCTTGCCGGCGAGCTTCTCGACGATCCGCTCGACGGTCGACTTCACCCCGAAGGGCTTGCCGCATTCGATGCACCGGTAGGGCTCTTCCTCGTTCAGCACCTTCTGGTCGAAGGCGGCGTCCGACAGGTCGAAGCGCGGGACCAGCGTCACCGCGTTCTCCGGGCAGACCTGGCGGCACAGCCCGCATTGCAGGCAGGCATCCTCCTGGAAGCGGAGCTGCGGCTTGTCCGGGTTGTCGGCCAGCGCGCCGGACGGGCAGAGCGAGACGCAGGCGAGGCAGAGCGTGCACGCCTCCCGGTCGACCTCGACGGCGCCGTAGGGCGCGCCCGGGGGCAGGTCGAGGATGTCGGCGCTGCCGGGGTTGAGCGCCTTCGCGGCGAGCCTCGCCACCTGGCGGCGCGAGCCCATCGGCAGGATCGGCTCCGCCCCGGGCGGCAGGGTCTCGGCGCCGTAGAGGGCGTCGCCGAGCGCGTCGGGGTCGCCGAGATCGAGCAGCCGGAGACGCCCCTCGCCGCCCATCGCCGCGGCCAGCGCCAGCTCGCCCTCCAGCACCTCGCGCTCGGTCCTGGGCGCGAGCAGGATGTCGACATGGGCGAAGCCGAGCGCGAGCGCCGCCAGCATCTCGGCATGGCCGAAACGGGCCAGGGTCTCGAGCTCGAGCGGGATGGTGTCGGCCGGCAGGCCGCGGCCGAAGCGGGCGAACAGCGCCACCATCTCGGCGCCGTGGCCGGAATCGAGCACCAGCAGGCGCGGCGAAGCCCCGCCGGCCGCGCTGTAAGCCGACGCCAGCGTCTCCATGCGCCGGTACAGCGCCGCCGTCGGCGGCGCGTCGTAGGAGATCGCGCCCGAGGGGCAGAGCGCGGCGCAGGCGCCGCAGCCGGCGCAGACCATCGGGTCGAGCGCCACGTGGTCGCCGGCGGGGGCGATCGCCGAGGTCGGGCAGGCATCGAGGCATTTGGAGCAGCCCGCCTGGCCGGCCCTGGAATGCGCGCACAGCGTCTCGTCGAGGCGGACATAGAGCGGCTTTTCGAAGGTGCCGACCGTCTGGCCGGCCTCGAACACCGCCGCCGCCACCGCGTTCGGGTCGCGCGGGTCGGCCCGCAGATAGCCCTCGCGCTTCGCCGGCGCCGGGAACAGCGGCGTCCCGCCGGAGAGGTCGAGGATCAGGTCGCATTCGGACCGCGCGCCGTCGCGCGGCGCGGTCAGGCCGAAGCCGCCGCGCCCGCCGGGCTCGACCTGGCGGAACCCGTCGATGCGCAGGCCGAAGCCGCCGAGCGCGCCCGAGGCCTGCACCAGATTGCCGGCGATCGCATCGAAGCCGCGGTCGAGCGGCAGATCGTCGGCCGCATCGCTCAGCAGCACCGTCACCGCGAGCGTGGCCGACAGCCGCTCGGCGGCAGGCAGCGCGACCGCCGCCTTGCCGAGGACCAGGCAGCGGCCTTCGGATTCGACGTCGACGGTGCGCGCCGCGGCGGGCGGAAGCAGCGCCTCGGCGACCAGCGCGGCCTGTTTCGGGCCGGCCTCGGCGGCCTCGTCGGACCAGCCGGCGCGGTCGCGGATGTCGACGAACTCGGGCATCGGGGCGCCGATCTCCTCGGCCAGCTCCTCGAAGCGCGGGCGTTCCTGCTGGCAGGCGAGGATCGCCTCGCCGCCGGCGATCGCCTTCGCCGCGTCGTCGATCCCGGTGGTGCAGAGCGCGGTGTGGATGCGGGTGCACACCACCTCGGCATTGGCTCCGATGGCGTCGCGGTCGACCGCCTGGCTGCCCAGGCAGTCGCACAGAACGAGGGTTTTGGGCAACGCGTCCTCCCCGGCCCGGCGGCCCGGCGCGGTTGGCGTGGCGCAGCCTAGGCCCGGCGAGCGGGGCGTGGCAAGGCGTTTGGCGGTAGGCGTTGGCGGTGGCGCCGGTTTTGCTTTTGCGCGGGCCGACGGTTCGGAGGATAATCCGCCGGTCTTCACCGTCGGGAGCCGGGCTTGTCCGAGCAGAAAGCGGTGCGGGTCATGGGCCCGAGCGACATTTCCGTGCCGCTCGGCATCGTGATCCGCAGATCCCCGGGCGTCACCCGCTGGGCGCGCTGGTCGTGGCGGGTGGTCGGGGTGCTGCCGGGCGCGGGCGAGGCCGAGTGGCGGGAGCTGCGCCGCGCGGGCGAGACCGTCGAGTACCACGCCGCCACCGTGGCGATGGAGCTCTGGCCGTCGGACACCGAAGCCTATCTCGCCGAGCTGACCACCGAGGTGCCGGCGGTCTATGTCGTGCTGCGCGAGGCCGGGGACGACGCGCGGCCGGTCGAGGTGCTGCTCGCCACCGCCTCGCCCTACGAGGCGCAGGACTATCTCGACAGCGGCGAGGAGATCGTCGAGCAGGTGCCGATGCCCGATGCGCTCGCGGCGCTGGTGCAACACTTCGTCGACGAGCACCACGAGGACGAGGAGTTCGTCAAGCGCAAGCGCGACAACCGCAAGCAGGGCGAGGCGGAGAACGGCAGGGGGGATTCGCGCATCCGCCAGCTCACCGACGTCTACCGGGCGCCGCGCCGGCCCGGCGGGGAACCGGTCCATTGAGCGAGCCCGGGGATTTCTGGTCGCGCCGCAAGGCCGCGGTCGAGGCGGAGAAGCGCGCCGGGGACGCGGCCCGCGACGACGCCGAGGCGGAAGCGGAACGCCGGGCGCTGGAGGACCGGCCCGACGAGGAGGTGCTCGCCGAGCTGAACCTGCCCGACCCCGACTCGCTCGGCGAGGGCGACGATTTCGCCGCCTTCATGGCCAAGGCGGTGCCGGAGCGGCTGCGCCGCCGCGCATTGCGGAGGCTGTGGCTGTCCAACCCGGTGCTCGCCAATCTCGACCAGCTGGTGGATTACGGCGAGGATTTCACCGACGCCGCCACGGTGATGGCCGATCTCCAGACGGTCTACCGGGTGGGCAAGGGGATGGTCAGCGACGAGGACCTCGCCGAAGCCGCCGAGGCGGAGAACGAGGCTCCCCCGGAGGCGGCGGATGACGAGGACGAGGACGACGCGCCGCCGGAGGAAGAGCCCGGGGACGGCGACGGGCCGGCGGAAATCGCCGCCGACGTGGCGGAGCCCGGCGAGGAAGAGGAGGCCCCGGCCGAGGCGCGGGTGCCGCGGCGCATGCGCTTCGCCTTCGCGGACGGGGACACGGGAGACGGAGACCGATGACTACGGCGGAGCAGGACGCGCGCATCCCGGAAGAGGACCGGCTGCGCGCCGGCATGTACGACTTCCTCGGCGCGCTGCTCGCCCGCCCGCCCGACGCGGCGCTGCTGCGCCAGTCGGCCGCGCTGACCGGCGACGACAGCGAGGTCGGACGGGCGGTCCGCACGCTCGGCCGGATCGCCGCCGCGACCACGCCGGGCGCGGTGGAGGACGAGTACAACACCCTGTTCGTCGGGCTCGGCCGGGGCGAGCTGCTGCCCTATGGCAGCTACTACCTGACCGGCTTCCTCAACGAGAAGCCGCTGGCCGTCCTCAGGGAGGACATGAAGGCGCTCGGCATCGTCCGCGCCGACGACGTGTTCGAGCCCGAGGACCACATCGCCAGCCTGCTCGAGATGATGGCCGGGATGATCACCGGACGGTTCGGCGCGCCGGTGCCGCTCGACCGGTCGAAGGGATTCTTCGACCGGCATGTCGGCCCGTGGGCCGGCCATTTCTTCGCCGACCTGGAAAGCGCTAGGAATTCAGTATTTTATGCGCCCGTCGGATCGGCCGGGCGGGCCTTCATGGAGATCGAGAAAGAGGCCTTCCGTCTGATTTCCGGCTAGCACCCATAAGAAAACCTGTGCTACTGTCGTTCCGACCCAATGGAGGAGGATCAATGCCCAAGGGAACAAAGGGCGAACCGACGAAACGCCGCGACTTCCTCAAGCTCGCGTCGGTTTCGGTTCCGGCAGCCGCCGTGGCGGCCGCCGCGGGGACCGTGGCCGAGGCGGCGACGGTGGAGGATACCGGCGAAGGGCTGCGGGACACGCCTCATACCCGCGCCTATTTCGAGAGCGCCCGCTTCTGACCGGACCGGTCGGAAGGACGGCCGAGGGTTGCGAGACGCCCCGAGGCCGTCGTGACGCGAAACCAGGCGCCCCGGCTTAGCCGGGGCGCGCAGGGAGATTGAAGATGTTGAGGAAAAAGACCAATGGGGTTGCGAGACGCCCCCAGCGGACTTCGCTCCTTTCGAACATTTCGCAGACATCGGTCGACCGGCGGACCTTCATCCGCGGCTCCGGCCTCGCCATCGGCGGGGTGGCGGCGATCGGCGCGACCGGCGGGATGGTGACCGGGGCGAGCGCGCAGAAAGCCGTCCGGGGGGCGGTGAAGACCGCCAAGTCGGTGTGCACCCATTGCTCGGTCGGCTGCACCGTGATGGCGGAGGTCAATAACGGCGTCTGGGTCGGCCAGGAGCCCGGCTGGGACAGCCCGTTCAACCTCGGCGCCCATTGCGCCAAGGGGGCCGCGGTCCGCGAGCACGCCAACGGCGAACGCCGGCTCAAATACCCGATGAAGAAGTCGGGCGGGAAGTGGCAGCGGATCAGCTGGGACCAGGCGATCGGCGAGATCGGCGACGGCATGATGCAGATCCGCAAGGAAAGCGGACCGGACAGCGTCTACTGGCTGGGCTCGGCCAAGTTCTCCAACGAGCAGGCCTATCTGTTCCGCAAGTTCGCCGCCTACTGGGGCTCGAACAACGTCGACCACCAGGCGCGGATCTGCCACTCGACCACGGTCGCGGGAGTTGCCAACACATGGGGCTACGGCGCCATGACCAACTCCTACAACGACATCCACAACAGCCGCGCGATCTTCCTCATCGGCGGCAACCCGGCGGAGGCCCACCCGGTCTCGCTGCTCCACGTGCTGCGCGCGAAGGAGCAGAACAACGCGCCGCTGATCGTCTGCGACCCCCGGTTCACCCGGACCGCGGCGCATGCCGACGAATACGTGCGGTTCCGCCCGGGCAGCGACGTGGCGCTGATCTGGGGCATCCTCTGGCACCTCTTCGAGAACGGGTGGGAGGACAAGGAGTTCATCCGCACCCGGGTCTGGGGGCTCGACCAGATCCGCGAGGAGGTGAAGAAGTGGAATCCGGCGGAGGTCGAACGCGTGACCGGCACGCCGGGCTCGCAGCTTCGCCGCGTCGCCCGCACCATGGCCAACAACCGCCCCGGCACCGTGATCTGGTGCATGGGCGGCACCCAGCACACCAACGGCAACAACAACACGCGGGCCTACTGCGTGCTGCAGCTGGCGCTGGGCAACATGGGCACCTCGGGCGGCGGAACCAACATCTTCCGCGGCCATGACAACGTCCAGGGCGCGACCGACCTCGGCATCCTGTCCCACACCCTGCCCGGCTATTACGGCCTCTCGGCCGGCGCCTGGGCGCACTGGGCGCGGGTCTGGAAGGAGGATCTGGACTGGCTCAAGGGGCAGTTCGCGACCCTCAAGACCGCCGACGGCAAGGAAAAGAAGCTGATGAACCTGAAGGGCATCCCGGTGTCCCGATGGATCGACGGCGTTCTGGAAGACAAGAAGAACATGGACCAGCCGGACAACGTCCGGGCCATGGTCCTGTGGGGCCACGCCCCCAACTCGCAGACCCGGCTGGTGGAAATGAAGACCGCCATGGAGAAGCTGGACATGCTGGTCGTGATCGACCCGTATCCCACCGTCTCCGCGGTGCTTCACGACCGCACCGACGGGGTGTACCTGCTGCCGGCCTCGACCCAGTTCGAGACCTACGGCTCGGTGACCGCGTCGAACCGCTCGATCCAGTGGCGCGAAAAGGTCGTCGAGCCGCTGTTCGAGAGCCTGCCCGACCAGGTGATCATGGCCAAGTTCGCCAAGAAGTTCGGCTGGGCCGACCGGTTCTTCCGCAACATCAAGCTGGACGGCGACGCGCCGTCGGTCGAGGACATCACCCTCGAGATCAACGCCGGCATGTGGACCATCGGCTATACCGGGCAGTCGCCGGAGCGTCTCAAGCTGCACATGGCCAACCAGCACACGTTCGACAAGACGACGCTGCAGGCCGTGGGCGGACCGGCGGACGGCGAGTATTACGGCATGCCGTGGCCCTGCTGGGGCACCGCCAAGATGGGGCATCCCGGCACCCCCAACCTCTACGACATGTCGAAGCGTGTCTCGGAGGGCGGGCTGACCTTCCGCGCCCGGTTCGGCGTGGAGCGCGACGGCCAGAACCTGCTGGCCGAGGGCGTCTACTCGCTCGGCTCGGAGATCCAGGACGGCTATCCCGAGTTCACCATGCAGATGCTGATGGATCTGGGATGGGACAAGGACCTGACGGCGGAGGAGCGTGCCGCGATCGACGCCGTGGCCGGTGCGAAGACCAACTGGAAGACCGACCTTTCGGGCGGCATCCAGCGGGTCGCCATCAAGCATGAGTGCGCGCCGTTCGGCAACGCCAAGGCGCGCGCGGTGGTGTGGAACTTCCCGGATCCGATCCCGCTGCACAGGGAGCCGCTCTACGCTCCGGACCGCGATCTGGTGAAGGACTATCCGACCTATTCGGATCGGAAGCTTTACCGTCTGCCCACCATGTACGCCTCGATCCAGAAGAAGGACTTCTCCAAGGACTATCCGCTGATCCTCACCTCCGGCCGTCTCGTCGAATACGAGGGCGGCGGCGAGGAGTCGCGGTCCAACCGCTGGCTCGCCGAGCTTCAGCAGGACATGTTCGTGGAGATCAACCCGCGCGACGCCAACGATCTCGGCGTCAGGAACGGGGCCCAGGTCTGGGTCGAAGGTCCCGAAGGGGCCAAGGTCAAGGTCATGGCCATGATCACCCAGCGCGTCGGCGCCGGGGTCGCCTTCATGCCCTTCCACTTCGGTGGACATTTCCAGGGCAAGGACCTCAGGCACAAATATCCGGAGGGCGCCGATCCCTATGTGCTGGGCGAGAGCAGCAACACCGCGCAGACCTACGGCTACGATTCGGTCACGCTGATGCAGGAGACGAAGACGACTCTCTGCAAGATCTACGCGGCATAAGGAGGAAACAGAGATGGCACGAGCAAAATTTCTCTGCGACGCCGAGCGCTGCATCGAGTGCAATGCCTGCGTGACCGCGTGCAAGAACGAGCACGAGGTGCCGTGGGGGATCAACCGCCGGAGGGTCGTCACGATCAATGACGGCAAGCCGGGCGAGAGGTCCATTTCCGTGGCCTGCATGCACTGCTCGGATGCGCCGTGCATGGCGGTCTGTCCGGTGGACTGCTTCTACCAGACCGACGACGGGGTGGTCCTGCACTCCAAGGACCTGTGCATCGGCTGCGGCTACTGCTTCTATGCGTGCCCGTTCGGCGCGCCGCAGTTCCCGCAGGCGGGCAATTTCGGGTCCCGCGGCAAGATGGACAAGTGCACGTTCTGCGCCGGCGGCCCGGAGGAAACCCACTCGACGGCCGAGTTCGCCAAGTACGGGCGCAACCGGATCGCGGAAGGCAAGCTGCCGCTCTGCGCCGAGATGTGCGCCACCAAGGCGCTGCTCGCGGGCGACGGGGATGTCGTGTCCGGCATCTACCGCGAACGCGTCGTGGCCCGGGGCTTCGGCACCGGCGCCTGGGGCTGGGGCACCGCCTACGGCCAGAAGGGCAGCTGATCCGTATCGCGCGGGGGGCGGGAGACCGTCCTCCGCGCCGAACGGTCTGAGCGGGCGGGCGCGAGCCCGCCCGTGTGCCATCTGCCCCTGTGCCGTCTGGTTGCGTACGAGGTGCTTGTCCATGATCAAGACGTTTTGCAGGCTGCTGATCCTCGCGCTGTCCGTGGCGCCACTGGCCTGGGCGCCGGCCGCGGCCCAGCAGGGCGGCGCGGCGGAGCAGCCGGCGCCGCGCGCCTCGACCGGCGGCGCCCAGACCCTGGAGGACATCCTCGCCCGGCAGCGTGGCGAAAATCTGGACGACGGGTTCCGCCGCGAGGCGACCGGCGACCCCGCCAGGGCGGCCGGGATCGCCGCGCAGCTGGGCACGCTGGGCGGCGCGTCGGACTCGGACGTGTTCCGCGCGCTGCGCTACGGCAGCGCCGACGTCACGGTCTCCGCGCGGGGCCCGGCGACGGACGTCATCATCCAGGATTCCGGCATGTGGTGGCTGGAGCTCCGCAAGGGTCCGCTGCTGATATGGGGCGGATGGCTGCTGGCGGCGATGATCGTGGTGGTCCTGGTCTATCTCTCCATCCGCGGCCCGATCCGCATCGAGGGCGCGAAGACCGGCCGGTCGATCCTCCGCTTCAGCGCCATCGAGCGGTTCAGCCACTGGCTGCTCGCCGGCTCCTTCATCCTGCTCGGGCTGAGCGGGCTGATCACGCTGTTCGGGCGGTTCGCGCTGATCCCGATATTCGGCAAGGACTTCTTCTCGGTGATCGCGCTCGCCTCGAAATGGATCCACAACAACGTCGCCTGGGCGTTCATGGCGGCGCTGGTCATGGTGTTCGTCTGCTGGGTGGTGCACAACGTGCCCAACCGGGCGGACCTGATATGGCTCGCCAAGGGCGGCGGGCTGTTCTCCAAACACGTGCACCCGCCGGCGCGCAAGTTCAACGCCGGGCAGAAGATCGTCTTCTGGGTGGTCATCGTCCTCGGCATCTCGATCTCGGCCTCCGGGCTGTCGCTGCTGTTCCCCTTCGAGATGCCGATGTTCGCCAAGACCTTCGAGATCCTCAACGCGCTCGGCCTGCCGCAGCTCTTCGGCATGGGCGAGCTGGCGACGGAGATGACGCCGCACGAGGAGATGCAATACGCCCAGCTCTGGCACAGCGTCGTCGCCTTCGTCTTCATGGCGATCATCATCGCGCATATCTATCTCGGCTCGGTCGGCATGGAGGGCGCGTTCGAGTCGATGGAAACCGGCGAGGTCGACAGGCAATGGGCCAAGGAGCACCATTCTCTGTGGTACGAGGAGGTGGTCGCCGAGGAGCAGGAAGCCGCCTCCCGGGAAGCCCCGGCCACGCCCGCGGAATGAGATGGCGTTCCGGGCGTTACTCGCGGCGCTGGTTCTGATCCCGTCGGTCGCCGCGGCGGGGGATTTCTTCACGCTCAAGGGCCACGGCGGACCGATCAAGGGGATCGACGTCTCGCCGGACGGCAGCCGCATCCTGACGGCGAGCTTCGACTTCTCGGTCGGGCTGTGGCGCGGCAAGACACCGGTGTGGCTGGAAGCGCACCGCGCGGCGGTCAACGCGGTGCGGTTCGTCGACCGTCACCGGGCGGTCTCCGCGGGCGACGACTTCCAGCTCTATCTGTGGGATCTCCGCACCGGCAAGGGACGGCGGCTGGGCGGCCACCAGAACAAGGTCAACGCGCTGGAGCTGTCGCCCGACGGCGGAACGGTGGCGGCGGCGAGCTGGGACGGCTCGATCGGGTTGTGGCCGCTCGACGGCGGCAAGCCGCGCTTCCTCAAGGGCCACCGCTCCAATGTCAGCGACGTCGCCTTTGCGGATGACGGGAAAACGCTCTACTCGGGCTCGGCGGACGGCACGATCCGCACCTGGGATCCGGAGAGAGGGACCCGCAAGCGGTTCTTCCTGCGGCACGGCTTCGGCGTCAACACGCTGGTCCTGAACGACGCGGCGACCTGGCTGGCCTACGGATCGCTGGACGGGACGATCCGCGTGGTGGACGCGGAGACGGGCAACCGGATCGCCGACTTCACCTCCGGCCGCAGCCCGATCCTGGCGATGGCGGCCGACCGGGACTTCGCCACGCTCGCGGTCGGCGACGGCGACGGCTTCATCAAGGTGATCGACATCCGGTCCTGGTCGGTGCTGCGCAATTTCCGGGCCACCCTGCGCGGCCCGGTCTGGGCGCTCACCTTCTCGGCGGATGGCAGGAACATCCACGCGGGCGGGCTCGACGACGCGATGTACAGCTGGCCGGTGGAGTCGCTCGGCCGGTACGAGAGGATGACCCGCGGGGAACGCAGCTTCCTCAAGAAGCCGGCGACGATGAGCAACGGCGAGCGCCAGTTCCAGCGCAAATGCTCGATCTGCCACGCGCTCGGGCCGGACGGGCGGCGCCGCGCCGGCCCGACCCTGTTCGGCATATTCGGGCGGCGCGCCGGCACGCTCGCCGGGTACAGCTACTCGCGGACGCTGAGGGGTTCGGACATCGTGTGGAACGAAGGCACCATCGACGCGCTGTTCGACCAGGGCCCGGACCACTATATTCCGGGCTCGAAGATGCCGATGCAGCGTATCGTGAAACCCGCCGACCGGGACGACCTGATCGCATTCCTCAAGCGCGCGACCACGGATCGGGAGAACAGTCGATGAGAGCCATGCTGCTCGCGTTTCTGGCCATGGCGGTGATCGCCGTCGGCGCGGATATCCTGCTCGACCTGATCGGCTTCTCGACCCAGGCGGTCACATCCGGCGCGGCGGTCCGCAGCGGCTGAACGGGAGGGGGTATCGGGGCGCGGAGAACCGCGAAGCCCGGCAAGCGCACGTGTCGAAGTCCCGACCCCGCCCTTCGAGAGTCCCCTCGCCCGCGCCGCGCTTCAACCGGACGATCGCGCTTGCCGCGGGCCTCGCGCTGCTTCTCGGCGCCGGCGGGGCGGAGGCGCAGATCGCCAGGTTCGCCTTCGGCAATGCGGACAACCCGAGCCCGGGCGGCGCCGCCGCGCATGGGCGCTACGCCCGGGGGTGCCTCGCCGGGGCGATGCAGCTGCCGGAGACCGGGCCGGGCTGGCAGGCGATGCGGCTGTCGCGAAACCGCAACTGGGGCCATCCCGCCATGATCGCCTTCGTCGAACGCCTGGCCGGCAAGGCGCAGGCGGCGGGCTGGCCCGGGCTCTATGTCGGCGACATCAGCCAGCCCCGGGGCGGGCCGATGCTTTCCGGCCACGCCTCGCACCAGATCGGGCTCGACGTCGATATCTGGCTGCGCCCGCCCAGGAGTCTGAAGCTGACCCGGGCGGCGCGCGAGAGGATCTCCTCGACCTCGGTGGTGGCGCGGAACCGGCTCCGGGTGAACGGGCGCTGGACCGACTCGCATTCCAGGGTCCTCGAGGCCGCCGCGCAAGACGGCGCGGTCGCGCGCATTTTCGTCAACGCCGCGATCAAGCGCCGCCTCTGCGAGACGCGGCGCGAGGGGGATTCCCGCTGGCTGCGCAAGGTGCGGCCGTGGTGGGGCCACACCACCCATTTCCATGTCCGCCTGCATTGCCCGAAGGGCGAACGCTGCGTCGCACAGGCGCCGATACGCCCCGGCGCGGGCTGCGACAAGTCGCTCGACTGGTGGTTCAGCCGCGCGGCGCTCCACCCGCCGCCGCGGGACCCGAAGAAACGGCGGCCGCCGCTGATGCTGGCCGATCTGCCGCGGGAATGCAGCGCGGTGCTGAGGTCGCGGTGAGGCGCGCCGAGGCCCCTGCTCCCCTACTCCGCCGCTTCCAGCTTGTCCTGGGTCCTGAGGTCGAAATCCGACGCGTCGTGCCGCTCGTGCAGCTGGTCCTCCGCCGGGCCGCTGATCCGGTTGACCTTGCGCCCGCGGATCACCGGCTCGCGGGCCGCGATCTCGCGGTACCAGCGCACCACGTTGGCGTAGTCCTCCGCCGCCAGGAATTCGGCCGCGTCGTAGAGCTTGCCGGTGGTCAGCACGCCGTACCACGGCCAGATCGCCATGTCGGCGACGGTGTAGGCGTCGCCCGCGACATAGGCGGTCTCGCCGAGGCGCTTGTCGAGCACGTCGAGCTGGCGCTTCACCTCCATGGTGAAGCGGTCGATCGGGTACTCCATCTTGTAGGGGGCGTAGGCGTAGAAATGCCCGAACCCGCCGCCGAGATAGGGGGCCGAGCCCATCTGCCAGAACAGCCATGACAGGCATTCGGCCCGTTCGGACGGATCGTCCGGCAGGAACGCGCCGAATTTCTCCGCCAAATAGAGCAGGATCGCGCCCGATTCGAACACCCGGGTCGGTTCGGGCGTCGTATGATCCACCAGGGCGGGGATCTTCGAGTTGGGGTTGATCGCGACGAACCCGGAGCCGAACTGGTCGCCCTCGCGGATGTTGACCACCCAGGCGTCGTACTCCGCGCCGTCATGCCCGGCGGCCAGCAGCTCCTCGAGCATCACGGTCACCTTCACGCCGTTGGGCGTCGCCAGCGAATAGAGCTGGAGCGGGTGGGCGCCGCGCGGCAGCGCCGTCTCGTGCGTCGCGCCGGAGACCGGGCGGTTGATGGAGGCGAAGGTGCCGCCGTTCTCGCGTTCCCAGGTCCAGACCCTGGGCGGTTCGTAGTCTGCGGTCATGGCGGCGTCCTCCGTGACGATATGCGCGCGGGCTCGCCGCGTCTCATAGCGCGCCGCCGCGCCGCGGTAAATCCCCGCCGGAGGGCGAGCTCGATCTCAGCTGCGCGCCGGGCAGTCGATGTGGCGGATGGTGTATCCGGGGAAGCGCGCCTTCCAGGCGCCGTCGAAAGCCGGACCGGAGGTGCCGGCGCGCGCCCGCACGACATACTCGGCGACGGTCTTCCCGGACGCCGTGACCTCGACCTTGTAACCCAGCTTCCTGAGCTGGGCGACCCGGCGGCGGGCGTTGCTCCCGTTGCGATAGACCCCGAGGGAAACCACGTTGGGAAGAGCAGCCTTGCGCAGGATCGCGACATCCCGCACGCCCTTGCCGCGAAGCTCGCGGACCTTTTCCTCGGCCGCGTTGCGGCTCGCCGCCGGCGGCAGATGGACCCAGTGCCGGCTGGCGTCCTGCCGGTTTTCGTGCACGATGTCGATGATCTCCGCGCCCTGCTCCTGCATCCACGAAGCGGCTTCGGTCGCCGCGCTCCGGTCCTTGAAGTTTCCGGCGCGCACGCATACGCCGCTCAACGCGTCGGCGCTATCCGGCTCGGACGCCGTCGCCACGATCGCCCGCGGTCGCTCGGTCTCCGGTTCGGACGCGGCCCCGGATGAAGCGACCCGTTCGGGTTCGGGCGCGGGCTCGAAGGGTTTCGCGGATGGCGGCGGAGCCGGAGCGGCGCCGCCGGACGGCTCCCCGGGATCGCGGCCGCGGGAGCGGACGTCCCGGGCGCGCGCGTAGGCGCGCCGCGCGAGACGCGTGTATATGTCGCCGAGATTGGCGTAGACGACGGCGTCGGGCTTGCGTTCCGACGCGGCCAGGAGGGTTCCGAGCGCGTCATCGAGCCGGTCCTGTTGAGCGTACAGCACGGCGAGGTTGTTATAGGGCTCGAACATGTCGGGATGGTCGTCGCGGAGTCGCTCGAAAATGGCGATCGCATCGGCGGAATTTCCTTCCCGCGCCGTCAGGATGCCGTCGATCAGCCGCACCCGCGGTCCGGTCGGGTCGCGCCGGAGCAGCGGGCCGATCTTCTCGCGCGCTTCCGAATAGCGCTCCTGCTGGACCAGCGCCAATACCTCGTCGACCGCATCGGCGGCCGGCGCGGCGCCGGGCCAGGCGACCGCCGCCGACACCCAGCACGCGGCCAGCGCCCGCCTGATGCGGCCTGCTCGCGGGCGAGGGGACGCGCGCCGGAAAGAGGAACTTGTCAACGGGTTCACTGCCTATCGTGAGCCTGTAACGGGGACGACATCCGACCCCGATTTTAGCGTAGTCATATCGAATCGACATAGTGCAATTTGATAACGGCATCGAAAGCGGGCCGCAGCCCGGTACCCGCCGATCCGATCCCCCGGACGGCGACAGGGCGTAAGTGCGCCGCGGCCGTCGGCCGCGGCGGGAAATCCGGACTAGACCCCCTGCATTTCCCGGCTCTTCGTGAACCCGGCCATCTGTCCGGCGATCAGACGGTTGGAAATCGCCCGGACGTCCGCTTGCAGCGCTTCCGCCATGTCGACCATCCCCACGACATCTCCGGGAAGCCCGGAATTCGGGAGCGCGCCCGGCCAACCGGCGGCGGCGCGCATGGTGGGTCCGACCTCCTCCAGCGCATCGGCCGCGATCGCGGCCTGCTCGAGGCTGCTCGGCGATCCGCCGGCATCGAAGCGCGCGTCGAGCAAACGGTCCAGCACCTCTCCGATATGTTGCGCCGCTACCAGCGTCTCGGCCTCCTGGGACGAGAACTCGACGTTTCGGTTGGTCGCTTCGAGCAGGGCCCAGCCGCCTTCCTTTCCGGCATTGCGGAGCACCGTCACCGCCTTCCAGGCGATCCCCGCGAACGCCAGGCTCAGATGCATCTGCTCCAGAAGACCGGCCAAAGAGAGGTTGCCCTCGGCGCCGGTTCCCATCTCGGTGACGAAATAGCGGGCATCCGGTTCTTCCGTCGTGTCGAGGCGCAGGCCCGCGGTGCGCCTGCCGTCCTGCGTTTCGGCGCCGGCGTCGATCAGCAGGGTGCCGGCGAGTTCCTCCAGCCACCGCGGCGCACGCCCCCCTCTCTCGCCGGCTTCCACCTCGGCCCGCAGGGTGTGGCACTCGTGCGGGTCCTGAAGCCGCATCAGCGCCTGCATCGCGTTGAGGCCGTAGCACGCCGTCATGCGCTGCCTTACCGGCCCGGGGAGCCGGCTCGCGGCGATCTCGAGGGTGTCGAATTGCCGGTCGAGGACGATCTGGCCGGGGCCAGTGCCGAGTTGGAGCCTGCGGTCCGCCTCCGCTCCGATCCGCTCTTCCAATGCCGTCATGTCGAGAAGAACCGCCTCGTCGGCCGGCCTCGCCACGCGGTCGGTTTCGGTCGCCGCTTCGACCTCCGGCCCACCGGGCCGGTTCGTCGGCTCGCGGCCGGTTTCGGTTGCCGCTCCAACCTCCAGCGCAACCAGCAGGTTCGTCCGTTCGCGGCCGGTTTCGGTCGCCGGTCCAACCTCCGGCGCGCGTGGCTCGGTCGTCCGTTCGCGATCGGTTTCGCTCGCCGCTCCGACCGCCGGCGCACCCGGCACGTTCGTCCGTTCGCGGTCGGGCGATTCTCCGTCCCGGGCGCGGGTGCGGTTCTCGCGCCATGGGATCGGCTCGCGCGCGGGCTCCGCCTCCATCGGTTCCGCCGCCGCTGCCACGTCCCCGAGCCCTTCCCGCTCGGCGCCGCCGGCGTCGAACGCCGCTCCCGGTTTCATGTCCGCGGGCTTCTCCGCTTCGTCGCCGGGCGCGCCCAGCCCCGCCCGCTCGGCCAGGGCGCACAGCCAGAGGATCTCTTCCGGGTCGCAGGCATGCAGACGATATCCGGTCTTGGGCGCAAGGCGGCACTTGCGCGGCGCGCGGACCACGGGCCCGCCATTCGACGGCACCGCGCCCGCCAGCTCGGCGCGCAGCGGGAGTTCCTGTCCGTTCCAGGCGGTCTCCAGGATCCTCGCCAGCTCGGTCGTCGTGGGGCGCTCCGGACCGTTCTCCGACGGGCGCCGCAAGCCGTCGCTCATCCGAACCGACAATCGCGCCAACGGGCACAGCGTATCCGCCGGCGCCGCCCGGTATCGGTTCCCGATATCGAGCCAGCGCTCGCGCGCCCGATGCACCGCGGTCGCCAGCTCGAGGGCGAGGATCGCGTATCCGGCGATCGTTTCGGCGGAGATCCCGTGTTCGACATCACCGCTCCGGTCGTTGCGGATCCGATAGGTCTCGCCATCGGGCTCGACCGACACGCAGTCGATCCAGGCGCCGGCCGCGGCCTGGCGCTCGACGCCGCGGACGACATCCTGCGGCACGATGCCGACATCCCGGGCCAGACGTTGCACCAGCGTCTCCACCGGCTCCGGCAAGCGATCGCGGTCGCGGACCGCGTCGCCGAGCGCCTCGCAGGTGCCGGCGCTCTCCAACGCTTCCCAGTCGAGCGTTTCGCCATCGTCCAGCCGTCGGCGTACCGCCTCCGGGAGCGACTCGATCACGGCGGCAAAAGCTTCGGCAATCTGCATTCCTATCTCCTTTCGGTCGGTGCCCGCTCGGATCTCGACGCGCCGTCCCGGCCGGGGACGGTCGCGCTACTGCGCCGGCGCTTCGCCATCCCCGCTGCGCGACGGATCGGCGAACTTTTCCACGCTCAACTTGGCTCCCCGGAACACGCGAACCTTCTTCCACGGGTCCAGGCGGGCCGTCCCCGGCCCGCCGCTCGCGACCATCGCCTCATCCGACGTGCCGTCCTTGGACGAGGACATCAACTGTTCCAGGTCGACGGCCCTGTTGCCGTCCTGCCGCGGGGCGGTGGCGAGAGAGCGCACCGCGACCGAGAGCGTGCCCTCGTGGGCGCCGAGCGCCAGGCGGCCGGCCTGCGCCGGGGACACCTCCAGGGTGGCGGTAACGATTTCGGTGCGCTTGAGCTTCTCGCCCTTCTTCTTCTTCGGCGCGTCCGCGTTCTCGACCCGGCGGTCGACCGCGACCACGCGCACATCCTCCAGAATGGTGCGCGTGAACACGGTCTTGGCGCCGTCGGGGAGCCGGAGCTTGGCGGTCAGGATCACATCCACCCGGTCGCCCGGATCGACCAGCCCGGCATGGCGCGTGCCCTTGCCGAGCTCGATCGTCACCGCCCGGGTCCCCGGCCTCAGCGCCGCGGCGAGAAAGCCGCGCTGCCCCGGGCCGACGATCGCCGACCAGGTAAGCGGGGCCCCGGGCGACAGCGGCCGGCGCATGGCAAAGCCACGCAACGAGTCGACGGTCCTGGTGCCTTCCAGCAGGATGTGGCCGTGCCGAACCCGGCCTTGCTCCATGTCGAGCGTGCCCAGATCCCCGTCCCCGAGCAGCGTGCCCACCGGCAGGTTCCGGTCGGCCACGACGACCTTGCGGGTGACGGGCGCCTTGGGCGCAACTTGCTCCTGGGGCTGTCGCGCCGTGCGCACCGGGTCGGCCTCGTCCCCCGGCAGGAAGACACTGGCGAGGAAGATGGCGCCGATCAGCGGAACCGCCGCCAGCAGCCCCAGCAGGATCAGGTTTCGATATCTGTGCATCGGACGGGGTCTCCGGGTTTACCGAGAAACTTCGGCGTCATGGCAGGGAGTACTGGAGATCCTGCGACAGCGTGCGCGGGATCATCACGGCAACGGTCGGCGGCACGATCGCCACCGCGAAGGGAAGCGTCGACCGCCAACGCCGCGCCGCGGGGAAGGGCAGCAGGGCGAACGCGCAGAGGGTGAAAGCGCCGAGGGCGATGCCGAACAGGAAAATGGCGAGATCGTTCGGTCCGATCCACAGCCCGGCGACCGCGATCAGCTTGGCGTCGCCCGCGCCGAACCGTCCGCTCGAATACAGCGCGAACCCGACGCAGAGCAGGATCAGGCCGATCGCCAGATGCGTCCACAACGCGCCCGGCGGGCGGATCTGGCCGACCGCCGCATGAAGCGCGAAAAGCCCGATCAGCAGGACGGGAATCGTATTGGGCACTTTCCGCCAACGCAGATCGGTTATCGCCCCGGCGATGAACAGCGCGCAAGCGCCCCACTCCACCAGCCACAACACCGACGAACCGGCGCTTACCATCGACTCTGTCTCCAACGCGTTGGGTCCGAACAGGCCGCTGCGCCCGCGATCTAGCGCGCATCGCCGGGTTGCGGGAACGGGTCGCACCGCCCGCTCAGCCGGTGAACCGCATTGCTCACACGAACGATTTCCTCGGGTTCCTCGATGACCGGCGGGAGAGCGGGCGCACCCCGCGCCGCGCGATCGGCCATCTCGCGCACCGCGGCGAGGGCCGATGCGTATCGGCGCGCGGTGACAGCGGAAAGGGCGATGGCCATGCCCGTGCAAAGGGCGATCATGGCGAGGAAGGCGAGGCCGAGGATCAGCCGCCAGTCGCGCAGCGCGTCCTCGATCGCGCGCAGCGCCGCGATCGGCTCATGGGCCGCCGCCGCCGGCTTTTGCACGATGACGACCCAGTCGAGGCCGGAGAACCCGCCGACCGTCCGGGCGTAGACCTCGCGCCCCCCGGTCCGGGCGTAGCCCGTCAACCACTCGCGACCGACCGCGAAACCGGTCCGGTCTCCGTCGAAGCTGGCCCGTGTGGAAGGGGCGCCCTGCTTCCGCAGGTCGATGTCGGCGTTCATGATTCGCTGCGAATCGTGCCCGGAGGCGGGTTCGGCGATCAGCGCGCCCAGACCGGTCGCCACGATGACCCGGCCGGCGGAAACGTCCCGCGCGGCGCGATCGGCGATCTCCTGGACGGCCTCGATCGCCAGAACCGCCTTCATGACGCCCAGCGGAGTCTTGCCGTCCGGCGAGTCGATACGGATCGAAATGTCGACCGACCAGACGCCGGCGGATTCGTCGTACTCGACCCCGCCGACCGATGCCCCGTTCGCCCAGGCGTTCTTCCACCAGCTCTCGTCGGATTGCACGAAATCGCTCGTTGGGTTGGTCATCGCCACGTTGAAGCCATTGCGGTCGGTGAAGAATATCTCAGCGAAATAGGGCGATCCCGCGACCTGTTGACGCAGATGAGAGTCCGCCCGCGGCCAGAGTCCCAGGGTCTTGCGGGTGGGAAACCGGCGCTCGACATTTTCGATGGATGCGCTGGTCAGCCCCTCGGCCCGGTGCCGGAGGGCGGCCGAGCGCGCGGCATCGACGACGAGCCGGGACGACGCCCAGATTTTCGCTTCCAGGATTCGGCTGATCAGGAATGTGTCGATCTGCCGCGCGGTGCCGCCTGCCCGCAACGCGAGCTCGGAGCGGGCGATTTCCCTGGTCAGCGCCTGCCGGCCCCGGTCGACGCCCGCATCGATGACGTCCAGGTGATAGGTGAACAGAAAGAGCACGATCCCGCCGGCGACCGCCGCGGGAAGCGCGACGCCGAGCACGGCGTTGGAGACCAGCTCTGCCCGCAGGCTGCCGCGGAGGAGGCGCCGGGCATTCATCGTCTTGTCCCGACCGGCAGGCTGATACGGGCCACGGTGCCCTGGCCGGGAAGCGAATTCACCTTGATGGTGCCCTGATACTTTCCGACGAGATGCCCGGCCAGGGACAGGCCGATGCCCAGCGCGCCCTCCCGGGAGGTGTAGAACGGCTTGAATATGCTCCTCTGCCGGTCGGCGGAGATGCCCACACCGTTGTCGATGACGGTGATCATGATCTCTTCGTCCTTGCGCGCGGAATCGATCTTGACGATGCCCTTCTTGCCCGCCAGGTCCTGCACCGCGGCCAGCGAGTTGTCGACGAGCTCCGCGACCAGCATCTGGAGGTCGGATTCGCAGGCCAGTATCTCGGGAACTTCGCCGAGGTTCCTGATGAATGTCGCGTTGGTCGGGGTGCCGGTCGCCGCGACCACGCTCTCGATACAGGCGTTGACGTCGATCATCGTCCGGTCGACATGGTTGGCATGGGAGTCCGAGAAGACCTCCAGGCGCTTCGCAAGGCTGGCGATGCCGTTCAGTCTCTGCCGCACGCTGGACGCTATGGCGGGGATCGCCGCGACCTCCTCGTCGAGACTGGCTTCGGCCGCCAGCTCGGGCGGGAAGTCGCCATGGTGCAGGGTGTCGCGGATTCGCTGGTGCGTCTTGTGCAGGAATTCCATGCGGTCGCCGATCTCTTCGGCCGAGGAAGCGAGGATGCCGGCGACGCATTTCACGACGAACCCGTTCTGCAGCACCGAGGCGGGGGCGCGCGGCGCGGGGGGGGGCACCGGCCGGCGCGCGCCCCGCGGGCCCGCCCGCCGGGCGCCGCCGCGGCGCGGGCGGGGGCGTCCGACGCGAAGGGGGCTGCGGGGCGTGCCGGGACCAGCACCGGGGCTTCGGCCCCGGCGGCGATCCTTCGGTCAGGATCGGGCTGGACGGCGGCACGCCGGCCGTTGAGCCGGTAGTACAGCGCGAGCACCACCCAGAACAGGGCGAGCGCGCCGAACAGGGCCACGATTCCGCGGTCGTAATACGTCGCCTGGACCGCCGCCCTTCCGAGCTCGAATTCGAGATTGACGGTCAGCTGGTCGGCAAACCGCGAGAGTTCGTCGGACGTGGCCCGCGCGAACAGCTCCTCCGTCCGCCCCTGCCTGTCGACCAGCACCTCCGCGTGGTCCAGCAGGTTTCCGAGCGCGTTGGCCAATGGCGGCGGGTAGCGGGCATTCGATCCGCGGAGCTCGTCGATTTCGCTCTTCAGGCGGCTCTTGGCCGTCCCGGTCGGCGTCCCGAGATACAGCTTCACATCGCGCACCAGCGGCGAAACGGCCTTGACCAGGCCGGCGTTGCCGGACGACGACGCCTGCCGGGACACGCTGGCGGCGGCGAGCGGAAGATAGCGCTTGGAATTCCGCACCACGGCATAGCCGGTCTTGAACCGCTCGATGCGCTCCTCCTGCGCTTCGATGGCGCTTATGAAGGCGTTGATCTCTCCGGCGATGCGATCGGGCAGGTCGGGTATGCGGTGGGCCCTGTCGGCGAGCTTCTCCTTCAACCGTGCGACCCGGGGGATGAAGCCGGCCAGCGAGTCGAAATCGGCGAGCGGGTCGGACCTCACGCGGGTGACCTCCAGGCTCCAGCCGGTGGACAGAACTTGCATCTGCCGAACCAGATCGATCGACTTGCGGTAGTGACGGCTGCTGCCGTCATGGGCGAACAGGTACAGATAGGCGGCCGCGGCAAGCAGGACAGCGGAGACCGAGACGCCGAAGATGACCGAGCCGGATCTCATGGTGATAGCTCCTTGGATTCGCCCACCAGCGTCTTGATGAACGCCACGATCGCGTCCTTGTCCTCGTCGGGCGCCTCCCTACCCAGCTGAAACTCGAACATCGCATCGACGGCGTCTCGCAGGGTGGCGGCGGTTCCGTCGTGCAGATAGGGCGCGGTCAAGGCGGCCAGACGCAGGCTTGGCACCTTGAATGCGTGCCGGTCCTCATCGTTTCCGGTTATCGCGTAACGGCCGAGATCGGCTTCGGTGATGTCGCCCCGTTTCTTGAAATAGTCGTTCAGCACGCCGAAGACCTGGAACATGTTGCCTCCGACATTCGCGCCCTGGTGGCATGAAGCGCAGCCGTAATCCTTGAACAGCTCGTAGCCGCGCAGCTCCCGTGCGTTCAGCGCCGCCTTGTCGCCGCCCAGCCACCGGTCGAACCGGCTGTTCGGCGTGGTCAGGGAGCCCATGAACTCGGCGATCGCGTTCTTTATGTTCTGGCGATTGATTCCGTCGGCGTAGAGCTGTTGGAACCGGTTGCGGTACTTGTCGCTCCTGTAGAGCCTGGCGACGACCTCGGGCCACACGCTGCCCATCTCGAAAGGGGATTGCACGGGACCGTCGATCTGGTCCTCGAGCGTATCCGCCCGTCCGTCCCAGAATTGCTTGAAGTTCATGGTGACGTTGAACACGGTCGGCGCGTTGACCATGCCGGGCTTGTCGTCGACCCCGACCGAAACCTTGCGGCCGTCATCGCCGCCGCTCGCCAGATCGTGGCAGCTCGCGCAGGAAACCGTGTTGTCCTTCGACAGGATGGGGTCGTGAAACAGGTCCCGGCCCAGCGCCGCCCTGGCGGGATCGACATCGACCTGCTGGGGTATCGGCAGGATGGGCTCTTCGGCCCCGACACCGGCGGGAAGGGCCAGGAGCGCGCCGATGGCCACCCACAGCAGCACGGGGGAGGCGGCTCGGCCGCGATACGGGAAGTTGGTGGCGGTCATGCTATCCGGAAAAGCCCTGGAGCGCCGACATCGCGGTGATGAAGGCGGGGCCGGCGACCAGAAGCATCGTGCCGGGCACCACGAAGACCAGCATCGGCAGGGTCATCAGAACCGGAAGTCGCTCGGCCTGGGCGGCGACCCGCGCCGCCTTTTGCAGACGCGCGTCGCTGGCGATGCTCTTCATGGATTGGGACAGCGGCGTGCCGTAGCGATCGCTCTGGATGAGGGCCATCGCGAAGTCGCCGAGCCCGTCGACATCGGTTCGCTCGTAGTACTCCTCGAGCACGGCCCGGCGGTCGGAGCCGAGACGTATCTCCGCCTCGATCTGCTGAAATTCCTTCGCCAGGTTGGGCTCGATCGGCATCAGCTCCTCGGCGACGGTTATGATTCCGCGCTCCACGGTCAGCCCGGTCTCGAGGCACATCACCATCATGTCGAGGGCGTCGGGAAGGGCGGCCTTCATCTTGCCCAGACGCCGGTTGACGATGGCGCGGAGGCCGTATTCGGGCAGCATGCCGCCGACCACAAAGCCCACCAGGGCGCCCAGCCCGATGCCGTAGATCTCCTTGCCCAGAGACTCCATGCCGGCGAGGGCCAAAGCGAGGCCGGCGGCCAGCGCGAGCGCGACGGCGAGCTTGACGGCCAGGAACACCGAGAGCGCTTCCTGCTTCGAGAAGCCTCCCTTGCGAAGCATCACGGCCAGTTTTTCGCGCTCCGCGGCGCCCACCGGCACGACCATGGACAGGCAGCGCAGCAAAGCGAGCCCGAACATCCGGATACCCCGTCTTTTGTCGGGCCGGTCGAAGCCTTCCGGCGCCGGAGCCGTCGCCGCCCGGCCGCGCACGGCCGCCAGCCGCCGGTCGATCGTGCGCGCCCGCCGCGTCTCGCGGAAAATGATCGGTGCGAGGGCCAGGATCGTGACCCCGGTCGCGATGGCTCCGGTGAGCGGAAGCGTCCCCGACAACATGGACCTTGCTCTCCCCTTACTTCTCGATGCGCGAGGCGATGAACTTCGCGGTCAGGAGGCCCATGACGATCAAGCCGACCCCCCAGTGGAGCAGGTTTGTCCCCTGATCCGTGCCGAACAGCATGTCGATGGATTTCGGCGCGACGAATTTCTGCCCGATCAGCACCAGCACCGGCATCACCGACAGCACCAGCAGGGTCAGCCGGGTCTGCGCGGTGGAGGCGTGCGCCTTCATGGCGGAGCTGCGGCGTTCGCGCAGGGTCTGGGACAGGTTGGCGAATGCGGCGGAGATACTGCCGCCCGAGCGCCGCTGCAGGCGGATGACGGAGGTGAACAGCGTGAACTCGGGCAGGCGAACGCGCGCCGCGGCGGTGCGCAGCGCGGTGTCGGAGTCGAGCCCCGCGAGCAGCCCGTCGCACAGAGTGCGCAGGATCGGCTGGACGGGCGGCTGGGAGTCCTCCGAGATGACCGCGATCGCTTCCAGGGCCGGGACGCCGGCGCGGGAAAGCCGCACGATCTGGTCGATGGTCTCGGGGAATTGCCGGGTGAATGCGGTCACCTGGCGCGACTGGAACGACGACATCGCATACGCCACCCCGCCGACCACGGCGATGCCGACCAGCGGCACGGTCCACCAGCCCGAGGGGATCTGCAGCACCATCATCGCGCCCCAGAAGACCGCCCCCGCGCCGATGCCGATCGCGATGGCGCGGGGCATCGAGCGCTTCGGGTCGAGCAGCGGGTAGCGGGTCTGAACCAGCTGCCAAAACCGGCCCGACTGGGCGCGGGACTGGACGGTGCGAAAGATCTCGGCGTCGACCTCCGCGTCGCCGGCCAGCCGGTTTCCGGTCAACGGCTCGGAGACGCGCCGGAGACGCAGCCTGAACGCCTTGTCGCCGCGCCGCGACAGGGCGAACGCGACGGCGCCGCACGCGAGCAGCGCCGCCGCCGCGCCCATTATCATGAACATCGGGCTCAACTCTCGGCCTCGCCGATCCGCGGGTCGGCCTGCAGCGCCGCCATGAGCGGCTCGCGCAGCTTCACCGCATCGACCGCCTCGATCCACGCGGGCTGCCGGCCCGAGGTCTCGAACACCTGCTCGTCCTCCGGACCGGGCCGGCGGCGCCACATCTCCTCGGTGGTGACGATGTCGTTCTCGATGCCGACCACGTTGGTCGCGCTGAGCACGCAGCGATGGCCGTTGCGCAGCCGCGCGAGCTGGACGACCATGTCGATGCTGGAGGCGATCTGCCGCCGCAAGGCCGGCAGCGGTATGTCGCCGCTGCCGATCATCAGCATGTTTTCCAGCCGGGTGAGCGCATCGCGCGGGGTGTTCGCGTGCAGGGTGCACATCGATCCGGGATGGCCGGTGTTCATCGCCTGGAGCATCTCGTTGGCCTCGCCGCCGCGCACCTCGCCGACGATGATCCGATCCGGGCGCATTCGCAGCGTGTTGACCAGCAGGTCCCGCATGGTCACCTGGCCGGTGCCTTCCGCGCTCATGGTCCGCGTCTCGAGGCGGACCACATGCGGCTGCTGGAGCTGCAGCTCGGCCGCGTCCTCGATGGTCACCAGCCGCTCGCTGTGCGGGATCTCGCGCGACATCGCGTTCATGAAGGTGGTCTTGCCGGCGCCGGTGCCGCCGCTTATCAGGATGTTGAGCCGGGCCTTGACCCCGATGCGGAACATCTCCGCCATCGACGGGGACATCACGGTGCGCTCGGCCATGTCGTCGAGGCTGGTGCCCCGCATGACGAAGCGCCGGATCGAGATGGCGGCGCCGTCGAGCGCCAGCGGCGGGATGATGATGTTGACGCGGGACCCGTCGGCGAGCCTGGCATCGACCATCGGGCTCGATTCGTCGACCCGGCGTCCCACCTGGCCGGCGATGCGCTGCGCTATGTGCAGCAGATGCTGGCGGTCGCGGAACCGCAGCTCGACCCGTTCCAGCCTGCCGCGCCGCTCGATATAGGTCGAATCCATGCCGTTGATCAGGATGTCGGAGATCGTCGGATCGACCAGAAGCGGCTCGATCGGTCCCAGACCCTTGATGTCGTGCACCAGCTCGGTGACCACCCGCTGCCGGTCCAGGGGGCCGAGATCCGGCACGCCGGCCTCGGGGGTGTCGAGGAAGGCCAGGAGCTGGCCGGCGAGCTGTTCGTTGTTGAACCCGGCGATCTTCGTCATGTCCAGCGACTTGACGATGACCGGGTGGATCCGGGCGACGATCTCGCCGACCGCCGCGTCGGCCTGGGACCGCGCGCGGACGGCGGTCTCCCGCTGCGCCGTCGGGGGCGACGCGGGATCGCGGGCACCGTCCGGGGCGGACGGTGTCGAGGGTTCGACGGGACGGCTTCGCCGCCCGAAGGATCGCGCCGCCATGATCAGACTCCCCGGGACAGGGCGGCCGTGGCGGCGGCCGCCTCCGTCAGCAGCCGGTCGGTCAGCCCGGCAAGGGGTTGACGCAGCTGGCGCGGCATCCGCCCTTCCGGCCAGCCGCGGTCGGCGATTGCCGGCAGGGACGGCTCGAACGGAATCTCGACATCGGTGGGCAGGTTGGTCGCCGCCCCGGCGAGCGACCCTCTATCCGTACCCCGCCTGAACTCCCGCGTGTGGTTGCGCACCCGCAATGTCGGCTCGCGGCCGCCGATCAGATCGACGATCCGCGCGGCGCGCAGGATATCCCTGACCGTCGGCTCGGCGACGACAACGCGGATGTCGGACTGTTCGAGGACCGCGAAACGAAGAGCGGGATCGTCCAGCCCGTCGACCAGCACGAGCTGGGAACGCTGCTTCAGCTCCCCGATCAGCCACTCCAGCGCCCGGGGCGACGGGATGGGGGGCGGCTCCGGGTTCCACCGGTAGGCGTATAACGAGATGCGCTCCGACCGTTGCACCCGCACGCCGTCCAGCATCTGCGGATCCGGGAGGGGTCCGGCCGCGACCTCCAGCAGCTGGTCGAGGCCGGCCGCGGGATCGACGTCGAGCAGGACCGCCGAGGTGGCCACCGTCCGGTTGAGATCGAGCACCGACACGTAGCGGCCGCGAAGGGCCGCCTGCAGCGCGGTGGCGGCAACCAGCGTGGTCGCGCCGCTGCCGCCGGTTCCGACGAACCCGACCAGCTTTCCCGTCACCGACCCGTCGTGGTCGGAGCCGGAGATGCGCGCGACCGTTTCCTGGACGGCGGCCGCGGTGACCGGCTTGACCAGATAGTCGCTCACCCCGGCGAGCAGGAGCTCGCGGCTGCTCCTGGCCGTGCCGTCGGAGCCGATCGCGACCACGGCGGTGCCGACCTCGCAGACTTCGGCCAGCTCGTGAATCGCGCCGGCCGGGTAAGGGGTCCCGTCGACGTCGACGATCACGAGTTTCGTGGAATGCCCGTTGGAGAGAGCGGCGACGGCGGTGCGGATACCGCCGTTCCAGACCTGGGGATCCTGGTAGTGGGGCGACGGATTGCGGAAATGCAGGAACCCCTGCCGCAGGGCGTCCTCGGTCTGCCGGTCGGTGGCGAAGGCAAGCGCGGCGATGGGGCCGCTCGGACGGGATGTGCCGGGATCCGTCTTCGCCCCGGCGTCGCTTCCGCGGGCCGGCGATTGCGGCCGGGTTTCCGCGTTTCCGTTCAGCTCCGTGGGAGCCAGCGCCGCGACGATGCCATCCAGGTCCGAGTAGCCGGACGAGGTCGCGGCGTCGCCCGAGAGCCCCTCGACCAGCGCGTCCTCGAAATCGGCGGCCAACCCGTCGAACGGCGTATCCGGCAGCGGCGTTCCGTTGCCGAACAGGGAGGCGGGATCCAGAGGCTGGAGATCGTTGCCGGGATCCGCTCCGCCGCCGGGGGCGTCTTCCATACCGGACGCGAACCCTTCGGCCGATCCGTCCCGGAACAGGGACGCGGACCCCAAGTACGGGATACCGTTGCCGGGCTCCGCCCCGCCGTCGGGCATCGCCGCGCCCTCTTGGGCGTGCGCCGCGAGGAGGGTTGCCCGGCCGGCATCGACCGCCCGTTCGGGCAAGGAGGGCGCCGGCGGTGGAAAATCGGTATCGCGCGAGGGATCGAGGTTCATTGATACGCTTTCACGGGGTGACTTCCGGCCCGGGTCCGGGGATGAATTGCGGCCCGACCGTCGCCGTGGAACTCACCGGCAGGGGTTGGTATCCTCTGCCCGCCGATGCGGTGGCGTCGGGAAGGGCGAACCGGGAAAGCGGCGCTGGGCTGGCATGTCCGACCGCTTTCCCGGGGTCAGCGCGCCGGTCGCCGCGCCAATGGCGAGGCGACCGGCGTGCCCCCGGCCGCGCTCTACGGGGAGGGGGCGGGGGCCGCGGGGCTCGACCCGACCAGGTTGCCGCGCGACACCACGTCGGTCCCCATACCCTTGATGGCGGTCTGGATGTCGGTGCCGAACTGGGCAACGGCGGCCCCGATCGCGACGGTGATGATCCCCACGAGCAGCGCGTACTCCAGCGCGGAGACGGCTTCGCTGGCCCGCAGGAAGTGGCGGAAGTTTCGCATTTGACGTTCAATCATCGTTTCGTGTCCTCTCTGGATTGAGCGTTTGCCGGCGTTTCGCGCCGGCGAGACAGTTTGATGGGTCGGTTTCGGATTTCCTTCGTCTCTCAACCTCCTTTGCCTGGTTTCGGGCGATGGCCGACCGGCTGTTTCCCAGCTCTCCTCGGTGATCGGCCGCGTGCTCATGCCGGGCTCGCCGGCGGGTTGTCCTGATCGCGGGCGGGCAGGATGTGCATGTGGTAGCTGTCTCCGGCGAACAGACGGTTGGAGATCAGCCCCTGCCGCGAGGGCCGCGCGCAGACTTCGGCGACCAGCACCACCTCGCCCTCCGCCATGCCGGATTCCGCGGGCGGGCCGAGCAGGACTTCATGCCAGCCATCGCTTGCGCGCTCTTCGCACTCCTCGGCAAGCTCCGCCGTCACCGCGTCGTCGCCGAACCGGATCGAGCTGTCGGCCCAGAGAATGACGGCCCGATCCTCGCCGGTGGGGCGCTGGATGGCGGAAATCACGAAGGCCGCGTTCGTCGGGACGCCGAACTCCTGGCGCTGGAGGAATTCGCCGAGCGATTCGAGCGTGTCCTTCTCGGGCGCGATTTCCCGGGACACGAATTCCGCGAGGGTGACCGCGCTGCGCGCGCCCGCCGTATCCACGTTGACCACCGAGTGCAGGTCGAAGCACAGCATGGAGACCGTCAGCAGCGCCGCGGCGCCGAAGCCCAGCTCGATTCCGGCGGCGCCGTCGGAGCGGCGGGCGAAACGGCGGATTCGGCAAAGGGTCGAACCGGCGATCATGACTCTCGGCCCCCGGCTCATGGTGTGAGCGCGTCGGGTTCGCTGCGCGCCACTGCGATCGAGACCTGGAGCGTTCTCGACTCGGGCTCGGCGGGTGCGTCTTCGACGGGTATGGTTTCGACGGGCATGACCGGGCTGGGCACGGGTGCGGTCTCCCCGAGCAGGGCGACCTCGGGTTCGGGGGAGTCGGCGTCGGAGGTATCGGCGTCGGAGGTATCGGCGCCGGAAGAGTCGGCGTCGAAGCTCCAGGGTTCCCGGTGCCACGCGATGTGGATCCGGACCATGTCGCCGGTCCGGGTATCGGGGCTTTCCCCGTTCAGCAGATCGCCGGTGGTGAGCCCGGTATCCACGGTCACCTTCCAGGCGTCGCTGCAGTCCGGGTCCTCGGCGAGGCCGAGTTCGCGCCTGATCGCCTCGCAGGCGAGTGCCTGGACCGCCGTGGCGTCGTCGTGCACGCTGGGGTTCACGGCGACCGCGCGAGCCGCGGCGCGGGCCGCTCGGCTCATGGTCTCGTTCATGTAGACCGAGCTGAAGATCTCCATCAACCCGCCGGCCACGACGATCAGGACCGACAGGACCGCGGCCGACTCGATCGCGACCGAAGCGCAGCGCGCGCGCCAGAAATCCTGCGCGACGCACCCGCCCTGTCGGGCGATCCAGCGCCGCAGACCGCCGCGGCCGGTCGCCGCCGCTTCCTCGTTCCGCATGTCGCCGTACGTGTTTTTCATGATGGGCTCGCATCCCGTGATAGCGGCGGCGGTAGTATTGGGATCGGCGAATTCCGTCAACGATACTTTCCCGCAAGCGAGCGCCGAGACCGCCGGCGGGGACCCGCGGTCACCGGCCGGCGTCCGCGTAAGCAATTGGAGTTACGGGTGTTTCCCGGTTTCCGGGGTCTTCGCCAGGGGCCTGTGCGGCGGATCGACGCAGCGGCATGGGCAGGCGGGATCGGATTGCGGGAGAGAAGATTGTGGGTCCCGGCGACGGGCGGGAGGACGGCGCGGAAGAGGCGCCCCCCGAACTACGCGCCGAGGTCCCGCGCGACGAGATCCGTGACCCGCTCGAGCGACTCCCGGGACGCCTTGCCCAAATCGCTCAGAGCCGCGGCCACGGTTCCCGCCCGCAGCGCCGGATCGAACGGGACGACCACGTCGGGGCTGCGATCGGCGAGCGCATAGCGGATAAGAGCGGCGGACAGCGCGTAGCGGCGCATGCGCGGAAGGCACTGGACGAGCGGTGCGGGATGCTCCTTGCCGAGCCATGCGAGACGACGGACCGCCGCGCTGATGCTCGACAGGGTGGGCTCGTAGAGCAGGATGCGGGCATCGGCCCAGCGCATGAGTTCCAGCTCGATGCCCGGTTCGGACAGGCCGGTCACCAGCACGACATGCGCGCGGTTGGCGAGATGCTTCAGCAGCGCGTACAAGGCCGGCAGGGAGGGCCGCTCCGGCAGGGCTCCGGCGAGCGGATATCCGATCAGCGAGATGCCGGGCGCCACGGGCGCGGTTATGGCGTCGATCGTCTCGAAGTCGATCGACGGTTCGACCCCCTCGGCGTCTTGCGGATCCAGCGAGGAGAGGAGTGCCGACAGCCCGCCCATCGGTTCGGTGGCGAGCAGGGCCGGGACCCGCCCCGACACGGGGTCGAGGTCGACGACGGACGCGGTGCGGCCGCCGGCCGCGATGCCGTGGGCGACCGCGGAGACCACGGTCGAGGTTCCGCTGCCGGCGCTGCCGACGAAGGTGACGACGCGCCCGGCATAGGCCTGCTCGGGCGGTTCTTCCGTCGCAGCCTTGCTGGCTTCGCGGACGGCGGCAGGCGAGAGCGGTTTTACCAGGTAGTCGGAAAACCCGCGCCGCAGCAGCGCGCGGCTGAACGCGGCGGTATCGGCCGAGCCGATCGCCACCAGCGCGGTCTCGAAAGCGCATATCTCGCTGAGCTGCAAAGCCGCTTCGTCCGGGTCCGCGACGCCGTCCAGGTCCACGAAGACGAGCCTCGATGGCGGCTCGGTCGCCAATATGCGCAGCGCGTCCGACAGGGGCCCGCGCTGTATCCTGACCTCGCGGCTGGGGAGCCCGGCGCGCAACGCGCGTTCCGTCTCGGCGTCGACGGCGAAACCGCGGGCATAGGGCCGTTTGGAAGATGGCGCCATTTTCGGCTCACCGAGGGGATAACGACCGAGGGGACAACGAAAGGCCGCCCCGGACCGGTATCAGGTGCCGCCGGCGGCGGAGGCGGCGGTTTGGGCCGCGGCCTTCATCGGACGAATATTGTCCTCCACCCATCGCAAATACGCATTCAGGATCGCACCGCGCGCTGCCGGCGAACGGCCGCGCCAGGCGGCGCACAGCTCGTCGAGGGTCTTGCGGCCGCCCGCGGCAACGAGATCCGCGTCGTCCGACGCATCCCCGCCCGGCTCGGCCCGGGAACAGGCCGCCTGCAGGGCCCGCATCGACCGACCGTCCGTCAATGTCTGTTGCGTGGTCGCGACGTAGGCGCGTGCCACCTCCGAGAAACCGGAGTAATAGGGATCGTGGAGGCCAAGCTGACCTACGCATCCACCCAGGAGCGATGCGGGAACGAGCGCCGCCGCGACGCGAGCCCGGCAATGCCGGTGCCAAGAGTCAAGCAATACACATCTCCAACAGCGCCGCCGCGCGGCGGCGGGGCTCGTCGAACGATCCCCGGCCCCGCATCCCGGACCCGGATATGCGCTCAATGTTGTCACTGCCGGCACGGTGTCAATGGCGCCGGCCCTTCGCCTCGCGCATCCGTGATGCTCGCCGGACGGATCGCGGGGGGCCGCTCCGGCGATCCCCGCCAAGCGGGAACACCCGAATCCGGCCGGGGGACGACCCTGCGACGGCGCTCGCGGACATGCAAGCCCCGATTGCAGGCCGGGCACGCGGCGGGCAGTCGGAGCCTGGCGGCCCGCGACCCCTTCTCCCACCGACAATTTTCCGCGGCGTGTTGACCCAGGCATCCGCAAGGGCCACCTTTAGCCGTTGATTCCCGGGCCTATTCCGATTCCACGTCGAATTGTGCCCGAGGCGTTCATCCAAGTCGGGGGCGAAGAGCCCATGATCCAGAGATTGTATCTATCGCCGGCTGGCGGCATTCGGGCGGCCGCAGAGATTCTCGCGATGGTTGCGCTCTCCGGTTGCGCCGCCCGGCAGTCGCCGGAAAACGCGGTGAGAGGCGCGGACATCCTGCGCACCAACCTGTCGGTCGCCGCCGCCGCCCTGTCCGCGGGCCAGCCCGAGGCCGCTCGCAGGCTGTATTTGTCTCTTGCCCGGCGCTTCGGACACGCGCCGGAACCCGTCCTGGGTCTCGCCTATATCGCGTTCGGCTCCGGCGACCATGCCGGCGCAGGACGCTATTTCGCGAGATCCGCGGCCCTGGCGGAGGACGCTCCCGCGGTCAGGGGGGAAGCGCTGCTCGGCGCCGGTCGGGCGGCGCTCGCGCGCAACGAGATCGGCGCGGCCCGGCGCTATCTGCGGGAGTCGCGGGATATCGCCGGGAATTCGAGGCTGGCGCCCTGGATCGCCAACGCCGTCGCCGTCGCCGCCGCGCTCGACAACGACCTCGACACGGCGGAGGCCGCGTTCGAAGAGGCGCTCCGCCTGTCCTCCGATCATCCCCGGATCGCGGCGAATTTCGTGCGCATGCTGGTCGCGGTCGGTCGCCACGACGAGGCGGCCGGAATATTCGACCGGCACGAGCCGTCCTTCTGGCTGGACGACGACGGCGGCGCGTTGTCGCGCCTGATCGAGGAGGCACGGCGGGACCCGCGCAACTACTCGCTGGCGCTCGCCTTCGCGCCGGGCACGGCGCGGCACCTGCCGGAAACCGGCTGGCCGCCGGCGGCGGAGGGGATCGGATTGCCGCTGGCATCGGGTGTCACGCTCCGCCTCGCCGCGATAGCCGATCACCAAGCTCCGGGGACCGGGCCGGAGGGCGCCGCCGAACCGCCTGCCGACCTGCCCGATACGCCCCGCGAGGCGGCCCTGCCCGACCGGTTGACGATAGCCCCGGGGCAGGGTATGCGGCTCGCCCTCGACGGCGACGCGGCGTCGGTCCTGATCGCCTCGCCGGCGATCGCCGATGTCCAGCTCCTGTCGCCCGACATGCTGTACATCATCGGCAGAGGCATCGGACAGACCTCGATCACGGTGGTCGGAGCCGACGGACGGGCCGAGGACCGGGCCATATCGGTCGAGCTGGACCTTGACCCCCTCCGCGCGGCGCTCGCCGGCAAGCCCGAGCTCGAGGGGGTGACCGCCCGGCCCTTCGCCCACGGCGTCGCGCTGACCGGAGAGGTCTCGTCCGCCTCGTTGGCGGCGCGCGCCATCCGCCTCGCCGTCGCGGCGTTGCCGGACAACACGCCCGTGGAGAACGAGTTGCGGGTCACCGGCGCGCAGCAGGTGAACCTGGAAGTGCAGATCGCGGAAGTCCAGCGCTCCATTTCCGAGGACCTCGGGATCAACTGGGAAGCGTTCGGGGTCAGCACCGGCGACGTGCTGGGCTTCCGGATCGGCCGGCTCGTGACGGCCAACTTTCCCTCATCCTTCACGGGCGGCGACTTCACGCCGGGGATTTTCGACGGTGAAGTGGCGCCCAGCGTGTTCTTCGGCCGCGACACGCCGGGCTCCAGGGTCATGGGCATGGTAGAAGCGCTCTCCCAGGCAGGCTTGGCGAACGTCCTGGCACGGCCGAACGTGACCGCCATCTCCGGCGAACCGGCCTCGCTGTTCTCGGGCGGCGAGTTCCCGCTCCCCACCGGATACGACGAGGGGGTGCTCGTGTTCGAGTACAAGAAGTACGGGATCCTGCTGGACTTCGTCCCCACGGTCATCGATTCGAGCCGGATCTCGATGCATGTCCGGCCCGAAGTGTCGGAGCCGTCGATCAACCGGTCGGTGCAGATCTCCGGGGTCAGCGTCCCGGTCATAAACGTGCGCCGCGCGGAAACCACGGTCGAGGTGGCCGATGGCGAGTCGATCGTGATCGCGGGGCTCTTCCGCAATGCGTCGAACTCGCGGGAGGCCGGCCTGCCGGTGCTGAAGGACATCCCGGGATTCGGCCTGCTCTTCGGCAACCGGTCGACCCGGTCGGACGAGCTCGAGCTGATCGTGATCGTCACCGCCCGCCTGGTGGAACCCGGGAAGGCCTCCGGCGAATCCCGGGCGCCGGCGTCCAGGCGGGCCGGGGGCTATTACTACTGATCGCGGCTCCGCGGGCCGGCCGCGCGGCCCGCATGAGGCATTCCGGCGCACTCCCCCGTGACCGATTGACGCCTGCCTAGCGCGTCGCGGAGGGTCCCGATCCTCCCAAACGCGCGGCGGCGCGCCGACCATCGACCACTACCACCCCGTGGGGCAGCGCGACATCCTCAAGAGCGCGGCCGACGCCGCGTCCCTGGCGGCCACTCCGCGGCTCCACAGCCTGCCGGACAGGCCGGGCGACGACGACATGCGGGACAGCGTTCAGTCCTTCGCGCGCCGCTCCCCCGAACCGTGCCGCCCGCGTGAGACATTTCGCCACGCCCCGGACGTACCGGATTGACGGCTGCGGGCCGCGTGGCGGACAGTCCCCGCCCTCCGGAAGGCCCGGCACGGGTCCCTCCCGCCGCGAGGCGGAAGGCGACCGGCCGGAACCCTCCCTCGGCGATCGGGAAAAGGCCGGAATCATGTTTCACACCATCAGGGCGATCGGCGGACGGTTCCTGCGCGACACGCGCGGCGGGGCGGCCGCCATCGCCGCCACCGGGGTCATCATCATGACCCTGGGCGGCGGCGCGCTGATCATCGACCACAACCACCTCGTGGGGCAGCGCGACATCCTCAAGAGCGCGGCCGACGCCGCGTCCCTTGCGGCCACTCTGCGGCTCAACAGCCTGCCGGACACGCTGAGCGACGACGACATCCGGGACAACGTTCTGTCCTTCGCGCGAAAATACGCCGTGCTGAACGTGCTCGGGAACGTCAACGACCCGAGCATGACCGCCGAGGACGTCGCCCTTACGTTCGACATGGACCGGGATCAGATGACGGTCAACACGACCGTGGCGGCAGACACCGGAAAGACGCTCATATCCTCCTGGCTCTACGGCTACGCGGGGCCCGGCCGGGTGGCCACCGCGGCCGAGGTGGAAAGTGTCGAAACCACCCTGGAGGTCGTGCTCGCCATCGACGTCAGCGCCTCGATGGAGAGAGACCTGGGCGGCGGCGATGTCGGCCACGCGGACCCCAACAGCCGCATGTCGATCGTAAAACAGGCCGCCATCGAGATGGTGAACGTGCTGCAGCCGAGCGCCGATAGCGGAGTCGCGGTGGGGGTGGTGCCCTGGGATCTCTATGTGCGCCTGGACTCGGCGTTGCGCGCGACCTGGACCACCAGCAACTGGGCGACATATCCGAGGACGCGGTATTACGGCGGCACCTACGAATGCTGGCCCGCCGCAACCTGCACTCCGCCCTCCGCTACCCAAAGAATGGGCGGGAGTCCGCCGACCTGGCGGGGCTGCCTGGACGAACAGAGGGTAAGCGGCGACCTCGCGGACATCACGGCCGAGACGCACTGGTTCGACCATCCTTCGCAACAGGCCTTCGCCCAGGCGATCTATCCCGCCGAGTTCGGCGTAGCGTATGATTGCGAGCAAACGCCGCTGCCCTCGGGCTTCCTGCGACAGAGTTGCTACGGTCGTCCGGGTCGCGGCCGTTCGTCCCGCGTGGACTCCAGACGGGACGCACAGTTGAGCTGCGGGTCCGCCAGGCCCTCGATGCTGCCGCTCTCGACCGAGCAGACGGATATCGTCACATACATCGACGCGCTGGAGCCGGGTGGTTCAGACACCCATTCCGGGCTGGGCCTGCTGTGGGGGCAAAGGCTGCTGACGCCCGAATGGCGGGACGCCTGGGGCGACAACACCCATCCGGTGGACAATGACGCCAACGTGCGCAAGGCCATCGTGCTGCTCACGGACGGCGACGACACGCAATGCGGCGACGTGGACACCGATTGTTCGGTTACCAAGCTGGGGTACCACCGCGCCGACGTGTGCGACGCCGTCAAGGACTCCGGTTCGGAGATTTTCGTCGTCGCGGCGATGCCCCCCAGGGATGTGAGGGGAGATTTGGGTACCGCCCTCACCAATTGCTCGAGCCAGGGCGAGCATCCGGGAACCTACACCTTCCTCAACAACAGCGACGCGGCAACCCTGAAGGCGGCATTCACCAGTATCGCGCGGCAGCTTCGATCGGTGAGGCGGATCTATTGATCCGGCTGGCGGGAGGAGGTCGCCGGCCGGTCGTCGGCTTCGGCGACGGATTCCTCGATGATCCTCAGCCCTGCGGCGACGGCCTCGTAGAGGCGCTGTCCGGCTTCGGTCGGGGTGATGCCCCTGTGGGACGGTTCGAGAAGCCGCGTGGCAAGCTGCCGCTCGAGGTCGGCGACCAGGCGCATGACCGAGGACCGGGCGGTACCCAGCTCCTCGGCGGCGTGCGAGAAGCTGCCCAGCCGCGCGACGCTTTCGAACGCGATCAGCGTGGCTTCGGAGGGGATCTGGTACGAGCCGATTTGTTCCATGATGCACCTGTTCCACGCTCTGGCGGATCGCCGTTCCGATATCCCGCGCCCTCGAAAGCGCCTGCCGGTCGACGGCCCGCGGCCCCGGCGCTCCCTCGGGCCGTCATCGGGATGGCTGCAACGCTGCCGCGTCATGCCGACGCCGGAGCACGCTTTCCGCCCCCGATTCCGTTATCAGCTCGGCTGCGAAAAGGCAAATGCGGACATGATGGAATGATATGCGTCTCCCGCATATCGATGGCGCCGAGACGCGCGAGCGAAAGGGCCGCATCCCGGTGATTTGGCGCTTTTGACATGACGCAGATGATATGGTAATATGCTTCTGATGCTATGTTCCTATGCTTCTGAAGATATGCTGTACAAAGGTTCCATTCGGATTCCGGCGGAGAGCGCGCTGATCGCCTTCGAGAGCGCCGCCCGGAACGGCAGTTTCTCGCGAGCGGCCAAGGAGCTGCAGATCTCGCGATCGGCGGTCCGCAGCCGCGTAGCGGGGCTCGAGAAACAGTTGTCGACCCGGCTGTTCGAACGCTCTCGGTCGGGGTTGAGCCTCACCGAAGCGGGTTGCCGTTTCCGCGATGCGGTGGTCGCGGGCCTGTGCGTCATCGAGGACGGCGTCGCCGAGGCCGCCAGCCGTTCCGATCGCGACCGGGCGGTCTGAGGCCGCCTCAAGGGGGGATGCGGGATCCGCGGGGTTCGCAACCGGCGCCCAACTCCTCCCCATCCGTCGATGCCCTCGCCGCTTCTCCGCGCTACGCCGACAGCCGGAGCAACGACAGGCACCGCCTTGCGTTCGAATTCTTGCGGCCGGTCTCGGTCAGAACGGCAACCAGCCTGTTGCCGAGCTCGACGAATCCCTCGCCGAGCGAGACCACCGTGCCGGCATCGAGATAGCGCTCGATGAAGTGGCGCCATCCCATGGCGATGCCGCGCCCGCAGGCGGTCGCTTCCAGCACCTGAATGTAGCTGTCGAACAGCGCGTAGCGGGGAGGGCGCGCCGGGCCTCCCGCGGCTTCGAACCAGTCCGACCAGGACGCCCATCCCAGGTTGGGCCCGGACAGGTCGAGGAACGTCAACTCGCCCCAGCCGGCGGTGGGCCCGTAGACGATCTCCGCGTGGGCGGCGGCATATTCGGGAGAACAGATCGGACGTATCTCCTCTCCGAGGATCACCGCCGTGTCCCCGGGAGCCACGCCGGGAACCGCGTCATCGGCGCTCCAGATCACGACCACATCGGCGTTCGGCTCGACGGGCCGATCCTGCGGCGAGCTCCGATGGATCGAAACGCGTATCCCGACCTCGCTGCCGAGCGCTTCCCGAAGCGCGCCGTAGCGCGGGAACATCACGAGCTGGGACACGTCGTGGGAGCACGCGATGACCACGTCTCCTCTGTCCGGCCGGCCGGCGGCTTCCTCGGTGCCGACCTGAATGACGCCCAGCCCGGCGACGACGGCATCGCGGAACCGAAATCCGGCGGGAGTCAGCGTCACACCGGACCTGGAACGTTCGAACAACCGGGTCGCCAGCTGTTCCTCCAGGGCGGCGATGCGGCGGCTGAGCGCGGATTGCGAAGTGCGCAACTCGTCTGCGGCGGCGGTGAAGCTGCCGTTCCGCGCAGCGCTCTCGAAGGCGATCAACGCGCTGATCGACGGGATTCGGTAGGGGCCACGCTCCTTCATGCCATTCGCAATGCCCACGCATCAGAAAAAAGGGGCCGTCTTCAACCGCACGTTGCCGGCCGCGCCGTGCGGCGGTCGGTCCAGATTGCCCCGCGGCAACCCGAAAGCGGACCCGTTGGCCGCTCTGGCGAAACTGGCTAACCGGACGAGCATGCGCGATTTGCCGTCGCCACTCAACAGAATCCTGAAGACGACACGGGAATCGTTCCGCCCCTCGCCCCACGGGCGCCGCGGGACGGCCCCGTCGAGCGGGCGCGAACGGCTCACGGGTCCTGGTCCCAGTCGGGGTCGTCGCTGGGCGAGAGCGGGGTGTCGCCCTCCAGCAGGCCCCTGCCGGGCACGTGGTTGATCTCGAGCCGTATGCCGTCCGGATCCTCGAAGACGAAGAAGTAGTAGCCCGGCGCCCAGTCGCCCTCCATCGGCCCGCGGTCGATCCTTGCCCCCATCCCGCGCAGCTTCGCTGCCGCCTCGTCCACGTCCCCGCGCGAGCGGGCGCGGAAGCACAGATGGTGCAGGCCCACCCGGTTTCGCACGAAGCGTTCGTCCTCCCATTCCGGCGCGGAGCGCTGGATGCCGAGCGCGGTTCGCCCGCCCACGTGATAGACGAAGTTGTTGCCGTCATAGACCTTGTGCATGCCGAGAAACGGCAGCAACTCGCAATAAAACGCGCGCGCTTCGTCGAAGCGGCTCACGGTCAGGATGACATGCGCCATGCCATTGATCCGGATCATGCGGGCCTCCGTTTCCGGCCGGGCGGCCATGCGCCGCCCTTCATTGAGGAAGTTTATCAGGGCGATGCGAAATCGGTATTGGGTGAGGGATCGTTCGCGCCCTAAATCCGGGTTGCCGGGAGGCGCCGCAGCCTCCCCGGATGACGGGAAGCGGGGGGTATGTTCGAAAGGCGAAGCGATCTGACCAAGTTTCTCGCGGTCGCGGACGCGGGAAAGATACTCACGGCGGCCGACCGGCTGGCGATCACCCAGCCGGCGCTGTCCCGCGTCGTCGCGAGACTCGAGGAACAATTCGGCGGGCAGCTTTTCGAACGTATTCCGACGGGCGTGCGGCTCACGGAGCTCGGGGCCACGGCCGCCGATCTCGCGCGTCGCATTCTCGAGGAAATCGAGATCGCCGAGAGCACGATCAGGGACCTGGTCCGCGGCCGGTCCGGCCGCATCAGGATCACGGCGAGCCCGGTATGGATGCAGGCGGTCCTGCCCGCCGCGATCACCGAGTTCCGCGACGCCTGCCCCGGGATCGAACTGAAGCTGCGGACCGCGAATGTGAGCGAGGGGCTGCGCCGGCTGGAGGAGGGAGAGAGCGACCTCCATTGCGGCGGAATCGATGCGCTGGAACCCCTTCCGCCTTGGCTCAAGCGGGAAACCCCCCTGAAGGTCACATGGGGCGTCGTCGCGCACCGGGATCATCCGCTCCACCAAGCAGAGGTGGCGCTCCCCGCTCTCGCCGATTGCCCGTGGATCGACTATGACGGGATCCCGCCGGCCGGGCTGCGGAACGGCAACGGCCGGCCTTCCCTGGCCACGGTGCTCGACGAACTCCACGCAGTCACCAGGAGGCGGGTCGCCACCGTCATCGGCGCCGGGGCGACCGGGCTGTTCCTGCTGGGGACCGGCCCCTACCTTTCATGGCTTCCCTTGCCGTTCCTCGAAGCGATCGCCGCACCGGCTCTGAAGCCCCTGCCGATCGACTTCGCGAAGCACCGTTACCGGACCGGCATCGTCTGGCGGCGCTCCGCGGAAAGCCTGGCGGCGTTTCGCACCCTGCAGGAGATGGTGCGGGCGGCGGCGGCGCGCCAGGCGGGCTGAACCCCGCGCCGCAGACCGGCGCCCCGACGATATTCGGTTGCCAACGCAGCAGCGCTGAGCCATAGAATCGCGGGTCACGTCTTCAGCCTGTCCCGGGGTGGCTCGATGCGCGCGGAGCGGAGCGGAATTGGGGATGTCGTCCGGCGCGACCGGCGCCGGGCAGCAAGCCTCTCATGACCGACACCGGGAGCACGCTTCCCGACCTCGCCACCCATGACACCTCGCCGAAGCTGCTGCGCCGGAATGCGGCGATCCGCGGCGACCGGCCCTGCCTCAGGGAAAAGCACCTGGGCATCTGGCAGACCATGAGCTGGGGCGAGGCCGCGGCCCGGGTACGGGAAATCGCCTGCGGCCTGCAGACGCTCGGCCTGGAGCGCGGCGACCGGGTGTCGATCATCGGCGACAACCGGCCGGTGCTCTACAACGCCATCCTCGCGATCCAGTCGCACGGCGGCGTGCCGGTGCCGATCTACCAGGACTCGGTGGCCGACGAGACGCGCTACGTGCTCAACAATGCCGAGGTGCGTTTCGTCTTTGCGGAAGACCAGGAACAGGTCGACAAGGTTCTCGAAGTCAAGGACGACTGCCCCACCATCGAGACGGTGATCTATGACGATCCGCGCGGTCTCCGGGACTACGACGCAGGCGGCCTCTTCAGCATCGAATTCCTGATGCGGGAGGGCCGCGCGTGGGATGCGGCGCACCCGGATTTCTACGACGCGGAGGTGGACCGGGGCACGGCCGACGAGACCTCGATCATCCTCTATACCTCGGGCACGACGGGGAACCCCAAGGGCGTCGTCCTGTCCTACCGCAACATCCTGGTCAGCGCACTCAACTCGGTGCGCCTCGAAGGGCTGCGGGAAACCGACGAGGTGCTCGCCTATCTGCCCATGGCCTGGGTCGGCGACCACATGTTTTCGTGCGGACAGTCCCTGGTCGCCGGGTTCTGCGTCTGCTGCCCGGAATCGGCGGACACCGTGCTCAACGATTTGTGGGAGATCGGGCCGACCTATTTCTTCGCGCCGCCGCGCATATTCGAGAACGTGCTGACCACGGTCATGATCCGCATCCAGGATTCGGGGTGGCTCAAGCGCAGGCTGTTCTTCCACTTCCTCGAAGTCGCCAAGCTGTACGGCAAGAAGATCCTCGACGGGCAGCCGGTCGGTACGGCCGGGCGGTTCCGCTACGCCCTCGGCTCGACCCTGATCTACCGGCCTCTGCTGAACACGCTGGGGCTGACGCGCGTGCGGGTCGCCTACACCGCGGGTGAGGCGATCGGCCCCGACATCTTCGATTTCTTCCGCAGCATCGGGCTGAACCTGAAGCAGCTCTACGGCATGACCGAGGCGAGCGTGTTCATCACCATCCAGCCGAACGGAGAAGTCCGGTCGGACACCGTGGGCCGTCCGGCGACCGAGGTCGAACTCAGAATCGAGGACAACGAGGTCCAGTTCCGCAGCCCCGGCGTGTTCGTCGAGTATTTCCGCAATCCGCAAGCCACCGCGGAGACCAAGACCGAGGACGGGTGGTGCCGGACCGGCGATGCCGGGTTTGTCGACGACGAGGGCCACCTCAAGATCATCGACCGGGCCAAGGATGTCGGCCGTCTCAACAACGGCACGATGTTCGCCCCCAAATATATCGAGAACAAGCTCAAGTTCTTTCCCGACATCTTCGAAGCTGTCAGCTTCGGCCACGAACGGGACTACGTGACGGCGTTCATCAACATCGACCTCGAGGCGATGGGCGACTGGGCCGAGCGCAACGGCATCTCATACGCCAGCTACCAGGAACTGGCCGGACTGCCGCAGGTCTACGACATCGTCCAGGACCGGGTGGAGCAGGTGAACCGGGACCTCGCGGCGGACTCCACCCTGGCGGGCGCCCGGATCAGGCGGTTCCTGGTCCTGCACAAGCAGCTCGACGCCGATGACGGGGAGCTGACCCGCACCCGCAAGGTGCGCCGGCGGCACGTGGCCGACAAGTACGCGAGCCTGGTCGAGGCGCTCTATTCCGACCGCGACCGTTGCGCGATCGAGACGGAAGTCACCTTCGAGGACGGGCGCAAGGGCACGATCAGCGCCGATATCCTGGTCCGCGACATCGCCTCGACCGACGCCGCGAGGAGCGCCGCATGAACCAGGCGGCGCCGGCCGATACGGACGCGGACCCCGCAGCCTCCGGTCCGATCCTCAACCTCAACCGGATTTCGCTCGCCTTCGGCGGCGTTACCGTGCTGGACGACGTGAGCTTCGATATCCGCGAGGGCGAGATCCGCGCGATCATCGGCCCCAACGGCGCCGGCAAGTCGTCGATGCTCAACGTGATCAACGGCTTCTACCACCCCGACGACGGAACCATCACCTACAAGGGCGAGACCCGCGCGAGGATGCGGCCGGACCAGGCCGCGCGCCAGGGAATCGCGCGCACCTTCCAGAACATCGCCCTGTTCCGCGGCATGAGCACGCTCGACAACATCATGACCGGGCGCAACACCATGATGCGCCGCAATTTCCTGTGGCAGGCGCTCTATCTCGGCCCGGCCCGCCGCGAGGAGCTGGAACACCGGGCGCATGTCGAGAGGGTCATCGAATTCCTCGAGATCGAGGCGATCAGGCGGGTCCCGGTCGGACGCCTGCCCTACGGTTTGCAGAAGCGCGTCGAACTCGGCCGGGCGCTCGCCGCGGAGCCGGATCTGCTGCTGCTGGACGAGCCGATGGCGGGCATGAACGCCGAGGAAAAGGAAGACATGTGCCGCTTCGTCCTCGACGTGAACGACGAGTTCGGCACGACCATCGCCCTCATCGAGCACGACATGGGGGTGGTGATGGACATTTCCGACCGCGTGGTGGTGCTCGACTACGGCCGCCTCATCGCCGACGGCTCGCCCGACGAGGTGCGCGGCAACGAAGAAGTGATCAACGCCTATCTCGGCGTGGTCCACGACTGACGGCGGGCGGGCGGAGAACCGGAAATGGAGTTTCTCGAGTCGGTCACGATCACGCCGTTCGTCCAGATCGCCGCCGATTTCCCGGTCTTCTTCGGCGAAGTCGTGTTCAACGGCCTGCTGACCGGCGTGCTCTACTCCCTGGTGGCGCTCGGCTTCGTGCTGATCTTCAAGGCGTCCGGCGTGTTCAACTTCGCGCAGGGGGCGATGGTTCTCTTTGCCGCGCTCACCCTGGTCGGGCTGATCGAGCTTGGCCTGCCGGTCTGGCTTGGCTTCATCATCACCGTCGGCGCGATGGTGGCGCTCGCCTATCTGGTCGAGCTCCTGGTGCTGCGGCACCTCATCAACCAGCCGGACATCATCCTGTTCATGTCGACGATCGGGCTGACCTTCTTCCTGGAGGGGTTCGGCGAGACGTTGTGGGGCTCGAACGTCAAGAAGCTCGATATCGGCGTCCCGGACGTCCCGCTCGACATCGCCGGCATGCTGGTCAACAGCTTCGACCTGATCGCGGCGCTGGCCTGCGCCCTGCTGGTGGCGGGGCTCGCGTTCTTCTTCCAGTACACGCCGACCGGGCGGGCCTTGCGGGCGGTCGCCGACGACCACCAGGCGGCGCTCGCGGTGGGTATCCCGCTGAAGAAGATCTGGATCATCGTCTGGTCGGTCGCCGGCATCGTCGCGCTGGTCGCGGGCATCGTCTGGGGCGCCAAGAGCGGGGTGCAGTTCTCGCTTTCGCTGATCGCGCTCAAAGCCCTGCCGGTGCTCATCCTGGGCGGGTTCACCTCGGTGCCCGGCGCGATCGTCGGCGGGCTGATCATCGGGGTCGGCGAGAAGATCGCCGAAGTCTACTGGGGACCCGCCGTCGGCGGCGCGATCGAGAACTGGTTCGCCTATGTGCTCGCGCTCGCCTTCCTGTTCGTCCGTCCGCAAGGCCTGTTCGGCGAGCGCATCATCGAGAGGGTCTGAGTCATGCTTTACCGCGAGACCGGCCAGTTCAAGACGAGCTACGCCGCCGACCAGGCGATCTTTCCGATTTTCCAGGACCGTATCTTCCTCTTCGCGCTGATCGCGTTCGCCTATCTCGCGGTACCGCTGCTCGCGTCGGAATACATGCTTCAGGCGGTCTTGATTCCGATGATGATTTTTTCGATCGCCGCGTTGGGGCTGAACATTCTCACGGGCTACGCGGGCCAGCTGTCGCTCGGCACCGGCGCCTTCATGGCGATGGGCGCCTATTCGGCCTACAAGCTGACCACCGGGTTCCCGGAGCTCAACATCATCGTCGTCTTTGTCCTTTCCGGCGTCGCTGCCGCGCTGGTCGGTATCGTGTTCGGCCTGCCCAGCCTGCGCATCAAGGGCTTCTATCTCGCGGTCGCCACGCTGGCGGCGCAGTTCTTCCTGGTCTGGATGTTCAATCGCGTCCCCTGGTGGTACAATTACCACTCCAGCGGGACGATTACCGCGCCGCCGCGCGAATTCGCCGGAATCATGCTCACCGGGCCGACCGCGACCGCCGAGACGCGGTATCTGCTGGTGCTCTCCTTCTGCATCGTTGGCGGGCTGATCGCCAAGAACCTGGTGCGCAGCCGGATCGGTCGGCACTGGATGGCGATCCGCGACATGGACATCGCCGCCGAAATCATCGGCATCCGCCTGCTGCCCAACAAGCTGCTCGCCTTCGCGATCAGCTCGTTCTATTGCGGCGTGGCGGGCGCGTTGTTGCTGTTTTCCTATCTCGGCAGCGCGGAGACCGAGGCGTTCGACATTTTCGTTTCTTTCGATGTCCTGTTCATGATCATCATCGGCGGGCTGGGCAGCATTCTGGGGGCCTATCTGGGGGCCGCCTTCATCTGGCTGTTGCCGATTTTTCTCACCAACGCGCCTCAACTCGTGGGGCTGTCGATGCCGGTCGATCTCCAGAAGCACCTGGAAGTCATGATATTCGGCTCGCTGATCATCGTGTTCCTGATCTTCGAGCCTGCCGGGCTGGCCCGGCTGTGGCAGATCGGCAAGGAAAAGCTGAGGCGATGGCCGTTCCCCTATTGAGGGCGCGGTTGACGCTGGATTCGGGCGCGTGATAGCGTTTCCGCGGCGTTCCGGGCCGGCGGAATCGCGAAAACGGGCATGGCTTGGCCGGGAATGCTCCGGCGGACGCAATCGTAAATCACCTCAAGGGAGGGTGTCATGAGTGTCAAGAAGTTGGGCCTGTTGCTGACCGCGGCGGCCGTCGGCCTGCCCGCGGTCCCGGTGACCGCCATGGCGGCGGGGGAGATGTTCATCCCGCTCCTGGTCTACCGCACGGGGCCGTACGCGCCGAACGGAATTCCGGCGGCGAACGGCATGGTCGACTATCTCAAGCTCCTCAACGCACGGGACGGCGGCATCAACGGCGTCAAGATCGTGTTCGAGGAATGCGAGACCAAGTACAACACGAAGCTCGGCGTCGAGTGCTACGAGAAGATGAAGAAGAAGGGGCCGACCGGCGCCGCCATCGTCAACCCCTTCAGCACCGGCATCACCTATCAGCTGATCCCGAAGGCGTTCGTCGACAAGGTGCCGATCCATTCGATGGGTTACGGCCGGACGGCGGCGGGCGACGGGCGGGTCTTCAAATGGGCCTTCACCGCGCCGACCAGCTACTGGAGCCAGGCGACGGCGTTCATCAAATATGTCGGCGAGCAGGAGGGCGGCCTCGACAAGCTCAAGGGCAAGAAGATCACGCTGGTCTACCACAACTCGGCCTACGGCAAGGAGCCGATCCCGACGCTGAAGATCCTGTCCGAGAAGCACGGCTACGACCTCAAGCTGCTGGCCGTCGACCACCCGGGCCAGGAGCAGAAATCGACCTGGCTGCAGATCCGCCGCCAGAAGCCCGACTACATCTTCATGTGGGGCTGGGGGGTGATGAACCAGGTCGCGATCAGGGAGGCCGCCGCTATCAGGTTCCCGATGGACAAGTTCATCGGCGTCTGGTGGTCCGGCTCCGAGAGCGACGTCCGCCCGGCGGGCGAAGCCGCCAAGGGGTACAAGGCGGCCAACTTCCACGGCGTCGGCCCCGGCTACGACATCCACCAGCAGATCCTCAAGACGCTCTACAAGGGCGATGTCGCGGCGGCGAAGAAGAACAACTGGGGCGAGGTGCTCTACAACCGCGGCCTGACCAACATGGTCTACGACACCGAGGCGATCCGCACCGCGATGGGCAAGTTCGGCAACAAGCCGATGACCGGCGAGCAGGTCCGCTGGGGCATGGAGAACCTCAACCTGACCCAGGACAAGCTGACCAAGCTCGGCTTCAAGGACTTCATGCAGGCGCACCGCATCACCTGCGAGGACCACGAGGGCGGCGGGCCGGTCATCTTCCAGCAATGGGACGGCAAGCAGTGGAAGCTGATCTCGAAGTGGTACAAGCCGATGTACGACATCGTCCGCGAGCAGGTCGAGAAGGAAGCCGCCAAGTACGCGAAGGAGAACAACATCACCCCGCGCGACTGCTCGAAGGAAGGGTGAGGCCTTAGCGAGTACGACCGGAACCGTTGGCATGGCGGAGACCGGGAACGCCCTGCTCGATGTCAGCAACATCGAGGTGATCTACGACCGGGTGATCCTGGTCCTCAAGGGGGTTTCCTTCCACGTTCCCGAGGGGGGCATCGTCGCCCTCCTCGGGGCCAACGGCGCCGGCAAGACGACCACCCTGAAGGCGATCTCCAACCTGCTCCGGGCGGAGCGGGGGGACGTCACCAAGGGGACCATCGAGTATCGAAACGAACGCATCGAGAAGCTGACGGCGCACGATCTGGTCGCGCGGGGCGTGGTCCAGGTGATGGAAGGCCGCCACTGCTTCGAACACCTGACGGTCGAGGAAAACCTGCTCACCGGCGCCTATATCCGGGGCGACAAGAAGAATTTCGCCGACGACCTCGACCTGGTCTACCGTTACTTCCCCAGGCTCAAGGAGCGCCGCAAGGCGCAGTCCGGCTACACCTCCGGCGGCGAGCAGCAGATGACCGCGATCGGCCGCGCGCTGATGACCCGGCCCAAGATGATCCTGCTCGACGAGCCGTCGATGGGGCTCGCCCCCCAGCTCGTCGAGGAGATCTTCGGCATCGTCTCGCGGCTCAACGAAGAGGAAGGCGTGACGATCCTGCTGGCCGAGCAGAACACCAACATGGCGCTGCGCTATGCCCGCCACGGCTACATCCTGGAGAACGGCCGGGTGGTGCTCGACGGCGAGGCTTCGGTGCTGCGCGAGAACGAGGACGTGAAGGAGTTCTATCTCGGCCTGTCGTCCTCCGGCCGCAAGAGCTACCGCGACTCGAAATCCTATCGCCGCCGCAAGCGATGGCTCGCCTGAACGGGACGGCGAAAATCGGATGAGCGCCCATTTCGACGACCGCGAGACGCGCCCGCCGGAAGAGCGCGAGGCCGCGCTGCTGGCGGCGCTGCCGGGACAGGTCGCGCGCGCCTGCGAAACCCCCGGCCAGGCCGGGCGACTCGCGGGAATGGAGCCCGGCGACATCGCGAGCCGGGAAGCGCTGGCCCGGCTGCCGGTGATCCGAAAGGGCGACCTCGTCGAACGCCAGACCGAGCTGCCGCCGTTCGGCGGGCTCAACCACCTGCCGACCGAGAGCATGACGCGCCTCTTCCTCTCGCCCGGACCGATCGCCGACCCGCAGGGGCGGCGCCCGGATTACTGGCGCATGGGAAGGGCGCTCCATGCCGCCGGGTTCCGCGCCGGCGACATCGTGCTCAACTGCTTTTCCTATCATTTCACCCCCGCCGGCATGATGTTCGACGGCGCCGCGCAGGCCGTCGGCTGCCCGGTCATCCCGGGCGGCACCGGCCAGACCGACAGCCAGATCCAGGCGATCGGGCATTTCCGGCCCGTGGGCTTCGCAGGGACGCCGGATTTCCTGAAAATCATCCTGGAAAAGGCCGACGAGACCGGAGCGGACGTCTCCTCGGTCCGGCGCGGCGCGGTGGGCGGCGGGGCGCTGCTGCCGCCGCTCCGCAAGGAATACGACGACCGGGGCATCGCGGTCCTGCAATCCTACGGCACCGCGGATGTGGGGCTGATCGCCTACGAATCCGAGGCGCGCGAGGGCATGATCCTGGACGAGGACGTGATCGTGGAGATCGTCCGCCCCGGGACCGGCGCCCCGGTGCCCGACGGCGAGGTCGGCGAGGTGCTGGTCACCTTGCTCGACGAGGACTACCCGCTGCTGCGCTTCGCCACCGGCGACCTGTCGGCGATCCTGCCGGGTCAGAGCCCCTGCGGGCGCACCGCGCCGCGCATCCGGGGATGGCTCGGCCGGGCCGACCAGAGAACCAAGATCCGCGGCATGTTCGTCGATCCGGCCCAGATCGACCGGGTCCTCCGGGCCCACCCGGGGATCGGCCGCATGCGCCTCGTGGTCGGCGAGAAGGACGGCATCGACGCCCCGCTGCTGCGCTGCGAGGCGAGCGGCGGTTCGGAGGACCTGGCGAACGCGGTGGCCGAATCCTTCCGCGCCGAATGCAGGCTCCGCACCGAAGTCGAGCTCGTCGAGCCCGGCGCGCTCGCCAATGACGGCAAGGTCATAGACGACCGGCGCGACTACGGCTGACCGGGCCGCGTCCCGCGCTGCGGCGCGTTCGACTTGCTCAGGCGCCGAAGGCGAGGTCGGCGGGCGAGATCAGGACGCCGAACTGGGCGCACCAGATCACCACGCTGGGGTACTTGGCGAGATCGACGCCTGCGGGGATGGGGTACTTCTGGCTGCCCTCGAAGGCGCGCAGCTTGCCGAGGTCGATGAACATGGTGTCCTTGACCGACGCGGAGTCGCGGATCTTTTCGCGCGGCACGAGATAGACGTGGAACGCCGGGCCGGGCCCGACCTCGAAATCGTCCTCGAGGAAAACCACCTTCTCGCGCACCGTGACCCGGCCCTTGCCGTAATGGATCGGGTCGTTGGGATCGGCGTGGATGAACGTCCCGCTCGCGACCACGGCGGTCTGCTCCCCGGGCGCCAGGGTATCCATCGCCGGCGCCGGCGGGAACACGTATGGAAACGCGAAAAAACCCACCGCCACGCCGAACCCCGTTCCGAGAACGCCGCCGACCAGGAATATCGCAACCGATCGCCACATGGTCACCCCTCGCAATGATGTTGGTCCCAATCTCTTCCAGCGCAACGGCGCCGCATCTATTTCTTCATGTGGTGCTGGTGATCCGTCCCGGCACCCTTGGCTCCGCCGAAATGCATCTTGTGGAACAGGCGGTCGCGCAGCGGCCCGGAGACGTCGAGCCTGAGCGCCCATTCGCCGTGCATCTCGAGCTCGATCCGCGCCTCGTACAGGCCGGGCGTCCCGCCGGGCGTCGCGGTCACCGGCCTGACATTGTGGGCGAGCGGCATCGACGGCATGTCGGCGCCGACCACCAGCTTCGCGCCTTCGAGCGGCGCGCCGCTCTTGCGCCCCGTCAGCACGATCCTGCAGTCATAGACCAGCCTCTCGGCGGTGGGCGCGCAGGCGACCGTCGCCTTGGCCCGGTCGGCGGCTGCCGCGCCGCCGGTCCAGAGCGCCGCCGACGCCGCGGCGAGGCTCGCCAATGCCGTCCGCACCATCACGCGACCTCCCTCTTGTGGATACCGAGATAGGACCGCACCAGACGTTCGTGGCCGAGCAATTCCTTCGCCTCGCCCTCAAGTGTAATCCGGCCGCTTTCGAGGACATAGCCGCGATCGGCGATGGCGAGCGCCCGGCGCACGTTCTGCTCGACGAGCAGGACCGTGACGCCGCCCCCGCGCAGCTTCGAGATGAGGTCGAACACCTCGATGGCGGCGACCGGGGCGAGGCCGAGCGAGGGCTCGTCGAGCAGCAGCAGCCGCGGCGCTGCGACCAGCCCGCGCGCCAGCGCCAGCATCTGCGCCTGCCCGCCGCTCAACCCCGACCCCCGGTCCTTCAACCGGTCCGCGAGCATGGGGAACAGCGCCAGCACGCGGTCGAGCGCCGCGGCCTCGTTGCGCCGGTCATGGCAAGCCGCGGCGGCGAGCCGCAAATTCTCCTCGATCGTCAGCCCGGCGAAGATCAGCCGCCCCTCCGGCACCTGGACGATGCCGCGCCGCACGACCGCGTGGGCGCTCAGACCGGCGAGGCTCTCGCCCTCGAAACGGATCGCGCCGCCGGACGGCCGGACGATGCCCGAGACCGCGTTCATCGTCGAGCTCTTGCCCGCCCCGTTGGCGCCGATCAGCGCCACGATCTCGCCCTCGCGCACCTCCAGCGACACCCCCTGGAGCGCCCGGATCCGGCCGTAATCCACCCGGAGGTCGCGCAGCTCAAGCATCGTCGCCGACCTCCCGCCCGATATAGGCCTCGATCACCCGGTCGTCCCGCAGCACCGAATCGGGCGAACCCTCGGCGATCTTGCGGCCGAAATCGAGCACGCAGACGCGGTCGCAGAGCTCGCGGATCATCTCCATCTTGTGCTCGATGACGATGCAGCCGCGCCCGGGGATCGCCGCCTCGCGGATCAGGGCGGCCATGCCCTCGGTCTCGGCCGGAGTCATGCCGCCGGCGGGCTCGTCGAGCAGCAGCAGCCGGGGGCCGCGTGCGAGCGCGCGCACGAGCTCGAGACGCCGCTGGTCGGGCAGCGGCAGGCCGCCGGCCAGGATATCGCGCCGGTCCGCGAGCCCGGCGCGCTCCAGCAGCGCGTCGATCTCCGCCCGCCGTGCGCGCTCCGCCGAAGGGCGGGCGAACAGCAATTCGCGCGGCGCCACGTCGCCCCGGCGGTGCTGCGCCGCCCACACGTTCTCGAACACGGTCATGCGTTCGAAGACGCGGAGGTTCTGGAAGGTGCGCGCGATGCCCCGGTTGACGATCCGGTCCGGCTTCGACCCGCCGATGTCCTCGCCGTCGAGGCGGATGCGGCCGGCGGTCGGCGGGTAGACCCCGGTGACCACGTTGAACAGCGTGGTCTTGCCGGACCCGTTGGGACCGATCAGCCCGAGACAGTCGCCGGGCGCGACGGAGAGGTCGAGCCCCGCGATGGCCTCGACGGCGCCGAACGTCCGGACCAGGCCCTCGACCTCAAGCATGGCGGCGCAGCAGCAGCCTGATCCGGTTGACCGCCGCCTCGTCCAGCAGGCCGCGCGGCCGGACGATCAGCAGGACCGCCACCAGCCCGCCGAAGGCGATCATCCGGTAGCCCGAGATGAACTGCACGCTTTCGAGAAAGCCGATATCGATGGCCACCCCGATGAGCGGGCCGAACGCCGTGCCGAGCCCGCCGATCAGCCCGTAGGCCAGGCTGTGGACGCCCAGCATGACGTTGAAGATCTTGGGCTCGACGAAGGTCGTGAGGTGGGCGTAGAGCGCGCCGCCGATCCCGGCGACGAAGCCGGCCAGACAGAGCGCGAGGATCTTGTAGAGGGTGACGTTGAGCCCCTGCATCTCGGCGAGGATGTGGTCCTGGCCGATCATGCGGAAGATCGAGCCCAGGCGGGAGCGTTCCAGCAGGAAGAACCCGGCCAGCACGGCGGCGAGCAGGAGGTAGATCATCGCCATGTACTCGAACGCGGTGATGTCGTTCTCGAAGATGTAGCGGATGTCGCGGAAGCCGTCCGAGCCGTCGGGCCCGACCATCTCGCCGTCGATCTCGACGCGGTATTCGAACACCTCGAAGACCAGGCGCACCATCTCGGCGAAGGCCAGCGTCGCGATCGAGAAATAGAGCCCGCGGATCCTCAGCGTCGGTATGCCCACCAGCACGGCCGCGAGCGCGGCGATGCCCGCGCCCCACACCAGCCCGGGCCAGAAATCCCAGCCCCACATCGCGGTCGCGATCCCCGCGGCATAGGCGCCGATGGCGAAGAACGCCTGCTGCCCGAACGAGATCTCACCCACGATCAGCAGCAGATAGGCCGACAGCGCGATGAACGAGATCATCCCGATATTGGACAGAATCCCGATCAGATGGTCGTCCACCGCCCGCACCCGCCTCCAAGGCTTCGCCGCCAACTATCGCATATGGGCCCGGGTTTTTGTGCTTCGGCTGCCGCCGAGCCGCCGCCCTTCGATAGGCCCCGAACCCGAGCAGGCGTCCCTCGGCTTCGCTCGGGACAGGCTATGCGCCGTATCGGGGGTCGGCGCACCGCCGCGGTTCCATCCCGGACGGCCAAGCCCTAATGTCGCGCCACATCGTCGGACGGAGGCAGTCAATGACGGCATATTTCATCGTGCGCGCCGAGGTGGACCCCGACGCGAGAGAGGCGTTCGACCGCTGGTACCAGGAGGAGCACCTGCCCGACGCGGTCGCCGCCTTCGACGCGGCGGGGGCGAGCCGGGGCTGGAGCGACACCGACGAGAACGTGCATGTCGCGTTCTACGAATTCGCCGACTTGGCGGCGGTGAACCGGGTGATGGGATCCGACGCCCTCAAGGGCATGATCGCCGAGTTCGACCGCCACTGGAGCGGCAAGGTGACCCGCAGCCGCGACGTGGTGGAGCTGATCCAGACGATCTGAGCCCATGACGCTCTCGACGGCGGTCACCCGCCTGCTCGGCATAGACCACCCGATCCTGCTCGCGCCGATGGGCGGCGTCGCCGGCGGGGCGCTGGCCGGCGCGGTGTCGGCGGCGGGCGGGCTCGGTCTGATCGGCGCGGGCTATGCCGACCCGGCGCTCGGCTGGGGCTCGGACGCGTGGATACGGCGGGAGTTCGACGCGGCGGGGGAAGTCCCCGTCGGCATCGGCTTCATCACCTGGGCGCTCGACCGGCGGCCGGGCGCGCTCGACGCGGCGCTCGAAATGGGCCCGCGCGCCGTCATGCTGTCCTTCGGGAACGTGGCGCCCCATGCCGCGAAGATCCGCGATGCGGGGGCGGTGCTGATCTGCCAGGTCCAGACCCTGAAGGACGCAAGCGAGGCGGCGGCGAGCGGCGCCCAGATCGTCGTCGCCCAGGGGACCGAGGCCGGCGGCCACGGCGCGGACCGGGCGACGCTGCCGCTGGTCCCGGCGGTGGTCGACGCGGTGGCGCCGGTCCCGGTCGCCGCCGCCGGCGGCATCGCCGACGGGCGCGGGCTCGCAGCCGCGCTGACGCTGGGCGCCGAAGCGGCGCTGATCGGCACCCGTTTCTGGGCGACGGAGGAAGCGCTCGGCCATGCCAACCAGAAGGCGCTGATCGAGCGTTCGGGCGGCGACGACACGCTGAGGACCAAGGTCTTCGACACCGCCCGCGGCATCGTCTGGCCCGAGCCCTATACGGGACGGGCGATCCGCAACGCCTTCTCGGATGCCTGGCACGGGCGCGACGCGGCGCTGCGCGACCAGGGCGAGGCGATGCGCGAGCGCTTCTTCGCCGCCCAGCGCGACGGCGACACCGATGTCGCGGTCACCTTCGCCGGCGAGGGGCTGGACCTGATCGCCGACCGGCCCGGCGCCGGCGCGCTGGTCGAACGCATCGTCGACGAGGCGATCGCGGCGCTTGGCACGGCCGCCGAGCGCCTGCGATAACCCGACCATGTCGCGCCCGAGCCTCAACTTCCTGTTCCTCAATGTCGGGCACTTCCTCGACCATTTGTTCATGCTGATCTTCGCGACGGTCGCGGCGCTCCGCCTCGCCGAGGAGTGGGGCATGAGCTATGCGGCGCTCATCCCCTACGCAACGCCCGGGTTCGTCGCCTTCGGGGTCTGCGCGATCCCGGCCGGATGGATCGCCGACAAGTGGAGCCGCGAGGGCATGATGGTCGTCTTCTTCGTCGGCATCGGGGCGGGCTCGATCGCCACCGCGCTGGCGGATTCGCCGCTCGGCATCGCGCTCGGCCTGCTGGCGATCGGCGTGTTCGCGGCGATCTACCATCCGGTCGGGCTCGCCATGGTGGTCGAGGGCCGGGACAGGACCGGCGTGCCGCTGGCGGTCAACGGCGTGTTCGGCAATCTCGGGGTGGCGGCGGCGGCGCTGCTGACCGGCTGGCTGATCGACACCGGCGGCTGGCGCAGCGCGTTCGTCCTGCCGGGCGCCGTCTCGATCGGCCTCGGCGCCGCCTACGCGGCCTTCCTGTGGACCGGGCGCGGCCGCCGCGTGCACCGCGGGGGCGAAGCGGCGGCGAAGGCGGCGGCCCAGGGCGCGTCGGCGATCGGCCGCGCGGCCTTCCGTCGCGTGCTGGCGATAATCGTGGTCACCACCGCGATCGGCGGGCTGATCTTCCAGAGCACCACCTTCGCGCTGCCCAAGATCTTCGACGAACGCCTCGCCGGGCTCGCCGGGACCGCCACCGAGATCGGCGGCTACGCCTTCCTGGTCTTCGCCGTGGCGGCGCTCGCTCAGCTCGTGGTGGGCTGGCTCGTCGACCGCCACTCGCTGCGCGCCGTGTTTGCCGTCGTCGCCCTGCTCCAGGCGGTCTTCTTCGCGATCATGATCCAGCTCACCGGCATCGCCGCGCTCATCGTCGCCATCGCCTTCATGCTCGCGGTGTTCGGGCAGATCCCGATCAACGACGTGCTGGTCGGGCGGATCGCGAGCAGCGCGTGGCGCAGCCGGCTCTACGCCATCCGCTACATCGTGACGTTTTCGGTGATGGCGTCGGCGCTGCCGGCGATCGCGGGAATCCACGCGAGCTGGGGTTTCGGCGCGCTGTTCGTGGCGATGGCGGCGGCGGCGGGCGCGATCCTCGCCGCGGTGCTCATGCTGCCGCCGGGCGGCGTGCCCGCGGCGCGCCCCGCCCGGGCGTAGACCGGCAGGAAAATCGGGAGATGCAGGCGCGATGACCTTGGGAATCGGTATTCGCTTCGACGGGTTCGACCGCCTGTCGGATTCGCTCGAAATCGTCCGCGAGGCGGAGCAGGCGGGCGCCGGGCGGATCTGGATGGCCGAGCACATGGGCTACCGCGAAGCCGTCGTCGGCTGCATGGCCTATGCGATGTCGACCGAAACGGCGACCGTGGTTCCGACCGCGATCAGCCCCTATCTGTGGCACCCGACCCCGACGGCGATGTCGCTCGCGACGCTGACCGACGTGGCGCCCGGCCGGGTCGGCGTCGCCATCGGCGTCGGCAATCCGCTGTTCCTCGGCGAGTCGGGGGTCGAGCCCGTCAGGCCAGTTCGGGCGGTGCGCGAGTTCATCGAATGCCTGCGGGCGCTGTGGACCGGCGAAGCGGTGACCTATGACGGGGAATTCTTCCGCCTCGCCGGCGCGCGCATGGCGTTCGCGCCGCCCGAGCCCATCCCGATCTATGTCGCGGCGACCCGGGAGCGGATGCTGCGCCTGACCGGGCGCATCGCCGACGGGGTGGTGCTGTCGGGCGGGCTGACGCTCGCCCATGTCCGCTACAGCCTCGGGCAGATCGCCGAAGGCGCGCGGGCGGCGGGCCGCGACCCGGCCGCGCTGCGCAGCGCCGCCTTCCTGTACTTCGCGGTCTCGGCGGACGGGCGGGAGGCGGTGGATTATCTGCGCGGGCGGCTCGCCTTCCTGTTCCGCAACCGGACCATGGCGGACAACATCCGCTCCTCGGGCCTACCCATCGACCATGAGGCGATCATCGCCGCCGTCGCCAGGCGGGACATGGAGACCGCCAAGCGCCTGGTTCCCGACGACGCGGTGGACGCGTTTGCGGTCGGCGGCACGCCGGCCAATTGCCGCGACCGGCTGGCCGCCTATCTGGAGACCGGCGTGACCGAACCGGCGATCCAGATCCGCGGCTCGCCGGAAGGGCGCAAGCTCGCCCTCGACGTGCTCAGGGAATTCGCGGCCGGCTGAGGGTCAGCCCTGTTGCGGAAACGCCTCGGCCTCGAGCCGCCCGGCATCGAGCAGCTGCGAACGCGCGCGCGCCTTCCAGTCGGCCCGCATCATGAATCCGGGCACCGAATGGCAGCGCGCCTCCGACACCTTCAGGACTTCCTCGTCGGACAGCGAGAGATCGAGCGGCCAGGCGCTCGGCGCCGGGGTGTACCAGGCCGATTCGCGGCTGAGCTCGATCGTGTTGCCCTCGGGGTCGTTGCAGTAGAGCGAGAACGAGTTTCCGTGATCCACCGGGCGGTAGTCGTCGACCTCGGGGTGGTCGTACATGCGTGCGCAGACCTCCCGCAGCGCCGGCAGCGACGGCACCCTGAAGGTGACCTGGTTGATGCTGCTCGGCAGCTCCGCCGGGCGCCCGGCGACGAGGACGAGCTGGGCGATCTGGTCGGGGTCGCGCGTCAGATAGACGACATCCGCCGCCGGCACCGCGCCCACCGCCGGCCGCAGCCCCCGCCCGGTCACGAGATAGCCGAGCTCGGTCTCGTAGAACGCGGCGAGCGCGTCGAGATCGATCGCCAGCATGCCGACGCGGAACATCGAGACACCGGGAAACCGCTCGCCGCCGTTGGCGCCGAAATCGTTGCGGAACACCGGTCCGGCATCGGGCGGCAGCGGATCGACGGTCGGCGTCGCCTGGGGTTGCAGCTTGCCGCTCGCCGCCAGCGCGGCTTCGGTCTCCGCGCGCCATTCCTGCCGGGTGCAGAAGCCCGCGCGATCCTCGCAGCGCGCACGCGTGGTCGCGCGGATCGTCTCGTCGTCCGCCTGGAGGTCGAGCGGCCAGGCCTGCGGCTGCGGGACGAACCAGGGGGTGTCGACATCGATGGTGACCGGAAGCCCCGTCGGATCGGTGAAATGGAGCGTCCACGACACGCCGCGATCGACGGCGGCGATGCCGGTCACCCCCTCCTCCCCCTTCAGCCGGGCGGCGATCCGCCTGAGCTCGCCGAGCGCCGGCGCGCGGAAGCCGAGATCGGCCACCGTGGTCGGCTGCGCCGGATCGCGGCCGCTCACCGCGACGAGCTGGTGATGCTCGAACGGGCGGCGGGTCATGAAGCAGATCCGCTGCTTGCCGAGCGGGCCGTGGTCGCTGATGCCGAAGCCGAACACGCGGGTCCAGAAATCGACGGCCCGGTCATAGGCGCCGGTGTCGTAGCCGAAATGGCTGAAAACCAGCGGCGGCGCGGTCGTGTCTTGCAGGGTCATGATGTCTGCGTTCCGAATTCCGAGTGCGACGAGCATGGCGGCAAATCCGGGCACCGGCAAGTTGATCCCGCCCGCGCGTTTGGGCACGGTTGCGGCGAGGGGGGAGGACCATGACGGTTGAGCGGATCGCCATATTCGGCGCCGGCGGCGGCGGCACCTCGGCGGCTGCGCATCTGACGACGCTGGGCTTCGAGATCCGTCTCTACAGCCAGGACCGCGACGCGCTGGCGCCGCTGCAGGAAATCGGCGGCATCCACTACACCGCCCCGTTCGGCGACGGGTTCGCTCCGCTCCCGCTGATCACCGACGACGCCGAAGCGGCGATGGACGGCGCGGAGATGGTGATGATCGTGAGCCCGGCCCATCTGCACGAGAAATGGGTGTCCGCCGCCGCGCCGCATCTGACGGAGGGCCAAATCCTGTTCGTGTCGCCGGGCCACACGCTCCTGCTGATCCCGCACGTGCTCCGGGAACACGGCATCGCGCATCCGGTGTTTTGCGAGACCGCGACGCTTCCCTATCTCTGCCGCCGCATCGAGCCCACCAAATGCCGGATCTCGCGGGTGTCGGATTTCATGGTCTTCGGCGGCTTCCCGGGACGCGAGACCGCCAGGCTGCACGCGGCGGTGAAGACCGTCTACCCGTCGGTACAGGCGTTTTCCAACGTGCTGGAGACCGTCTTCCCCTACGGCAACGCGATCCACCACCCGCCGGCGGTGCTGTGCAATGCCGGCCGGATCGAGGCCACCGGGGGCGACTTCCGGCACTACTATGACGGGATCACGCCGTCGGTCGGCCGGCTGATCGACGCGGTGGACCGCGAACGCCTCGCCGTCGCCGCGGCGCTCGATGCCAGGACCATGCCGTTCGTCGAGCTGTTCTGGCGCATGGGATACACGACCGACGAGGCCGGCGCCTCGGGCCTCGCCTACGAGGCCTTCCACCAGAGCGAGCCGGACCGGTGGATCATGGCGCCGACCGCGCTGGAGCACCGCTATTTGCTGGAGGACGTGCCCTACGGCCATCTGATCTATTCCGAGCTCGGCCGCATTGCCGGCGTGAAGACCCCGGTCATCGACCACGTCATTCACCTCGCCTCGGTGATCCTCCGGCGGGACTTCCGCGCGGAGGGGCTGACGCTCGCCCGGATGGGCCTCGCCGGCATCGGGCGCGAGGCGTTCCTCGAGCTGCTGGAGCACGGCTTCGCGGACCGCGACCCGGGTTGATCGAGATCCCGACGCGGCACGCCGTCCCGAAGCGTGGTGACTCCGGCGAGCTTCAGGATTTCCCGCAAAGTTTCCGGCGACCCCTCAAGAGGTCGATTTGGGCTCGGCGTCGTTGATCTTCTCGACATGTCCTCCGGCCGGGATGTCGCGCTCGATCTTCTCGACCCTGGCCTTGGCGTCGGCGGGAATCCGGTCCTCGAACTCGTAATGGGGCGCGAGGCTGGCGCCGCCCCTCCGCATCATGGTCCACTCCTTGTAGTCCTCGGCCTTGAACCGGCCGTCCTGACCGGGCCGATGCCACCGCCAGGACCCTGAACGGAATTCTCATCTTCATGGCCCCCTCGGGGGATGCTTCACCGGGGCAGCCCCGGGCACTCAGCTCTTGCGAAACGGAATCCCGATCGCCGCCGGGCCCTGGCTCTTGCCGCCGACGACGACGAGAATCGCGAGAGTCAGTACGTAGGGGAACATCAGCATGAACTGGTGCGGGACGCCGAGCCCGACCGCCTGGCCGCGGAATTGCAGCGCATCGGCGGCGCCGAAGATCAGGCATGCGATCATCCCGCCGATCGGGTTCCAGCGCCCGAAGATCAGCGCCGCGAGCGCGATGAAGCCGCGCCCGGCCACCATCTCGTCCTGGAAGAAGTGAAGCTGTCCGAGGGAGAGAAACGCGCCTCCAGCACCCGCCAGAGCGCCCGACAGCACGGTGCAGGCATAGCGGACGCGCAGCGGGTCGATACCGACCGACGATGCGGCCCGGGGATGCTCGCCCACCGCGGTGATCATCAGCCCCCAGCGCGTCCTGTAGAGGATCACCCAGAGGACGGGGACCAGCAGGAAGGCGACGTAGACCAGGGCGTGCTGATGGAAGAGGACCGGGCCGAGGAGCGGGAGGTCGGCCAGCAGGGGCAGCGAGACGGGATCGAAATGCGGCACCACCCTCTGCTGTTCCTTGAGGCCGAAGACGATGCGGATCAGGAAGCTCGAAAGGCCGAGGCCGAGCAGGTTGATGGCCGTTCCCGAGACGATCTGGTTGGCGCCGAGGGATATCGAGACGAAGCCGTGGATCCAGGCGACCAGGGCGCCGGCGAGGACCCCGCAGGCGAAGCCCAGCCACGGCGAGCCGATGAACCAGGCGCCGAACACGCCGGTGAGCGCGGCCATCAGCATGGTGCCCTCGAGGCCGATATTGATGATGCCCGCACGCTCGTTGAGGATCCCGCCGAGCGTGGCGAACAGCAGCGGGGTCGCCAGCCTGATCGTCGCGGCGAAATAGTCCGGATCGAGCACGCTCAGCAACACGTCCATTCCCGGCCCCTCAGCCCCGCTGCCGCCGGCGATACCATTCGAGCACCGCGACACCGAGGATGAACAGGATGACCATGCCCTGGATCACCAGGATCAGCGAGGTCGGCAGCCCGGTCGTTCTCTGCATGTGGTTGGCGCCGACCCGGAGCGCGGCGAACAGGAAGGCCGCGAACACCACCCCGATGGGATCCGACCTGCCGAGGAACGCAACCGCGATGCCGTCGAAGCCGTAGCCCGGCGAGAAGAAGTCGAGCAGCCGGTACTGGCCGCCGATCATCTCGGTGGTGCCGGCGAGCCCCGCGAGCCCGCCGGAAACGCTCATCGCGCCGAACACGTAGCGGTTGACCGGCACCCCGGAGAACCGCGCCGTGCCGGTGGACTCGCCGACCGCGCGCAGCTTCAGCCCGAACGGGGTGCGCCACAGAACGTAGGCGGTAAGCAGCGCCACCGCGACGGCCAGGAATATCGCGACCGAAAGGTCGGATTTCGGGTAGATCACCGGGAGCCGCGCGGTCTCGGCGACCATCGCCGTCTGGTGGAAGAAGCCGGGCGGCTCGGCGAGCGGGCCGTGGACCAGGTAGCTCACGAAGAAGATCGCCACGAAGTTGAGCATGATCGTCGAGATGATCTCGTTGATCCCGCGCGCGGCCCGCAGATAGCCCGCGAGCCCACCCCACGCCGCCCCGGCCAGGAACCCGCCCGCGATTGACAGCGCGATGTGCAGCACCGAAGGCAGGCCGGTGAGATAGATCCCGATGACCACGCTCGCCAGCGCCCCGGCATAGAGCTGTCCTTCGGCACCGATATTGAGCAGGTTGCAGCGGAAGGCGAAAGCGACGGCGAGCCCGGTGAAGATCAGCGGGGTGGTGCGGGCGAGCGTGTTGCCGAGCGCGAACCCGTCGCCGACCGCGCCCTGGAGCAGCGCCCAGTAGGCGGCGACAGGATCGGCGCCGGCCAGCAGGATCAGCACGGCGCTCGCCGCCAAAGCGAGCGCGATGGCGGCCAGCGAAATCGATGTCGCGCGGAGAGCCTGCAGGCCGCGCGCGGCGGCGGCCCCGCTCATGTCCCGCCCTGCACCGCCGCCTCGTGCCGCTCCATCCCGGCCATCATCATGCCGACGGTCTCGCGCGTCGCCTCCCCGGCGTCCACCAGCCCCATCGCCCGGCCCTCATACATGACCAGCACGCGGTCGCTGAGCGCGAGGACCTCGTCGAGCTCGGTCGAGACGAGAAGGATCGCCATCCCCTCGTCGCGCGCCGCAAGCAGGCGCTGGTGGATGTATTCGGTCGCTCCGACATCGAGCCCGCGCGTCGGCTGCGCGGCGAGCAGCAGCCTGGGGCGGAGCCCGAGCTCGCGCGCGAGCACGAGCTTTTGCTGGTTTCCGCCGGAAAGCGCGGAGACCGGGCTGTCTGGGCCCTGGGCGCGAATCGAGAATGTCTCGATCGCGCGCGCGGTGGCCCGGCGCATGGCGTCGACACGGAGCCAGAGGGGCGAGCCGAAGGGTGGGCGGTCGCTCGACTTGAGAGCGAGGTTCTCCCATAGCGGGAAGGACATCAGCAGCCCGGTGTGGTGACGGTCCTCGGTCACGTGTCCGATGTTGCGAAACCGTTCGCCGCGCGAGGGGGCGAGCCCGGTCAGGTCGAGCGCGCCGCTCTCAATGGCGCGCACGCCGGCGATCGCCTCGGTCAGCTCCTTCTGGCCGTTGCCGTCGACCCCGGCGATTCCGAGGATCTCGCCGGAGGACAGGGAGAACCCGACGACGTCCACCGCGCGCAAGCCGCGGTCGTCCCTGACGCGCAGCGCCTCGATCCGCAACACCGGATCGCCCGCCCGGCCCTCGCGTCTGCGCGGCGGAACGATGTCGCGGCCGACCATGAGCCTCGCGAGCTCGGCCGGATCGGTCTCCGCCGCCGCCACCGTGCCGGCGAGCCTGCCGCCGCGCAGCACGCTGATCCGGTCGGCGACCTCCATCACCTCGTTGAGCTTGTGCGAGATGAAGATGACCGCCTTGCCGCTCGCGGCGAGGCCCCGCAAGACGCCGATCAGGTGTCGCACCTCGGAGGGCGCGAGCACCGCCGTCGGTTCGTCGAGGATCAGCAGGTCGGCGTCGCGGTAGAGCGCCTTGAGGATTTCCACCCGTTGCTGCGCGCCGACCGGGAGCTGCCAGATCTGCGCGCCGGTATCGATGTCGAGCCCGTACGTCGCGGCCAGCTCCCGGACACGCGCCGCCGCGGTCCTGAGGTCGAGCAGCGGGCTGCGCGGCGCGTTCGCGGTCTTGAGCCCGAGCACGATGTTCTCGACCACGGTGAGCGGGGGCACCAGCATGAAGTGCTGGTGCACCATGCCGATTCCGGCCGCGATCGCGTCCATCGGCGAGGAAAACCGAACTTCGGCCCCGTCGAGCAGGATGCGCCCCGAATCCGGCCGGTGAAGCCCGTAGAGCGCGTTCATCAGCGTGGTCTTGCCGGACCCGTTCTCACCCAGCAGGGCGTGGATCTCGCCCCGGTCGACCGCGAGGTCGATGCGGTCGTTGGCGACCACGCCGGGGAAGGTCTTGGTGATCCGCTCCATGCGTAAGAGGGGCATCGGCAGGCTTCCCGGGAAGCGGAACGACGACGCCCGCCGCCCTGGAGGACGGCGGGCGCCGGGCGATGGCCGTCGAGGCTAAAGCTTGTTGATCTTCTGCTTCATCAGCGCCGGCACGTTGGGCGCGGGGACCTTGACCGCGCCCGACTTGATGTCGGCGACCAGCTTGGCGATCTCGGCCTTCACGTTGTCCGGAACCATGGGGCCGTAGGGCCCGACCTCGAGCACGCCGGAGGCGAGGCCGAAGCGGTTGGGCCCCGGGTTGAACTTGCCGGCGATCACCGAGCGGATCGATTTGAGCAGCATGTCGTCCACCTTGATCACCGCCGAGGATGCGACGAGACCGGGGGCGAGGCTCCGCTGGTCGGCGAAATAGCCGATCACCGGCACCTTCTTCTCCTTCGCCGCCTGGATCACGCCGAGCCCCGTCGCGTCCGCCATGTGGGCGACGATATCGGCGCCCTGCGAGATCACCGCGCGCGCCGCCTCCTTGCCCTTGACCGCGTCATAGAAGGTGCCGGTATAGATCGCGACGAATTTCGCCTTGGGCTTGGCGGCCTGCACCCCCTTGCGGAAGGCGTCGACCTGGATTCGGATCGGCGGGATCTCCCAGCCGCCGACCGCGCCGATGACATCGGCCTTGCTGAGCTTGGCCGCCAGCTGTCCGGTCACGTAGAACAGTTCCTGGAACGAGACGTAGAGATTGGCGAGGTTCTTGGCCTTGCCCGAACCATAGGTGTTGAAGAAGTACTTGTCGGGGTTCTCGGCGGCGACCTTGGCGATCGCATCGCCCCACTGGAACCCGTGGGCATAGATCGCGTTGTAGCCGCGATTGGCGTAGTCGCGCAGCGTGGCGACGAAATCGGGCCGCTTCACGCTTTCGGAGAACGCCACCTCGACCTTGTCGCCCAGGGTCTTCTTGATCAGCATCAGCCCGGCATGCGCGCTGGCGTTGAAACCCTTGTCGCTGACGGCGCCTGGCAGCGCCAGCGCCACCTTGATTTTCTCCGCGGCGGCGGCGCCGCTGCCTGCCGCGAGGCAGGCGACGATCGGAAGCGCCAACAGCTTCGTGAAATGGATCGCGCGCGGTTTGCCCGGCATCGGTCGGTCCTCCCCTTGGTTCGGTTGTCTCTTGTTCCCGCCGCGAGTGTAGGCGGCGGCGAATCTGCGGGTCAATGGACGCCCCTTGCGTGACCGGCCCGGGCCCCGGAGAATCCGCGGCGGTTTCCCGACGCGCGGGAGCGCGCCCCGTCATGCTGACGCTCTACCGGGACCGCAACGCGGTCTGCTGCCAGAAGGTCGAGCTCGCTTTGTCCGAGAAGGCGCTGGAATTCGAAGTCCGGACGGTTTCGCTGTTCCGCAGCGCGCAGTACGAACCCGCCTATCTCGAGATAAACCCGCGCGGGGTGGTGCCGACGCTGGTCCATGACGGCGCCACGATCCTGGAATCCTCGGTCATCTGCGAATATCTCGACGAGACCTTCCCCGAACCTCCGCTGATGCCGGCGGACGCCGCCGGGCGCGCCGGCGTCCGTCAGTGGACCAAGCTGGTCGACGAAGAGATCCACGAAGCCGGCTCGGTCCTGAGCTTCTGCGCGATGTTCCGCGACCGCATGCTGGCGATGGAAGAGACGGAGCGCGAAAAGCGTTTCCGCAATGTCGGCAACCCGGGCCGCGAGGCGTTTTACCGCTCCTCGGTGGAGCAAGGGGTCGCCTCGCCATTCGCCTATCGCGCCATCGCCGCCTACGAACGGCTGGTCCGCGATCTGGAGAGCCGGCTGGCGACGACCCGGGACTGGATTGCCGGCGGTCGTTACTCGCTGGCCGAGGTGGCGATCGCGCCCTATTTCGCCCGCGCCGAATTCTTGGGTCTGCTCGACCTGTGGGTCGAAGGCCGTACCCACACGGCGGCCTGGTGGCGCCGCATCCGGTCACGGGCGAGCTTCGGCGCGGCCGTCGCCGGAACGCTTGCCCCGGCCGAGCTTGCGGAGATGCGCGAGTCGGGGGAGAAGATCCGATCCGAGGTCGCGGCCCGGCGCGAGGAATATCTGCGCGCCGACGCGTCCCGTGCCCCCTAGACCCAACCAGGGAGAAATCCGGTGCCGGAGACCTGCGACATCCTGATCCGAAACGCGCGTCTTCGCGGAGAGGCGGACGATCTGCGCGACATCTCGATCGCCGGCGGCAAGATCGCCGGGATCGGCCCCGCGCTCGACGTCGCGGCGGACACCGAGATCGACGCGGCTGGCGGGCTGGTCACCGAGTCCTTCGCCAACCCGCACCTCCACATGTGCAAAGTGTGGACTCTCGAGATGATGCGGGACGATGCGCTCAAGGCCTATCGCGAGGGTTCGATGGGCAAGTCGATGACCGCCATCGAGCTCGCGAGCCTAGTCAAGGAGAACTACGACGCCTCGTGGATCACCCCGAACGTGCGGCGCGCGGCCGCGCTCGCGGCGCTGCACGGGAACCTCCACATCCGCGCCTTCGCCGACGTGGACACCAAGGCGCGGCTCGAGGGGGTGAAGGCGCTGCTTGCGGTGAGGGAGGAGTTCCGCGGCATCGTCGACATCCAGGTCGTCGCCTTCGCCCAAGACGGGATCGTCCGCGAGCCGGGCGCGGCGGAGCTGTTGCGCGAGGCGATGGAGCTCGGCGCCGACGTGGTGGGCGGGATTCCGTGGATCGAGTTCACCGACGCCGACGCCGCCAGCCACGTGCGCGCCTGTTTCGACCTCGCCCAGGAATTCGACAAGGACGTCTCGATGCTGCTCGACGACGCCGGCGACCCGGGTCTGCGCACGCTCGAGACGATGGCCGTCGAGGCGATCGAGCGGGGCTGGGAAGGCCGCGCGCTCGCCCATCACTGCCGCGCCATGGCGCTCTACCCGGAGGCCTATTTGAAGCGTCTGTGCGCGATCCTCAAGCGCGCCGGCGTGCCGGTGGTGAGCGACCCCCACACGGGGCCCCTGCACGCGCGGGTGGGCGAACTCCTGGAAGAGGAGGTCCTGGTCTGCCTCGGCCAGGACGACATCTCGGATGCCTATTATCCGTTCGGCCGCAACAACATGCTGGAGGTCGCGTTTCTCGCCTCGCATCTGCTGTGGATGACGGCGCGCGAGGAGATCGACCGGCTCTACGACATGGTGACGGTCGATGCCGCGCGCGCGATGAACGTCCACGATCTGGCGCTCGCGCCGGGCGCGCCGGCGCATCTGGTGGTGCTGGACGAGCCGGACACGGTCGAGGCGCTGCGCAACCACGCGCCGCCCGCCCATGTGGTGAGTCACGGAAGGCTCATCGACCGGGCCAGCATGGCGGCTTTGGCGGAATAGGGTTTTGCGAGGCTTCCCGGAGCGGGCCCCGCCGGATGGATTCGAGGCCGCCATGGGGTACGATTTCAACAGGGCGGCGTCGAAGTCGCGCGCTCCCGCCCGGAAGGCAGCCGGTCACACCCGTCTGAGGGCCAGCCGTTCCCGTTCGGCGAGGGCGTGTCCGAACAGCCCGCCCGGCCGGAACACCAGGAACAGGAACAGCAGCGCATAGGCGCAGAGGTCGCGGTACTCGGTGCCGAGATACCAGATGCTCTGCGCCTCGACGACGCCGAGCAGCAGCCCGCCCAATATGGCGCCGGGGATCGACCCCATGCCGCCCAGCATCATCGCGATCAGCCCCTTGAAGGTCGCCCACAGCCCGAACAGCGGGGTGATCTGGGCATCGGCCGAGACGATCAGGTAGCCGGCGACGCCGCCGATCGCGGATGCCAGGGCGAAGGCGAAAAAGGTCACCGCGGCGATGTTGATCCCCATATAGCGTGCCGCGTCCGGGTTCTCCGAGACCGCGCGCAGGCGGAGCCCGAATCGCGTGCGGTAGAGAGTCAGATGAAGCGCGACGGTGAGCGCCGCCGCGCAGGCGAACATCACCAGGTTCTCGACCTTGAAGAAGAACGGCCCGAAATCGATGGGCTCCGCCTCCATCAGCGGCGGGAAGGGATAGGTGCGGTCGGGGAACACCACGGTGACCAGCTCCTCGAGCTGCATCCAGATCGCGAAGCTGGAGACCATGGAGGCCACCGCGGCGCCCCGGCGGATCGCCCAGAAGCAGAGCCGTTCGACATAGATGCCGACCAGCACCGCGCCCAGCACCGTGGCCGCGGCGATCGCCAGGCTGCCGGCGCGGAATTCGAGGAAGATCAGCGTGCCGACGAAGGCGCCCAGCATGATCGAGGGCCCGTAGGACAGGTTGAGACGCCGCATCACCCCGAAGATCAGGGTGAAGCCGATGGCGAGCAGGGCGTAGGAGGAGCCCAGCATCACCCCGTCGAAGCAGTTCTGGATGAAATCGACCATCGGCCGTCAGCCGTCCGGCCGCGACCCCAGATAGGCCCGCTGGATCACCTCGTCCTCGGCGAGCTCGCCCGGCGTGCCGTCGAAGGTCACCCGCCCCTGCTCGAGCAGGAAGAAGTGATGCGCCACCTGCAACGCCATGTGCGCGTTCTGCTCGACCAGGAAGATCGACGTGCCGTCGCCGTGCAGGTCGCGGATGATGCGGAAGATCTCTTCCACCATCAGCGGCGCGAGGCCGAGCGACGGTTCGTCCATCAGCAACAGCCTGGGACGCGCCATCAGCGCCCGCGCGACGGCCAGCATCTGCTGCTCGCCGCCGGACAGCGTGCCCGCGTTCTGCTGGGTGCGCTCGCGCAGCCTGGGAAACCGCTCGAACATGCGCTCCAGGTCCCGGTCCACCGCGGCGCGCTCCTTCCCCAGCCGGCGATAGGCGCCGGCGATCAGGTTCTCGCGCACGTTCATGTCGGGGAAGACGAGGCGGTTCTCGGGCACCAGGGCGATGCCGTGCTCGACGACACGGCTCGGCGTCTGGCCGACCAGCTCGGCGCCGTCGAAGCGTATCGACCCGCGGGTCGGGTTCAGGATGCCCGCGATGGTCATCATCAGCGTCGTCTTGCCGGCGCCGTTGGGCCCCAGCAGGCAGGTGATCCGGCCGTCCGCCACCGACAGGTCGACGCCGCGCAAGGCCTCGATCTTGCCGTAGGAGGTGGCAATGTCGCGGACCTCAAGCATCGCCCTGTCCGGAGGTGCCGAGATAGGCCTCGCGCACCAGCGGGTCGTTCTGGATCTCGTCCGGCGTCCCCTCGGCGATCTTCTGGCCGAAATTGAGCACCGCGATGCGGTCGGTCACCCCCATGACCAGCTCCATCACGTGCTCGACCAGCAGGATCGTCTTGCCGTCTTCGCGCAGCGCCCCGAGGCGTTCGCGCAGCTGGCCCACCTCTTCCATGTTCATCCCGGCCGCGGGCTCGTCGAGCAGCAGCATCTTCGGCTTGGCGGCCAGCGCGCGCGCGAGTTCGAGCCGGCGCTGCTCGCCGAAGGAGAGATTGCCGGCGAGATCGTCCGCCTTGGCGGCGAGCCCGGCGAATTCCAGCAGCGCCCCGGTCTCGTCCCGCGCCCGCGCGGAGCCGGAGAACCAGCGCTTCACGAAACCGGCCGACTTGCGGTCCGCCAGCGCGTTCTGCGCCACCCACAAATTCTGCCAGACGCTCAGATGGCCGAACAGGCGGATGTTCTGGAAGGTCCGGGCGATCCCGGCGGCGAGGCAGACATGCGGCTGGGCGTGGGTGATGTCGCGACCCTCGAACCGGATCTCCCCCGCGGTCACCGGGAACACGCCGCAGATCAGGTTGACGGTCGTGCTCTTGCCCGAGCCGTTGGGACCGATGAGGCCGAAGATCTCGCCCTCCCTGACCTCCAGCCCGAGCCCGTCGACCGCGCGCACGCCGCCGAAATGCTTCGAGAGCGACTTAAGTTCGAGCATGGTCCCGGCCGGTGAACAGGCCCTTGAGCAGCGCCATCGACCGCTCGTCGAGCAGCCCGCGCGGACGCACGTTCATCGCCAGCACGATCAGCGCGCCGAACAGGAGGTTGCGCCAGTCGCCCATGAACCTGAGCCCCTCGACCAGCACGCCCTGGATGAAGATGACGGCGAGCAAGGTGCCGAAGACGTTGGAGAGCCCGCCCAGGATCGGATAGGCGATGGCGAAGGTGGCGAGGATCACGCCGAAATTCAGGTGCTCGATATGGGTGGTGTAGTGAGCGTAGATGCCGCCGCCGAGCCCGGCGATGAAACCGCCCGCGGTCATCGCCGCGACCTTCACCACGGTGAGGTTGATGCCCGCGCTCTGGGCGGCGAGCTCGTCCTCGCCGACGGCGCGCAGCACCGCGCCGGCGCGCGAGCGGTCCATCCACCAGAGCGCGGCCATGACGGCGATCACCACCCCCCAGACGAACAACATCACGTCGAACGAGGTCCAGCCGTTCTCGGGGAAGAAGCGGATCTGGCGGAACCCCTCCCCGCCGAGCGGCCCGACGGCGATCCCGCCCTTGGAGATCTGGTAGTCGAAGTTGAAGAAGAACAGCCGCACGAACTCGCCGAAGGCGAGCGTCGCGATGACCAGCATCAGCCCCTTCACCCGCAGCGCGGGAAAGCCGACGATGCAGGCCATCACGCCGGCCAGCAGGCCGCCGACCAGCATCGCCGGCAGGATGTGGAAGCCGGCGAGCACGGTGAGCATGCCCGAGACATAGGCGCCGATCGCGAAGAACCCGGCCTGCGCCAGGCTGAGCTGGCCGGTCAGCATCACCACATAGGCCGACAGGCCGAGGATCGTGTGGACCCCGATGATCTGCGCCAGGCCGAGATAGAAGTCCATGCCGCGCGCCGTCCCTCAGTCCCGCCCGGCCGGGCGGGAAAAGATGCCGCCGGGGCGCAGGAACAGGAACACGAACAGCAGCAGCATCACATACATGTCGCGCTCGGTGACGCCGCGCAGGAACTGGAAGGCGTTCTCGAACGCGCCGACCAGGAGGCCGGCGACGATCGCGCCCGGTATGCTGCCGAGACCGCCGATGACGGTGACGATCAGCCCCTTGACGGTGAACGGCAGGGTGAGCAGCGGCGACAGCACGCCGACCGCGGCGCCGATCATCGCGCCGGCGACGCCGCCGAGCACCCCGGTGATCACGAACGTCATGGCGTTGGTACGCTCCAGCCCGATGCCGCAGAGCTGCGCCGCCACCGGCTGCTGCGAGACCGCCCGCGTCGCGATGCCGAGACGCGTGCGGTAGATCAGGTACAGGAGCAGCCCCATGGCGACGACGCTGACCAAGAAGACGAACATCAGGTCGCCGCGCAGCCCGAACGGCCCGAACTCGATCATCACGTCGTCGAACAGCGCCGGGTAGGGCTGCGGCATGCCGTCGGTCTCGTGGACCACGATCTCGTCGATCAGCAGCAGCATGCCGACGGTCGCCATCAGGGTGGCGAGCGGGCTCGCCAACGGAATGAACCGGAAGCAGAGCAGGTAGATGACGTAGCCGAAGACGCCGCCCGCGACCGCGGCGACGAAAAACACCACCGGCGCCGGCAAGGGGACCAGCGCGAACGCAGCGACGCTGGCATAGGCCCCGGCGATGGCGGCGGCGGCGTAGCTCATGTTGAGCTTGTCCATCACGCCGAAGATCAGCGTGAAGCCGATCCCGATCATCGCGTAGGTGGTTCCGAACAGGAGCCCGTCGGCGATCGACTGAACCAGGTCGATCAGGTCGAAGAGGAAGTCCTCCATCCCGCGCTCCCGTTAGGAAAAGCACCCGGCGGGCCCGCTTCGCACGGGCCCGCCGGGGGTTCGAGCGTTACTTGATCGGGTTGTGGAGAACCGCCCACTCTCCGGCCTTGGCGTGGACATAGACATAGGGCTTGACCGCCTCGCCCTCGTCGGTCCGCTGGATCTTGCCGAGCAGCCCGCCGGTGGTCTTCAGGTTGGCCAGCCCGTCGCGGATCTTGCGCCGGTCGGCCTTCCGCGTGTCGGCCTTGGCCATGACCTTCTGGGACTCGATCACGCCCTTGAGGACGTTGACGATCTCCCAGGCGGCGGCGCTGTGCAAATCGGCGCTGCCGCCCAGCTTGGCGGCGGCTTCGGCGGCCATCTTGGCGGCCGGTGTCACCGGCGCGAAGCTGGTCGGGATGATGATCCCCTCGGCCTGCTTGGCGCAGCCCTGCAGGGTCTCGAGGCTGGACGAGCTGGTCAGCCCGACCAGGAGCTTCGGCTTGACGCGCTGGCGCTGCATCTCCTTGAGCACGCCGCAGGTGGTGAACGGGTGCGCCGAGATCGCCACGACATCGGCCTTGGCCTTGCGCATCTTGCGCACCTGGGTGGTGAAGTTGGTGTCGGCCAGCAGCCACTTGGCCTCGCCGAGCACCTCATAGCCGGCATCGCCGGACCGCGTCTTCATCACCTTGTACCAGGTGAAGCGGGAATGCGCGAAATCCTCCTCGACGCCGCCGAAGACGGTCTTGAGGTCGGGGTTCTCCGCCTTGATCCACTTGAACATCTGGCGGTACATCTCCATCTCGTTGGGCACGTTGCGGAATGCCCATTCGGAGATCTTGGCGAGCCCGCCCTTGATCGCGGTGTCGGTGAAGACCGGGAACTGGAGCCCGGTATCCTTGTCGTCGCCGACCGTCTTCTGCAGGAT
>MPNO01000017.1 GCA_002239065.1 Defluviicoccus sp. bin129 | reverse complement strand
TCCGAACAGCGGCTCGGCGACGTTGGAGCAGGTCGGCCCGACCGCGACCACCGCCTCGGTGGTGGCGATGCGGCGCAGTACCGAGATGCCCTCTTCGGCGTTGCAACGGTCGTCGTAGAACGTGACCTTGATCTTGCCGGTGGCGCCGTCGCCGAGCTTGACCCCGCCGGATTCGTTGATTTGCTGCGCGGCGGCGAGCATCACCGCCTCGGTGTTGACGCCGAATGACCGCACGACACCCGACTTGGCGCCGAAGCCGGCGATATGGACGGTGCGCTCCATGGCGAGCGACTGCATGGGCGCCGCCAGAAGCCCCGCGATCGCGAGCGCGGGGCCGGCGACCGTGGGCACGAGCCATTTCAGTTGCATGTCGATGTCTCCCCTGGTTCCGAACGGCTTCCGTTCGACTGGTCTGTGCCGCAGCGGCGGACGCGGAAAGGCCTAGGCCAAGCTGCGCTCCCTGCCCCTCCCCACCTCGTCTTCAGTGTCGTGCGGCGGAGGCCTCGCCGACCCAGCGCGGGCGGCCCGCCTCTGCGCGGCATGATCGCGCCAAGCCAACAGGTTGACAAGCCGGATATTGGGCGGCGAAGCGGCCATGACGGGATGGCCCGGCGAATTCCCCGCTCGGCAAGTCCGGGCGAACGCCGGCGACCCGCCGGCGCCGCGGTCAGCCGGCAAGCGGGAACGACCACGGGCTCGCCTCCTCGGCGGTCCGTTCGGCGACGTCCCAGCTCCGCCATCCGCCCCACAGCCGCTCGGCATCCTCCTGGCCGAACCGGTGGATTGCCGCCATGTCGACACCATCGACCCGGCCGCCCTCGACACGCGTGATCCCGTCGACAATGACGGTATCGACGTCGTCGCCGACGCCGACATCGACCAGGCTCTTGATCGGGTCGCGCACCGGGCCGAAGCGCAGCGTGCCCCGGCCGGAGATGTCGATGATCGCGATATCGGCCTTGGCGCCCGGCGCGAGCCGGCCGAGATCGTCGCGGCCGAGGACGCGGGTGGCGTTGAGGGTGGCGGCTTCGAACATTTGGGCCGCCGTCGCCTCGAGGAAGCTCCCGCTCATGATTTTGCCGACCAGCGAAGCGCAGCGCATGTTCATGATCATGTCGCGCGGAAAGGTGTCGCTGCCGAGCGCGACGTTGACGCCCGCCTTCCTGTAGGTCGCCCAGCTGTCGAGACAGCGGCCCCGCCGGGCGAGGTTGATCGGGCAATGCGACACCGTCGCGCCGCCTTTGGCCATCAGCTCGAGGTCGCGCCCGGCGGGGTGGTTCATGCGCGGATTCTCGGCGACGAAATTGCCGTGCCCGATCAGCACGTCGGATGCGCAGAGCCCGACCGAGTCCAGCAGCTCGATCGGCGTCATGCCGTGCTCGGTCACGATCTGGAAGAACTCGACCACGTTGTACGCCGCGTGGATCGAAACCGGCACGCCGAGCGAGTCCGCCGCCTTGCGGGTCTCGCGCAGCAGCTCGAGCGACATCAACTCGGTGGTGAAGGGGATCAGAATCCCGCGTATGCGGCCGTTGCCCGCGCCGGCGTGCTCGCCGATGAAGTCGATCGCCGCCTGCAACCCGCGCCGCCCCTTCTCCTCGTCCCAGGCGCGCACCAGACGGCCGTCCTCCTCGCCCACCCAGTCGGCGGAGGCGTAGGACGGCGCCAGATAGGCGCGGATGCCGAGCCGCTCCGATTCGGCGAGCAGCGCCTCCTGCATCGGCAGCTGCGCGCCGAAATCCATGAAGGTCGTCGTGCCGTTGCGCAGCAGCTCGGCGATCGTATACGTCGCCGCGTCGATACGGCGCCGGGCGGCCACCTCGTCCTCATCCGCCCGCTTGACCCAGTCGCCTGCATCGCCGCCGTGGGGGCGTCCGCGCCGCGCCGGCAGGGTCTCGAAGAAGGGCTGGCCGAAATACTCGGGCCGCCCGGCATCGGTGATCAGCCGATGGGCGGCGCGGTGGCCGGAATGGATGTGCGTATCGATGAAGCCGGGCGAAACCAGCCTGGAAGCCGCATCGATCTCGCGGTCCACATGGCCGTCGAAATCCGCGCCGACATGGACGATCGTATCGTCCTCGTAGACCACCACCCCGTCACGGATCAGCGTATGCGTGGCACCGGAATACCCGACCACCCAACCGCCCCGAATGAGCGTCCGCATTTGGTTCTCCCCTGGCCGTCGCGTTTGGTGGGACGGCAATCGCCCGATAGTACGGGCCGCCGGCGCGCGACCGTCAAGAGTCGTGCGCTGGCGGCGGCGCGGGCTCACCCGGCGCCGCGGACCCGGTCGACCAGCGCGGCGATCTCGACGGGCGTCCCGTTGCCGCGCCAGGCGACATGGCCGTCGGGGCGGACGAGGACCAGCCGCCGGCCGTAGAGCGCCCCGGCCTCGGCATGGTCGATATCGACGACGTCCAGCGGAACCCGCGCCGCGACCGCGGCGGCGGCGAGGGGCGAAGCATCGGCGGGCGGGCGGCCGAAGCGCAGCAGCACGAATCCCCGGCCGAACAGGTCGATCGTCGAACGCCCGTCGCCGAGCCAGCAATGGGGCGCCCGGCCGCCGGGGCGGGCCTGGTCCGGGGGCTCGGGTGGCGTCCCGTCGGGCACGCAGATCGGCGAGTCCTCGTAGCGGAACTGCGTCCGGTCCCGGTCGGCGAGGGAGAGCTGGCGCAGGATGCCGGGATCGGCCTCGAAGGCCCGGCCGAACGCCTCGGCGCCGGGCAGCGCGGCGATGGCATCGAAGGTCTGCGTCGACAGCGCGACGAATCGGGCGGCGACCGGGCGCGACTCCGCCTCGTAGGAGTCGAGCAGCCCCACCCCGCCCCAGCCGTCCAGCAGGGCGGCGAGCTTCCAGCCCAGATTGACCGCCTCGCACACCCCGATATGCATGCCCGCCCCGCCGGTCGGCGAGGTCTGGTGCGCCGCGTCGCCGGCGATCAGCACCCGCCCGCGGCGATAGGACCGGGCCAGGCAGTCGCGCCGTTCCCAGGGCGAGACGTCGAGGATCTCGTAATCGAAATCGCGCCCGGCCAGCTTCCGAAGATAGGAGTGGCCGGCGAGGTCGGGGTCCGGGTCGTGGAAGACCGAAAGCCGCCAGAGCTCCCTGCCGTCGATCGCGATCGCCTCGCCCCAGCACCCGTCGCCGTCGAAGAAGCGGAAGAACCGCGCCCAGCCCTTGTCGTGCATCGCGGCGAATTCGCGCGAGCGGAAGAACACGTTGACGCTGCTGGCGATCGTCCCCGGGCCGTCGAGCGGGATGGCGAGCCGGCGCCGGACGGTTCCGCCCGCCCCGTCGCAGCCGACGAGGTATTCGGCGGAGATCGCCGAGCGGCGGCCGGAGCCCGTGTCGAGGAGTTGGGCGCGAACGCCGTTCGCCTGCTTCTCGAAGCTCTCCAGCCTGGTGCCGTTGCTGAGCGTCACGCGGTCCAGCGATCGCGCTGTTTCGGCAAGGATGGGATCGAAATAGATCTGCGGGCAGGTCGCCGGGCCTTCCGGCGTGTAGTCGAGCCGGCCGGCGCTCTCGTCGTAGGACGGAATCCTGAGCCGGGCGAGCTCGCGCCCGATCATGGTCTCGACATAGACGAAATCCATCGGATGCGCGGGCGACCATGCCGCGTTCCTCACCTCCTCGGCGATCCCCCAGCGCCGGCAGAACTCCATGTTGCGGCCGCTGACGCTGCTCATCCGGGGCACGCGCGGGTCGCCCTCGCGCCGCTCGACCACCACGCAGGCGATCCCGCGCAGCCCGAGCTCGATGGCGAGCGCGAGCCCGACCGGACCGGCGCCCACGATCGCGACCTGGGTCTCGGCGTTCTGCGGCATGGTTGGAAGCCCCCGGGACCGGCTTCCGGGAATGCTAGAGCGCGCCCGCACGGCGGTCCAACCGGTCTCGCCCGCCCGAGGCTCCGGCCCCTTCCTCGTCATATCGAACGGTGACGGCCCGAAAGGTCGCCGCCCGCCTCGTCATTTCGACCGGAGCGCCGCAGGCGCGCAGTGGCCTGCCCTGAGCTTGTCGAAGGGGAGAAACCTCCCTGCCCATCCCCCCTCGTCATTTCGACCGGAACGCCGCAGGCGCGAAGTGGAGAAACCTTCCTGCCAATGGGGACGAGGTTTCTCCACTCCGCCGTGCTACGCACGGCTCCGGTCGAAATGACGAGAGGGGGCCGCCGTGCTGCGCACGGCTCCGGTCGAAATGACGAGAGGGGAGAAACCTCCCAGCCCAGCTCTCCCGTCATTTCAACCGGAGCGCCGGAGTCGCGAAGTGGAGAAACCTCCCAGCCCCTTTGGGATGAGGTTTCTCCACTCCGCCGTGCTGCGCACGGCTCCGCCCCGGATCAAGTCCGGGGTCCGTCGAAATGACGATGGGGGCGGCAGTCCAACGCGCGGCTTGACCGGTGTCGACGGACCGGCTGTGATCGGTGCCGCACGCCTCGCCAACGGCTCGAAGGGGCAAATGGGTACCTCCCTCCTGTCCGGCCTGCCGCCGGTCCCCGGCATCGGCCCTCTTGCGGGATGACGCCGGCATGACGGGCGAAGGCGGGACCCTGCCCGGGGAGGTCCTGACGGCGCTCGGCCGGCTCGGCCTGGTCCCTTGCGGGGCGCAATTGCACTCAACCGCGCTCGCGGGCGGGGTGTCCTCCGACATCTGGAAGATCGACATCGGCGGGCGCAGCGTCTGCGTCAAGCGCGCGCTCGCCCGGCTCAAGGTCGCCTCGGACTGGCGCGCGCCGGTCGAGCGCAACGCCTTCGAAGCGGCATGGATCGAGACCGCCGGGCGGATCGCGCCGCAGGCGGTGCCGCGGCTGCTGGGCCACGACAGGCAAGCCGGGCTGATCGCGATGGCGTATCTGGAGCCCGGCGATTTCCCGCTGTGGAAGGAGACGCTGCGCCGGGGCGGGGCCGAGCCGGAGGATGCGCGCCGCGTCGCCGCCGCCCTCGCGGCCATCCACGCCGGCACCGCCGGGCGGGACGACGTCGCCCGGCGCTTCGCCTCCGACGAAATCTTCCACGCGATCCGCCTCGAGCCCTATCTGGAGACCGCCGCCCGCGCCCATCCGGACCTCGCCCAAAGGCTCACCCGAATCGTCGAAAGGACCGCGGCGACCCGCCTCGCCCTGGTGCATGGCGACGTGAGCCCCAAGAACATCCTGGTCGGGAAGGCCGGACCGGTGTTCCTCGATGCCGAATGTGCGTGGTACGGCGACCCCGCCTTCGATCTCGCCTTCTGCCTCAACCACCTGCTGCTCAAATGCCTGTGGACGCCGGCAGCGGCGCCCGGCTTCCTGGGCTGCTTCGACGTTCTCGCCCGGACCTATCTGGACGGCGTCGACTGGGAACCCCGGGACGGTCTCGAAGCCCGCGCGGCGCCCTTGCTGGCGGGGCTGTTCCTCGCCCGGATCGACGGCAAGTCGCCGGTGGAATACGTGACCGACGAGGCCGACAAGGACCGGGTGCGCCGCGTCGCCCGCGCCCTGCTCCAATCCCCTGTCGAACGGCTTCAAACGGTGCGCGCCGCCTGGGCGGCGGAGCTCGGGGTTTGAAGGCGACGGCGATCCGCTCGCTGAAGGGCCGCCGGGTCTGGGACTCGCGCGCCCGGCCTACGGTGGAGGTGGAAATCTCGCTCGCAGGCGGCGCGCGCGGGCGGGCGATCGCGCCCGCCGGGGCCTCGCGGGGAAGTGCCGAGGCGGTGGATTTGCGCGACGGCGGCGAGGCGTTCGGCGGGCTCGACGTGACCCGGGCCATCGCCGCGGCGGATGGCGAGATCGCCGCCGCCCTCGCCGGTCTCGACGCCTGCGACCAGGAGGCGGTCGACGACCGTTTGGCGGCGCTCGACGGCACGGCGGACGCATCGCGGCTCGGCGGCAACGCGATGGTCGCCGCGTCGATGGCTGCCGCCCACGCCGCCGCCGCCGCCAAGGGGGTGCCGCTGTGGCGTCATCTCGCGGGCGATGCGGAGCCCGTGATGCCGCTCCCCGAGATCCAGGTCTTCGGCGGCGGCGCGCATGCCGCCGGGCGGGTCGACGTGCAGGACTTCATGGTGATCGCGACCGGCGCGTCGGACTACGCCCAGGCGCTCGACTGGACGGCCGAGATCTATCGCGCGGCGGGCGAGATCATGGCCGGGCGGGGCCGGCTGGCCGGCACCGCCGACGAGGGCGGGTTGTGGCCTGCCTTCGACAGCAACGAACACGCGCTCGAAACCCTGGTCCGGGCGATCGAGCGCGCCGGGCTGGTGCCGGGCGAGCAGGTCGGGATCTCCCTCGATATCGCGGCCTCCGAGTTCGGCGCGGACGGCCGCTACCGCCTTGCCCGGGACGGGCGGGAGCTCGACTCGGACGGCATGTGCGCGCTGCTCGGCGAGTGGATCGACCGCTTCCCCATCGTCTCGATCGAGGACCCGCTGGCCGAGGACGACATGGCGGGCCTCGCCGCCTTCACGAGCGCCTTCGGCACCGGAATCCAGGTGGTCGGCGACGACGCCCTGGTCAGCAACGCGGACCGCGTGCGCCGGGCGGCGGAGACCGGCGCCTGCAACGCGGTCCTGCTCAAGCCCAACCAGGCGGGTACGCTGAGCGGCTGTCGGGCGGCGCTGGGAGCCGCGCGGGCGGCCGGCTGGGGCGCCGTGGTCTCGGCGCGCTCGGGCGAGACCGAGGACGTGACCGTGGTCCATCTCGCCCTCGGCTGGGGGGTGGGACAGCTCAAGGTCGGCTCGATCGCCCATGGCGAGCGCACCGCGAAGTGGAACGAAGGGCTCAGGATCGCCGAAACCCTGGCGACGGGCGGACGGCTGCCGCCGCGCTCGCAATTCCCCTGGGGATGACCATGCGGGTGGTCTTCCACCACGACGCGGGCCCGGCCCTCGCCCGCCGGCTGGCGGAGGTGTCGGGCGACGGGCTCGATATCGCGGTCTGCCCGGCGGCGGACGACGCGCGTTTCCGGCATCTGATGACGGACGCCGACGTGCTCTGGCATGTGCTGCGCCCGGTCTCCGCCGGCGACATCGCGGCCGCGCCCCGGCTGCGGCTGATCCAGAAGATCGGTGTCGGGGTCAACACCATCGACCTCGATGCCGCGCGCGGTCGCGGGATCCCGGTGTGCAACATGCCGGGGACCAATACGAGAGCGGTCGCGGAGATGACGCTCGCCTTGATGCTGGCGGCGCTCCGCCGGCTGTCCGCGCTGGATCGCGCGACGCGCGAGGGCGCGGGCTGGAAGCTGGACAGCGCAATGCAGGATCGTCTGGGGGAAATCGGCGGGCGGATCGTCGGGCTGGTCGGCTTCGGCGCCGTGCCGCAGGCGCTGGCCCCGGTGCTCAAGGCACTCGGCGCGCGGATGCTCTACACCGCGCGGGCGCCCAGGACGGAGGCCGACGGCCTCGCGGAATGGCGGGCGCTGCCGGCGCTGCTCGCAGAGTCCGACATCGTCTCGCTCCATGTCCCGGAGACCCCGGAGACCGTCGGCATGATCGACGCCGCCGCGCTCGCCCGCATGAAGCCGGGCGCGGTGCTGGTCAACACGGCGCGGGGCAGCCTGGTCGACGAGGCGGCGCTGGCGGCGGCGCTCGCGAGCGGCCGTCTCGCGGCGGCCGGGCTCGACGTCTTTTCCCGCGAGCCGGGGGGGCCCGGCAAACCGCCGCTCGGAGTCGGCCACGCGGTCTTGGGCCCCCCTGTCGCCTGGCGCCCGACAATCCGCTGCTCGGACTCGACAATGCGGTCTTGGCCCCGCATGTCGCCTGGCTCACCATGGACACCATCGAGCGCAGCCTGGAGGTCGCGCTCGACAACTGCCGGCGCCTGGTTGCCGGGGAAGCCCTGCGTTTCCGGGTGGTGTGACGGAGATGGCGATGGAGATCGGGTTCTTCTTCTGGCCCTACACGCCGGCGCTGATCGAGCGCCTGGCGCGGGCGGCGGATCGCTGGGGCTACGACATGATCGGCATCGCCGATACCCCGGGCAACGCGATGGACCCCTGGGTCGCGGCCGCCGTGGTCGCCCGCGAGACGAGCCGGGCGCGGGTCGCGCTCTGCGTCACCAACCTGTCCTCGCGCCACCCCTCGGTCTCCGCCGCGGCGATCTCGTCGCTCGATCTGCTCGCCCCGAAGAGGACGGTGCTCGGGCTCGGCGCGGGGCACAGCGGCACGCGGAACCTGGGCCTCCCGAGCTCGGGGCTGCGGGAGCTGGGCGACGGGATCCGGTTCGTCAAGGCGCTGACCTCAGGCGAGCGGGCTGCGCTCGGCGGGGCCGAGGCTCATCTCCCCTGGGCGGAGACCGGCCCACGCGTCTTCCTCGCCGGGTCCGGCCCGAGGACGCTCGAGCTCGCGGGCGGGATCGCCGATGGCGCGTTCGTCAATTTCGGCATCGCGCGCGAGAACCTGGCCTACTCGGAAGCCCTCGTCGCCGAGGGGGCGCGGGCCGCCGGGCGCGCCGCGGCAGATGTCGAGATCTGGCAGATCGCGAGCCTCGACTGCAATCGCGACGGCGCGGCCGCGAGGCGCCGGGCGGGCGCGATCCTCGCCTTCATGGCGGGCGGCTACATCCTGGCCTCGGACGACCTCGACGAGCGCGGCGTGCCGGGGCCATACCACGAGACGGTGCGGGAGCTGCGCCGGCGCTACAGCACGCGGCCGGGCGATGCCGACGCGGAGCTGGTCGACGAGCTCGGGCTGTTCGATTACCTCGCCGGGCGCTTCGCCATCCACGGCACGCCGGAGCAGTGCCTCGCGCAGCTCCGCGCCGCGAGGGACGCCGGGCTGGAGCGCGTCATGTTCACCGTCAGCGTCGCCTCGGACCCGGCCGGGACGGTCGAGCTGTTCGGCGAAGAGGTGCTGCCGGCGATCCGCGCCGATCAGTAGGCGACCGCCGGAGACCCGGCATCCGCGAGCAGAGGCTCGCCCGCGACCTTGCCGCGCTTGAGCAGGCGCCGTTCGTCGGCGGGGAAACGGGTGCGGGCGTGCACCGAGCAGCGGTTGTCCCAGATCACGTAGTCGCCCCGCTGCCAGACATGTTCGTAATCCACCCGTTCGACGTACCGGCAGACCTCCTCGATCAGCGCCTCGCTGTCCGCGCGGTCGTAGCCGCTTATCGCCGCGGTCATCAGGCGGTCGACATAGAGCGCCCTCTTTCGCGTCAGGGGGTGGACGATCACCGCCGGCTGCCAGAAATGGGGGAGGCCGTCGAGGTCCCCGATGTCCGGCCGTTTCTTGAGCGTGTAGTCATAGACCTGAAGAACCTTCCGGCCGGACAGCGACCGCCGCAGCCGCTCGGGGAGGGCCTCGTAAGCGCGGTAGCAATTGCCGAACAGCGTGTTTCCGCCCGCGCTGGGCAACTCGACGGCATAGAGCCAGGTCGCCTTGTCCGGGGCCTCGGTATAGCTGTTGTCGTGGTGGAACCACATGTCGCCGTCGCCGAGCGCCCCGATCGGGGTGCCGGTCTCGTCCCGGATATTGGAGATCAGCGCGATCGAGAGGTCGTCGTCCCCGCGCCGGTCGACCGGCATGGAGATCCCCGCCGCGTCGCCCAACCAGCCGGCGCTCCGCCTGAGCGCGTCATCGTCGAGCGACTGGCCGCGAAACACCAGCACCACGTGGTCGCGCCAGACCGCGCGCAGGGCCGAACAGACCGCCGCGTCGAGCGGGCGCGCAAGATCCACGCGGCGGATCCCGGCTCCCATGGTCGGCGACAGCGGCACGATTTCCACGGTCATGGCGGCGATACTGTGGCCGGCAATGCTCGCGGTCAATCTCGGCGGCGCCGTTATTGCCCCGATTCGCGCCGGGTGCAGAATGTCGGGGGCGAACCGAGCGGGAGTCGCCGGCATCGATCTGCTCTCATACGAACAGGCGGGGATCGCGGTGCGCGCCGATCTGGCCGCCGCCCACCGGCGCGCCTGGCAACGCCTCGCCGCGCCGGGCACCTGGCTGGACGCGGAGCGCCGGCTCGCCATCGCGGCCGAGACCCGGGCGGCGCGCGATTGCCGCCATTGCGCGGAATGCAGGGCCGCGCTGTCGCCATACGGGGTATCCGGATCGCACCGGCCGGCGACCGATCTGCCGGGCAATGCCGTCGAAATCGTCCACCGGATCGCCGCCGACCCCGGCCGTCTGACCCGCGCCTGGTTCGACCGCGCGATGGCGAGCGGCATGACGGAGACGGAATTCGTCGAGACGGTGGGCGTCGCGGCGACGACGATCGCGGTCGATGTCTTCTGCCGCGCCATCGGGGTGGCGCCGCACCCCCTCCCCGCGCCGCAACCGGGCGAGCCGTCGCGGGCGCGGCCGGCGGGCGCGAGGTCGGGAACCGCATGGGTTGCCATGCTGGCGCCGGAAGACCGGACCGCCGAGGAGGCCTGCCTCGACGGCGTCTATGTCTCGCCCGACCCGACCTTCATCCGGCGCGCGCTCAGCCTGGTGCCGCGCGAGGCGGCCGGCCTGTTCGACATGGTCGACGCGCAATACCTGCCGGGACGCCTGATACCCGACGTCGCGGGCCGGTACCGGGCGATCGACCGCGCCCAGATGGAGCTCATCGCCGGCCGGGTCTCGGCCATCAACATGTGCTTCTACTGAACCACCACCCACGCCGAGATGCTCCGTGCGAGCGCGACCGCGAGCGGAACCGAGGTGGATTTGAAGGCGATCGCCGGCGGCGTGGCGGGCGACGGGGGCGTGCCGCATGGCCGCCTGCTGGCCGGTTTCGCGGAGGCGGTGCTGGGCGAGGACGAGGCTCGGCTGGCCGGGGTCCGGGAACGCCTGCGCGGGTCCCTCGGCGACGCCGCGCTGGTCGATGCGGCGGCCGTGGTCGCCAACTATTCGGCGCTCGACCGGGTCGCCGACGCCACCGGTATCCCGCTCGAAGCGGCCAAGGAGGCGGCGACGGCCGGGCTCAGGGCCGAGCTCGGCATCGACGATTTCGCCAGCCCGCGGTGACCCTCAATCGGGGTCGTCGGATTTCGCCGCGGTCTCCGGGAACAGCCAGACCGCGAACACCATGAAGACGCCGAGCCCGGCGGCGAGCCACTTCAGGAGCTGCTCGCCGGCCTCGTGTTCGAACCAGAAGGCCGCGCAGGCGATCAACACGACGATTACGGTGAGTATCGCGCGAATGTTGTTCGGCATCGCCCGGCCCTCCTACCCGCCCGCGACGTTGACGGGTCCACGGCGCTCCCCCAGAATGCCCGCTTAATATATCACAGATAGATCAATGGGAAGCGCCGTCATGGCCGAGGCCGGCGAAACCACGCGCAAGAAGCGGACCATCACGGAGATCCGGAGGTCCAAGGCGACCGGCGAAAAGATGGTCTACATGTCGGTGCCGGACTACACCTCGGCGCAATGGGCGGAGATGGGCGGTGTCGACGTCGCCGTGCTCGGCGACAGCCTGGCGATGATCGCCCACGGGCATCCCAACACCATACCCGCGACGATGGACATGATGATCATGCACGGCCAGGCGGTGCGCCGCGGCGCCCCGAACACCTTCGTGCTCGGCTGCATGCCCTATCAGAGCTACAACACGATCGACCGGGCGCTCGCCAACGCGACCCGCTTCATGCAGGACGCCGGGGCCGATGCGGTCAAGCCCCAGGGCGGCAAGAGCCAGGCGCATGTCCTGCGGGCGCTGGTGGATTCCGGCATCCCGACCGCGTCCCATATCGGCCTGACGCCCCATACGGTGGCCGTCTTCGGAGGCTTCCGGATACAGGGCCGGACGGCGGATGCCGCGATGAAAATTCTCGAAGACGCGCTGGCGATCGAGGATGCGGGCTGCTTCATGCTGGAGTTCGAGGCGGTGCCGGCCAGGATTGCCAGGCTAATCTCCGAACAGCTGGAAATCCCCACCATCGGGATCGGCGCCGGGGCCGGGACCGACGGCCAGATATTGCTGTGCTATGATCTGCTCGGCGTGTTTACCGACTTCAAGCCGAAATTCACCAAGCGATACGCCAATCTGACCGAGGTCGCGGTGAATGGAATCTCCCGGTACGCGAGCGAAGTGAGAGAAGGCGCCTTTCCGGATGACGACCACAGCTACGGCGTCGAAGACAGCGAGTACGAGGCCTTCGCGTCGATGGTCGAGAAACGCCGCCAGATCTAGCCCACCCGCGATGTCGTCGGTCGCGGTCCGGCGTTGACGGCATGAAGCACACGACCGAGACCCTGACCGACCAGGCCTATCGCCGGCTGGAGGAGTCGATCGTCACCTTGCGGCTGAGCCCGGGCGCCGTCCTGTCGGAGAGCGCTCTGGCCGCCGATTTCGGGTTCGGCCGCACGCCGATCCGCGAGGCGCTGCAACGGCTCGCGCGCGAGGGGCTGGTGATCATCCTTCCGCGCAAGGGAATCCTGGTCTCCGAGATCAACCCGCGCAGCCAGCTCCTGCTGCTCGAAGTCCGCCGGGAGCTGGAACGGCTGATCGCGCGCACCGGCGCGCTGCGCCGGACCGAGCGGGAAAGGCAGCAATTCCTGCACATCGCCGACGGCATGGAGAAGGCCTCGCGCGACAACGACGACATCGCGTTCATGCGCCACGACCGGGCGCTCAACCAGCTCGAGGTCGAGGCCTCCCACAACGAGTACGCCAGGCGCGCCATGAGCCAGACCCACGGGCTGTCCAGGCGCTTCTGGTACATGCATTACAGGGAGGCGGCGGATCTGCCGCTCTGCGCCAGGCTGCATGCCGAGCTCGCGCGCCGGATCGCGGAAGGCGATGCGGACGAAGCGGGTCGGGCCTCGGACCGCCTGATCGACTACGTGGAAGAGTTCACCCGCGCCACCCTGGACACCGTATCGCCGGAGCGCGCGGCGGCGAGGTGAGGTCCCCCGGCCGCGGCCGGCTTTACAAGCCTTGCCGCCGCGGTTAGCATACCACAGATATATCAGTCGGCGGGCGATGAGAGTCTATTCGGGATCCCGGACCATCGACGGCATCGTGGTGTCGGTCGACGGCAAGCCGCTGGACGGCCGCTACGGGCTGAAGCGGTTCACCACGACGGGATTCGAATGGACCTATGAGGGCGCGGGGCCGGCCCAGCTCGCGCTGGCCGTGCTCGCCGACCACCTCGATGACGACGCGAAGGCTCTGGACCTTTGCCAGGATTTCATGCGGGCGGTCGTTGCCAATTTGGAGAATGACTGGGAATTGACCGGCGACGACATCGACCGGGCTCTCGACGCACTCGGGAGGACGATCTGTTGAACAAGCACCGGACCCAAGACGGGAGGAACGCATCATGAGACGGATTCGAGCGCATGGCTGGTTGGCCGCGGCGGCGGTTTGCGGGCTGGTCGTGGCCACGGCGCAGCCGGGTTTCGCCGCCGACAAGTGGAAAATGGCCGCGAGCTGGGGCGGCGGGCCGCTGATGAAGATCGGCGCCGAGGCGGTCGCCAAGAAGATCGACTTCCTGACCGAAGGCCGCGTCACGGTGCGGGTCTTCCCGTCGGGACAATTGTCCAAGGGGCTGGAGGTGCGCAGCGCCGTCGCCAAGGGCGTGGCCGAGGCCGGTCACACCTGGATGGGCTATGACTGGGGCAAGGACAAGACCACCGTGCTCTTCGGCGGCTATGCCGGAGCCATGGATTCGGAGCGCATGCTGCACTGGATCTACGAGGGCGGCGGGCTCGAGATGTGGCAGCAGTTCAGCCAGGAGCGCTTCGGTCTGGTCTCCTTCCCGTGCTTCACCCGCACCGCCGAAGCCTTCCTGCACTCGCGCAAGCCGGTCAAGACCCTGGCCGACCTCAAGGGGCTCAAGTTCCGCACGGCGGGCGCCTGGCTTGCCATCTCCAAGGGTCTCGGCGCGGCGCCGGTCACCATGCCGGGCGGCGAGGTCTACACCTCGCTGGAGCGCGGCGCGATCGACGCCACCGAATGGGGCACGCTCTACGAGAACATCTCGTCGGGTTTCCACAAGATCGCCAAATACGTGATCATCCCCGGCATCCACCAGCCGACCGCGCCGTTCGAGCTGGTGATCAACCAGAAGGCCTGGGACAAGCTCTCCGACCGCGACAAGCAGCTCGTGGCGCTGGCCGCCAAGACGGTCACTTTCGAGAGCTGGACGCGGATCGGCCACGAAGACGCCAAGGCGCTCGACTTCTACAAGAAGCAGGGCAACGAGATCATCGTGCTCGACGCCGAAGTCCAGCGCCAGGCGAAGAAGCTGGCGATTGACTGGGCGAAGGAGCAGGCCAAGGATAACCCCTGGTTCGACAAGGTGCTGAAGAGCCAACTGGCCTTCGAGAAGCTGTGGCGGCAGGCGACGCATTACCGCAACGTGATCTCCGAGTAGGCTTCTCGCCCCAACGGTCGAGGAAGGCCGCGGTGCCGGCCGCGCCTTCCTCGCCGGTCCGCCGACCGTGAAGACGCCGCGTTCCGGCGGGCGAGCGCCGCCATGGTGACGGCGTTCCTCCGTTTCATCGACCGGTTGAGCGGCGTTTCCGGCGTCATCATCGCCTGGATCGTCTTTCCCCTGATCCTCGCGACCTGTTTCGAGGTGTTCTCCCGCTACGCGCTGAACGCGCCGACGATCTGGGCGTTCGAGCTGGGCTACATGGCGATGGGGACCCACGCCCTGATCGGCGCCGCCTACACGCTCCGGGAAGGCGGCCATATCCGCATCGACGTGCTGTACAGCCGCTTCCCCGACAAGGCCAAGGCGATCGTCGACACGGCCGGCTATCTGTTCCTGTTCCTGCCGGTGGTCTGCTGGGTGAGCTGGGGCCTCTGGGACTACTGGGTCGAGGCCTATGTCAACAACCACCATTCGGGGCAGTCCGCCTGGAACCCGGTGATCTGGCCGTTCCGCCTGGTCTTCTTCCTGGGCTATTTCCTGCTCGCCTTGCAGGGCGTGGCCGAGCTCGTCAGATGCGTCCGCACGCTCACCGGACGGACTGCGGAGCGGCGGGCGCCGTATGGGTGAATACCTCGCCCTGGTGATGTTTCCGGCGCTGCTGCTGGCGCTGTTCCTCGGGTTTCACGTCGCCTTTTCGATGATGGGCATCGCGCTCGTCTTCGGGTACCTGACCTTCGACGCCGCGGTCATCTTCCAGTTCGCCCAGAAGATCGACGCCGTCGCGTCGAACTTCGTGCTGGCGGCGGTGCCGCTGTTCATCTTCATGGGGGCGATGCTGGAGCGTTCCGGGATCGCGGAACAGCTCTTCGAGGCGGTGCATCTGTGGACCCGGAGGCTGCCGGGCGGGCTCGCCGTGGGCACGGTGGTGATGTGCGTGATCTTCGCCGCCTCCTCGGGGGTCATCGGCGCGACCGAGACCGTGGTCGGCCTGCTGGCGATCCCGGTGATGATGAAATACGCCTACGACAAGGGGCTGATCTCGGGCACCATCTGCGCCGGCGGGTCGCTGGGCACGATCATTCCGCCCTCGGTCGTCGTGGTGGTGCTGGGCCCGGTGGCCGACGTCTCGGTCGGCGACCTGTTCGTCGGCATGGTGTTCCCCGGCCTGCTGATGGCCGGGCTCTACATCGCCTATATCATGGTTCGCTGCACAGTCAACCCCGAGGCCGGGCCGAGACTCCCGCCCTCGGACGACGAGCCGCCGCTGATCGAAAGGATCCGCATCACCCTGATCGCCCTCGCGCCGCCGGTCGCCATGATCACCGCGGTGCTGGGCTCGATCATGTTCGGCCTCGCCGCGCCCACCGAGGCGGCCGGGCTGGGCGCGCTGGGCTCGATGATCCTGGCGATCCTCTACCGCCAGTTCAGCCTCCGGGTGCTGAACGAGGCGGTGCTCAAGACCCTCAAGGTCACCTGCATGATCTTCCTCATCCTGCTCGGCGGCAACATGTTCGCCGGCGTGTTCGTCGCCGCCGGCGGTATCGCGCTTGCCCAGGACCTCATCGAGCAGGCCGCGCTCACGCGGTGGGTGACGCTGGCCGTGTTCCTGTTCATCTGCTTCGCCGCCGGGTTCGTGCTCGACTGGATCTCGGTGCTGCTGATCTTCATCCCGGTCTTCATGCCGATCGTCCAGTCGATGGGGTTCGATCCGGTCTGGTTCTGCGTGATGTTCCTGGTCGTCATCCAGACCAGCTACCTGACGCCGCCGATGGCGCCCGCGATCTTCTACCTGCGCGGCATCAGCCCGCCGGAGATCACGCTGCGGCACATGTTCGCGGGCGTGGTTCCCTTCATCTTCCTGCAGCTGGTCTGTCTTGCGATCGTCGGCTATTTTCCGCAAATGGTGCTCTGGCTGCCGGCGCAGCTTCTCGGCTTCCGCTAGGCTTCGAGGCGGCTTGACCTTTGCCGCGAGTTGATGTTTTACTGATATATCAGACAGGAGGCAGGGCACGATGCCGGCGCAGCGGCGTCGGGGTCGTGCATGCGAGCCGGGACCCGCCATGACACCAGACCAGATCCGCGCGACGCCGCCAAAGATCCTGAGCGACGCCCAGCGCGAATCCTATTTCGAGACCGGCTATCTGCTGGTCGAGAAGGCGATATCCGAGGACTGGCTCGCCAGGCTGCGCGCGGCCACCGACGAGATGGTCGAAGAGAGCCGCCGGGTGACCCGTTCGGATGCCGTGTGGGATCTGGAAGAGGGCCATAGCGGGGAGAAACCGCGCTTGCGCCGGCTGTCCAGCCCCAACGACCATCACCCGGCCTATTGGGACTACGCCTCCCGTTCGATCCTGCCCGACATCGTCGCCGACCTCGTCGGACCCAACGTGAAGTTCCACCATTCCAAGCTGAACTTCAAATCGGCGGACGGCGGCGAGGAGGTCAAATGGCACCAGGACATCGGCTTCTGGCCGCATACCAATTACAGCCCGTTGACGGTGGGCACCTATCTGTACGATTGCGGCCCCGAACAGGGCCCCCTCCTGGTCGTCTCGGGTAGCCACGAGGAACCACTCCGCGATCAGTACGACGACAAGGGCGAGTGGGTGGGCTGCCTGTCCGACGACGACGCGGCGGCGATCGACATGTCCCGGGTCCGCGAGCTCGAGGGACCGGCGGGATCGATCACCATCCACAACTGCCGTACCGTTCACGGCTCGCGGCCGAACCACTCGCCGGTGGGCCGCCCGCTATTGCTCAACGTCTATGCGGCGGCGGATGCGTTCGCCTATACCGCCAATCCGCTGCGTTCCAGATACGACCGGCGGATCCTGCGCGGAAATCCGGTGCGCTGGGCCCATCACGACCCGCGTCCGTGCCTGATGCCGCCCGACTGGTCGGGCGGCTACACGTCGATATTCGCCCTTCAGCAGGAAGAGGAGGCGCACGCCGCGGAGTAGCCCCGGGGCGCGCGAAGAAGGAGGATCACGAGATGATGAGCCAGCGCCAGGTCGACTTCCGCCGCGAGTACCGCTCGCGCATTGCCGGCTGGTACAACGGATATTTCCATGTCGCGGTGATCTACCTGATGGGCGGCGCGGCGCTGCTCTATTTCCTGAGCCACCTGCACGACGTGCTGTGGTGGGAATGGCTCTCCGTGCCGGTGTTCTTCCTCGGCTGCAACGTCTTCGAATGGGCGGTCCACCGTTTCGTCATGCACCGGCCCTTCAACCAGCCCGGGCTCAGGGCCGTCTATGCGCGCCACACGCTCAACCACCACCAGTTCTTCTCCGATTCCGAGATGCGCTTCCGCGACCCGGACGACTGGCGGGTCACGGTGTTTCCGCCCTTCGCACTGGTCACCTTCGTCGTCATGTCGGCCCCGCCCGCGGCGATTCTCGGCCTCGCCATCTCGGCCAATGTCGGCTGGCTCCTGATCACGACCACGGTCGGCATGTACCTGATCTACGAGTTCATGCACTACTGCTGCCATGTCGACGAGAACGCCTTCGTCCGCAACTGCCCCTTCGTGAACACGCTGAGGCGCCATCATTTCGCGCACCACAACACGCGCCTGATGATGGAGGTCAACATGAACCTGACCTTTCCGATCGCCGACTGGCTGTTCGGCACCTCGGACCTGGATCGCGGGCTGCTGGGCCACCTGTTTAACGGCTACAGCGAAAAGCACCTGAAGAAGAACCTGCGCGGCGCCCCGGTTCCGCCTTTGGCCGTCGCCGGCGAGGCGCTGCCGGCGGACTGAGATGCGCGGCCCGCGCGGGCCGGTTCACACCAGCTTGGCGCTGATCCCGCCGTCGACCACCAGCTCGGCGCCGGTGACGTAGCGGGCGTCGTCGCTGGCGAGGAAGAGCGCGGCGCGGGCGACGTCCCAGCCGTCGCCCATATATCCGGTCGGGCACTGGGCGTCGCGCGCCTCGATCATGCGGCCGACATCGCCGCCGCCATAGGCGTCCTTCAGCGGCTCGACGATCATCGGCGTGTTCATCAGCCCGGGCAGGATGGCGTTGGCGCGGATGCCGCGCGCGGCGTATTCCAGCGCGATCGACCTTGTGAGCGGCAGCACCGCGCCCTTGGTCACCGAATAGGTGATGTAGGGCACGCCGGTCCAGCGGATGCCGGAGACCGAGGAGACGTTGACGATGGCGCCGCGGCCGATCCGGCGCCCGTCCGGGTCGCTGCGGAATTCGTTGCGTTCCATCGCCGGCAGGACGGCGCGGCAGGTCAGGAACATGCCCTTCAGGTTGACCGCGCAGACGCGGTCCCACTCGGCCTCGTCCACCTCGGCGGTGGGCCGGGGCTGGACGATCCCGACATTGTTGTGCAGCACGTCGATCCGGCCGAACCGGTCGAGGCAGGCATCGACCATCGCCCGGACCTCGTCGGCCCGGCTGACATCGGCGGTGAAGGTCTCGGCCGTGCCGCCCTCCCGGGCGACGATCGCCGCGGTTTCGCCCGCCGCGCCGGCGTCGATGTCGACGGCCAGCACCCGCGCCCCTTCGCGCGCGAACAGCACCGCCGCCGCCTTGCCGTTGCCCCAGCCCGGCCCGACCGACCCCGCGCCGACGACGATGGCGACCCGGTCCTGCAGCTTGCCGCTCACGGTCCGCCCGCGACTTTCCGGCTAACCGCCCTCGCCCGCGGAGAACGGCGAGAAGCCCGGCCGCCGCGCCGCATCGCCGTACCCCTCGCCGATCTTCTCGAGCCCGATGATCTCCAGCACGTTGCGGTCCGGGTCGTGGAAATAGCACTGCCGGCCGTGGAACACGCCCTCGTGGCGTTCCTCCTCGAAGATGATCTCCACCCCGTGCTCGGCGAGATGCCGCTTGGCGTCGTCATAGGCCTCGACATCGACCCGGAAGGCGTGGTGGATCAGGAACTCGTTCCCGGGGTTGGGGTCGACCGGGGTCTTGCTCCGGGTCAGGATCACGTGGTCGTCGCCGGACTTCATGAACACCATGCCGATCGGCGGCACCACCTGCACGGTCTCCAGCCCGAGCACGTCGGCGTAGAACTTCTCGCTGCGTTCCGGGTCGCTGACCGGGATGGTGAAATGCACGACGCCCCTGGTCTCGATCATCGGCTCCTCCGTCGGCTTGCCGCGCCGGCGGCGCGGGAGGCTATCCTAGCGGTTTTCCGAGATCTTCGAAGTACTGGCGGGTGACCTTGAAGACCATCGGAGCCAGCAGCAGCAAACCGATCAGGTTGGGCACCGCCATCAGCCCGTTGAGGGTGTCCGCCAGGTTCCACACCAGGTCCACCTTCACGTTGGCGAAGGCAAGCGCCGCCAGCACCCACAATCCGCGATAGACGACCAGGCTCTTCTCCTTGAACAAATACTGCCAGCACCGCTCGCCGTAATAGGACCAGCCGAGAATGGTGGTGAAGGCGAAGATCGCCAGCGCGATCGTGACGATGTAGTGGCCGCCGGCCATCGAAGTCTCGAACCCGGTCGAGGTCAGCACCGCCCCGGTCAGCCCGGCGCCGTCCGCGCCGGTCATCGTCCAGGCGCCCGAGGTCAGGATCACCAGCGCCGTCATCGTGCACACCACGAGGGTGTCGATAAAGGTCCCCAGCATGGCGATGATGCCCTGCCGCACCGGGCTGTTGGTCTGCGCCGCCGCATGCGCGATGGCGGCCGAGCCCAGCCCGGATTCGTTGGAGAACACGCCGCGCGCGATGCCGAAGCGGACCGCGGCCGCCACCGCCGCGCCGGCGAAGCCGCCGGTCGCCGCGGCCGGGGTGAAGGCGTGGGTGAAGATCAGCCCGATGGCTTCCGGGATCGCCGTGACGTTGATCGCGAGGATCAGCAGCGCGGCGCCGAGATAGAGCACGATCATCGCCGGCACCAGCTTGCCCGCGACCTCGCCGATGCGCCGGATGCCGCCGATCACCACGACGCCGACCAGCGCCGCCACGATCACCCCGGTCGCCCATTCCGGTACGCCGAAGCTGTTGTCCAGCGCGGCCGCCATCGAATTGACCTGGACCGCGTTGCCGATGCCGAACGCGGCCACGGCGCCGAATACCGCGAAGGCAAGCCCCAGCCACTTGCCGAGCTCGGGCGCGAACTCGCCGACGCCGTTGCGCAGGTAGTACATCGGCCCGCCGACGAACTTGCCGGTCGCGTCCCGCTCGCGATAGGTCACCGCGCAGACCGCCTCGGCGTATTTGGTGGCCATGCCGAACAGGGCGATCAGCCACATGTAGAAGATGGCGCCAGGCCCGCCGAGCGCGATCGCTGTCGCGACGCCGGCGATGTTGCCGGTCCCCACCGTCGCCGACAGCGCCGTCATCAGCGCGTTGAAGGGCTTGACCTCGCCCTCGCCGGTGGCTCCGTCCTTGTCGAACAGAAGCTGGAAGCCGTAGCCCACCTTGCGCCACGGCATGAACACCAGGCCGAGGGTGAGGAGTACCCCGGTCACGCCGAGGATGCCCAGCATGGGCGGCCCCCATGCGAACGCGTTGATCGCACCGATGATTGCGTTGAGCCGGTCCATGGGGTCCCTCCCGGGCATCGCCCCGCGGCCCTGGCGCCGGCGGGGCAGGTTTCCTCGCCTCACCGCTCGACCGGCGGTGACCCGCATGGAAACGAGACCATGCGACCGCGAGCGCGTCAATCTTGCTCCCGGGCGGGCAAGGAAATTCGGGCTCGGGTGTCGCGCGACCGGCTCGGCCCGTCCCGGGGACCGGCCGGGTCGCCGCCTGTCGTCCGAAACCCTTTCAGGCGACCGGCGCCGAGGCCTGCTCCGCCGCTTCCGCCACGGGAAGATCCGGGTCCCGGTCATTGGCGACGAAGCGGCGGCCGTTGACCCCGTCGGACGCGTTCGACAGCAGCCAGAGGATCGGCGCGGCCATCCTCTCCGGCCGGACCGGAAACGAGCGGTCGGGCCGCGAGGCGAGCGGAACCAGGGGCGTGTCCGCGTGCCCGTCCGGGATCGGGACGTTGACGGCCACCCCCGTCCCCTCCGGATCGCCGGCCCAGCTGGCGGAAGACGCTTCGAGCGCGGCCTTCGGCGGGCCGCAGGGCGTCCAGGAGGGCCGGATCGTGGTGTCCAGGCCGGCGGTCACGTTGACGATGCGCCCCCCGCCCCGGCGACGATCGCGACCCTGCCGGCGATGGAGAGATCGGCCATCGGTCGCCCTACACGCAGCGGCCGCCGTCCACCTCGAGCGCGACCCCGGTGATGAAGCTCGCCTCGTCGCTCGCCAGCCACAGCGCGGCCTTGGCGACGTCTTCGGAGGTGGACAGCCGGCCGAGCGGCACGGTCGCCTCGAACGCCTCGCGGCTGTTGGCGCCGAGGAAGGACGGCAGCAGCGGGGTGTCGCCCGCGACCGGGCACAGCGCGTTGACCCGGATGTTGTCGGGGCCGAGCTCGGCGGCCATCGACTTGGTCAGGGTGATCACCGCGCCCTTGGACGCGTTGTACCAGGTCAGACCGGGCCTCGGGCGCAGCCCGGCGGTCGACGCGGTGTTGATGATGCAGCCCCCGCCCTGTTCGCGCATCAGCGGCACCGTCTCCATCGCCGCCAGGTAGATCGCCTTCACGTTGACCGCGAAGATGCGGTCGAACTCCTCTTCGCCGACCTCCAGCATCGGACGGTTCACATGGGTGACGCCGGCATTGTTGACCATCGTGTCGAGCCGGCCGTAGCGCTCGACCGCGGTCCCGATCATGGCCCTGACGTCGTCCCGGTCGGACACGTCGGCATGGACGTAGGCGCCGCCGATCTCCTCGGCGACCTTGCGGCCCGTCTGGTCGTTCAGATCCGCGACGACCACGCTCGCGCCTTCGGCGGCATAGCGCCGGGCGATGGCTTCGCCGAAGCCGGAGGCCGCGCCGGTCACCAGGGCGACCCTGTCGTCGAGCTGCATGGCGGTCCTCTTCGCTGGGCGGGCGTTGCGCGGCGGGCAGGTTGCCCTGCGGGACCCGGGCTGGCAACCGGCGCGCGGCGCGACCCTAGGCCGGCCGCACCCAGACGGCGGTGTCGTGATAGACCGCGCCGCCATAGGGCGGGCCGGGATCGGCGCTCACCAGCGCGTTGACCCCGAGCCCCTCCTCGAACGCCGCGTTGGGCCAGATGCTCTCGATGACCGCGACGCCGGGCTGCAGGCCGTCGAACGCCTCGGCATGGAGGACGATGGAGGCGCGCCGGTTGCCCACCCGCACGCGGTCCCCGTCGCCGACGCCGGTGGCCGCTAGGTCTTGCGGATGCAGCTTGATCGTCGGCCGGCTCTCGCGCTCCCGCGAGGTCGGCGTCTCGGTGAAGCTCGAGTTGAGGTAGTTGCGCGAGGGCGCGGTCACCAGCCGGAACGGGTGCTCCCCGTCGGCCTCGTCGACGATCGCCAAGTGGTCCGGCAGCTCGGGCATCCGGTCGGCGTCGCGGCCGACCGCCGACCAGTCGGGCCGGAAGCGGAACCTGCCGTCGGGGTGCCCGAAGCCGTCGAGGAAACGCATCTCTTCGGAGGATTTGGAACAGTCGATCCAGCGCCCGTCGGCCGCCGTCTCGGCATCGCCCAGCCCGGAGGCTTTCAGCGTCCGGTCGATGATCTCCCACTCCGTCATGCGGAAGCCGGGATGGTCCGCGCCGAGGCGCTCGGCAAGGCCGCACAGCACCGCGTGATTGGACCGGCATCCCCCCAGGGGCTCGATCGCGCGGCGGGCGAGCTGGAGATAGGTGTGGCCGCCGGCGGCATAGATGTCGTCATGCTCCAGGAAGGTCGTCGCCGGCAGCACGATATCGGCCATCGCGGCGGTCTCGGTCATGAACTGTTCGTGGACGCAGACGAACAGGTCCTCGCGCAGGAAGCCCTCGCGCACCTTGCGGGTTTCCGGCGCCACCATCATCGGGTTGGTGTTCTGGATGAACATCGCCTTCACCGGCAGCCGGTCGGTCCCGTCGCGGGGATCGCCGGTCAGGACCGGGCCGATGCGCGCCTGGTCGAGTATCCGGGTGGATCTGTCCATCGCGTCGAGGCCGCGGATCAGGGTGAAGTCGACCGGGAACAGCTCCGCGTTGGAATAGAGCGCCCCGCCCCCCCGGTGGCGCCACTTGCCGGCGACGGTCGGGATCGAGGTCACCGCGTGCATGTTGGCCGCGCCGTTGCGCGAACGGGTGAAACCGTAGCCGACCCGCATATAGGCGCGGTCGGTGCGCCCGTAGAGCGCGGCGAAGGCCTCGATCTCGTCGACCCCGAGGCCGGTGATGCGGGCGGCCCATTCGGGACCGCGGTTCCGCAGATGCTCCTCCAGCGCGGCCGGGCAATCGGCGTATTGCTCCATATACGCCCGGTCGGCCCAGCCGTCGCGGAACAGGATATGCATCACCGCGCAGGCCAGCGCCCCGTCGGTGCCCGGGCGGAGCGCCAGATGCATGTCCGCCTGTTCCGCCGTCCCGGTGCGGTAGGGATCGACCACGACCAGCTTCGCGCCGCGTGCCCTGCGCGCCCGCGCGACATGGGTCATCACGTTGACCTGGGTGTTCACCGGGTTGCCGCCCCACACCACGATGAGGTCGGCATCCTGGATCTCGCGCGAATCGGTGCCGTACTTGACGCCCGCCCCGGCGCGCCAGCCGGCATCGGCGAGGGCGACGCAGAAGGTGGAGTGCTGGCGGGCATAGCGCATGACATGGCGCAGCCGGTCGATGCCGTCGCGCTGCACCAGCCCCATCGTGCCGGCATAGAAATAGGGCCAGACCGCCTCGCCGCCCCAATCGGCCGCCACCGCCTTCAGCCGGTCCGCGACCTCGTCCAGCGCCTCGTCCCAGCCGATCGGCGCGAACGCGGCGATCCCCTCGCCCCTGGCGCCGACGCGCCTGAGCGGCCGGGTCAGCCGGGCCGGGTGGTGCACCCGCTCGGCATAGCGGGCGACCTTGGCGCACACCACGCCCGCGGTATAGGGGTTGGACTTCGCGCCGTGGACGCGGCCGATGGTGCGCGCGTCCAGCCGCTCGACGTCCAGCGCGCAGGCGCTCGGGCAATCGTGCGGGCAGGTCGAGGGGACGATCTCGGGCGCTGCGTCCAGCGGCATCGCGCTTGCCTCCTGGGGAAAGGCGAAACCTACGGCCGGCCGGGCGGGGTGGCAAGCTGGCGCCGGGGAGCGAAATCCTCTATCAAAACAGGGGGAGGAAGCGCGGATGTCGGTTCCGGCGATCGATATCGGCCCCTATTTGCGAGGCGGGGCCGAAGACAGGCGGAGGGTGGCGGACGAGATCGCCGCGGCGTGCGAGGAGTCCGGCTTCTTCTGCATCACCGGGCACGGGGTCCCCGCCGGGCTGATCGCCCGCACCCGCCAGGCGGCGGTCGATTTCTTCGCCCTGCCGGTCTCCGAGAAGCGCAAGATACTCAGGCCCGAGAGCCGGGTCGGGCGCGGCTACTACCCCTACGCCGACCGCTCGCTCGCCTACACGCTGGGCGTGGAGACGCCGCCCGACCTCCAGGAGGCCTATGCGATGGGCCCGCCCGACGTGCCCGACGATCCCTATTACCGGGGCGAGGTGGCGGCGTATTTCTTTGCCGACAACCGCTACCCCGCCCGGCCGGAAGGCTTTCGCGAGACGGTGGACACGTATTTCCGCACCCTGTCCGGGCTCGGCGACCGGCTGATGGGGGCCATGGCGCTGGCGCTCGGGCTGGACGAGGCGTTCTTCGCCGACAAGATCGACCGGCCGGCCAGCGTGATGCGGCTGATCCGCTACCCGGCGCAGACCGAGTCCCCGGCGGAGCGGCAGCTGCGCGCGGGCGCCCACACCGATTACGGCACGCTCACCATCCTGCGCGGCGACGACGTGCCGGGAAGCCTCCAGGTGAAGCTGCCGCAGGGCGGCTGGACCGACATGCGCCCGCCCGCGGACGCCTTCGTCTGCAATCTCGGCGATGCGATGGCGCGCTGGACGGGTGGGCGCTGGGCCTCGACCCTGCACCGGGTCGCCAACCCGCCCCAGGGGAGCCCCCGGCGCGACCGGATTTCCCTGGTGTTCTTCCACCAGCCCAACTACGACGCGATGCTCAACGGGATCTTCGAGGATGCGGGCGACGCCGTCAGCCTCGCCGAACACTATATCGAGAAGATCCACCGGGCGGCCGGCGCGGGACAGTCCCCCCGGCCCGCCAGGGCCGGGTAGCGCGCGCCGGGAGGCAGCACCGATGACCGCTATGCTCGACGCCACGGACCGTCCCGCCGCCGGAATCGGCCGGGAGGCGGTCGACCCGGCGGGCTGGACCGGGGCCGAGCTCGAGGCGAGGACCGATTGGCGCTTCGCGGCGACGGCGGCGGAAACCGCCCATCTGGTCGACATGGCGCGCGCCGGAGCCGCCCGGCTGGACGGCGACCCCGACCGGCTGCTCGCCACCGCGCGCTCCGATTTCGACCTCGGCCCGTTCGCCGGGCGGGTCGACGCGATGCTGGACTCCCTGCGCGACGGGCCGGGCATCGCGCTCTATCGCGGCCTGCCGATGGACGATCTGTCGCCGATCGAGGTCGCCACGGTGTACTGGGCGATGGGCCTCCATATGGGCGTTCCGCGGTCCAACAACCCGGAAGGCGACATGATCGGCCATGTGCTGGATGCCGGGCGGGAATACGGCCATCCCCGGCACCGCGGCTACCAGACCGCGGCGACGATGGACTATCACTGCGACCAGACGGACGCGGTGGCGCTGCTCTGCATCCACACCGCGAAATCGGGCGGGCTCTCGAAGATCGCGAGCACGGTCAGGCTCCACAACGAGGTGCTGCGCCGGCGCCCGGACCTGCTCGATACGCTCACCCGGCCGTTCTGCTGGACCAAGCATGGAGAGATGAACGCGGGCGAAGCGCCCTATTTCGAGAGCCCGGTGTTCAACTTCCACGACGGCAGGCTTTCGACCGCCTTCGGGCCGCAGCACATCATGAAGGGCCACGCCTTGCCGGAAGCGCCGGACATGACGCCGGCGCAGCGCGAGGCCATCGACTTCGTCTCGGAGCTGGCCGAAGAACATCACGCCGACATGGAGTTCAGGCGGGGCGACATCCAGATCCTCAACAACTACACGGCCATCCACACCAGGACCGAATTCGAGGACTGGCCGGAGCCCGAGCGCAAGCGCGTGCTGTGGCGCCTCTGGCTGAGCATCCCGGATTTCCGCCCGCCGACCCCCTATTCGGTACAGTGGTCGCGCGGCGTCAGCCCCGAGGGGACGCGGCAGCAGATCCGGCTCGTCTATCCCGGATAGGCCCCTACCACGGGTGCTCGCGCCCGTCCCAGGTCCAGAACCGGCCGTGCCGGGACTCGTCGAGCCCGGCCATCACCGCGTGGATGCCGCGCGCGCTCTCGGCCACCGAGATCGAGGCATGGCGGCCGCCCATGTCGGTGCGGACCCAGCCGGGATGGATCACCACGGCGAGACAGCCCCGTTCTCGCCAGCGTCCCGCGCGTTCGCGGAACCGGTCGTTGAGCGCCGCCTTGGACTCGCCGTACTTGCCGAGGCTGCGGCGCGAGCCCCGGCGCGCGCCCATCATGCTGGTGATCAGCGCGATCTTGCGCTGCCCGCTCCCGAGCACCGCCTCCATCAGCAGCTCGGCCATCTCGATCGGGGCCTCGGCGTTGACCCGGTTGACCGCGGCAGCGCTCATCCCGTCGCCATAGACGCCCGCGTTGTGGATCAGCACGTCGATGCCCTCCTCCCCGAGCGCGTCGCGAAACGCAAGCTGTTGCGCGCGATCGGTCACGTCGAGGCCGTGGAGACGCAAATCGCCCGCGACCTCGCCGAGCGCCCCGGGGCTCGCCGGGCTGCGCGTGGTCGCGTGCACCCGCCACCCCTCGCCTGCGTAAAGCTCGACCAGGCCGAGCCCGATCCCCCGGCTCGCGCCGATGACCGCCACCGTCGGCATGTTCGCTCCTCGCCACTGTTGTCCTTCGACGACCATGACGAAAAAATAGCCGGGTAGCCAGGAGCCATCGAATGACCGAACCCGCCAGCCTCGGAAGCTTCGATTACGTGATCGTCGGCGCCGGCCCGGCGGGCTGCGTGCTGGCCAACCGGCTGTCGGAGGACCGGCGCAACCGGGTGCTGCTGCTCGAGGCCGGCGGCAAGGACAACTATTTCTGGATCAGGGTGCCGGTCGGCTATCTCTACACCCAGAACAACCCGCGCACCGACTGGTGCTTCCAGACCGAGCCGGAGGCCGGGCTGAACGGGCGCGCGCTCAACTACGCGCGCGGCCGGGTGCTGGGCGGCTGCTCGTCGATCAACGGCATGATCTACATGCGCGGCCAGGCGCGCGATTACGACCTCTGGGCGCAGATGGGCAATCGCGGCTGGGGCTGGGACGACGTGCTGCCCTGGTTCCGCAGGTCGGAGCATCATTTCGGCCCGGCGGATGCGTCTCACGGCACCGGCGGCGAGTGGCGGGTCGAGCGGCAGCGGCTCGGCTGGGAGATCCTCGATGCCTTCGAGCGCGCCTGCAACGACATCGGCATCCGCCCGACGCCGGACTTCAACGACGGCGACAACGAGGGCACCGGCAAGTTCACGGTCAACCAGCGCCGGGGCACGCGCTGGAGCGCGGTCGACGCCTTCCTCAAGCCGGCGCGGAACCGTCCCAACCTCACCGTCCTGGTGCACGCCCAGGCGAGCCGCATCCTGTTCGACGGAAACCGGGCCGGCGGGCTCGAATTCCGGCTCCGGGGGAAGGAGAGCCGGGTCGAGGTGGCGGGCGAGCTGGTGCTCGCGGCGGGCTCGATCGGATCGCCGCATCTGCTCCAGGTCTCGGGCGTCGGGCCGGGCGATCTGTTGCGCGCGAACGGCGTGGCGGTGCGCCGCGAGCTGCCGGGCGTCGGCGCCAATCTGCAGGACCATCTGCAGCTCCGGCTGATCTACCGGGTCGCCAACGTGGTCACCCTCAACCAGCTCGCCAACAGCCTGTGGGGGAAGGCCCGGATGGGGCTGCAATACGCGCTGTTCCGGCGCGGCCCGCTCACCATGGCGCCGAGCCAGCTCGGGGTGTTCGCCAGGTCCGATGCGTCGCGCGAGACCGCGAACCTGCAATACCATGTCCAGCCGCTCTCGCTCGACCGGTTCGGCGAGCCGCTGCACCGCTTCCCGGCCTTCACCGCCTCGGTGTGCAATCTCCGACCGGAGAGCCGCGGATCGGTATGCCTGAAATCGCCCGACCCGAGGGAGGCGCCGGCGATCGCGCCCAACTACCTCTCGACCCCGGGCGACCGGCGGGTCGCGGTCGAGGCGATCCGGCTGACCCGGAGGATCGCCGCCGCGCCGTCGCTCCAGCCCTACACGCCGGAAGAGGTCCTGCCCGGGCCGGAGCGGGAGACCGACGACGATCTGGCCGCGGCGGCGGGCGATATCGGCACGACCATCTTCCACCCCGTCGGCACCTGCCGGATGGGGCCGGATGCAGAGGCGGTTGTCGGCGACCGGCTGAAGCTGCACGGCATGGAGAATCTGCGGGTGATCGACGCCTCGGTCATGCCGGCGATCACCTCGGGCAACACCAACAGCCCAACCATCATGATCGCCGAGAAGGGCGCGGCGATGATGCTGGAGGATTCGCGCGGCTGACGGACCCGAAAATAGTACCGTTTCGGGACAATGTTTCACGTGAAACAATGGTCAACATTGCTGACCTATTCCCATCAGGCAAAATAATGCTTGACACGGGACACGCTTTGGGGTAGATTTGCCATCCTCGCGGGAATGGGCGCCGGAATTTTCGGCGCCCGTTTTCGTTGCCGGGGACGCCGCGCGGGCGGGCGGGCAATGGGGTATCTTCGAGCGGGTCGGGGGTTTCCGCGAACCGCCTTCGGGAGAGGGAGCAGGGGGGCGAAGATGGCGTCACTGGGCGAGGCGATGCGGTCCGCGGTCGTCGGCGCCGTGCTGCTGCGCGAGCGCTTGCGCGACGGGGTGGCCTATAACCCGCTATCCGCCGGGATGGCCCAGGACCCCTACCCGTTCTATGCGGCGCTGCGCGCCCGCGGACAGGTCCATCGCAGCCGGCTGCTCAATGCCTGGATGTTCACCCGCCACGGCGACGTGGACACGATCATGCGCGACCACCGGCATTTCGGCAACGACCCGCGCCGGGGCACGCTGTCGCCGCGGCAGATGGCCATGCTGCCGCCGCCCGACGAGTTCACCATGCTGTTCCTCGACCCGCCGGACCACACCCGGCTGCGGGCGCTGGTGAACAAGGCCTTCACCCCGCGGGCGGTCAACGCGCTGGAGCCGCAGATCCGCGGCATCATGGGCGGGCTGCTGGACGACATCGGCGATCCCGGCGGGTTCGACCTGATGCCGGCGGTGGCCCAGCCTCTGCCGGTGATCGTGATCGCCGAGATGCTCGGCGTGCCGCCGCAAGACAGGGAGCAGTTCAAGACCTGGTCGGCCCAGCGCGCGCGCCTGCTGGAGCCGTCCATCGGACGGCGCGAACGCGAGGCCGGCGCCGCGGCATCGAGGGCGTTCGATGCCTATTTCCGCAAGATCATCGAAGCGCGCCGGGCGGACCCGCGCGACGACATCTTGAGCGCCCTGGTGCAGGCGGAGGACGAAGGCGAACGGCTGAGCGAGCGCGAGACGCTCAACATGCTGCGTCTCCTGCTGATCGCCGGCAACGAGACCACCACCAATCTCATCGGCAACGGGGTCCTGGCCCTGCTGCGCAGCCCCGATCAGCTCCGGCGGCTGAGGGACGATCCGGCTCTCATCCCCTCGGCGGTGGAGGAATTGCTGCGCTTCGATTCGCCGGTGCAGACGGATTTCCGGCGCGTGCTCGAAGATTGCGAGGTGAACGGGTTTCCGGTGCGCAAACGCGACAACGTCGTGCTCCTGATCGGCGCGGCCAACCGGGACCCGGACGCGTTCGACGACCCCGACCGCCTCGATGTCGGCCGCGACCAGGGACCCCATCTGTCCTTCGGCCGGGGTATCCACCACTGCCTCGGCGCGCCGCTGGCGCGGCTCGAGGGGCGGATCGCGCTGGAGATGCTGCTCGAGCGGTTCGCCGAGATCGGGCTCGCCACCTACCGCCCGCGTTTCCGCAGGACCATCGTGCTGCGCGGCCTGGAATCGCTGCCGATCCGCTGCGCCGCGGCCTGAGAACCGGTTCCGGTCAGAACTCCTCGGCGCCGTGCGCCATGACGGTCGACTTGCCAGCCATGATCTTGAGGTACAAGCCGGCGGTGTCGGGCAGGATCTTCTTCACGTAGAAGCGGGCGGTCTTCACCTTGGACTCGTAGAACGCATCCCCGCCCCGCTTCTCGCAGGCGAGCTTCGCCATCCGGCACCACATGAAGCCCACGGCCACCAGGCCGAACATCCTGAGATAGTCCGACGCCGCGGCGCCGGCTTCCTCGGGATCGCCCAACCCGCGCTGGGCGATTGTCAGCGTCGCGGCCTGGAGCTGGCCCAGCGCCCGTTCCACCGGGCGGACGATATCGGCGAGCGCCGGGTCGTCGCGGTTCTCCTCGATGAAGGCGAGCGCGGGGTGGAAGAAATGCCGCAGGAAACGCCCGGCCCGCCGGGGCAGCTTGCGGCCGACCAGGTCGAGCGCCTGGATGCCGTTCGCCCCCTCGTAGATCTGGCCGATCCGCGCATCGCGCACCAGCTGCTCCATGCCGAGCTCGCGGATATAGCCGTGCCCGCCATGGACCTGCACGGCGAGGTTGGCGGCCTCGAAGCCGTAATCGGTAAAGAAGGCCTTGATGATCGGCGTCATCAGCTGGACCAGCTCGTCGGCCTCCTCGCGCACCGTCGCATCGGCGTGGTTGCGCGAGATGTCGAGCTGCAGCGCGATCCAGTAGGCGAGCGCCCGGGCGCCCTCGTTGAGCGCGCGGGCGGTCAGCAGCATGCGCCGCACATCGGGGTGGACGATGATCGGGTCGGCCGCCGCCTCGGGCTCGGCGGCGCCCTTGAGGGCGCGTCCCTGGCGGCGCTCCCGGGCATAGGAGGCGGCGCTCTGATAGGCGGTCTCGCCGAGGCCGAGGCCCTGGAGCCCGACCCCGAGGCGGGCGCCGTTCATCATGGTGAACATGCAGCGCAGCCCCTGATGCGGGGCGCCGACCAGATAGCCCTCCGCCTCCTCGAAATGCATCACGCAGGTGGCCGAGCCGTGGATGCCCATCTTGTGCTCGATCGAACCGCAGCGGACGCCGTTCGCCGGGCCGGCGCCGCCGTCCGCGTCGAGCCTGCGCTTGGGCACCAGGAACAGGCTGATCCCGCGCACCCCGGAGGGCGCGTCGGGGAGCCTGGCGAGCACCAGATGGACGATGTTCTCGGTGAGGTCGTGCTCGCCCGCGGAGATGAAGATCTTGGTGCCGGAAATCGCGTAGGCGCCGTCGCCGGCGGGAACCGCCCTGGTGCGGATCTGGCCGAGATCGGTGCCGCAATGGGCTTCGGTCAGGCACATGGTGCCCGACCAGCTGCCGTCCGCGAGCCGGGGCAGGTAGGCGTCCTTGAGGGGGTCCGCGGCGTGCGCCTCGATCAGCGCCGCCGCCCCGCGCGAGAGCAGCGGGTAGACGCCGAAGGCGAGGTTGGTCGAGCACACCATCTCGTCGAACGCGACGCTGACCAGCTCCGGCAGGCCCTGGCCGCCATAGCCGGGCGCCACGGTGACCCCGGTCCAGCCGGCCTCGACGAAGCGCCGATAGGCTTCCTTGAAGCCCTCGGGCGTGCGCACCGCGCCGTTCTCGTAGTGGCACCCCTCCTCGTCGGCGGGCCGGTTGAGCGGCAGCAGCACGTTCTCGCACAGCCTGGCGCCCTCCTCGATCATCGCGTCGATGACGTCGGGCGTCGCCTCCTCGTAGCCGGGGAGCGCGGAGAGAGCGCTCGCATCCAGCAGCTCGTGGAGCACGAAGCGCATCTCCCGCAGCGGCGCGCGATAGGTCTGCATGGTCGTCCCTCCCGGTCCCGGGGCTGCTCCGGGGCGAGCATAGCGGCGTAGTCGATATGGTCCCACGGCTTGACGCTACAATAGAGCGTTTCCATATTTCCGGTCCCCGCCTCGGCGCGCGGCCGACGGCCAACACAGCGCGAGGAGTCCCCGCCATGAACCAGCCCGTCATCGCCGGCTATGTCCGTTCGCCCTTTCACTTCGCCCACAAGGGCGCGCTGGTCGAGAAACGGCCGGACGACCTGGCGGCCGAAATGGTGCGCGGCCTGATCGCCGAGACCGGCGTCGATGCCGCGGAGATCGAGGACCTGATCGTCGGCTGCGCGTTCCCCGAGGGCGAGCAGGGCTTCAACCTCGGGCGCATCGTGGGTCTGGTCGCGGATCTGCCGATCTCGGTCGCGGGCGCCACGGTGAACCGCTTCTGCGGCTCGTCGATGCAGGCGATCCACATCGCCGCCGGCGCGATCCGCATGGAGGCCGGCGAGGCGTTCATTTGCGCCGGCGTCGAGTCGATGAGCCGGGTGCCCATGGGTGGCTTCAACCCGGCCCCCAACCCCGACCTCTACGAGCGCAACGAGGGCGCCTACATGGCGATGGGCGACACCGCCGAGAACCTCGCCCGCAAGTACCAGATCACCCGCGAGGAGCAGGAGGACCTGGCCGTGGCGAGCCACGCCCGCGCCACGGCGGCGTGGGAGGACGGCAAGTTCGCCGGCGAGGTGCTCGCGGTCGAGACCGCCGACGGCCCGGTCGATCGCGACGGCTGCATCCGGCCGGGCACGACGGCCGAAGTGCTCGCCGGCCTCGAACCCGCCTTCGACGCCGAGGGAACGGTCACCGCCGGCACCTCGTCCCCGCTGACCGACGGCGCGGCCGCGGTGCTGGTCTGCACCGAGGAGTTCGCGACGCGCAACGATCTCGCCGTGCTCGCCCGGATCAGGTCGATCGCCGTCGCCGGATGCGCGCCCGAGATCATGGGGTACGGGCCGGTCGTCTCGTCGGAGAAGGCGCTCGCCCGGGCCGGACTGAAAATGGCCGATATCGACCTGGTCGAGCTCAACGAGGCCTTCGCGGCGCAGGCCCTCGCCTGCGTGCGCGAGCTGTCGATCGACCTCGAGCGGATGAACCTGGACGGCGGGGCGATCGCCATCGGCCACCCGCTCGGCGCCACGGGCGCGCGCATCACCGGCAAGGCGGCGCAGCTGCTGCGCCGCGAGGACAAGCGCTACGCCCTGGTCACCCAGTGCATCGGCGGCGGCCAGGGCATCTCCACCGTGCTCGAGGCCGCCTGATGCCGATCGGGAAGACCGCCGTCGTCGGGGCGGGGCTGATGGGCGGCGCCATCGCCGCCCATATCGCCAATAGCGGCCACGAGGCGGTGCTTCTCGACATCGTGCCGGAGGGCGGCGGCAACCGGAACGCGCTCGCCGAGGGCGCGGTCGCCAGGATGCTGAAGGACGACCCGGCGCCGTTCATGGAGAGGTCGGACGCGCAGCGGATCGCCACCGGCAATATCGACGACCATTTGGACCTGCTGGCCGACGCAGACTGGATCGTCGAGGCGGTGACCGAGAAGGTCGCGGTCAAGCAGGAAGTCTATCGCCGGATCGATTCGGTGCGGAGGACGGGCGCGATCGTCTCCTCCAACACCTCGACCATCCCGTGGCGCGTGCTGGCGGACGGGATGCCGGAGGCGTTCGCACGCGACTTCCTGATCACCCACTTCTTCAACCCGCCGCGCTACATGCGGTTGCTGGAGGTGGTCGCCGGGCCGGCGACGCGCGGCGACGCGGCGGCGGCGGTCGCGGACTTCGCCGACCGCAAGCTCGGCAAGAGCGTGGTCGCGTGCAACGACACGCCGGGCTTCATCGCCAACCGCATCGGCACGTACTGGCTCATCGCGGCCATCGGCGCGGCGCTCGACGGCGCGGTGACGGTCGAGGAGGCGGACGCCCTGATGGGCCGCCCGATGGGGATCCCCAAGACGGGCGTGTTCGGGCTGATCGACCTGGTGGGGCTCGACCTGATGCCGCTGGTCGGGCGCAGCCTGAGGGACGCGCTGCCCGCCGACGACCCGCTCCGCACGGTCTACGGCGAACCCGAAATCGTGCGTTCGATGATCGCCGGGGGCTATACCGGCCGCAAGGGCAAGGGCGGCTTCTACCGGCTCGACCCGGACTCCGGGACGCGGGAAAAGCAGGTCATCGACCTCCGGTCCGGCGAGTACGGGCCGGCACTCCGCCCCCGGCTGGAGAGCATCGAACAGGCCGGCCGCTCGCTCCGCGCGCTCTTCGAGTTCCCCGACCGGACGGGCGAATACGCCTGGCGGGTGATGTCGGGCACGCTCGCCTACGCCGCCGGGCTGGTGCCGGAAATCGCCGACGATGTCGAGGCGGTCGATCGCGCGATGCGCCTCGGCTACAACTGGAAGCGCGGGCCGTTCGAGCTGATCGACGAGGCGGGCGCCGCCTGGTTCGCCGGCCGGCTCGAAGGCGAAGGCCGCGCGGTGCCGCCGCTGCTGCGGGCCGCCGCCGACGCGGGCGGTTTCTACCGCACCGGCGACGGCGGCCGCGAACATCTCGCCGGCGCGGGCAAGTACACCCCTGTCGCGCGGCCGCCGGGCGTTCTCCTGCTGTCCGACGTCAAGCTCGCCGGGCCGCGTCTCGCAGGCAATGGCTCGGCGAGTCTTTGGGATCTCGGGGACGGCGTCGCCTGCCTCGAGTTCCATTCCAAGATGAACGCGCTCGACCCCGACATCATGGCGCTGATCGGGGAATCGGTGGAGATCGTGGGCCGCGGCATGAAGGCCCTGGTGATCCACAACGAGGGCACCAACTTCTCGGTCGGGATGAATCTCGGCCTTGCCCTGTTCGCCCTCAATGTCGGCGCCTGGCCGATGATCGAGGAGACGCTGAAGGGGGGCCAGGACGCCTTCAACGCGCTCAAGTTCGCGCCCTTCCCGGTGGTCGGCGCGCCGTCCGGCATGGCGCTCGGGGGCGGCTGCGAAGTCCTGCTGCACTGCGATTCCGTGCAGGCCCACGCGGAATGCTATATCGGGCTGGTCGAGGCGGGCGTCGGGATCGTCCCGGGCTGGGGCGGCTGCAAGGAGATGATGCTGCGCGGGCTCGCCGCGAAGGGTCCCGGGTTCGGCGGCCCGATGGTGGCGATATCCAAGGCGTTCGAGACCATCGGCCTCGCCAAGGTGTCGCGCTCGGCGAAGGAGGCCCGGAAGCTCGGCTTCCTGCGCGACGGCGACGGCATCAGCGCCAACCGCGACCGCCTGCTGGCCGATGCCAAGGCCAGGGCGCTGGCGCTGGCCGAGGACTACGCCGCGCCCGAACCCGCGACGATCAGGCTGCCGGGCAAGACCGGGCGCATCGCGCTCAAGATGGCGGTCAAGGGGCTCGCCAGGACCGGCAGGGCGACGGCCCACGACCTCGTGGTGGTGGACCATCTGGGGACGGTGCTGACCGGCGGCGACACCGACGCGACGCGGGAAATCCCGGAAGAACGGCTCTCGGAGCTGGAGCGCCAGGCAATCCTCGCCCTGATCCGCATGCCCGCCACCATCGCCCGCATCGAGCACATGCTGGAGACCGGCAAGCCGCTCAGGAACTAGGATTTCCCGCCGCGGCGCGGTGCCGATCAGGAGGTTGGTGTCGAGGACGACACGCTCGGCCTTCATCCGCCAGAAGCGCTTCGAGCCCGGCCTGCGTCAGGCCCTTCGCGGAGGCTTCCTCGCCCAGCGCGTCCATGGTCGCCGTCAGACGCTCCCAGGCCGCGCCGCGCAGCCGTTCGTATTGCTGCACCGACATCATCACGCCCACGGCGCGGCCGTTCCGGGTCACCCGCACGGGCGCGCTCTGCGCGGCATCCAGCAGCTGGCCGAAGCGGTTCTTGGCATCCCGGGCGGCGATTTCCTTCATGTAGCCATATTGGCCACAAATATTCGGTTCCGCAAACGCTCCCCGGCCGGCGCGTCACTTGAAGCGCGCGATCTCCTTCCAGCCGCCCTTCTCGACCACCGAGAGCACGATCGAATCGGCGCCCTGGTGGTCGTCGGCCGAATACGAGACCTGCGCGTCGAGATAGGGGTCGTAGTAGTCGAGGCTCTCCATCGCCTTGAGGAAGCTGTCGACGGTCAGCTCGCGCCCCGCCTTCTCCAGCGCCATGGTGAATCCGACCGCGCCGGCATAGCCCAGCAGCGCGCCGGTGCCGGGGAACTTGCCGTGCGCCGTCTTGTAGGCCGCGATGAAGGCGGCCTCGGCCTTGCGGCCGGCCCGCGCGGCGAGGTCGGACCAGCCGGCGGCGGCATAGAGCCCTTCCGTGACGCCGCCCGGCACTTTTGCGATCACCGTGTGGAACGCGCCCGACGAGCCGACGAATTTGAGCTTGGCGAGGCCCAGCTTCTTCGCCGTGCCCAGCACGGTGATGGTCTGGCGAATCCCGAGCGCCAGGCCGATCATCCCGCACCCCGCGGCGTTGAGCTTTTGCAGGGAGCCCACGAAATCGGCTTCGTCCGGCTTGTGCGCGGTCTCGGCGACATAGGTCAGCGCCGCGTTCGCCTTGGCCTCGTCGACCAGGGCCGCCTTTATCTCCTTGCCGAAATCGGTCGGGATGTACATCGCGCAAAGCTTCGACACGCCGCCATTGGCGGCCATGTAGCGGGCCGCCTGGCGCAGCTCGTCGTAGTAGAAGCTGGCGCCGGCGAAACGGAGCCGGACCGGCTCGCTCAGCATCTGGCGCGCGGACGACATGGGGAAGACATTGGGAATGTTCTTCGGCGTCGTCAGCTTGAACCCGGCGAGGTTCATCGGCGTGCCGAGCGAGAGCAGCATCGCGAACACCTTGTCGCGGTTGACCAGCTTGTTGTAGCCCTGCAGCGCCTTGGGCATCTGGTAGGAGCTGTCCTCCACGACGAAGCGGATCTTCCGGCCGTGTACGCCGCCGGCCGCGTTCACCGCCTCGAAATGCATCTGCGCGGCCCTGACCGAGGGCGCGCCGAAGGCGGCGAAGGGCCCCGACAGGTCGCTGACCGACCCGACGATCACCTCGTTGTCGCTGACGCCCTGGCCCGCCAGAGCGGGGGTCGCGGCGAACGCCGCGATGGCGAGGATTCTTGGAAATCTCATTTCCGGTCTCCTTTTCCGGTCAATACATCTGTGCGATCAACGCTTCGTGGCTGCGTTCGACGAAACCGCGCCGCAGCTTCATGGTCGGTGTCATCTCGTCGTCCTCGGCGGTCAGGACCATGTCGATCAGGCGGAAATCCTTGACCTGCTCCACCGGGGCGAGTTCGGCGTTGACCGCCTCGATCTCGGCGCGGATCAGCTCCCGGACCGGCGGCGCGGCGCAGAGCGAGGCGTAGTCCGAGAACGGCACCCGGTTTTCCTGCGCGAACCGCTCCACGTTCTCCCGATCGATCATCACCAGCGCGGTGAGGTAGCGCCGCCTGTCGCCCACGACGATCGCGTCCGAGACATAGGGCGAAAACTTCATCCGGTTCTCGATCCCGGCGGGGCTGATGTTCTTCCCCCCGGCGGTGATGATGATGTCCCTGATGCGCCCGGTAATCCAGAAGAAGCCGCGATTGTCCACGAATCCCACGTCCCCGGTATGCAGCCACCCGTCGCGGACGGTCTCGGCGGTGAGCGCCGGGTCGTTCCAGTAGCCTTGGAAGACGAGCGGACCCCGGGCGAGGATCTCGCCGTCGGCGGCGATCTCGATCTCGACCCCCGGCACCGCGGGGCCGACCGAACCGAGCGCGATCCGGTCCGGCAGGTTTACCGAAAGCACGCCCGAACTCTCGGTCTGGCCGTAGCCTTCCAGCATGACGAGGCCGATCGCCCAGTACCACTTGACGAGGTCGGGCGATATCGGCGCCGCCCCGGTGGCGATGTACCGCGCGCCGTCGAGCCCGGTCATGCGCCGCAGATTGGCCAGCACCAGCCAGTCCCAGAGCCGGTAGCGCAGCCTGAGCGCAAATGGGACCGGCCGCGCCTCGAGCAGGCACTCGGCGCGTTCCATGCCGCATGCGAGCGCCCGCGCATAGGCCCAGCGGCCCGTCGCGGTGGCGTCCTGCGACATCGCCGAGATCCGCGAATGGATCTTTTCCCAGATCCGGGGAACCGCGGTGAACGACGCCGGCGAGACCTCGCGCAGATTGTCGAACACCGTCTCGACGCTTTCCGCGAAATTCACCACCGATTTCGCCGCGATCGGGACGAACACCGACACCAGCCGCTCCAGCACGTGGCAGAGCGGCAGGAAGCAGAGCTGCTCGTCCCCCTCCCTCGTGGGCAGCGCGCCGAGCGCCGAGGCCGCCGAGCAGACGATGTTCCGGTGCGAGATCATCGCGCCCTTGGGACGTCCGGTGGTGCCGGAGGTGTAGATCAGGATCGCGGTATCGCCGGGGCGGGAGGCCTCGGCCTCGCGCCGGAAGCGGTCGGGTTCGCGGTCATGCGCCGCGCGGCCGATCGCGTAGAGCTCGTCGAGGAACAGGATTTGGGCATCGTCGAAACCGTGCAACCCCTCGCGGTCGAGGACGACGCATTTCCGGATCCCGGGGACCCGGTCGCGGATTTGCAGGAACTTGTCGAGCTGTTCGGCATTCTCGACGATCAGGAAGCGGCTCGCGGAATTCTCCAGCAGGAACGCCACCTGCCCGGCGCTGTCGGTCGGATAGACACCGGAGACGATACCGCCCATGCACTGGACGCCGAGATCGGCGTAGATCCATTCCTTGTTGTCCTCGGAGAGGATGGAAACCACCTCGCCCCGCTCCAGCCCGAGCGCGGCGAGCCCGAGCCCGATCGCGCGGGCGGAATCGAGAAACGCCGCCCAGGAATGGCTGCGCCACACGCCCAGCGTCTTCTCCCGGTGCGCGGTGCGTTCGCCGAGCGCCAGGCAGCGCCGCAGGAACAGCTTCGCCAGGGTGTCGCAGCCGTCGATGGCGTGTGGGGCGTGGCCGCCGCAATCCATCGCCTGCCTCACGACCGCCAGGTCTTGCGGCGCTTCCAGCGCCGCTCGGCGAGCGCGCCCGCCTCGCGCCCGCCGAGATAGAATTCCTGGACGTCCGGGCTCCGTTCGAGCCGGTCGGCGGGGCCTTCCATGACGATCTGGCCGGTCTCCATCACATAGCCGAAATCCGCCACGCCGAGCGCCATCCGGGCGTTCTGCTCGACCAGGAGCATGGTCACGCCACGCTCCTCCTTCAGGCGGCGGATTATGGCGAAGATGTCGCGCACCATGATGGGCGAGAGACCGAGCGAGGGCTCGTCCAGCAGCATGATCCTGGGCCGCGCCATCAGCCCGCGCGCGATCGCCAGCATCTGCTGCTCGCCGCCGGACAGCGTGCCGGCGGGCTGGCCGAGGCGCTGCTTCAGCACCGGGAAGTAGCGCAAGACCGTCTCGATGTCGCCGTCCACGCCGTCGTCCCGGCGCGTATAGGCGCCCATGCCGAGATTTTCCGCGACGCTGAGCAGGGGAAACACCTCCCGCCCCTCGGGCACGTGGACCACGCCCTTGCGCACGATCCGGTCCGGATCGCCGCCCGCGATGGGCTCGCCCGCCAGGCGAATCTCGCCCTTCTCGGGGTCCATGATGCCGGAAATCGTCCTCAGCAGGGTGGTCTTTCCCGCCCCGTTCGCGCCCAGCACCGCGACCGCGCTGCCCTCGCGCACGTCGAGGCTCACGCCGCGGATCGCCATGACGGGCCCGTAGAAGCTCTCGAGATTGCGGACCTCCAGGAGCGCATCGCTCATCTCGCCGGCGTCTCCGAGCCGAGATAGGCCTCGACGACCCGCCGGTCGGTTCGAACCTCCGCCGGGGTCCCGAGCGCGATGACCCGCCCTTCCGCCAGCACCATCACCCGGTCCGACACGGCCGAGACGAGGCTCATATTGTGTTCGACCATCAGCACGGTCACGCCGAGCCGGGTCCGGATGTCGTCGATCCAGAAGCGCATGTCCCCGGTCTCCTCGACCGAGAGGCCGGAGGCGGGCTCGTCCAGCAGGATCAGCCTCGGCTCGATGGCCAGCGCCCGGCCGATCTCCACGACCTTCCGCACGCCGTAGGGAAGGCCCGCGATGGTCTGCTCCCGATGCGGCTGAAGGTCGAGGAAATCGATGATGCGCTCGACCGCGCCCCGGTGGGCGATCTCTTCCCGCCGGACCGACGGGGCGAAGACGATCTGCGACGGCAAGGACGCCCGGCGGCGCGTATGGCGGCCGATCAGCAGGTTCTGCAGCACCGTGGAGCGCTCGAACAGCTCGATATTCTGGAACGTGCGCGCGATGCCGAGCGCGGCGATGTCGGAGGGCGAGCGTGCCAGAATGCTCTCCCCCTCGAAGCGCACATCCCCCGACGCCGGCTGGTAGAAGCGCGAGATCAGGTTGAACAGCGTCGACTTGCCGGCGCCGTTGGGCCCCACGATGGCGAAGATCTCGCCCCGCTCGACGGCGCAGGAGACGCCCTCCAGCGCGGTGAGGCCGCCGAAGCGAACCGTTGCATCGCGGACTTCCAGCAGGGTCATCGCAGCCGCTCGGTCTTCAAATAGCTCCGTTGACGGCGAAACATGTCGCGGCGATAGAACGGGAACAGCTCGAAATAGAGTCTCCACTTGACGAGCCGGCCGTGGATGCCGAGCGGCTCGAACAGGATGAAGACTATCAGGATCAGCCCGAAGATTCCGGTCTCGAGTCCGGGGATCGCGACCGCGCCGCCGCCGAGCGCCCCGGCGACCGCGTCGCGCGCGAGGTTGATCGCCTGCGGCACGATCCCGACCACCGCCGCGCCGTAATAGGCGCCGTGGATCGAGCCGAGACCGCCGATCACGATCATCAGCAGGAGCTGGATCGAGATCACCACGGTGAAGACCTCGTGGTTGAAGGTGAAGAAGAAATGTCCCATCAGCGCGCCGGCCCAGCCGGTGGTCATGCAGGACAGCCCGAAGGCCGCCGCCTTGGTGCGCGCCGGGTCCACCCCCATGGCCTGGGCGGAGATCTCGGAATCGCGGATCGACACGAACGCGCGCCCGAGCGGCGCGCGCAGGATGTTGCGGTAGCCCAGCGTCACCAGCACGGCGACGGCGAGGCATAGCCAGTAGAACAGGTCGGGCGAGGCCAGCCGGTCGACCTCCACACCGGCGATCGAGATGGGCGGCGCCGTCATGCCGGCCACCCCGCCGGTCCAGGGCTCGGCCAGCACGACGATGTCCTCGGTCAGGATCGAGAGCGCGAGCGTGGCGATGGCGAGATAGATGCCGTGCAGCCGAAGCGCCGGGATGGCGATCAGCACGCCGATCAGCCCGGTGAGGATCCCGGCCAGCGCGAAGGAGGCGAGGAAAGGCAGGCCGAAGCGGTCCATCAGGATGGCGTTGGCGTAGCAGCCGGCGGCGAGGAACGCCGCATGGCCGAGGCTCGGCTGCCCGGCATGTCCGGTGAGCAGCATCAGCCCCATCCCGGCGATCGCCCAGATCAGCACGTTCGTCGCCTCGCCGAGCAGGAAGTCGTCGAGCAGGACGGGAAGCGCGATGGCGACGGCGAGAAGCGCGGCGTAGCGCAACGCCTCGCGTGCGTCCGGGAACAGGCGGATGTCGTGATCGTAGCCGGTCTTGAAATGGACCCGCACCGGCTCAGACCTTCTTCGCGCTCACTTGCGCGAATATGCCGTGCGGGCGGACGACCAGCACCAGGATCATCACCGCGTAGGGTGCGATCTGCGCGTAGCCGGCGGAGATGTAGCGGCTCGCGAAGGGCTCTATGAGTCCCACGATCAGCCCGCCCGCCAGCGCCCCGGGCAGCGACCCGAACCCGCCGATCACGGCGGCGGCGAACGCCTTGATGCCGAGGAAGCCGGTGCCCGGGTCTATCGAGCCCTTGGACGCGAACAGGATCCCCGCCACCGCGGCCGTGGCGCCGGCCAGCGCCCAGGTCAGCCCGTGAACCCGCTTCACCGGGATGCCCATGTAGTAGGCGGCGAGCTGGTTCTGGCTGGAGGCCTGCATGGCGACACCGAGCCGGGTGCGGCTGAAGAACGCGAAGAGAAGACCGGTCAGGAGCAGGGTGACGACGATCGCCGCGATCTCGTCCGCCCCGAGGATCAACCCGCCGAGGCTGAAATTCGCGCCCGCGATGGGGGTTTCCAGGGCCAGCGGGTCGTGGCCCCAGATGGCGCCGGCGACGAAACGCAGCACGAAGCCGAGCGCGATGGTCAGGATCATCGCGGCGATCTGGGGCTGGCCGAGTATCGGCCGCAGGACGACGCGTTCCAGCGACCAGCCGAGTGCCGCCATCGCGAGCACCGCCCCGGCGCAGGCGACCCAGAAGGGCGCGCCGATATGGGAGTCGTTGCCGAGCGCCAGCGCGATGAACGCGCCCAGCATCATCAGGTCGCCCTGCGCGAAATTGACCTGCTCGGTGGCCTTGTAGATCAGCACGAAGCCGAGCGCGATCAGGCCGTATATGCAGCCATTGGCGAGACCGCTGACAGCGAGCTGAAGATTCTCCAAGCGCCTGCTCCGAACCGCCCCGATCGCGGATGGGGCCGAACCCGGGGTGAGTCGCTACGGCTCGCCGCACCGTGTCAACCTTGGCGCACGATTTCGCCGTCGACACGGCGGGGCGTCCGGGTAGTGTGTCCCGGGGGCGGGGCGGCAACCCCGGCCGGAGTGCAGGGAGAAACGAATGGACTATCGCTACCTCGGCGAGAGCGGCCTCCGGGTCTCGACCATCTGTCTCGGCACGATGAATTTCGGCGCCACCACGGGCGAGGCCGAGGCGCGCAGGATGGTGGAGATCGCGCGCGAGCGCGGCGTCAACTTCATCGACACCGCCGATGCCTATAACGGCGGCAAGTCCGAGGCGATGCTGGGCCCGCTGCTGGCCGAAGACCGGCGGAGCTGGATCCTGGCCAGCAAGGTCGGCCAGCAGGACGGCCCGCCGGAACGCAAGCTCGGGCTGTCGCGGAAATGGATGCTGGAGGCGATCGACCGGTCGCTCGACCGGCTGGGCACCGATTATGTCGACATCTACTACATGCACCATGTCGACTGGGATACGCCGTTGGAGGAGAGCGTGGGCGCGATGGGCGACATCGTCGCCAGCGGCAAGGCCTCCTATTGGGGGTTTTCCAATCACCGCGCCTGGCAGGTGGGCGAGCTGATCCGGCTCTGCGACAAGCTGGGCACGCCGCGCCCGGTGGTTGCCCAGCCGCTCTACAACCTGGTCAACCGGCAGCCGGAATCGGACCTGCTGCCGGCCTGCGAGTATTACGGGATCGGCGTCGCGCCATACTCCCCGCTGGCCCGCGGTGTGCTCACCGGCAAATACCGTCCCCAAGGCGAGCCGCCCGCCGACAGCCGCGCCGGGCGGGGCGACGCCAGCATCCTCGACCGCGACATGCAGATGGAGTCGTTCCGCGCAGTGTCGAGGATCGAGCGACGAATCGCCGGGCGCGGCATGACGGTTGCGGATTTCGCGATTCAGTGGCTGCTCAACAACCGGCTGGTCTCGAGCGTCATCGCCGGCCCCCGCACGGTGGCGCAGTGGGAGGCCTATCTCGGGGCGCTCGATGCCGCGTTCACCGCGCGCGACGAGGCGTTCTGCGACAAGCTGGTGGCGCCCGGCCATCCCGCGACGCCGGGCTATACCTGGCCCCGCTACCCGGTACAAGGGCGCAGGCCGATCGTCGCCTGAGCGGCGCACGCACGGGACAGGAAATCCGAAATGACTGAAACGCCCGCATTCGACTACGTCGTCATCGGGGCCGGTTCGGCCGGGGCGGTGATCGCCAACCGGTTGAGCGAGGACCCGTCGGTCTCGGTATGCCTGCTGGAGGCGGGACCGCCCGACCGCAGCCCCTTCATCCACGTGCCGATGGGGGTCATGCGCCTGCCCAGACACCGCAAGGTCAACTGGCGGTTCTCCACCCGGCCGCAGGAGACGATGAACGGCCGCGAGATCTTCGTCCCTCGCGGCAGGACCCTGGGCGGGACGAGCTCGATCAACGCCATGGTCTATATCCGCGGCAACCCGCTCGACTACGACGAATGGGCGGAGCTCGGCAATCCGGGCTGGTCATGGGCCGACGTAAAGCCCTATTTCCTCAAGGCGGAGAACAACGAACAGTATGGCGACAGCGAGCACCACGGCACCGGCGGGCCGCTCAACGTCACCTTCTGCAACATCGCGAGCCCGCTGGAGAAGGATTTCGTCGCCGCCGCGGAGTCGCTCCAGCACCGGCACAACCCCGACTTCAACGGGGATACCCAGGAGGGGGTGGGCCAGCACCAGGTGACCCAGAAGAACGGGCGCCGCTGGTCGACCGCGATGGCCTATGTGCGCCCGGCGATGAAGCGCGCGAACTTCACCGTCATGACCGGCGCCGCGGTGAGCCGGATCCGCCTGGAGAACGGGCGCGCGACCGGCGTCGATCTCGGCGACGGGCGGGCGGCCGAGGCGCGCCGCGAGGTCATCCTCTCGGCGGGCGCCATCGCGTCGCCCAAGATCCTGATGCTGTCCGGGATCGGCGACCGCGAGGAGCTCGCCGGTCACGGCATCGAGACCGTCCATCGCCTGCCGGGCGTCGGCAAGAACCTGCAGGACCACATCGCGATCCTCGCCATGATGCGCACCGAGTCGCGCGTCCCGTGGGGGTTCTCGTGGCCCAGGATGCCGTCGCTCGCGCTGGACGCCTTCAAATACGTCTTCGCGCGGCGCGGCATCTACTCGTCCAATCTGATCGAATCGGGCGGGTTCATCCGGACCGAGCCCGGCCTCGACCGGCCCGATATCCAGCTGGTCTTCGTGCCCGGCCATCGCGCGCCGCCGCCGAAGATGATCGAGTACGGTCACGGCTACTCGGCCTTCGCGGTGCTGCTGAGGCCGAAGAGTCGGGGAACCGTGAGCCTCGCCTCCGCCGACCCCGACGCGCCGCCGGTCATCGATCCGCGCTTCTTCTCCGAGGAAGAGGACCTCCGGGTGCTGCGCACCGGCTTCAAGGAGGCCAGGCGGATCGTTCACGCCGATGCGTTCGCAAAATACCGGCCCCGCGAGGTCGAGCCCGGCGAGGGGGTTCGGAGCGACGAGGATCTCGCCGCCTATATCCGGCGCTTCGGGACGACGATCTTCCATCCCGTGGGCACTTGCCGGATGGGGACCGACGACATGGCGGTGGTCGACGCGGAGCTGCGCGTCCGGGGCATCGAGGGGCTGCGGGTCGCCGACTGCTCGATCATGCCGACCATCGTCGGCGGCAACACCAACGCGCCCGCCATCATGATCGGCGAGAAGGCCGCCGACATGATCAGGGAAGCGGCGTGATCCCCCGAGCCCGGGAGCCTACTCGGCGGCCTCCATGAGCGCCGGCCCGTAGCGTTCTTCCATTTCGCGGCGAAGCCGTATCGCGGGGTCCGCGGGGTCGGCCGCCACGTCGGACCAGCGGACCAGATGTCCCTTCGCGACCGGCTCGACCACGCGCACGCCGTGGGTGAGCCCCATCGGCAGGGCGGCCTGCGTCAGCGAATCCGCGGCCGGCATCAGCCGGCCCGAGACGGTGTAGCCGCCCTCGCCGTCGAGCAGCTCGCCCGGAAGCAGGTCGCGCTTGGCGACGGCCGCCGCATCGGCCCGCCAGCCGGTCGCCGCACCCGTCGGCTCGCCGCGCAGGGCCACGCTGGCGACGCTGATGCCGAGCTCCAGCCCGATCAGGTGCCAGCGCTTGTACATCGCCGCGTAGCGGCCGGTCGCGTCGGTCCTGACGCCGTATTCGCGGAAGCAGCGGGCGATGTAGTCGCTGTCCGCCTCGAAGGCGACGAAGACGCCGAAGCGGATGTCGTAATCGAGCGGCCGGCCGTCGCGTTCGAGCGACGACACGACCTCCACCTGACCCTTGTGGTGCAGCGCGCCGCCCTCGCCGCGCGGCCGGCAGATTTCGGGCAGCGCATCGATCCTGGCCGGCGGGTAGGCGAGCCCCTCGGGCGCCGCCGTCAGGCCGGTGGCGTTGGCGACGGCGGCGCTCTCGATCGCCGGCTTGGTGCCGTCGAGGAAGGAGGTGAACATCTTGGGGTTGAGGCCGCCCTCCCGGGCCTCGTCGGCGGTCAGCCCGTAGCCGTCCCACACATTGTCCGGCGTGTAGAACTGGTATCGGGGCAGCCATTTGTGGCCCCGCCCCGCCGCCGTCACCGCGAAGCCGCAGGCCCGCGCCCAGTCGACCAGGTCGCAGATCAGCGCCGGCTGGTCGCCATAGGCGAGCGAGTAGACGATGCCGGCCTCGCGCGCCTTCTCGGCCAGCAGCGGCCCGGCGAGCGCGTCGGCCTCGACATTGACCATGACGATCGACTTGCCGGTCTCGCAGGCGAGCAGCGCGTGGCGCACGCCCGCCGGCGGATCGCCGGTAGCGTCGACCACGAGGTCGATCGCGCCGTGGCGGAACGGCGCCTCGATGTCGTCGCCGATCCAGGTGCCGCCGGTGCGCAGCGCGGCATCGATGTCCGCGGCCACACAGCGCTCGGCCGGCCAGCCGACGCGGGCCAGATTGCCGCGCGCGCCCGCGGGGTCGAGATCGGCGATTGCGGCGACATGGATGCCGGGCGTGCGGATCGCCTGGGCCAGGAACATGGAAGCGAACTTGCCGCAGCCGAGGATGCCGACCCGGACCGGGTCGCCTTCCGCCTCGCGCCGGAGCAGCAGGCGGTGGAGGTTCACGCCGCCCGTTCCGGCGCGCCCGGCATCGCCGCCGTCAGGCAGTCGTCGGACAACGGCTCGATCGGGGCGAAGTCCCGATGGGCGATCCATTCGGGCCGCTTGAAGCGCCGGATGTGGTTGTCCACGTGGCACAGCGACAGATAGACGATGGTCCGCCCCCAGGGCGACAGGTTGGGCGAGGAGGCGTGCACGATGTTGCCGTGGAACATCAGCACGCTGCCGGCCTCGCCCTTGGCCGAGAAGATGCCGCCGCGCCCGGCAAGCTCGGTGACCGTCGCCTTGTCCAGCGTCCACAGCGGATAGCTGGTGGTCTCGAAATCGTGGCCAGCCTCGAACACCCCGTCGCGATGCGAGCCCGGGATGATCCACAGCGGGCCGTTGAATTCGCTCACCTCGTCGACGAACAGCGCGATGTTCATGGCCCGGGATTCCGGCATCAGGTCGTCGCGCGACCAGGTGCCGTAGTCCTGGTGCCACTGCCAGACGTCGCCGTCGAAGGCGACCTTCGCGTTGACCTTGTACTGGTGCATGTAGACCGGCCCGTCGAGCAGCTGCATGACCGGCCCGATCAGCCGCGGGTGGCGGCCGAGCCGCCGGAAGGCCTCGTGGTAGCAATGCGCCGCGAACGCGGTGCGCGGCGAGGTGCCGTCCTTCTCGCGCACCACCTCCTCGCGCTCCATCGCGTAGACCTCGGCGGCGGCCCGGCGCAGGACTTGCGCCTCGTCGGCGGAGAACAGGTTGGGCAGCATCAGGTAGCCGGTCTCGTGGAACCGGTCGATCTGGTCGCGGGTCAGCTCCATGGTCGTGCGCCCTGCCGGTTGAAACCCGTACGGAGGCTAGCCGGGAGGGGGCGGACGATCAACGAATTCGGCGACACGAACTCGACGCCCCGCCCTTGCGGCCCGGGCGCGCGCGTGCTGGATCGCTTCACCCGGGCGCGGATGTGCGAAGGAACCCTCGCGGTCTACCGGGAGCCGTTCTAGGTCAGCGGCCAGGGAAGCTCGACCAGGGACTGCAGCAGCCCCGGCGGAAAGTCGCGGTTGAGCAATCCGGCAACCAGGCACATGAAGGCGATTCCGCAAGCGGTCAGGATCGCGGCCCTGCCCCATTCGAGCCCCGCGCGCATCCGGAAGAAGGCGAGCAGGAACGCCGCCAGGGCAATGATGAAGCCGAACACCGCGCTCAGCACCAGCAGCCCGCCGAACCAGGCGAGCGTCGGCCACAGCCCGTGCCCGGCCTCGGCATCGTCCCCGGAAACCTCCTTGTCGGCGAAGATCGTGTCGGTCTCGGGACGGGTCATCATGCGAAACAGCAGCAAGAGGCAGCACAGGACGGAGATGGCGCCGATGGTCAGCGGAAACACCTTGTCGGTGAACACATCGTCCGGGATCGTCGAGGCGTCGATGACGGCGATCGCCAGATAGGCGGTGAACAGGAGCAGAAAGACCAGCGGCGCCCGCTTGGTGCCCGACTGCACGTCGCCTTCGGCCTGGATCGTCTTGGCCTGGCGGATGCCGAAGAAGATGGAAACGACGGTGACGACCAGGAGGACGATGACGATCGGGCTGAAGATGTACTCGATGCCTTCCTCGAAGCCCCTGCGGAAGCGGCTGGCGGCGATCTGGTAGGCCTGGTTGGTGAAGGTCTCGGCCGGGTTCGACAGCACGAAGCCGATCAGGAAGGCCGGGCGCGACCAGTCGAAGCGGCGGAGGAAGATCCCGATCAGGCCGATCGCGAACAGCGCCACCAGGTCGAACAGGTCCTGGCCCGACTGGAACGCGGCGAAGGCGATCAGCATGAACAGGAACGGCGCGACCAGGGTGAAGCGGATGGTGGTCAGCCGGGCGATCCCGCTGGAGGAAGCGATGCAGAGCAGGGTGCCCACCACGTTGGCGAGCGCCAGCAGCCAGACGATGGAATAGGTGATGTCGAGATTGTTCTTCAGCATCGACGGCCCGACCTCGATATCGCCCGAACCGAGCAACGCCACCGCGCCGATGAACACCGCCATCGAGCCGGAGCCCGGGATGCCGAACAGCAGGGTCGGCACCAGCCCGCCGCCCTCCTTGGCGTTGTTCGAGCTCTCGGGCCCGACGATCCCGCGCACCTCGCCCTTGCCGAATTGCGACTTGTCCCTGGTGGTCTGCACCGCGTGCCCGTAGGCGATCCAGTCCACCACCGAGCCACCGAGACCGGGGATCACGCCGACCGCGACGCCGATCAGCGAACAGCGGACCGACAGCCAGATATTGGCGAACCAGTCCCGCACCCCATCGAGCCAGCCGCCGCCCAGCGTGGCGGTGCGCGATATCGACTTGTCCTGGCGCAGCAGCGAGACGATCTCGGGGATGGCGAAGATGCCGAGACCGACGATCACCAGCTTCAGCCCGTCGGTCAGATAGGGGATCTCGTAGGTCGCCATGCGCAGGCTGCCGCCCGCATCCGCCTCGCCGATGGTCCCGACCATCAGACCGAGCCCGGCCGCGGCGAGTCCCTTGAGCGCGATCCGCCCGGCCAGGATCGCCACCATGGAGAGCCCGAGGATCGTCACCATCAGCATTTCCGGCAGGCCGAAGGCGAGCACCACCGGACGCGCGGCGAGGATGAAGACGGTGAGGAAGGTGGCGCCGACCAGCCCGCCGAACAGCGAGGAGGCGAAGGCGGCGGACAGCGCCCGCGCCGCCTCGCCCTTGCGCGCCATGGGGAAGCCGTCCAGCACCGTCGCCTGGGACGCCGACGAGCCGGGGATGCCCATGAGCACCGACGCGAAGGTGTCGGAAGTCGGCACCACGGCCACCATGCCGATCATCAGCGCAAGGCCGAGCACCGGCTCCATGCCGAACATGAAGGGCAGCAGCAAAGAGAGCCCGGCGATCCCGCCGAGCCCCGGAAACACGCCGATGGCGAGGCCCATGACCACGCCAAGCACCAGATATCCGAGAACGACGGGCTGGAAGATGAGGCCCGCGGCTTCGCCCAGCGCCGGCAGCGCCGCGGTCAGGAATTCCATCTCCCCCTCCTCCAGCCCGAAGGGCGTTCCCTAGACGGGGTTCGGGCCGGTCACTTCTTCTTGAGCGACACGCCGTAGGCTTCCTTCAGCCAGCCGATCACGAACGACTTGGCCGTTTCCGGCACGGATGTCGCGGTCCCGAGCGCCGCCTTGGCGCCGTCGCCCACGAACATCGGGTACTTGCCCACCCGTTTGGCCGAGATCTTGGCGAAATCCGGCCGGGCCTTCACCTTGTTGAACGCGGTCACATAGGTGTCGATCACGTCCTGCGGCGTGCCGCGCGGCAGGAAGGCGATCTTCTGCGACGGGAAGCCGGCGACGAAGAACGCCTTCCACGCATCCCAGGCGTCGCCCTCGGTCGCGCAGCCGTCGGTCGCCTCGCAGACCTCCTTGAAGGTCGCGATGTCCGGGAAGGTCGGGTCGCGCACGATAGTGCCGTTTGCGTCGAGCGCGCCCCACGACATCATCGGCACCGCGGTGCCGGCCTTCACCAGCGGCATCGAGCCGGCGAGATAGGCCGAGGAGGTCTGGTAGTCGATATTGGCCTCGCCGCGCTCGAACATCAGCCGGCCGTCGCCGCGCCCCTTGATGCCGAACACCGGCTCGACCTTCATGCCCAGCATCTGCCACGCCAGCAGCGGCACCAGGTCGAGCCGGGTCGCGCCCTGGGAGCCGTAGATGAACTCGATGTCCTTGAGCTTGTTGGCCGTGCCGTCGAACATCGCGCCGCTTTTCTTGTCCAGATAGGCGACGCCGCCGGTGCCGGTCGCCATGACCGGGTTCCAGTCCTTGTACTCGTAGCGCACCCGCCGGTCGCCGAGCAGGTAGGGGAACTGGGTCGAGCCGGACGAGCCGAAGAGCAGCGTGCCGTCCTTGTGCTTCTGCCTCTGGAACCAGTTGGCGCCCTTGGTCGAGCCGGCGCCGGGCATGAATTTCACCACCACGGTGGGCTTGCCCGGCAGCGCCTCCTTCAGCAGCGGCGCGAAGAAGTTGGCCCATTTGGCGGAGCCGCCGGTCTCGGAGAACGGTATCACCCAGGTGACGGTCTTGCCCGACATGTCGGCCTGCGCGGGCATGGCGGCAGCCGCGGCGGCGACGAGACCGCCGGCAAGGCAGCGCACCAGCTTGGACTTCACGGCCATCTGTACCCTCCTGTTGCAATCGCAACCAACATAGACCGCCGCACCCGCCAATAGAAGCCGCCGCAGGCAGGCTCCACCGTCGAACGCCCGTCAATAGGCGGTATCGCGCCCTTCCGCGCGCGCGATCTCCCGCGCGTTGGGATTGACCGACGGCCGGAACGGCAGTTCGACGACCCGACCGTCCACCGGCCGGCCGGGTTGCGGGCTGTATTGCTCCGGCAGCCAGATCTTGACCTCGGTCTCCAGCGCCGCCATGGCGCAGGGGACGTAGCCCATCGCGATATTGGTCTCGAGCTCGGGCGAGTACCAGGGCGAGGTGACGTAGCCCACCGGCTCGCCGCCGTCGGGACCGGAGATCAGCCAGAAATCGGGCGCGTAGTCCTCGATCGGCTTGCCGCCGAGCACCAGACCCACCAGCGTCAGCCCGAACGGGGGCCTGCCGGCTTCGATCAGGGCACGGACCTCTTCCAGCCGCGCCTTCCCGACATAGTCGGCCTCCTTGAGGCGCGGCACCTGGTAGCCGAGATTGCACTGGAACGGCAGGGTCTCCGCATCCATGTCCTGGCCCCAGGACAGGATGCCGGCGGCGATCCGGCGATGATGCGCGGGCGCGATCACCATCAGGTCGTGCGCCTTGCCGGCCTCCAGGATGGCGTTCCACAGCTTTTCGGCGTCGAGCGTCGAATCGCGCAGGTAGAACTCGTAGCCCTTCTCGCCGGTGAACCCGGTCTGCGACACCACGACGTCGCAGCCGGCGACGCGCGCCTCCATCAGGCCGTAGGACGGCATGTCGCGGACTTCCTCGCCGACCAGATCGGCCATCAAATCGGCGGATTTCGGTCCCTGGACCTGCAACGGGCAGACGTCGATCTCGTCGATCTCCACATCGGCCTTCATTCCGACGTTCACGCCCTGCAGCCAGAACATGATGTCGGAGTCGGACAGGCTGAACCAGAACTCGTCCTCCGACAGGCGCAGCAGCACCGGATCGTTGAGGATCCCGCCCTTCTCGTTGCACAGGATCACGTACCTGCCGCTCATCGGCCGGATGCGGGTCGCGTCCCGGGTGATGACGTAGTTGACGAAGACCTCGGCATCGGGTCCGGCGACGCGGATCTGGCGTTCGACCGCCACGTTCCAGAGCGTCACGTGGTTCACCAGCGCGTGGTATTCGACCATCGCGCCGCCGTCCTCGGGCCTGACATAGCCGCGCGGATGATAGATGCGGTTGTAGACGGTCGCGCGCCAGCACCCGGCCTCGTGCGACAGATGCCAGAATGGCGATTTCCGCACCCGCGTCGAGATCAGCAACTCGGTGGGGGTGGGCCCCGACTGGCGCAGGTTGATCGGCACCTTGCGGTCGGACTGGTCGACCGTGTCCTGATAATTCACCATCAGCAGGATCCTTCATCGCGACGCGCCGGGCGTCGATTTCGGTAGAGCGGACACCGCTTCCCGCGGGCCCGCGCTCCGGGTCGCCGACGGAAAAGGTACCCCCCTGGATTGCTACAATCGTTGCGATGAATCGTGCAATCGCTTTTTTCGTTTCGCCCCGGTAAAAGGCTCGTCGTCCGGCGAGTCCGGGGACGGTTGGGCCGCAACCTCTATGCGGGTTCGAGCCGGGGCGCGCGCCGCCCGGGGAGGAAGCCTTGAAGACACACGCAAGGGCGGTGGTCATCGGCGGCGGCGTGGTCGGCGTCTCGACGCTCTACCACCTCGCCAGGAAGGGCTGGACGGATTCGGTGCTGTGCGAGCGGACCGAGCTCACCGCCGGGTCGACCTGGCATGCCGCGGGCCTGCTGCCGCTGTTCAACATGAGCTACAGCGTGGGCCAGCTGCACAAGTACTCGGTCGACCTCTACAAGGCCCTGCCGGAGGAAACCGGCCAGGACGTGAGCTTTCACGTGACCGGCAATTTGCGGCTCGCCACCAACCGGGAGCGCATGGACGAGTACCGCAAGTATTGCGGGACCGCCAACACGATCGGCGTGCCGTTCGAGATCGTCACCCCGGCGGAGATCGCCGGGCTGTGGCCGCTCTGCGACACCGAGGGGCTGGTCGGCGCCCTCTACCACCCCGATGACGGCCATATCGCGCCGGCGGACGTGACCCAGGCGATGGCGATCGGCGCGCGCGACCGCGGGGCGGAGATCTACCGCGATACTCCGGTGACCGCGGTGGAACAGAGGCCCGGCGGCGAATGGACGGTCAGGACGGCGCGGGGCGATATCGTCTGCGAGCACGTGGTGTGCGCGACCGGGAACTACAGCTGGCACACCTCGCAGATGCTCGGGATCTCCATCCCCGCGATCCCGGTGGAGCACCAGTACATCGTCACCGACGAGGTGCCCGAGCTGGTCGAGCGGCACCGCCAGGGCCTGCCGGAGATGGCGGTGCTGCGCGAATCGGATGCGTCCTACTATCTCAGAGAGGAACGCCAGGGCTTCATTCTCGGGCCCTACGAGAAGGGCGCGCCCGCCCGGTTCTGGGACGGCGTTCCCGAGAGCTTCGAGCGCGACCTGTTCCCCGGCGACCTGGACCGGCTGATGCCCCATCTGGAGGCGGCGATCGCCCGGGTGCCGAGCTTCGAGCGGGCGGGCATCAAGGACGTCGTCAACGGTCCGATCGCCTACACGCCGGATGGCAGCCCGCTGGTCGGCCCGGCATGGGATCTCCGCAATGTCTGGCTCAACGAGGGCCACAGCTTCGGCATCACCGCGGCGGGCGGGGCCGGCTGGCAGCTCGCGGAATGGATCGTCGAGGGCGAGCCGTCGATCGACATGATGGATGTCGATCCGCGCCGCTTCGGCGCCTACGCCAACACGCCCTATGTCCGGGCCAAGAACGAGGAGGCCTACGAGCACGTCTTCGTCATCCACTACCCGGACGAGGAGCGCCCCGCCGCGCGGCCGGCCAAGACCAGCCCGATCCACGACCTGCTCGACGGCATGGGCGCGGTCTGGGGCCAGCGCTATGGCTGGGAGCGGCCCAACTGGTTCGCGCCGGAGGGGGTCGAGCGGGCGGATGTCTGGAGCTTCCGGCGGACCAACTACTTCCCCCATGTCGCGCGGGAACACCGCAACATGCGGGAGAATGTCGGGATCGTCGACATCACCAGCTTCTCGAAATTCCGCGTCTCGGGACCCGGCGCGGAAGCCTGGCTCGACCGGCTGCTGTGCCGCCGCCTGCCGCGAGCCGTCGGGCGCATCAACCTGTCGCATGCGCTGACCGTGCGCGGCGGGGTGCGTTCGGAATTCACCGTGATGCGGGACGGCGAGGAGAGCTTCTACCTCGTCAGCTCCGGCGCGGCGGAGCGGTTCGACGGCGACTATCTGGCGAAGCACCTGCCCGGCGACGGCAGCGTCCGGCTGGACAACCTCACCACCTCGCACGCGACGCTGGTCATCGCCGGCCCCAACGCCAGGGCAGTCATGTCGAAGATCGCCGAGGCCGATCTCGACAGCGGGTCCTTCCCCTGGCTGACCGGGCGGCACACCCATGTCGGGCTCGCGCCGGTCCGCCTGATGCGCCTCAACTTCGTCGGCGAGCTCGGCTGGGAGATCCACCATCCGGTGGAGTACCAGCGGCACATCTTCCTCGAGCTGATGCGCGCGGGCGCGGAATTCGATATCGGCCAGTGCGGCATGCGGGCGATGGATTCGCTCAGGATCGAAAAGTCCTATCGCATGTGGGCGCAGGACCTGACCCGCGAATACACCATCCTGGAGGCCGGGCTCGGCCGGTTCGCGGCGCTCGACAAGGGAGAGTTCGTCGGCCGCGACGCGCTGATCCGCCAGCAAGCCGAAGGCGTGAAGCGGGCGTTCGTGACCGTCGAGGTGGGCGAAATCGAGGATGCCGATCCGATCGGCAACGAGCCGCTATGGCGCGGCGATGCCATGATCGGGCGCGCGACGGCGGGCGCGCACGGTCACTTCATCGGCAAGTCCCTGGCACTGGGCTATGTGGATGCCGGTCACGGCGCCATCGGAACGGAGCTCGAAATCGAGATCCTGGGGAAGCGCTATCCCGCCCGCGTCATCGAGGAGTCCCCGCACGATCCGGAGAACGAGCGGCTGAGAGCCTGACCGCCTACTCCTCGATCCCGTAGGGGTGGCGGGCGGCCGCGGGGAACATGTCGAGACGCGGCGGCGAGAAGAACTCGGTGATGGTGCACTCCTCGTCGTACCACGATTCGTGCTCGACATCGGCCGGGATCACCAGCGCCTCGCCGGGGCCGACCTCGGTCACCGCGCCGTCGCCGATCCGGTAGCGCATCCTGCCGGAATGGACGATGGTGATCTGCTCGTTGGGGTGCGAATGGCGCGGCACCTCGGTACCGGCGGCCAGCGTGCCGAAGAACACCATGCCCTGCTTGCCCGACAGCACCTTCAGCTCGCCGACCGGCACCTTGTGACTCGGGATGTCTTCGATCCTGTGATAGGGGCCCATGCCTTCGCTCCTGTCGCTCGCCGCCGTTCCGGCCAGTATGCCCGGAAGACACTGCCTGCGAAGTCCCAATATACTTTGCGCGAGGGAGGGGCCGGGATGACCGACGGGGGCGCCGAGGCGATCCTGAACGCCGCGCGGGCGATGACGCCGGACTTGCGCGCCCGCGCGGGCGCCACCGAAGTCAACCGCAGATTGCTGCCCGAGACCCATCGGGCTTTCCGGGAGGCCGGGTTCTACCGCGTGATGCAGCCGCGCGGCTTCGGCGGGCTCGAGCTGCCGTTCGGCATCCAGACCGAGCTGTCGATGGAGCTCGCCCGCGCCTGCCCGTCGAGCGGCTGGGTCGCCGGCCTGCTCGCCTGCCACGGATGGCTGCTCGGGATGATGCCGGGCGAGGTGCAGGCGGAGGTCTGGGGCGGCGATCCCGCGACCTGCGTCGCCACGTCCTTCCACGGAAACGACATCGCGGTCGAGAGCGCGGCCGGCGGCTGGCGGATCTCGGGGCGCTGGCCGTTTTCCAGCGGCGTCGATTATTGCGGCTGGGCGATGCTGGTCGCCGGCCTGCCCACGGAGGACGGCTCGCGCGGCGAAAACCACTATTTGACGGTACCGTTGAGCGACTGCCGGATCGTCGACACGTGGAACGCGACCGGCCTCGCCGGAACGGGGAGCAACGACATCGTGGTCGAGGACGCGTTCGTTCCCGACCACCGCATTGCGCCGATGCTCGCGCTGTGCCGGGGCGAGGGGCCGGGCCGCGCCGTCAACCCGGGCTATCTCTACCGGCTGCCGCAGATGGCGGTGTTCAGCTTCAACCTGGTCGGCGTCGCGGTCGGCGCGGCGCGCGGCGCGGTCGAGCAGCTGTGCGCGAGCCTGCGCCAGACCAGCCGGACCACCGGGGCGCCGCTCGCCGGCCAGCAGAGCATCCAGCTCAGGGTCGCCGAGTCGATGGCCGAGATCGACGCGGCCTGGGCCGTCGTCGACCGCAACCGGCACGAGATCATCGCCTGGGCGGAAGCCGATGCGGTCCCCGACGTCGCGGAACGGGTGCGCTACCGCCGGGACAACGCCTTCGCGGCGATGGCCTGCTGCCGGGCGATCGAGCGGGTGCAGCCGATCCTGGGCGGGCGCGGGCTGGCGGCGGGCGACCCGGTCAACCGCGCCTGGCGCGACGCCAACGCCGTCGCGCGGCACATCGCGCTGACCTGGGACCTGGCCGGCGCGATCCAGGGCGCGGTCGCGCTCGGCCTACCCTGCCCGGACCCCCTCGTGTGACCCGGGGGCCTAGACCGCGTAGGCGATCCCGGCCTGGTCGAGCTGTCGCAACAAAGCGGGCCATTCGTTCCTGCCGCATTCCTCCTGGGTGGATTGCCGCGCGGTGTGCTCGCAGACGTCCCGCGTCGGATGGTGGATCCGGGCGCCCGACGCCGTCGCCGCGAGCAGGGTGAGCTGCGCCGAGCAGACCTTCTCCAGGAAGTACATCTTCACCCATGCCTCGGCGACCGACCGGCCGGTGGTCAAGAGCCCGTGGTTGCGCAGGATCATCACCTTCTTGTCGCCGATGTCGCGCACCAGCCGGTCGCGCTCCGACAGGTCGAGTGAGATCCCCTCGAACTCGTGATAGGCGACGTCGCCGTAGAACATCATCGCGTCGAGATTGGTGAAGATCAGCCCGTCCTCCAGCGCCGAGACCCCCATGCCCGCCTCGGTATGGGTGTGGAGCACGCATTGCGCGTCCTCGCGGGCGCCGTGGATGGCGCTGTGGATGGTGTAGCCGGCGTCGTTGATGCCGTACGGGGTGTCGTCGAGGATCTTGCCGTCGAGATCGATCTTCACCAGGTTGGACGCGGTCACCTCGTCCCAGCGCAATCCGAACGGGTTGAGCAGGAAATGGCGCTCGGGCCCGGGAATCCGCGCCGATATGTGGTTGTAGATCAGCGTCGTCGTCCAGCCATAGAGATGGGACAGCTGATAGGCGGCCGCCAGATCGACGCGGGTCTGCCATTCTTCCTGGCTCACCCTGTCCCGCAGCGAGGTGCCGACGATGTCCCTGACGGCGGTGGCATTCATGATGGGTCTCCGAATTCCATGGTGCTCCGGAGTGTAAGCCGTTCGCGAGACCAACGGAACGGACTACCGGAGCAATTGGAGTCTTGCCGCCGGCGGGCTAACCTGCGCGGGTATATCGCGGCATCGACAATCCACGGTCGGTCGAAACCCGAATAAGGAGGCTTCGCTGATGGGCAAACTTCTCACGGCCGGCGTGCTGGCGGCCGCCCTGGCCGCGGCGTCGGCCGGCGCCGCCGGGGCCAAGGAACTCCTGTTCAGCATCATCGGCGCGCCGAAGCATGTCATGAACGCGGTCATGTTCCCCCAATGGACCAAGGGGATCGAGGACGCGACGGGCGGCAAGGTCAAGCTGAAGATCCTGCTCAAGTCGGTCGCGCCGCCGCCCCGGCTCTACGATGCGACGACGCAGGGCGTGACCGACTCGGCGGTCATCATGAACGCCTTCATCCAGCGCCGGGCGCCGCTGGTCCAGATCTCCATGCTGCCGTTCCTGTTCGCGGATGCGGAGGCGCACGCCGTCGCGCTATGGCGGACGCAGCGGAAATTCTTCGACAAGGCGAAGACCAGGGAATACGCCGACGTCCAGCTCCTCGGGTTCACCTCCGGCATGGGCGGCCAGATCTGCAGCCTCAAGCAACCGATCCAAAGCCTCGACTACATGCGCAAGTTGAAGCTCTGGTCGTTGCCCGGCGGGGCGGCCAAGACGCTGTCGGCGCTCAACGTCGCGGTGGTGCCGGGGCCCGCCGTCCGGATGTATCCGATCGTGTCGAAAGGCACCGTCGACGGCTGGGCATCGCTGCCGGTGATGGACGCCTATACCTTCAACATCCTCGACGTGACCAAGTCCTGCACCCTGTTGGAGGGCGGGCTCGGCCAGGCGACGTTCTCGATCATGATGAACAAGGATACCTGGAACGGGTTAACCCGGACGGAACAGCAGCAGATCATGTCGGCTTCCGGGGAGAAACTGGCCCGCACCTCGCGGCATTGGCAGGCGCTTTCCTCGAAGCAGCGCGCCGATTTCGTCAAGGCCGGCAAGCAGGTGGTCGACGCGCCGCCGGACTTCCTCGCCGCGCTGCGCCGGGCCGCGCGGCCCCAGCACGACCAGTGGATCGCCATGGCGAACGGCAAGGGGATCGACGGCAAGGCGGCGTACGACTACTTCGTGGAGCAGGCAAGGACCGCGCACAAGTAGCGCGGTTCGATGGGCGACAGCGAACCGGGCGGTCCGGGCGTCCCCGACAGCGCCCGGACGGCCGCGCATCTCCGCCGCCTGCTCGGCTGGATGGTCGCCGTCGTGCTCGGTTTCATGATGGTGCTGACCGTGGTCGACGTGACCGGGCGGTTCGGGTTCAACCGCCCGATCCCCGGCAGCTTCGAGGTGATGGAGTTCTGCCTCGCCATCGTGGTGTTCTCCGCCCTGCCTTTGGTCACCTGGGACCGCAGGCACATCACCGTGAGCCTGTTCGATTTCCTGTTCCGGGGCGCCGGCTACCGCATCCAGCAGGGCCTCATACAGGGTGCCAGCCTGCTCGGCATGGGCGTCATCTGCTGGCGCATGTGGGACCAGGGGAACCGGCTCGACCGGACCCAGGCGATAACCGGCTACCTGGAATGGCCGGTCGCTCCGATCGCCTATTTCATGTCGGCCCTGGCGGGGCTCTCCGCCCTGCTCATCGTCATGCTGCTGTGGCGAGCCGTCACCGGGAAGCCGTACCCCGCCTGGAGCGACGGCGACGGCGAATTGCAGGGATAGATGGTCGAATCGCTCATCGGATTCGGCGCCATTCTGGGCCTCGCCTTTATCGGCATCCCGCTCGGGGTCTCGATGCTGCTGGTGGGCATCGCCGGGTTCTTCTTCGTGCGCAACATGACGGCGGCGCTGTCGATGGCCGGCCAGCAGGTGCTCGACCTCTCGACCACCTACGGCTTCACGGTCCTGCCTTTGTTCGTCCTGATGGGGACGTTCATCCATCGCGCCCGGCTGTCCGAAGAGCTCTACGACGCGACCAATGCGTGGCTCGGGCACCGCCGCGGCGGGTTGGCCATGGCGACCGTCGGCGCCTGCGCCGGCTTCGCGGCGGTCTCGGGCTCGTCGCTGGCGACGGCGGCGACCATGAGCAAGGTCGCCATGGCGCCGATGCGGCGGTTCAAATACGCCGACAGCCTCGCGGCCGGGACCATCGCGGCCGGCGGGACGCTGGGCATTCTGATCCCGCCGAGCGTGCCGATGGTGATCTACGGCATCCTGACCGAATCCGACATCGGCAAGCTGTTCGTCGCCGGCGTGATCCCGGGGCTTCTCCTGGTGGTCCTCTATTTCGGCGCGATCGCCCTGCTGACCGCGCTGAGGCCGGAGATGGGGCCTCCCGGGGAGCGGTTCGACTGGCCGGCGCGCTGGCGCGCCCTCGGCAAGGTGTGGGGCGTCGTGGTGCTCTTCGTGCTGGTGCTGGGCGGCATCTATCTCGGCGTGTTCACCCCGACCGAGGCCGCCGCGATCGGCGCCGCCGGAGCCATGCTCTTCGCCATGGGGCGGCGGCGGCTCGCGCTGTCCTCGATGATCGACGCCCTGATCGATGCCGGGCGGACCACGGCGATGATCTTCATGGTCGGGTTCGGCGCGCTGGTGTTCTCCAACTTCATCAACCTCGCCGGGCTGCCCGACGCCATGGTCGCGCTGATCCAGGCCTTCGACGTGCCGGTGATCGGCGTAATTCTCATCATCTGCGCGATCTACGTCGTGCTGGGCTGCGTCTTCGACAGCCTCGCCATGCTGCTGCTGACGGTCCCCGTGTTCTTCCCGATCGTCGATTCGCTGGGCGTGGACCCGATCTGGTTCGGCATCGTGATCATCATCGTCGTCGAGATCGGGCTGATCACGCCGCCGATCGGGATGAACGTCTTCATGGTCAAGACGGTGCTTGAGGACGTCGAGATCTGGACCATCTTCAACGGCGTGTGGCCCTTCCTCGCGGCCACGCTGATCGGCCTCGCGCTGATCGTCGCCTTCCCCGGCATCGCGCTCCTGTTGCCGGACCTGATGCCCAACCTGCGGTAGGTCAGCCCGCGCCGTGGCCGCCGCCATAGCCGCTGGGCGGCGCCGGTCGCCAGCCCGCCAGGTTCGCCTCGAGCGGCCGGAAGATGTCCACCCGCAGCGGATAACAGGCCGCCGAGTCGCTCGAATGCCCGGCGCCGCAATCGCCGCCGGGGCAGGTGGAGAGCCCGGCCAGCAAATCGATCTCGGCGAACAGCTCGAGGAAGTCGCCTTCCCGCGCCGGGCTCGCCTTCATGAAGTACTGGTTGGTGTCGCGCGTGTAGCCGGTGCACATGAAGACGTTGACCACGTCGTGCACATGCCTCTCGGCCTCGGCCAGCTTCAGGCCCCGCGCCGCGGCGAGCGCGCGGGTCAGGCTGGAGTGGCAGCAATGGTGGTAGTCCGCGCCGGACAGCAGGTGGTTGGTGTAGGGATCGCAGCGCGTGCCGATCACGTCGTGGACGCCCGCCCCGAATTCGTCGAAGCCGTACCAGTCGAGCGTGTCGTGGGTGATGGTGGCCATCGGGCGCAGCCATGGCATGCAGCTCCACAGGCGGTCGCCGGTGCCGACATGGGTGGCGTGCAGCGCGCGCGTCTTGCCCGAGTAGAAGCATTCCGAGAGATCGGCCGCGTTCCACAGGTTGAGGTCGCCGACCTGCGAGCCCCCGGTGACGACGATGCGGAACAGATGGCCGGCCGGGACGTCGAAGGCGCGCGCGTCGCGCGGCGGCACGACGATTTCGCCGACCCTGGTCATGCCCTCGCGCACGGACTCGTAGAACGCCCGGTCGTAGGGCGGCAGGCGGTCGACGGTGTAGACCGTGACCGGCTCGACCGCGCGCCGCGCGGCGGCGTCCTCGGGTTCCGGGTATTGCGCTGGTATCGCCATGAATCGCTCCCTCGGTTGGCCCGCGTCATCCCGCGGGGTCGCGCCGCCAGCTTGCCAGCAGCGCGGCGGACTCCACCACCTCGCCGAAATGCATCGCGACGCAGCGCAGCGTCTTGTCGTGCAGATCCCGGTCGAACGAGCCGACGCAGTCGCCGGGAACGACGACGTAGTAGCCGCGCGCCGACGCGTCGCGAAGCGACGACTCGACGCAGACATGGGTCTGCACCCCCGCGACCACCACCGTGCGGATGCCGCGGTCGCGCAGGACCCGGTCGAGCGGGGTGCCGATGAAAGCGCTGTGGCGGTGCTTTTCGATGACCAGGTCGCCCTCCTCCGGGCTCACCCGGTAGAACGCCGCGCCCCATGTGCCGGAGACGCAATACGCCTCGGCGATGCCGCGCGCGACCTGCCGGGCATGGATCGGCGGCGACAAATAGGCACGGTCGTAATCCGCCTTGATCCAGACCACCGGGGCGCCGGCGCGACGGGCGGCGACGGCCAGCCGTTCGATCGGCGCGACCACCGCCCGGCAGTCGGCGGCGTCCTTGCCGAGATTGACCTCGGTGTGTCCGCCGGGGGCGCAGAAATCGTTCTGCATGTCGATCACCAGCAGCGCCGTGTGGGCGGGCTCGACCACCTCGGACAATCCGGTCAACAGCTCCTGCGGCATGGCCGCCTACCTCGCGGTCGCAACGGTCAGCGGGGGTACCTGCCCGCGATCACATCGTCCGTCACCTCGCTCCCGATCCGGCGCAGCCGGGCAAGCTCGGCGTCCGGGTCGTCCTCCTTCGGCGCGGTGACGATGGTGTCGTGCGCGAAGGTGCGGATCGGGCCTTCGGCGCGCTGCGCCGGGGGCACGGGATCCCTGCCCTCGGCCACATCGCGGATGCCCCGGCGCACGAGGCCGCGGAACAGGCTTACGCCGCGGTCGGTGGCGCCGAGATGCTCGCGGGCGTGGATCGCGGTCGCGCCGATGCTGACCTGGGCGTCGTAGTCGCCCGGCAGGCGCTGGCGCTCGGCATAGGGACGGTCCGGCATCTGGCCGAAATCGGTGCCCATGTAGTACCTCTCCATGTCGGGCGGATCGATCTCGTCGTAATGGTTGAAGCCGATATTCATGGTATGGGTGTCGTCGAGCGGCACCGCCCAGATCGACTGCATCGGGCGCGAGAAGGTCTTGGGGGTCTCGCCGCTCTCGAAGGTCGGCGCGAGCTGGTGCAGGTTGGGCATGATCATCTCGGTCGAGCGCACCCAGACATTGTCCCCGATCCGGCGTACCCCGACATACATCATGCCGAGCGGGTTCTCGCGGAAGTCGAGCTCGGGGATGACGCCGAAGGAGCCGGTGAAGTTGATGCTGTGGAGGAACGAGGTGTGCACCGGGTCCATGGCGTTTTCCTTCACCTGGATCCAGTTGCACGGCAGCACGTTGCCGCCCCACGGCTCGAGCCGGTAGTTGTCGAGCTCGAAGGAGTCGTAGACCGGGAAGGGCGGGCGGGCCTCCGCCGGACCCATATAGGCGAAGATCAGCCCCCTGAACTCGTGGACCGGGTAGGCGCCGTGCCACAGCCGGTCCTTGAGCGTGCTGTCGGCGGGCTCGCCCGGTGTCTCCAGGATCCGGCCGTTCACGTCGAACACCCAGCCGTGGTAGCAGCACATGATGCCGCGTTCCCGGACGATGCCGAATTCGAGCGACGTGCCCCGGTGCGAGCAATGCAGCGCCAGCAGCCCGATGCGGCCCGATTTGTCCCTGAACAGCGCGAGGTCCTCGCCCAGCACGCGGACCCGCCGCGGCACGTCTTCCAGCTCGGCGGCGAACGCGACGGGATGCCAGAACCGGCGGAGATATTCGCCGCCCGGCGTGCCCGGCCCGACCCGGGTCAACGCCTCGTCCGCGGCGAGCTTGTCGAGCGCGGCGCGATATCCCGCGTACTCGCCTCTGAGAAAGGTCGCGCGTTTCGCCATCTGCTGCTCTCCCGGAGGCCGTCGCCGCCAACGCTGGCCGGCCGGGTTCGCCGCTCCGGCCGCGGTGCTATCCTGCGCGCAAATCATATTACCGGGAGACTCGAATGCCCAAGCGCAGCTACATCAACCCCGAGAGCGTCGTCGCCCCGCCGGGCAACTTCTCCTGGGTCGTGCAGGCCGACAAGACCCTCTACCTCGCCGGTCAGGTGGGGATCGACGGCGACGGCAAGACCGTCGATCCCGAGGACGCCGGCGCGCAGACGAAGCAGGCGCTCTACAATATCGACGCGACGCTCCGCGAGCTGGGCGGCACGCTCGACAACATCGTCAGGACCACGACCTACGTGGTGGGCAGGGAGAATCTGGGCGGCGTCCGCGCCGGGCGCAAGGCGGTCATGGACGAGGGGCTGATGACCAACATCCCGGCCAACACCCTGGTGGTCATCTCGGGCCTGGCGAGCGAGGACTGGCTGGTGGAGATCGAGGCTACCGCCGTCCTCGACTGAACGGGCTCAATGCAGCGAGCGGATCATGCCGCCGTCGACGATGACCGTCGCGCCGGTGATGTAGGACGCGCGCTCCGAGGCCAGGAAGGCCACGACGTCGGCGATCTCGTCCGGCCTGCCGATCCGCCCGAGCGGGACCGTCGCCCGGTGCTTCTCGGCATAGGCCTCTTCGGTCATGCCGGCGTTCTTCGCGCCGGACAGGAAGCGCTCGGTCATGATACGGCCGGGCGCCACGCAGTTGAACAGCACGTTGTCCTTGCCCATGGTCACGGCGAGCGACTTGAACAGGCCGACGATGCCGGGCCTGAGCGCGTTGGAGAGCTCGAGCCGGTCGACCGGCTGGCGTACCGACGACGAGACGATCGTCAGCACCCGGCCCCATCTCCGCTCCCGCATGCCGGGCAGCACGCCCCGGACCAGGCGCACCGTCGACATCATCGTGACCTCGAAGCCGTCCTGCCATTGCGCGTCGTCCAGGGCGTCGAAGCCGCCGCGCGGCGGCCCGCTGTTGTTGGCGAGCAGGATGTCGACATCTCCCATCGCCGCCGCGACCTCGGACAACAGGCGGTCGACATCCCCGGCGCGCGACATGTCGGCGACGAACGGCGCCACCTCGCCGCCGGTCCGCGCCGCGATGTCGCGCGCCGCCGCCTCGATCGCCGCCTGACCGCGCGCGCAGATGGCGACCCGCACGCCCTCCGCCGCCAGCGCCGCGGCGCAGGCCTGTCCGATGCCCCGGCTCGCGCCGGTCAGCAGCGCGACCCTGCCTTCGATTCCAAGATCCATGTCCGGTCTATTCCGCGGCGGTTTCCAGCCCGACGCCGGTCGCGGCGGCGGGCGGGCGGCGGGCGTTCTCGACCATGAATTTGCGCCAGGCGACGACGCCGGCATCGCTGAGCGAAAGCTGCTCGGCGTCCGAGCGCACGCCCTCGACGATGCGCTTGTCCTGGTCCGAGAACAGCCAGTCATGCGCCCAGGACTGCCAGAGCGCCCAGCCGATCCGGTCGAGCATGGTGCCGAGCGCGTGGCGCCGGCGGAACGCGTTCAACGAGTAGAACAGCGTCGTCTCCGCATCGACCGGCGTCACCCAGCGGCACATGAAGTAGTCTCCGGCGGGCCGGCCCACCAGCGTCACCGCGGGCAGGCGCGACATGTGCCGGTACCGGATGCCGTAGCGCTTCGTCGCCTCGGCCGTCTCCGGGTCCATCTCCTCGCCCCGGCCGCGCGGCTTCAGCCGGCGCCACAACGCCTCCCGGGGCGGCGGAAACGGACCGAGGCCCGGGAACCGGGCCCCGGTGATGCCGTCGCGGGCGGTATAGCCGAGCCCCTTCCCATCCTCGAGCCCGGTCGCGGCGATCCGGCTGGCGAAGGGAAACACCGGCTGGAAGACCAGCTCGGGCGAGTTCCTGTGCACGAAGGGGGCGTGCAGGTCGTAGCACAGATTGTCGTTCAGCACGCGCCAGTTGCAGCGATAGCTCCGCCAGGTCGAAATCGTGTGCCACTCGGCGGTGTTCGCCAGGCATTCGGGCAGGTCTTCGTCGAGCGGCACGGCCTCCATGTCGCCGACGAACAGCCAGATCACCCCGCGATGCTCGCGCACCGGATAGCTCCTCACCCGCGCCTCTTCGGGGATCGGGGTATCGGGGCCCTCCATGATCCTGGCGACGCATTTCCCGGTGTCGCCGGCATAGGTCCAGCCGTGATAGGGGCAGGTCAGCGTGCCGCTGCCGGGGTAGAGGCATCGTCCCCGAGACAGCCGCGCGCCGCGATGCGCGCACTGGTCCTTCAGGGCGTGGATCGCGGCCCCGTCGCGAAACAGCACCACGTCCTCGCCGAGCAGCCGGACCGGTCTCGGCCGCCGGCGCAGCCGCCATGAAGCGAGCACGGGGTACCAGTAATTGCGCAAGCCCAGCTCGGGCAGCCCCGTGCCGGCATAGACGTCGGTGTCGGCTGGTCGCTCGGTGCTCACGCGGAAGTCCCGGAAAATTCCCGAGGCGCGCCCCTCTCCGTCCGCAAGATGATGCCGCCCATGGAATCCGGGCGCAAGACGCTCAGCGCGCCTGGTTGCCGAACCCGTCATCGACCACGATGTCGAGCAGCGTGGGCCCGTCGCGCCGGGTCGACTCGGCGATGGCGGGCGCGATGTCGTCGGGATCGGTTATCCGCTCGGCCGCCACCCCCATCGAGCGGGCGAGCCCGACAAAATCGATCGGCGGGTCCTTGAACTCCATGCCGGTATACGCCTCGACGCCGTGGAACGCCTTCAGCCGCTCCTTGATGATCCGGTACCCGCCATTGTTGGCGATGACATAGGTGATCGGGCAGTTGGCGTTGGCCGCGGTCCACAGCGCCTGGATCGAGTACATCGCGCTGCCGTCGCCGATCACCGCGACCACCGGCCGGTCGGGCAGGGCGAGCTGGATCCCCACCGCGCCGGCCATGGCGAAGCCGATTCCGCCGCTGCCGAGGCCGAACCACGCCCCGGTATCGCGGAAGGGGTAGAACGCGGGCAGGGAGCGCCCGCTCAGGATCCCTTCCTCGACGATGACCGCGTTGTCGGGCAGGCCGTCGACGATGCGCAGCATCGCGAGCTCCGGGGCGATCGGCGCCGCGCCGTCGCGGGCCAGCACGGACTCGCGCAGGGCCGCGCGTTTCGCCGACCAGTTCGAACCCGCCAGCGCCGCGAGCGAAGCCGCCGCCCTCTCCGCCCCGGCGGCGCCGCGCTTGCGCTCGATCAGCCCGGCCAGCAGGCCGAGCGATTCCTTCACGTCGGCGCGCAGCGCGATCTCCGCCGGGTAGTTCTTGCCCATCTCCCAGTCGCGCAGGCCGAGCTGGACCAGCGCCATGCCGTCCGGCATCGGGTCGGTCTCGCTGAACACCGACATGCGCAGCACGTCGGCCCCCATGCAGAACATCAGGTCGTAGGGCGCGAGCGTCTCGCGCACGTCCCGCTGTTCGCGGGTAAGCCCGCCCATGAAGGCCGGGTGTTCGGAGAGGAAGTGGGCGCCGTCGCACACCGTCTGCTGATAGACCGGCGCGCCGAGCGCCTCGGCGACCGCCGCCGCCTCTTCCAGCGCATCCGAAGTCGCGATCTCGTGCCCCGCCAGGAGGACCGGGCGCCTGGCCGCGAGCAGCCGGTCGGCGAGGCGGTCGAGCGCCGTGTCGCTCGGACGCCCGGCGGTGTCGACCCGCGTCGGCTGGCCGAGCTCGAGCGCATCCTGTTCGTTGAGCACGTCGCCCGGCAGCGAGATGAACACCGGGCCGGTCGGCGGCGTCATCGCGACCTTGGCGGCGCGGCGCACGATGCGGGGCAGGTCCTGCAGCCGGTTGACCTCGACCGCCCATTTCACCAGCGGCTGGGCGAGCGGCACCAGCGGCGCATACAGCATCGGCTCGGTCAGGCCGTGCCCCTGTTCCTGCTGCCCGGCGGTGACGACGATCGGCGAGCCCATCCAGTTGGCGTTGAACAGCGAGCCCATGGCGTTGCCGAGCCCGGGCGCGACATGGACGTTGCAGGCGGTGAGATTGCCGGAGGCGCGGGCGTAGCCGTCCGCCATGGCGACCACCAGCGCCTCCTGCAGCGCCATGACATAGGTGATCGCCGGCCGGTCGGGCAGCGCGGCCATGATCGGCAGTTCGGTGGTGCCCGGGTTGCCGAAGAGATGCGACACCCCCTCGCTCTCCAGCAGGGCGAGAAAGGCCTCGCGGCCGAATATCGTGTTCACGGCGTCGGGCATGATGCTCCCGGGGATGGCGGATCGATGTCAGAGCATGGAGATTTCTCGAAGCCGCGGCAACCGGACCGATCGCGGACATGGGCCGACAGGTCGTCCGGAACCGGTTCGCCGCGCTGCGCGAAACGCCTATCGCGGCCGATGGTCCATGCCGGACGATGTCCGCGGCAGGTGGCCGTCATCCGCCTTGTCCCGCTGACCGGGCCGGTTTCGATGTCGGTGGACCCTATGTGGAGTTTGGATGGCCCCGTACCGCCGCCTCGGTGAATGAGCCATATCCAGCGATTTCTCGTTGCATCACAATTTGCAAGTGCAATTTGCAAATTGCCTGTTGAACGAACTCCTCGAGCGAATGGAAAGTCGGAAGCAAGCGTAGCGATGCCTCGATACGACATCTTCGCCCGGGCCCCGCGCGGAACCGTATCGTAGGCGCCGGCCGGTCATCTGGCTTTTGGCCATGGGCCGGCTCTATCGGGCGTCCCGAGCCGGAGCGCGGATGGCCGTGCAGGAATCGGTCCCAGGTCACACCGTCCGGCGCACCATTCGGTGCTAACTTGTTGATACAGAATCGTTTTTTCTCCCCCACCCGGTTGCAGCGGGACGGAGGCCGCATCGGTTCCTTCCCCTTCTGCAACCCGATCCGGGAGAACCGACATGCCCAGAACCAACCTCACCGACGCCCGAATCGGGGGGCTTGCTCCGCGCAAGACCTCGTACGACATCCGCGACGGCAAGCTCAAGGGCTTCGGCGTCCGGGTGACGCCCTCGGGAAGGAAGCGCTTCTTCGTCCACTGCCAACATCGGGGCGAGCGGGTCTGGAAGTTCGTCGGCGATTTCGACACGATCGACGTGACCGAAGCGCGCTCGCACGCGACCCAAATGCTGGCCGCGATCAGGCGGAGCGAGGCCGCGCCCGCCCGGCCCGGGGAGGCGCTCTTCGAGGCTGTCGCCGAGACCGTGTTCCGGAACCACGAACGGGTCTGGAAGCCGCGCACGCTGCTCGTCAACCGGGGATACCTCAGAAAGCAGATCCTGCCCCATTTCGCGGGGCGGAAACTCGCCGACATCGACCGGCGGGAGGTGCGCAGCTGGTTCGCCGCGCTCGCCGCCACGCCGAGCGCGGCGGACCGTTCCATGCCGATCCTCTCGGTCATCATGAGGGAGGCGGAGCGGATGGGGCTTCGGCCGGAGGGTTCGAACCCGTGCCGGAACATCCGGAGATACCGCCGCAAGGGGCGCGAGCGGTTCCTGTCCGACGACGAGATCCGCGGGCTGTCCGCGGTGCTGTCGGCCCGCGCGGACGAGTGTCCGGGGCAGGTCGCGGCGATCCGCTTTCTTCTGCTCACCGGGTGCCGCAAGACCGAGGTGCTGACGCTTCGATGGTCCGATTACCGCGAAGGCAATTTGTTCCTCCGCGATTCCAAATCCGGTCCCCGGACGGTGTGGCTGTCCCGGCCCGCGCGGGCCATCCTCGACGGTATCGAGCGGACCGGCCGATGCGTCTTTCCGTCGCCGCTGGCGGGACGGCCGCGCTGCAGCAGCTGGCTCGACGGCTTCTGGTGGGACGTCCGCGCCGAGGCCGGCATCGCCGACGTCCGCAGCCATACCCATGCCAGCATCGCCCTGAGACAGGGCGAGACCGTGCTCGCCATCGGCAGGCTGCTCGGCCATGCCGATCCCGAGACCACCCTGAAATACACGCATCCCGCCGACGCGATGGCGAGAGAGGCCGCCGAATCCCTCGGCGACCTGCTCGGGGGCTGAGCGATGCCGGCAAGGGAACGAAGCAGGCTCACCGACGCGGCGATTTCCCGCCTCCGCCCCCGCGCGCGGGAATACGCCGTCTGGGACAGCCGCGTGCCCGGTCTCGGGGTCCGGGGGTGCGTCCGACCGGCGGGATGACCTGGGTCATGCTGGAGGACGCGGAGGGGCGCACGAAGCGCGTCTCGCTCGGCCCGGTGTCTACGATGACCGTCGACGAGGCGCGGCGCGAATGCCACGAGCGGAAGGCAAGCCCGGAGGCGGAGAAGCCCGCCCGCCCGGCGCGCGCCGTTCCCTTGTTCAGGGAGTTCGTCGAGGGGGAATGGAAGGGCGTGCATTTCGAGCGCTCCAAGCCCACCACCCGGAAGACCTATTCCCGGCTGCTCGATGTCCGCCTTCTCCCCGCCTTCGGGGACAGACGCCTCGACCGGATCACGTCCGCGGAGGTCCGGCGCTGGTTCGACGATTTCAGCCGCACCGCGCCCGGCAACGCCAACACCGCGCTCAGGCTGCTGCGTGCGATCCTCAACTTCGCCGTCGCCCGCGGAAGCATCGAAGCCAACCCCGCGCGGGGCATCGCGCCCAACCGCCGGCCCAGGATGACCCGCTTTCTGTCCACCGAGGAGATCGCCCGCCTTAACCGGGTCCTCGATGCCCACTCCCGCGGGCGCGGGGCAGCGCAGGCCGATCTTATCCGCCTCCTGCTGCTCACCGGCTGCCGCAGGAACGAGATCGTCCGGCTGCGCTGGTCCGAGGTCCAGGACGACACCCTCGTTCTGGCCGACAGCAAGGTCGGGCCGAGGAAGGTTCCGCTCAACGCCCGCGCCCGCGCGATCCTCGACCGGCGGCCGCGGGGCGAGAGCCCGTTCGTGTTCCCCTCGCCGCGCGATCCGTCGCGGCCCTATGGCGACCACCTCTCGCTTTGGAACCGGGTTCGCCGCGAGGTCGGCATCGAGGACTGCCGCCTTCACGACCTCCGCCACACCCACGCCAGCCACGCGGTGATGAACGGGGTGCCGGTGCCGGTGGTCTCCCGCCTGCTCGGGCACACCAATACCCGCATGACGCTCCGCTACGCCCATCTCGGAGATCGCGACATCGGGGCCGCGGCGGAGAGGGTCGGGGAAGCGGTGGCGGACCTGATGGGGCTATAGATCGACGCCCGGACCATGCAACCGCGCCCTCCGCTCGCACCGGGCCGATGGGGCGGCCGCCGCAACCAGGGACCTCCGACTTGTTCATCGAGCCGTCCCCACATTCCGTCCATCCGCGTTCATACGCCGAAGCCGGCCAGGCCTGGACCGTTCGGACCGTCAGTGCTGCCGACACCCTGAGCCGGGCCGGCCGCCGCCTGCGCGACATGACCACGCATTGGCGAATCCTGGTCGAGCAAGTCAACCTGATCGACTACGACCGGAACCTCCGGAACCCGCCCATCGTCCTCTGGGGCTCACTCTCCGGCCAAGTGAGCGCAGCCGGTCGGCACGACATGCGCGGCGTGCAGATATTGCCTGCCAATCCACGGGATCGCCCGTTCGGCGGCGATCGACACCCGTTTCAGGAGGCGGGGCAGGAAGATCGTGTTGCCGTAGATCCGCGTCCAGCGCTGGGTATGCTCCGTCAGCGGCCACTCGCGCCGTTCCCAGGCGCGGAACCCAGAATGAAGGTCCGGCTCTTCGTCCAGCGCGACCGCAAGGCCGAGCGCGTTCATCATCGCATGCCCGGCGCCCTGGGCGAGATAGGGCGGCATGGCGTGCGCGGCGTCGCCCAGCACCGCCACCCGGCCCTTCCACCAGCGCTTGAGCGGGACCGTCTGGAACTGGGCCCAGCGCGCCTCTTCCCAGTCCGCCTCCTCGGGGACGCGGACCAGGAATGGGCCCAGCGCCGGGAACGAGCGCGACCAGACCTCGGGATCGATCGGTGTCGCCTTGCCCGCTTCGTCGTCGACCAGAGAACCGAGCAGCACGTAAAACTCGGCGTCGTTGACCGGGCAATAGAGCACCCGCCGGTTGTCCGACCACGCTTCGATCATCACGGTGCCCGAGACAGCGTCCTCGGCGATTTCGTCCGGCGTGCGGGGGATGGTGACCCGGACCCCGCCGTCGCGCTGCCAGATCTGGTGCTTGAGCAGGTCGAGAGGGGCGCGCAACGCCGATCCCGCCCCGTCCGCCAGCACGACCAGATCCGCCTCCTTCCGGGTCCCGTCGACGGTCGTGACAGCTCCATCGGGAGAGACCTCCGCGATACGCGATCCAAGCGCGATTTCCGCGCCTGCCTCTTCCGCGCAGCGGGCGATGAACCCGATGATGTGACGGCGGTCGATCCGGTAGGGGCTGCGCTCGGTCTTACGGGTCAGCACGACATTGCCGTCCCCGTCTAGCGAATCGCGCCGGTCTATCCGCGCCCCGCCGGCGATCACCTCTTCGGCGATCCCGAGCGTCCTGAAGATCAGGTTCATGTTGGGCTGAACGGCGATACCGTAGCCCTCGGCGTCGATGGCGCCGCTTCGCTCGTGCACGCGCACCGACCATCCGCGCTCGGCGAGCGCCGTCGCCGCGACAAGGCCGCCGAACCCCCCGCCGACGACTTCCGCGTGACCCGGCCGCAAACCGCCCGTCCTCCCCGAATCCCGCTACCAAACCGCGCCGCGGCCCGTGCCCCAAGGTCCGCCACCGCAGCCTCGATTGGCGGCCTGCAAGGCCGTTGTCCGGCCGGTAAGACAGGTTCCCGTCCGGACAGACTGCGTGTCAACAGTTCGCGAAGTGCCTCGTCTTGGGATATCGCCCCGTCCCACCCGTAGGCCTCTGCGACGGTGCCGTCGAGCGCCGAGTGCGCATCGGAGAGCCATTGCGGGCGGGCATTGTAGAGATTCGTCAGAGTGTTGTTCGGGGCCCAATCTTGACCTCGCTGGTGGAGTGGACCCCCGGGGTCGGACAGTTTCATGCGGGGGTTTTGACCGGGGTGCGGGAGTGCTCCTCCAGCAGCGGAGCAAAAATTGCGCCGGGATCTCGGCGGTAGCTTGTCCGCGTGGCACACTGAAGGGAACCAAGCGAGACACGCACTCCCTTTCGGCTCCTTCCCGGGCGAGCGCCTCACTCCAGCCGCAATGCCTTATGAAGGAATGTATGGCAGTCCCGATCGCGCATGCGGTTTTCATAGATGATCTTTTCCAATATTCGAGAAGCATCGATTTCTGCTCTTATAAGCTTTGAGAACTTCTTTGCTTTCGCTTCTTTCGGCCGGGTTCCCACAAACGACATCATGAAATCGAAATGTGCTCCATGCCGGTAGAACCTCCCCGGCAATGGACGGTTTTTCCGATCAGCAAGAATGATGCCGTAGCGGAGGTAGGGATGTACGGTCTTGTGCGACAGTGCCTTCTGGGAATAGGTGATCGCGTCGTGCGTGTGCACGCCATCCATTTTCACTTCAACGACGACACGAGGTATCCAGGAGCCGTCATTCTGAAACTCGAGAATTGCCAGATCCGTTTGGTATGCGTTTATTTTCGAATCCCGATCATCCTGATTGTATGATCGTATCTCGTATTCGTACGGGATCCTCTTCCCGACCTCAATTTTACATGAGCCATACCTCGTCCGGCTCAACGCTTCTTGGAGGCAATGAGCGATCCTCTTGGTCCATTCTTTCTCTGTCATGTGTAGCATTCCCAATGCGCTTCCGAACTTGGTAGATTGCACCAGTCTAACACAATACCTTCAATAGAGTCGTACTCTGTCGGCCGAAGTATTCGAAGCGGAGGGATTCTCCGGATGGAGTCCAGTTTGTTGATCGGCGCGTAGATTGGACGCTGATCGGCACCGTAAGTTCTTGATTTTTCTTGATCCAATAGGGTCAACGTTGGGCGCCGGACAACACCAAGATGCCGGTCACCGCGGTCCACCTGATGAACAACGACGTGCTGCCCACCTTCGAGGCTCAAGGCGCTCGGATCGACACCGTGCTCTCGGGCAACGGGCGCGAGTTCTACGGCTGGCCCGATCGCCACCCCTGCGAGCTGTTCCTCCAGCTCGAGGAGATCGAGCACCGCACCACCAAGGTCCGCAGGCCGCAATCCAACGGCTTCGTCGAGCGGCTGCACCGCACCCTGCTGGACGAGCACTTCCGTGGCATGGGGCGCAAGAAATTATACGATAGCATTGAGGCCATGCACAAAGACCCCGACGCCTATCTAGTCGGGTACAATCCGGCATTACAACACCCATCTGTCTATGCCATTGAAGAGAAGAGGTTTTGTTGATCGGGATGCGGTCCCGTGGGGTGTCCAGGCTGTGATCTGGCGCGCTCGACGATGGCTTTTACTGCTTGCCCTTCGAGAACCGGCCGGCTGAAGATCCACGGACCGTCGGCGAGCGGGTGGACGGCGTAGATCTCACCGTTCTCGGCGGCCCGCCTGAGCGTCTTGGGGGTGATGTGAAGAAGCCTGGCGGCCTTGGTCAAGTTGAGCCAGGGCTCAATGCCGTCGGGTGCCGGGCGATGGACCGGGATCCGGTGGTGGGATCGCAGCGAGGTCACCCGCTCCCGGGTCCAGCGATTGCCGTTGCCGGTGACCAAAGCGTTGCGGTTCAGAAGCCCCGCGATCAGATCGTCGCCGGCGATGCGGACCAACAGGCGGACGGCTTCGATGATATCGGGCGCGGTGCTGTTGCGCTGCCCGCGCCGCCGCTTCGGCAGGCGCCGTTCGGTATGGACGCCGCCCGCCCAATGAACGGTCAGCACGATCTCGCTGGCGTCCTCGTCAATGTTGGCAACCACCTCCCGGATTACGGTTCTGACGATGCGTTTCTTGAGCCGGGCATCCGTCGTCGATGCGGCCCAGAGATCTTTCAGATCGTCGGCCAGGCTGGCGAAGGAGGCGGGTGACAGCTCCTCGCGCGGCGGCGCGGTCGCATCGTGTTCGGCGATCTTCGCCTCGATCCCGGCGACGTCGGCGAGCGCGGCGTTCCAGCGCACCTCCAGTTCGGCCGCAACCAGGCGATTGGCGGGATCGGCGGCATCGTATTGGCGGAAGGCGCGGTCCGCCGTAAAGCGCGCCGCCTCGAGATCGCGGACCAGCATCTCGCGAGCATGATCGCGTCTCTCGGCCTGTCGCGCTTCGGCCTCCACGGCCGCCGCGATCGCCCCCGGCTCCACCACCTGGAGCAGCATCTCCTCGATCGCGTCGTCGACCCGAAGTCCGCCGAACGCGATGCAGCGGGGCTCGCCGTTGTCGAGCCAGCCCCGGGTACAGCTGTAGCGCGGGATGTTGTGCTTCTGTCCAGTATAGCGAACCGTCAGCTTGCGGCCGCAACGGCGACAGCGCAGGAGGCCCGCAAGCAGGGCATCGCCGTGCTTCGGCGCGCCGTGATGACGGCTTGCGGGGACATTGTCGCTGACCATCCTGCGTATCGCCTCCGCGCGTTCCCACTCGACATAGCCCTCGTGCGCGCCGGGCTTCAGCGTGAGCCACTCGGCGCGCGGCTTGCGCCGTATCCTCGGCCGCGCCCGTGCCCCATCATAGCCCGGCTCCACGGTCGTCTTGCCATAGGCGTAGCCGCCGCCATAGGCCGGGTTGACGATCATCCGATGCAGGGTGGCGTAGCTCGGCCGGCGCCACACGATGTCGCCGTTGCCCTGCCTCGCCGGCAACTTCAGATCGTGCTCGTGGAACCACAGCAGCGCCTGTCGCGCGCTACCCAGCTCCTCGACCTTGTCGAAGACCAGTCGGATCGCCTCCTGCACCCTCCGGTCCGGGTCCTTCTCCAGCCGGTCGCCCGCCTTGACGAAGCCGACCGGCGCGCCGACCACGAGCTCGCCGCGCCGTGCCTTCTCGTAGCGGGCCGAGAGCGAGCGCTGGCGCAGCAGGTCGAGTTCGTACTCGTTCAGACTGCCCTTCAGCCCGAGCAGGAGGCGATCGTTGCTCTGGCGCGGCGCATAGACCGTGTCCTGATCGATCAGTACCGTGTCGACCACGCGGCACATCTCGACCAACTGCTGCCAGTCGCGGCTGTTCCTCGCAAAGCGCGAGACCTCGCGCGCCGCTACGGCGCCGACCTTGCCGAGACAGACTTCGGCCACCATGCGGTCGAAGCCGGCACGGGCGACCGCGCCAGCCGCGGACCGGCCCAGGTCCTCGTCCACGACCTCGATCTGCGAGAAGCCGAAGGCCTTCAGCCGACCCGTCATGGCGTATTGCAGCGTGCCGCTCTCGCGGTTGTGCATGACCTGGTGGGGCGAGGATTGCCGGACATAGAGCATCGCCTTGCGGCGCAGATGCTGCGGCCCGACCTTCTCAGACATCATGACCGGCCGCTCCCGCTTCCGGATCGCCGGGATCGTGCGCGTGGTCCAGCATCAGCCGGACCATCAGCTCGGTCGCCTTCCGGCGCGTCCTGTCCGGAAGCGCGCGCCACGCCGGCGTGTCCTCCGGACTGCTGCCCTCCGCCCGGGCGAACAGATCGAGCTGATCCGATCCGTTCCTGTGCTTGCGATGCGCCCCGTGTCGATCTCGCATGGGTCTCTCCCCGATCCTGGTCATCGGAGACCCATCCTGCGCACGTCGCGGGAGCCTTACCCAGCGCATCCGACACGAGCGATGCCAGAGCCGACAGCGTGGCGAGATCCACCTGGCCACGCTCCTCAACGCGCGTCCCCACGCAGGCCACGCGGTCGAACATCCAGAGCGGAACTTCCTGCCAGAGGCCCAGGGCAGCTCCGTCCAGGGCGCACCGCGCGCGAGCGATGCCCGCCTTCTCTACGACATTACGGACCCGGACAAGGCGGCCGCTCCAAGGATGCCATCGATAAAGCAACCTGCGTGTGCCGGTCCTATGGGCGGTCTCGCGCTCGGTTGTACAA
>MPNO01000016.1 GCA_002239065.1 Defluviicoccus sp. bin129 | reverse complement strand
CCGCCGCCCCGCCCCGCCGCTTGTGCGCCCGGATCGCACGCGCCAACGCCAGCGCCCCGTCCGCGTCCAGGTTCGAATCCGGCTCGTCCATCACCACCAGAACCGGCGAGCCGTAGAACGCGCGCGCCAGCGCGATGCGCTGACGCTGGCCGCCCGACAGCGCCGCGCCGCCCGCCGACACCTCGAAATCGTAGCCGCCCGGAAGGTTGAGGATCATCTCGTGCCCCCCGGTCCGCTTCGCCGCGGCCACGATGTCCGCGTCCTTCGCCTCCGGGTCCATGCGGGCGATGTTTTCCGCCACCGTCCCGTCGAACAGCACCACCTCCTGCGGCAGGTAGCCGACATGGCTAGCGAGCGCCGCGCCGTACTGGTCGAGCGCCGCCCCGTCGAGACGCACCGAGCCGCCCGCCGGACGCCACACCCCGGCCAGCGCGCGGGCGAGCGTCGACTTGCCGGACGCCGACGGCCCGGCGATCCCCGCCGCCCGGCCGGGCTCCAGCCGGAACGTCGCACCGCGCACCGCCGGGACCCGCGCGCCCGGCGCCAGCACCGTGACCCCCTGCACGTCGAGGATCGCGCGCGGCCGGGGCAGCGCCGTCCGGGACGGCTCCGGCGGGGTCTCCTCCAGCAGCCGCGCCAGCGCGCGCCGCGCCGCGATGACCCGCTGCAAGAGCGGCCATTGCCCCACCGCCTGGTCGATCGGGGCAAGCGCGCGGCCGAGCAGGATCAACGCGGCGATGATCACGCCGAACGTCGCCTGCCCCCGGATCGCAAGCCACGCGCCGAGCCCGAGCATCATCGACTGGAGGAAGAGGCGCAGCGTCCTGGTCGTCACCCCGAAGAAGCCGCTCCGGTCGGATGCCGCCATCGCGCGCTCCAGGATCTCGTCCCTCAGCGCGCCGGATCGCGCCACCACCGCGTCCTGCATGCCGAGACCCCGGACCGTCTCGCTGCCCGCCCGCATCTGTTCCACGAAATGCGCGGACCGCGCCGTCGCCTCGCCGAGCTCGCCTTGCAGGCGACCCGTCCGCGCCTGGTTGGCCAGCGCGATCAGGAGCAGCAGGCAGCCCGAGAGCACCGCCAGGAGACCCAGCGTCCAGTGGAACAGAAACAGCGCGCACAGGAACACCGGCGTCCAGGGCGCGTCGAAGAACGCGAACGGCGCGTTGCCGGAGGCGAAGCGCTGGATCGCGTCCAGATCGCGCAGCCCCGTCGCCGGGCGCGTCCGTTCGGCAGGCGAGACGGCGCGGGTCAGGACCGCCCGCAACACCCGCGCGTCGAGCCGCGCCTGGAAGCGCGCACCCGCGCGGGCCAGCACCCGCCCCCGCGCGTGATCCAGAATGCCCATCATCAGGAACAGGAACGCGGTGATGCCGGCCAGCGTCAGCAGCGTCGCCTGGGAGCGCGAGGTCAGCACCCGGTCGTAGACCTGCAGCATGAAGATCGGCCCCGTCAGCATCAGCAGGTTCACGAACACGCTGAAGAAGCCGACGGAGAGGAACAGGCGGCGGCTTTCCGACAACGCCGCGCGGATCTCGCCGCCGGCGATCATGGGCGGGGTTCCCTCCACCGCCGGAGGACGGCCGGGACGCCTGACGAGGGCTCCGCGCACCGTCCCGGCCTACATCGCGTCGACCGGCGCCGCGTCGGCCGCGGGCTCGTGGAACAGGAAGTCGTCCGCGTCGAGCTTGTCCGCTGTCGTGTCCTCCAGCCGGATCGTGCCCCCGCCGTGGTTGGTGAGGTCGATCACCGCGGTGTTCGGGTAGCCCGCGATCTGCAGATCGTCGAAGCCGGCGATCCCCGCCAGCGCCGACAGGTCGATCCGGTCCTCGCCATCGGTGAAATCCGCCACCGTGTCGGCGCCGCACTCGGCGCCGAAGGCGAACACGTCGGCACCGGCGCCGCCCCTGATCTCGTCGTCGCCCTCGCCGCCGTGGATGAGGTCGTCCGCGGTGCCGCCGTCGAGCTTGTCGTCCCCCTCGCCGCCGAACAGCCGGTCCGTGCCCGCCCCGCCCAGGACGGTGTCGTCGCCCTCCTCGCCGAACAGGTCGTCGGCGCCGTCCTTGCCCTCGATCCGGTCGTTTCCTTCCCCGCCCAGGACGATGTCCCGCCCATCCCCGCCGATGAGGCGGTTGTCGCCGGAATCGCCCAGCGCGAGCGGGTAGTCATGGTCGTGGAGCGATGGCGGCGTTCCGTCGGGCAGGGCGAAGTCCGATGCCGAGAGATCGGCTGCGGCAATGCCCCTGAGCTCGATCGAGCCGTCGAGCGCGGCGTGCGTGATGCACACCCCGCTCCCGTCCTCCTTGTCGACGATGGCGAGCTCGGAGAAGGCGATCGCCCCGGGCAGCATGCGGAGGTCGATCGCGTCCCTGCCGACCTGGAATTCGTATATGACGTCGTCGCCCGCGTCCGCGGAGTAGACGAAGACATCCGCGCCCTCTCCGCCGATCATGATGTCGTCGCCAGCGCCGCCGACAAGAACGTCGTCGCCAAAGCTGCCCCGCAGGGTGTCGTTGCCCTCGCCCCCCCAGAGGTGATCGTTGTCGTGACCGCCGAGGAGGAGGTCGCCGCCGGTGCCCCCGCGCAGGAAGTCGGCGCCTCTGCCGCCGTTGACGATGTCGTTGCCGCTGCCGCCGCGCACGATGTCGGACTCTGCTCCGCCACGCACCACGTCGTCGCCCGAGCCGCCGAGCACCACGTCGCGGCCGCCATTGCCCTGGAACACGTCGCTGTGGCTGCCGCCTTCGATGATGTCGTCGCCATCGAGTCCGTCGGCGGTGTCATGGCCCGAGCCGCCGATCAGGATGTCGTCCTGCGCCGTCGCTTCGTTCGGGTTGGTCATCGCAGCCTCCTGTTGGTTCGCCCCGGCGTGGGTCAAAGGGGAGTTCTCCCCGGCGCCGGGCACGCCGTCACATGCCGTCGACGGACGCCGCATCGACGGACGGCTCGTGGAACACGAAGTCCTCGGCGCCGAGCTCGTTCACGTCCGTGTCCTGAAGCCAGATCCTGCCCCCGCCGCGGTTCGTGAGATCGACCACCGCCGCGGTCCCGAAGGTCCAGAGGTGCAGGTCCTCGAAGCCCGAGAGTCCCCGGTATGCCGAGAGGTCGATCACATCCGCGCCGTCGCCGAAATCGGCGATCCAGTCGGACCCGTGATCGCGGCCGAAGACGAAGCTGTCGGCGCCGGCGCCGCCGGTGAGCCGGTCGTTGCCCTCGCCGCCGACCAGCAGGTCGCCGTAACCGCCTGCGCCGCCCGCGAGTTCGTCGTCGCCCTCGCCGCCGAACAGCCGGTCGGGGCCGTACCCGCCCTGGAGGATGTCGTTGCCTTCCTCGCCGTAGATGGCGTCGGCGGAGTTTCCGCCGTCGAGGCGATCGTCGCCCTCGCCGCCGAAGACGCGGTCCTGTCCGCCCTTGGCGAAGGCGGTGCCGTCGCCCGCGCCGTTGATGTAGAGCACGCTGGCGTCCGACCCGTCATACGTATCGGTGGGGCGGACGATCCAGGCGCCGTCGATGGTGATCCTGGTGGTCTCGCCGTCCGGCATCCTGAAGTCCGACGCCGAGAGCTCCGACGCGGTGCACCCCCTGAGCTCGATGGAGCCGCCGAGGGCCTGGTGGGCGATCCTGACCCCGCACCCGTCCTCCGCGTCGACGATGGTGAGTTCGGAGAACCGGATCTCTTCGGGCAGGAGGCGCAGGTCGATGAAATCCTCCCCCGGCCTGAAGTCGAGGATAACGTCGTCGCCGGCGTTCTCAAGGTAGACGAAGTGATCCTCGCGGGCGCCGCCGCTCAACAGGTCGTCGCCCTCGCCGCCGACAATGACGTCTTCTCCGCCACCGCCTTCGAGGAAGTCGTTGCCTTGGCCGCCGAACAGCCGGTCCCACCCATCGTCGCCCGCGATGCGGTCGTTGCCGGTGTCGCCGTAAAGGAAGTCGTCCTCCGCGCCGCCCCTGAGGTAATCGTCGCCGCTGCCGCCGCGCACGATGTCGCGCCCGTCGCCGCCGTCGACGGTGTCGTCTCCCGACCCGCCGAGGAGGTGATCGCGGCCGCCGCCGCCCGACAGCGCATCGTCGCCGCCCCCGCCTTCGAGGATGTCGTGGTCGACGCCGCCGTTGTAACTGTCGTTGCCGCCGCCGCCGCTGCGGATGACGGACCGATCGGTCAACGGGTCCAGAGTCTTGGCCATCGTGTCCTCCTGTCGGCTACACGCGGTACTCGACTCCTAGGTCGGCTCGGACAGGGGCGGTCGCCAGCATTGTTTTCCAATGGCTCCATAAGCTTGAGCACGAGGCGCGACCGCGCCGGTCCGGGCGGTGGCGTCCCCGCGGAAGACGCCTCGATCCATAAGGCGGGGTTATGGACCCTATCGGGAACAAGTCGTTGCGCAGGCCGGGCGATCGACACCATCTCAAGGGTCGAGGGGTCCGATGCGGCACGGCACGAGGGCCGCGGACAGGGGAGATGCTACCGATGGACCGCGAGCACAGTCCCGGGGGGAACGGCGCGAACCGCGACGACGATCGGCAACCGCCACGTCCCGACATCCTGCAATTCGGCACCCGGGAGGGTGAGACCTTCGAGGGAAGCGCCGGGATCGACCTCATCGACGCGGGCGGCGGCGACGATGTCGTGACCCGCACGGAGGCGCGCGCCAACATCGTTCTCGGCGGCAGCGGCGACGACCTGATCTCCAGCACGGGAACGAGCGACCTGGTCATCGGCGGCGGCGGCGACGACGTGATCCATGCCGACGGAAGCCAGGCGATCGTCTTCGGCGGCACCGGGAACGACACCATAGACGGCTCGAACACGACGGCCATCGACCTGCTGTATGGCGGCGGGGGCGACGACATCATCCGCGGGAAGGCCGGAATCGACATCGTCCGGGGCGGCGAGGGCCAGGACACTCTCTACGGCGGCGACGGCGATGACAGCCTTCGCGGGGATGCCGGTAGCGACGTGATCGAGGGCGGCGGGGGTCGGGACTCCCTCCATGGCGGCGACGGCGACGACGACCTTCGCGGGAACGCCGGCCGCGACGTGATCGCGGGCGGCGACGGCCTGGACATCCTGCGCGGCGGCGACGGCGGCGACTGGATCACCGGCGGCGCCGGCAACGACCGGATGTGGGGCGGCGCCGACCGGGATGTCTTCGTCTTCGGCCCGGCGGACGGCCACGACACGATCCACGACTTCGACACCGCCGGGGACAGGATTTATCTGGACGGGTTCGCGCAGGCGATTTCCTGGGAGCAGCTCGGCACCGCGATTGCCGCGACGGAGGATGGCGCAAGCACGGTCATCGACCTCGCGGGCCGGGGCGGCGGGACGATCGTGCTCGCCGGCGTCGCCGCCTCGTCGCTCACCGCCGGCATGTTCATCCTGCCCGGGGGGAGGGCGGCCGCCGAAGCGGACGGGGGCGGGCCCTACTATGTCGGGGACGACCTCATCGTCGGCCGCGACGGCGGCGATTCGATCGACGGCGCCGACGGTCACGACACCGCGTTCGGCGCGGAGGGCGATGACGATCTCACCGGCGGCGCGGGCCACGACTGGCTGTTCGGCGGCGAAGGCGACGACACGCTCGACGGCGGCGACGGGAACGACCGCCTGATCGGCGGCGAGGGCGCGGACACCCTCGCCGGGGGCGCCGGCGACGACACGCTCACCGGCGGCGCGGGCGCGGACAGCTTTGTCTACCGGGCGGGCCATGGAAACGACAGGATCACGGATTTCACCGACGGCGAGGACGCGATCGCCCTGGACTCCTTCGCTGGAATCGCGGGCTTCGAAGACCTGGCCGTGACGCAGGTCGGGACCGACATGGCGATCGACCTCACCGACCACGGCGGCGGCACCCTCACGCTCGAAAACCTCGCGCTCGACGCGCTCGACCAGACAGATTTCCTGTTCCACCGGCCGCCTCCGGCGGAACCCGTGCAGGACGGGTTGTAGGCCGCGACCGCGGCAGGATTGCGTCCTGCGGCCAGTCGCGCGGATCGCGGGCGGGCCGCGACCTGACGGCCTGGGGGAACGGCTGGGCCGGAGGTGGACGAGCGCCCCGGCTACGCCTGCGGCGGCTCGTGGTCGATCATCCGGCCGACGCCGAACCGGTCGGTCCGGCCCCCGAAAGCCGCGGCCCGGCCGATCGCCGGCCGGGCCGCGCCCTGCAAGCCCTGGACCTTGCCTGCGGGATCAGGCGAGGTCGAAGCGGTCGAGGTTCATGACCTTGCCCCACGCGGCGGCGAAGTCGCGGACGAACTTCTGCCCGGCGTCGCTGCTGCCGTAGACCTCGGCGAGCGCCCTGAGCTCGGAGTTCGAGCCGAAGACGAGGTCGACGCGGCTGGCGGTCCATCTGCGTTCGCCGGTGCCACGATCGCGACCTTCGAACTCCTCGCCGGCGTCGGATGTCGCCGTCCACTCGGTCCCCATGTCGAGCAGGTTCACGAAGAAGTCGTTGGTCAGCGTCCCGGGCCGGTTCGTGAGGACCCCGAGCCCGTTCTGCCCGGCATTGGCGCCGAGAGCGCGCATGCCGCCCATGAGGGCGGTCATCTCGGGAGCGGACAGCTTCAGCATGAACGCCTTTTCCACCAGCAGGTGCTCGGACGAGATCGCGTGGCCGTTCTGCAGGTAGTTGCGGAACCCGTCGGCGGTCGGTTCGAGCACGGCGAAGGACTCGGCATCGGTCATCTCGTCCGTCGCGTCGCTGCGCCCCGGCGCGAACGGAACCTCGACGTCGTGCCCGGCCTTCCGCGCGGCCTCCTCGACGGCCGCGCAGCCGCCCAGCACGATCAGGTCGGCGAGCGAGACCATCTTGCCGTTCGCCTGCGCACCGTTGAACGCGCTCTGGATCCCCTCCAGGGTCGCCAGCACGGCCGACACGCCGGACTGCACGTTGACGTCCCACCCCGCCTGCGGCGCGAGGCGGATACGCGCCCCGTTGGCACCGCCGCGCTTGTCGGTGTCGCGGTAGGTCGAGGCCGACGCCCAGGCGGCCGAGACCAGCTGGGAGACGGAGAGGCCGGATGCGAGGATCCTGCCCTTGAGCGCGGCGATGTCCGCGTCGTCGATCAGCGTATGCGTGACCGCGGGCACCGGGTCCTGGAAGGGCAGCTGCTCTTCGGGAACCCACGGGCCGAGATAGCGCGCGACCGGCCCCATGTCGCGATGCAGCAGCTTGAACCACGCCTTGGCGAAGGCGTCGGCGAGCTGGTCCGGGTTCTCGTAGAACCGCCTGGAAATCTCCTTGTAGGCCGGATCGACGATCAGCGCGAGATCGGTGGTCAGCATCATCGGCGCGTGCCGGGTGGAGGGATCGTGCGCGTCCGGCACGGTGCCCTGCGCCTCGGCGTTCTTCGGGGTCCACTGGTTCGCGCCGGCGGGGCTCTTGGTCAGCTCCCACTCGTATTCGAACAGGTTCTCGAAATAGCCGTTGTCCCAGACGATGGGGTTCTTTGTCCAGGCGCCCTCGAGCCCGCTGCCGATCTGATCGCCGGCCTTGCCGCTGCCATGGCTGCTCGTCCAGCCGAGGCCCTGGTCCACGATGGCGGCGCCCTCGGGTTCGGGACCCTTGTACTTCTCCTCGGCGGCGCCGTGCGCCTTGCCGAAGGTGTGGCCGCCGGCGATCAGCGCGACCGTTTCCTCGTCGTTCATCGCCATGCGGCGGAAGGTCTCGCGGATGTCGCGGGCCGCCGCCATCGGGTCCGGGTTGCCGTTCGGCCCCTCCGGGTTGACGTAGATCAGGCCCATCTGGACGGCGCCGAGCGGAACCGCCAGATCCCGGTCGCCGCTATAGCGCTCGTCGTCGAGCCAGCCCTGCTCCGGACCCCAGTAGATGTCCTCGTCGGCCGCCCAGATGTCCTCGCGGCCGCCGCCGAAGCCGTAGGTCTTGAAGCCCATCGTCTCGAGCGCCCGGTTGCCGGCGAAGATCAGCAGATCGGCCCACGAGATCTTGCGGCCGTATTTCTGCTTGATCGGCCACAGCACCCGGCGCGCCTTGTCGAGATTCACGTTGTCGGGCCAGGAGTTGAGCGGGGCGAAGCGCTGGTCGCCGCAGCCGCCGCCGCCGCGCCCGTCATCGATGCGGTAGGTGCCCGCCGCGTGCCACGTCATGCGGATGAACAGCGGACCGTAGTGACCGTAATCGGCCGGCCACCAGTCCTGCGAGTCGGTCATCACCGCATCGACGTCCTTCGCCAGGGCGTCGAAGTCGAGGCTGTTGAACGCCTCGGCGTAGTTGAAGTCGTCGCCGTTGGGGTCGGCCTGGGGGTGGTTCTGGCGGAGCACCCGCAGGTTCAGCTTGTTGGGCCACCAATGCTGGTTCGCCGTCTCCCCGACCGCCTGGTGGGTGCCGCCCATAACCGGGCACTTGCTCGCGGTGTTCATCTTTCCTCCGATCGTGTTCTGGGAGTTCCCGTTCCGTTGGGCCGGGTTCCGCCGGTCCCGGCTTCGCAAAGCCGCCCCCGGAAGCCGCCCTGAAACATATTTATATGTAGCCGGCGAGGGTTGGTCAACAGGTTGGAATTGTTCTAACGCTCGTTCTCTGGCGTCGGCGGACGCCCGGTCAGTCCGGGCTGCCGCTGACCCGGATGACCAGTTCGACCCGGCTGATCGTCGTGCCGGCGGGCGGGTCGGGCAGCTTGCCGATCCGCACCTCCGCGGCATCGAGGTCTTCGAGGCGGCCGGTGTCCTGGAAATACAGATGGTGGTGATCGGTCGTGTTGGTGTCGAAATAGGACCGGTTCGGATCGACGCTCACCTCGCGCAGCAGGCCGACGGCGGTGAACTGATGCAGCGTGTTGTAGACGGTCGCCAGCGAAACCTTCGCCCCGTTTCCGAGCGCCTCCTCGTGCAGGCTCTCGGCGCTGACATGGCGGTTGGCGCCGCCGAACAGCAGCTTCGCCAGCGCCAGACGCTGGCGCGTCGGCCGCAGACCGTGGCGCTTGAGCATCTCGATCAGCGGCGTGAAGGATCGTTGCATCGCCGAAACTCGTCTGCCTGGCGGGTCATTACACTTCTTTTACAATAGAGACCGGCACAGTTTGGAACAAGTCGAACAAGTTCGCGGCGGCTCAGTCGCCGGTCAGCAGGCGGTCGACCAGCTGCCGGACGGTGGGGACGAAGCCGTTGGAATAGAACGGGTCGTCGCGGAACCGGTAGGCGTTGTGACCGGCGAACATCAGCTCCTCGTCGACCTGGCCGCCATGGGCGATGTCCTGCAGCGTCTTCTGGATGCAGTACGACCGCGGGTCGGCCTTGCGCCCGGTGGTGCCGGCCTCGTTCTGCGACCAGTTGGAGAAGAAGCAGGCCGACAGGCAGCCCATGCAGTTGGCCTGGTCGGTGCGGATCTCGCGCGCCTTCTCCGGCGTGGTGAAGATGATCGTCGAGTCCGGGGTCCGGAGGCCTTCGGTGTAGCCCTGTTTCATCCACTTCACCGCGCAGGCCCTGTCGTTCTCGGCCACGTAGATGCGCCGCGCGCGGGGCCCGACCAGGAGTTCGCAGGCGAGCGCTCCGATCGGCTCGCTGGCGAAGCTGACCTGGCGCTCCGAGCGTTCCCTGAGCTCGTCGAGGAAGGAGTTGAACACCGCCGAGGAATAGAACCCGGTCGGGCTGAACTTGTTGAGCGAGACGTCGCCTTCCCTGAGTTCGAGCAGCCGGCGCTTCCATTGCGGAGAGATCGGGCTCTCCCGGGTCAGCAGGGGGCGGGTGCCGAACTGGAAGGCGACCGGGCCGATCTCCGGGTTGTCGAACCAGTCGCCCCATTCGCGCAGATACCAGACCCCGCCGGCCATGAAGATCGGGGTCTCGTCGAGCCCCATCTGCGCCATGGTCTGGCGCAGCTCGCTGACCCGCGGGAACGGCTCCTGCGGCTCGTGCGGATCCTCGCTGTTGGACAGCCCGTTATGCCCCCCGGCCCGCCACGGGTCCTCGTAGACCACGCCGCCCAGCCACTGCGAGAACTTGTGGTAGGCGCGCTTCCAGAGCGCCCGGAAGGCCCTGGCAGACGACACGATCGGATAGTAGTAGACCTTGTGCTCGGCGGCGATCTCGGCGATCCGGTAGGGCATGCCGGCGCCGCAGGTGACGCCGTGGATCAGCCCCCTGGCGCCGGTCAGCACGCCGCGCAGCACCCGCTCGGCGCCGGCCATCTCCCACAGCACGTTCATGTGGATGCGGCCCTGGCCGCCGGCCATTTCGTGGGCGATGCGCGCCTGGGAGATGCCGCCCTGGATGGCGTAGGCGAGCAGCTCCTCGTGCCGTTCGCGCCGCGTGCGCCCGCCATAGCGCACCGGGATCAGCGCGCCGTTGGCATCGAAGGCGTCGGCGTTGACGCCGGAGAACGTGCCGACCCCGCCGGCCGAGGCCCAGGCGCCGCAGCTCTCGCCATTGGAGACGGCGATGCCCTTGCCGCCCTCGACGAGAGGCGGAACCTCCTTGCCGGAGATCATCACGGGCTTGAGGTCTCTCAGCTGCAGCCTCCTCGGGACCCGGAAGCGATGCGCATGGCGCCGCGCACCCGTCGACTCAAGCCAATATATGAACGGAATCCCAGACGGCCAGCAGAAACCGCGCCGGGCCGGCTACCGGCGGGCGCGGATTCCGCTGCGGGATCGGGCGCGGGAGAGGCGACGGCGGGCCCGCTCAGGCGCCGCCGGGCGCCGCCTCCCTGGGCTGGGCGCGCTGGTCGGAGATGTCCTCGCCGGTCTCCTGGTCGACGACCTTCATCGACAGCCGCACCTTGCCGCGGTCGTCGATGCCCAGCACCTTGACCTTCACCTCGTCGCCCTCGTTGACCACGTCGGTCACCTTGCCGACGCGGCGCGGCGCGAGCTCGCTGATATGGACCAGGCCGTCGCGCGCGCCGAGGAAGTTCACGAAGGCGCCGAAATCGACCACCTTGACCACCTTGCCGCCATAGATCACGCCGACCTCGGGCTCGGCGACGATGCCGCGGATCCATTCGATCGCCTTGTCGGCGGCCCCGGAATCGACCGCCGCGACCTTGATCGTGCCGTCGTCCTCGATATCGATCTTGGCGCCGGTCACCTCGCAGATCTCGCGAATCACCTTGCCGCCGGTGCCGATGACCTCGCGGATCTTGTCGCGCGGGATGGCAAAGGCGGTGATCCGGGGCGCGTGCTCGCTGATCCCCTCGCGCGCGCTCGACAGCGCCCGGTCCATGTTGTCGAGGATGTGGAGCCGGCCGTCGCGCGCCTGCTCCAGCGCGGTCCGCATGATCTCCTCGGTGATCCCGGTGATCTTGATGTCCATCTGCAGGGCGGTGACCCCGTCGCGGGTGCCGGCGACCTTGAAGTCCATGTCACCCAGATGGTCCTCGTCGCCGAGAATGTCGGACAACACGGCGAAGCGCTCGCCCTCCTTGATCAGCCCCATGGCGATGCCGGCGACCGGCGCCTTGATCGGCACGCCTGCGTCCATCATCGCCAGCGCCGCGCCGCAGACGGTGGCCATTGACGACGAGCCGTTCGACTCGGTGATCTCGGAGACCACGCGGACGGTGTAGGGGAAGTCGTCCTTGGACGGCATCATCGCCCGCACGGCGCGCCAGGCGAGCTTGCCGTGGCCGATCTCGCGCCGCCCGGGGGAGCGCAGGAAGCTCGCCTCGCCCACCGAATAGGGCGGGAAGTTGTAGTGCAGCATGAAATGCTCGCGGTACTCGCCCGCGAGGGCGTCGACGATCTGCTCGTCCTGGCCGGTGCCGAGCGTCGCCACCACCAGGGCCTGGGTCTCGCCACGGGTGAACAGGGCGCTGCCGTGCAGCCTGGGCAGGATGCCGACCTCGGCCTCGATCGGCCTGACGGTCCTCGTGTCCCGCCCGTCGATGCGTTCGCCGGTATCCAGGATGGCGTTGCGGACGATGTCCTTCTCGACCGTCTTGAGGGCGCCGGCGACGCCATCGGCCGGGTGGGTCTCGGCGAGCGCCTCGAGCGCGGCGGCCTTGGCCTGGGCGATCTTCTCGACCCGCGACTGCTTGATCCGCTCGGCATAGGCCTCGCGCAGCGGGGCCTCGGCGAGCGCGCGCACCTGCTCCTCGATCCCGGCCTGCGCCGGGTCGGCCGGATCGAGGTCCCAGGGCTCCTTGGCGCAGTCCTCGGCGAGCGAGATGATCGCCTCGATCACCGGACGGCTCTCCCGCTGGGCGAACATCACCGCGCCCAGCATCTCCTCCTCGGACAGCGACTGCGCTTCCGATTCGACCATCAGCACCGCGTCCGCGGTGCCGGCGACCACCATGTCGAGGGTCGAGTCCTCGAGCTCGTCGATGCGCGGGTTGAGCGCATACTCGCCGGCGACATAGCCGACCCGGGCGCCGAAGATCGGCCCGAGAAACGGTATCCCGGAGATGGTCAGCGCGGCCGAGCTCCCGATCAGGGCCGGGATGTCGGGGTCGTTCTCGAGATCGTGGCTGAGAACCGTGCAGATAACCTGCGTCTCGTTGCGGAAGCCGCTGGCGAAGAGCGGGCGGATCGGCCGGTCGATCAGCCGCGAGGTCAGGGTTTCCTTCTCCGACGGGCGGCCTTCGCGCTTGAAGAAGCCGCCCGGGATGCGTCCGGCCGCGAAGGCCTTTTCCTGGTAGTTGACCGTGAGAGGAAAGAAATCGATTCCTGCGCGGGGCTGGTTCTCCGCCACCGCGGTGCAGAGCACGGTGGTCTCGCCATAGGTCACGAGCACCGCGCCGTCCGCCTGTCGGGCGAGCCGGCCGGTCTCGATGACCAGCGGGCGGCCGCCCCAGGTCAGTTCTTTCCGGTGTATCGTAAACATTCTTCCATCCTTCCAAACGGCGCGCCGCCCTGTGCGCCGCGCCATGCGTACGTGGTGAATTCGGTATCGATCGGCAGTCCGGCGGCGGTCGTCGCGCGCTCCGCGCCCGACCGGCCCCGAACGCTCAGCGGCGCAGCCCCAGGCGCCCGATCAGCGTGGTGTAGCGGGACTGGTCCCTGCGCTTGAGATAGTCGAGCAGGCGGCGCCGCTGTCCCACCATCATCAGCAGGCCGCGGCGCGAGTGGTAGTCCTTCTTGTGTTCCTTGAGGTGTTCGGTGAGGTTGAGGATCCGTTCAGACAGGATCGCGACCTGTACCTCGGGCGAGCCCGTATCGGCCGGGTCGGAGCCGTATTCGGTGACCAGCTCGGCCGTGCGAGCAGACGTGATCGACATCGTGGACTCCAGGTTACGGGTTGATCACGCGCGTCGGGCGGATCGCTCCGTCCTCCACGCGCGCGAGCGCAACCACCCCACCCTCGCCCATCGCGACCACCGTGTCACCCTCGGCAACACGTTCGGCCACGACGGCGCACCGCTCGCGAGCGGTTATGCGGACGGGTTGGCCGTGCCTCAGCAGGGCAGCCTGCGAGGCCGATACGGGCACGGCCGGGATGTCGTCCAGCGCGGCCTCGATCGGCAACAGGTAATCCTGCGCGGGCGCACTATGCACCAGCGTCTCCAGTCGATCCAGCGGAATCGAGTCCGCCTCGGCGAAGCGCCCGACCGCGAGGCGTCGGATCTCCTCGGCATGGCCGACGGTGCCGAGCGCGAGCGCGAGGTCGCGCGCGAGGCTGCGCACATAGGTGCCCTTGCCGCAGCGCATCTCGAAGACCGCGCGGTCGGCGTCGGGCATGTCGAGCAGAGCCAGCGCCACCACTGTGACCACGCGTTCCGGCAGGTCGAAATCGACCGCCGCGCGGGCGAGGTCGTAGGAGCGCCGCCCGTCCAGCTTGAGGGCGGAGTAGCGCGGCGGGCGCTGGACGATGTCGCCGGTGAAACGATCGAGCAGAGCCAGCACCTCCGCCTCGGCGGGGCGCGCGTCGCTGGTCCCGGTCACCGCGCCCTCGGAGTCGTCGGTGTCGCGGCTCTCGCCCCAGCGCAGGACGAACCGGTAGGTCTTGTCGCCGGCCATCGCCCAGGCCGACGTCTTGGTCGCCTCGCCGAGCGCGACCGGCAGGACTCCGGTCGCCAGCGGGTCCAGCGTGCCGCCATGGCCGGCCTTGGCCGCGCCGGTGATGCGGCGGACCCGGGCGACGGCATGGGCCGACGACATGCCCCTCGGCTTGTCGATCGCGATCCAGCCGTGGATCGGCCGGCCCCGGCGTTTACGCGCCATCTCCGTCCACCCCGTCGGCGCTGCCGCGGGCCCGATCCAGCAGCGCCTCGATCCGTCCCGCCCGGTCGAAGCGGGTATCGGCGACGAATCTGAGATCGGGCAGGAACTTGAGAGAGACCATCGGCGCGAGCAGGCGCCGGAGCGCCGGCTCGATCCGGTTGAGCGCCGCCACCGCCGCCTCCCTCTCGGTCTCGCCGGCGGCGAGCGGAAGGACATAGGCGGTGGCCACCCTGAGATCCGGGCTCATCGCCACCTCGGCGATGGTGAGCGACATGCCGGCAAGCTCGGGATCGCGGATCGCGCCGCGCTCGAACAGGCGGCAGAGGGCGTGGCGTACGGTTTCGCCCACCCTGAGCTGTCGTTGCGATGGACCGCGCGCCGAATGTCTCCGCCGTGCCATGGGTCCCGTCCCCCGCGGGGCGGCGCCCGGAGCCGGTGCTAGAGCGTCCGGGCGACCTCCTCGACGTCGAAGCACTCGATGACGTCGCGTTCCTTGAGATCCTGGTAGTTCTCGAACGCCATGCCGCATTCGAACCCTTCGCGGACCTCGCGAACCTCGTCCTTGAACCGCCTGAGGCTCGACAGCGAGCCTTCATGGACCACCACGTTGTCGCGCAGCAGACGCACCCGCGAGCCCCGCCGCACGAGGCCTTCGGAAACCCTGCAGCCGGCAACCCGGCCCTGCCTGGAGATGTTGAACACCTGGAGAATCTCGGCATTGCCGAGGAAGTGCTCGCGCGCGAGCGGCGCCAGCATGCCGGTCAGCTCCGCCTTGATGACGTCGAGCACGTCGTAAATCACCGAGTAGTAGCGGATCTCGACTCCATCCTGGGCGGCGAGCTGGCGCGCCTGGGGTCCGGCGCGGACGTTGAACCCGATGATCACGGCGTCGGACGCCGAGGCGAGCGTCACGTCGGATTCGTTGATCCCGCCGACACCGGCATGGAGCACGCGCACCCCGACCTCGTCGGTCGAGAATCCTTCCGCATTGGCCTGGATCGCCTCGACCGAGCCCTGCACGTCCGCCTTGATGACCAGCGCGAACTCCTTCCTCTGCTCGCGTCCGATATTGGAAAACATCTGTTCGACGGAGCCCCGCGCGGCCCTCGCGGCGCGCGCGTCGCGCTCGCGGCGGACGCGGAATTCGGTGATCTCGCGGGCCCGCATTTCGTTCTCGACCACCGAGAACTCGTCGCCCGCCGCCGGCGTCCCGTTGAGGCCGAGAATCTCCACCGGCACCGACGGGCCGGCCGACGCGGCCTGCTCGCCGCTGTCATCGACGATTGCGCGCACGCGGCCCCATTCGCTGCCGGCGACCACGATGTCCCCGGTCCTCAGCGTGCCGCGCTGGATCAGCAGCGTGGCCACCGAGCCGCGGCCCCGATCGAGCTTGGATTCGATCACCACGCCATCGGCGGAACGGTCGGGGTTCGCCTTGAACTCGAGAACCTCGGCCTGGAGAACGACGGTCTCCAGCAGCTTGTCGAGATTGGTGCCCTCGACCGCCGACACTTCGACCGAGAGCACGTCGCCGCCGAACGCCTCGTCGACCAGCTCGTGCTGCAACAGGTCGTTGCGCACCCGCGTGGGATCGGCGTCGGGCCGGTCGATCTTGTTGATCGCGACGATGATCGGCACCTCGGCGGCTCTCGCGTGGTCGATGGCCTCGACGGTCTGCGGCATCACCCCGTCATCGGCGGCAACCACCAGGATCACGATATCGGTGACATTGGCGCCGCGGGCGCGCATCGCGGTGAACGCGGCATGGCCCGGGGTGTCGATGAAGGTGATCTTCTGATCGCCGCCGGGGAGGGTCACCTGATAGGCGCCGATATGCTGCGTGATGCCGCCGGCCTCTCCGGCGGCCACATCGGACTTGCGCAGGGCATCGAGCAGCGAGGTCTTGCCGTGATCGACGTGACCCATCACCGTGACCACCGGCGGTCGCGGCACCAGCTCGGTGTCGGTGTCGTCCTCGCCCCTGATGCCGATCTCGACATCGGCGTCGCTGACGCGCTTCACCTTGTGGCCGTACTCGCCGACCACCAGCTCGGCCGTGTCGGCGTCCAGAGACTGGTTGATGGTTGCCATGATTCCCATGTTCATCAGTGTCTTGATGACGTCCGGAGCGCGCTGCGCCATGCGGCTCGCCAAATCCTGCACGGTGATGGTCTCGGGCACGACGACGTCGCGGACGACCTTGGCGATCGGCTCGTCGGACCGCCGCTGCGCGCGCTTCTCGCGTTCGCGGAGCCGGCGCAGCGACGCCAGGCTGCGCTGGCGCTCCTCGTCGTCGAGCGCCTGGGCGATGGTCAGACGACCGGCGCGGCGGCGCGGCTCTCCCCGCTTGGGGGCAAGCCGCCGCGTGTCCTGTCGACCGGATTTGCGTCCGCGCGGCCGTTCGGCCTCGCCCTCTTCGGCCTGCGTCTCGCCCGCCTTGGCGGCCGGACGGGCGGGCGGCGCGGGCTCCGGCTTCGCCTGAGGGGTCGCCTCGGCCGGAGCCGCGGCTTTCGCCGTGGCCGCCTGCTCCGCCTCGAGGGCGCGCGCCTCGGCCTCGGCGCGCTCGCGCGCTGCCTGTTCCTCTTCCCTGTGCCGGCGCTCTTCCTCGGCGGCCCTTTCGAGCGCCCTGCGCGCCTCTTCCGCGGCCTGCCGCTCGGTCTCCGCCTGCTTCAGCCCGACGAGCGCGCGGGCGCGCGCGGCCTTCTCGTGTTCGGTCAGCTCGCGCGGCTGGCCGCGCTGCCCTTCCTCGACGGGCGCAACCACGGCGGCGGCCGCCTCGAGCTGGGAAACCGCCTCCGCCGTCGCCGCCATCAGCTCGTCCGGGGCAGCCTTGACCTCGGTCATTCCGCCGTCGGCGGATTGAGCGAATGTCCGCTTGCGGCGCACCTCGACCGCGACGGCCTTGGTGCGGCCGTGCGAGAAGCTCTGGCGGACCTGTCCGGCGTCGACCGTCTTCTTCAGTTCCAGCCGGCCGGGCCGTGACAGGCTGAGCCTCTTCTTCGCCGGTTCGGTCTCTTTCTGCTCGTTCATATCGTTCAACTCTTCTGCGCCGTGCGAAATCCAGCCAGCCTTCCGGCTTCCGTCCAGACCCGTCCGGCGAGACGACCCTGGCCCAGCACCGCGTAAGTCACCGCGTCGCGGCCGAACGCGCCGCCGAGCTCCGACGAGAGCAGCACATCGACCACGCGGTCACGCACACGCGCCAGCGGCAAACGGCTCCGCTGGCGCATGGACCCGTCCGCGGCCACCAGGAGAAGCGCCGCTCCTCCCCGTTGCAGCGCGCGCCGCACCGCCTCGAAACCGGTCAGCGCGCTGCCGGCGCGCCGCGCGAGCCCGATAAGGTCGATACAGCGCGCCGCCAGCAATCGCTCGACCCGGTCGGCCAGCGCATCCGGCACCGTCACGTCGCGGCGGGCGGCCCCGGCCAAGGGATCCGTCGCCGCCGCGCGCTCGACTATATCCCGGCGCGATTGGAGCCACAATCCGCGTCCCGGCAATCGGCCCGCGATATCGGGCACGATCTCGCGATCCGGGCCGACCACGAAGCGCAGCATCCGCTCGCGCGGCTGGCACTCGCGGCTCACCAGGCAACGCCTCGCGTTGCCGGCGGGTTCTGACGGGTAGCGTTCCACGGTCAAGATGCCGTCTCCGCCGCGCCGGGTTCAGATCGCCGGATCCGGTGCGGGCGCCTCGGCACCGGTTTCCTCGGCCGCGCCCTCCCCGGCGCCGGGGTCCCCGCCATCGTCGTCATCGAACCAGTGGGCGCGGGCCGCCATGATGAGCCGGTTGGCCTCTTCCTCGCTCAGCGCAAAGTCGCGCAGCACCCCTTCCTCCCCGTCGATCACCTCGTCGGTCGACAGATCGGCGAAATCGTCGCGCGACGTCACGCCGGCCTCGCCCAGGGTGACCGCCATCGCCGGGCTCAGCCCGGGGACCGCGGCGAGATCGTCGGAGACGCCCAGCTCGCGCCGGCGCCCGGTGAGGCGGGCCTCCTCCTCGGCGAGATGCTGCCTGGCGCGGTCGCGCAGCTCGTCGGCGAGCTCCTGGTCGAAACCCTCGATCGAAAGCAGGTCGGTCATCGGCACGAAAGCCACCTCCTCGACGGTGGAGAAGCCCTCGGTGACCATCAGATGGGCGAGCACGTCGTCGATGTCGAGCGCGTCCATGAACATCTGCGACCGGGTGCGGAACTCCTCCTGGCGGCGCTCCGACTCCTCGTCCTCGGTGAGGATCGCGATCTCCCACTGGGTGAGATGCGAGGCCAGACGGACATTCTGGCCGCGACGTCCGATGGCGAGGCTGAGCTGATCGTCGGGCACCACGACCTCGATGCGGCGCTGGTCCTCGTCGAGCACGACCTTGGCGACCTCGGCGGGCGCCAGCGCGTTGACGATGAAGGTCGCGGGATCGGGGTTCCACTGGATGATGTCGATCTTCTCGCCCTGCAGCTCGCCGACCACCGCCTGGACGCGGCTGCCCCGCATGCCGACGCAGGCGCCCACCGGGTCGATGCTGGAATCGTTCGACAGCACCGCGATCTTGGCGCGGCTGCCGGGGTCGCGCGCGACCGCGCGGATCTCGATGATCTTGTCGTAGACCTCGGGCACCTCCTGGGCGAACAGCATGGCCATGAACTCGGGCCTGGTGCGTGTCAGGAAGATCTGCGGGCCGCGCGGCTCGGACCGCACGTCGTAGATATAGGCGCGCACCCGGTCGCCGGCGCGAAACGACTCCCGCGGGATCATTTCGTCGCGCCGCAGCACCGCCTCGGCGCGGCCCAGATCGACCGTCAGATTGCCGAACTCGACGCGCTTGACGATGCCGTTGACCACTTCGTTGGCGCGGTCCTTGTATTCCTCGTATTGCTGCTGGCGCTCGGCGTCGCGCACCCGCTGGACGATGACCTGCTTGGCGGTCTGCGCGGCGATGCGGCTGAAATCGATGGGCGGCAGCGGATCGACCAGATAATCGCCGATCGCGGCGCCCGGCTTCCGCCGACGCGCCTGTTCGAGCGTGAGCTGGGTCACCTCGTTCTCCACCTCCTCGACCACTTCGAGGATGCGCGCCAGCTTGATGTCGCCGCTCTTGCGATCGATATAGGCGCGCACGTCGTGCTCCTGCCCGTATTTCGACCTAGCGGCTTTCTGGATGGCCTGTTCCATCGCCTCCAGCACCTCGTCGCGCTCGATCGACTTCTCGCGCGCGACGGCGTCGGCGACCTGCAGGAGTTCGAGCCGGTCGGTCCCGGCGGCCGGTATGGCGTCCAAGTCCATGGTGACTACCTACCCCGTCCTTTCATTGCCTCGGCGATCGACGCGTCGGTCGGCATCAGCTTGCCCCGCAGCACCTCGCCGAAGGGGATGATGTGCTCGACATGGCCGTCGGCGACCACCACGTCGGGGCCGCGCCGGCCGACCAGGCGGCCGCGGAAACGCTTGCGCCCCTCGAGCGGCCGGCGCGTCTCGATGCGGACCTCGCAGCCGGCGAACCGTTCGTAGTCCTCGGCCCTGACCAGCGGCCGGTCGAGACCGGGCGAGGAGACCTCCAGCGTGTAGGACCCGGCGATCGGGTCCTCGACATCGAGCAGCGCGGAGACCAGGCGGGAGATCCCGGCGCAATCGTCGACGCTCATCTCGCGGCGGTCCCTGCGCTCGGCCATGATCTGCAATGTCGGCGTCGACGTGCCGGTCAGGCGGACCCGAACGAGATCGTAGCCCAGCCCCTCGATGGGCGGCCCCACGATCCTTTCGACCTCGCCGATCGCTTCCAACGCGATGCAAACCTTCCGCATGGCGGCAACGACAAAAAAAAGCGGGCGACGAGCCCACTTTCTTTTTGTGCCGCGCAATTTTTCCAGCCGTGGTGAAGATACGGGCTCGCGCGCCGGTTTTCAAGGGGGTCTTGACGCGCGGGGGCGTCGTCGATAGCGCAGATAGAAACAGCTCCGGCCCTGTTCGCACGCCTTGCGCTCATAGCGCGTGGCCGGCCAGTCGGAGGTCCGGCGGCGCCAGTCGGACGGCGCCCTGGCGGTCCAGGCGAAGCGTTCCGAGCGCCACAGATGGGCGAGGATCCAGACCAGGTAGCCCCTGTCGTCGGTTGCCACGCGGAGCTCCGCATCGTCCCGCATGACCGCGGCGAGACGTTCGAGCACGGGGGCGGAGACGAACCTCCGCTTGTGATGGCGGCTCTTCGGCCAGGGATCGGGGAACAGCACGAAGACCCGGGCCAGCGAACCGTCGGCGAGGCGGTCGATGAGCAGCCTGGCGTCGTCGCGCCAGATCCGGATGTTGTCGAGCCCGGCTTCGCGGAGACCGCGTACCATGCGCACCACGCCGGTCACGTAAGGCTCGCAGCCGATCAGCCCGACATCGCGGTTGGCCGCCGCCTGGGCCAGCAAATGCTCGCCGGCGCCGAAACCGACCTCCAGCCAGACCTCGCGCACCGGGCGGCCGAACAGCGCCGCCGGCTCGATCGGACGCGATGACGGGCCGAGCGCGATTTCGAGCCCCGGCACGACATCGTCGAGCAGGGCCTGCTGGCCATCGCGCAGCTTTCGGCCGCGCCGCCGCCCGTAGAGGATGCGCCGCGCGTCTGCCACCCTAGGTCAGGGCGCTCCTGAGGTCCTCGACGAGATCGAGCTTCTCCCAGGCGAAGCCGCCATCGGGCTCGGGGTCGCGCCCGAAATGGCCATAGGCCGCGGTGCGGGCGTAGATCGGCCGCAGCAGCTGGAGCCGGTCGCGGATGCCCCGCGGCGACAAATCCACGACCTCCTGGATCGCGCCCGAGACCCTTTCCTCCTCGACCGTCGCCGTCCCTTCCGTGTCGACATAGACCGATAGCGGCCTGGCGACGCCGATGGCATAGGAAACCTGGATGGTGCAGCGCGACGCAAGCCCCGCCGCGACCACGTTCTTCGCCACGTAGCGCGCGGCGTAGGCGGCGGAACGGTCGACCTTGCTGGGGTCCTTGCCGGAGAACGCACCGCCGCCATGCGGCGCGGCGCCGCCATAGGTGTCGACGACGATCTTGCGGCCGGTGAGCCCGCAATCGCCGTCCGGCCCGCCGATCACGAAGCGGCCCGTCGGATTGACGTAGAACTCGTCCTCCGGACACATCCAGCCGTCCGGCAATACCTCGAGGACATGCGGGCGGACGAGCTCGCGGACCGCGTCCTGGTCGAGGCCGGGGTCGTGCTGCGTAGACACCACGACCGAGGTCGCCCGGACCGGGCGCCCGTCCCGGTAAAGCAGCGAGATCTGGCTCTTCGAGTCCGGGCCGAAGCCGTCCACCCCGCCGGCGTGCCTGGCCTCGGCGATCGATCGCAGGATGGCGTGCGCGTAATGGATGGGCGCGGGCATCAGCGTCGGGGTCTCGTCGCAGGCGAAGCCGAACATGATGCCCTGGTCGCCGGCGCCCTGGTCCTTGTTGCCGGAGGCGTCGACGCCGCGGGCGATATCGGTCGACTGGGCGTGCAGATAGACCGCCACTTCGGCCTTCCGCCAGTGGAACCCGTCCTGCTCGTAGCCGATATCGCGTACCGCCTCGCGCGCCACGCCTTCCATGTCCTGCGGGTCGACCGGGCCGCGAACCTCGCCGGCGATGACGATCCGGTTGGTGGTGGTCAGCGTTTCACAGGCCACGCGGGAGTCCGAGTCGGCGGACAGATACGCATCGACCACGGCATCCGAGATCCGGTCGCTGACCTTGTCGGGATGCCCCTCGGACACCGATTCGCTGGTGAACACAAAATCCTGTTTCCGCACCCGCCTGCCCCCTCGCCCTGTTGCGTCGCCCGGCTGGCACCGTTGTCGCAGGGGCAGCCACGCGCCGTCAACCGGACGGTCGCGGACGGCTAGCTATCCAGCGAGGTGTCGTCTTCGCTCTCGATCCGGGCGACCGCCTTGACGAGCTCGAAAATCCGTCTTCGAACGCGCGCGTCGGAGATGCGGTAATACGCGCGGACCAGTTCCAGGGTCTCGCGCTTGGCGAGCGGGTCGTGCTCGAACGGGTCCGCCGACTCGCCGAGGCCGGGCCGCATGACCCCCTGCGCGTCCCGCAGGACCTCGTCCGGCATCTCGTCGTAGAAAAACGAGATGGGAACGTCGAGCACGCGGCCGATCTGGAACAGGCGGCTGGCGCTGATGCGGTTGGCGCCGCGTTCGTATTTCTGCACCTGCTGGAAGGTGAGGCCGAGCGCCTCGCCCAGCTTCTCCTGGCTGAGCCCCAGCAACGTGCGTCTCATGCGCACCCTGCTGCCGACATGCACGTCGATCGAATTCGACCGGCCGCGGCGCCCCCGCGCCGGAGGCGCCGTGGCGCCCCGTGGAAAATCCGCCATTTTTGAAATCCGATTATTGCCACTGAGCGTCCGCAACTACGCGAACCTATGGACAACGACATATTCCCTGCAATGTTTGGAAACTACACTTGGATCGTCACTTTTCCGCCGGAAGGCTACCCAAAAAAATCATGCAGCCAGCGCGGGGAACGAAAGGATCTATACTAAAATTGCAAGCACGAGTCCATGTGGAGCATGGAGAATAATCGCAGCGCCGCCGCAACCCGAACGCGCAGGCTAGGAGCGGCGGGGCGGTGCCGATCGCCTGAAGGTCGCGAGGCCCGCCGCGGCAAGGGCGATGACCGCCAAAAGCGGCGCATGGCCGAATCGCGCGAACGGGGTGGGCTCGGACAGCGCTTTGGGCAGCGCGACCCGGAGCACGGCGCGTTTCCCGAGACCGAGCCGCTCGACCACCCGGCCATAGGGATCGATCGCCGCCGAGATGCCCGAGTTCGCCGCCCGCACGACCGGCAGCCCTTCCTCGACGGCCCGCATGCGCGCCGCGGCGAAGTGCTGGTAGGGGCCGGCGCTGTCGCCGAACCAGCCGTCATTGGTGAGGTTGAGCAGCCATTCGGGCCGTCTGTCCGAATCGACCACCCGGCCGGGAAAGATCATCTCGTAGCAGATCAACGGGCTGAAGGGCGGCAACCCGGGGACGGCGAGGGTGCGGCGTCCCGGGCCGCGGCTGAAGTCGATGCGCCCGCCGGTGATCTGGGTAAAGGAGAGGATCGAGCGCAGCGGCACGTATTCGCCGAACGGGACCAGCCGCGCCTTGTCATAGACCGCGACGCGGCGCGCCGCGCCGTCGAGCGCGACCAGGCTGTTCCAGGTCCGAGCCGGCCGCTCGCCGCGCGGGCCGGCGCGCAGCGTGCCGGCGATCACCAGACCGCCCGGGGGCAGCGCCCGGGCGACCGCCTCGGCGGCGCCGGGCGCCCGGGAGAGCGCGAACCCGATCGCGGTCTCCGGCCACACGAAATGGGTCGTGCCGCGCTCCGCCTCGGCCCGGGTCATCGCGAGGTGGGTGGCGAAATGGCGCCGCCTGAAGGCCGCCCGGACCTTCTCGTGCTGGGGCAGGTTGGGCTGGACGATGCCGATCCTGACCCCGGGGTGGAGGTCGGCCCGCGCCCGCTCGAGGCGCATGCTCCCCGCCCCCCACGCCAGGGCGAGCGCGAGCGGCACCCCGAGCGCCACGGCGAGCGCTTCCCGTCGGCCGGCCGCAAGCAGCGCGGGCGAAGCGGCGAGAGCGACCGTCATCAGGCCGAGGCCGTACACCCCGACCGCCGCGGCCGGCTGGATCATCGCCGGGATATCGGTCCAGACCGAGCCCACCGGGTTCCACGGAAAGCCGGTGAAAGCCACGCCGCGCAGCATCTCCATCCCGGTCCAGGCGACGGCGAGCGCCGCGACGCGCGGCCAGCCGGGCCGCATCCAGCCGGCGAAGGCGCAGGCGAGCGCGGGATAGACCGCGAGATAGGCCGCCACACCGACCAGCGTCGGCGGGATCAGCCAGGCGAAGCGATCCGCCTCGACCAGCAAGGAGTTGGAGATCCAGTAGGTGCCGGCCATGAAATGGCCGAGGCCGAACCACCAGCCGACGGCGAACGCCGCCCGCCGGGTGGCGGTCCCGTCGATCTGCCAGACCAGCGCGGGAAGCGCGACGAACAGCGTCGGCCACCACCCGACCGGGGGAAGCGCGAGCACGGAGGCGAGGCCGAACAGCCAGGCCGCCAGCCAGCGCCGCCAGCCGGTCAGCGAAGCCAGCGCCGCCGCCGGGCGGGCGAGGCGGCGCGGGCGCCGGGGCCCGGTCTTCGTCAAGCGCCCGACGCGGGCGGCGGGCATACCCGGAGCCGCTTGATGCGCCGCGGATCCGCGTCGAGAACCTCGAACTCCGCACCCGAGGGGTGACGGATCACCTCGCCGCGCGAGGGGACGCGCCCGGCCAGGGTGAACACCAGCCCGCCGAGGGTATCGATATCGGCCTGCGGCTCGGCGAGCGTCAGCACCGCGCCGATCCGGGACTCGAACTCCGCGATCGCCACCCTTGCATCGGCTTCGATGGATCCGTCCGTCCGGTCGGCCATCATCGGCGCGATTTCGGGATCGTGCTCGTCCTGGATCTCGCCGACGATCTCCTCGACGAGGTCCTCGATGGTGACCAGCCCGTCGGTGCCGCCGAACTCGTCGACCACCAGCGCCATGTGGGTGCGGCTGACGCGCATCTGGAGCAGCAATTCGAGGATCGGCATCGACGGCGCGACGAACAGGATGCGGCGCTGGATCTTGGCGATGGTGAAGGTCTCGGCGCTGCCGCGCCAGGCCACGACGTCCTTGACGTGCACCATGCCCACGGCGTCGTCGAGGGTCTCGCGGAATACCGGCATCCGGGAATGGGCCGAGCGGCTCATCAGCGACACCAGCTCGTCGAGCGGGGTGCCGATCTCCACGCCGACGATGTCGGCGCGCGGCACCATCACGTCATTGGCGGCGAGGTCGCGAAGCTGGAGGACGTTGCGCAGGAAGACCATTTCCTCGCCCGCCTCGCTGTTGGCGGTGTTCTCCTGCTCGATCAGCTCCTCGATCGTATCGCGGAGGGACTCGCCGCCGTTTCGCTGGCCGAACAGACGCTTCAGCCAGGGCCGAAGCCCGCGGTTCTGTGTCGGCCGGTCCGGATTGGCCCCGTTTCCACGGGGCTTCCTAGGTTCGGAGGGATCGGTCATCGTTTCACGGAGAGGCGGCGTCGCTGCCATAGGGATCGCCAACGCCGAGCCGCCTCAATATCTCCACCTCCATCGCTTCCATGCGCCTTGCGTCGTCGTCGGTCTCGTGATCATAGCCCAGCAGATGCAACAGGCCGTGCACCACCAGATGCTGCAGGTGGTCGGCGAGCGGCTTGTCGTCGCGCGCGGCATCCCGGGCGCTGGTCTCGTAGGCGACGACGATGTCGCCCAGCATCACCGGAGGGTCCCCCGGGCGGTGGCTGCCGCCCGGCTCTTCCCCGCTGGCGAAGGACAGCACGTCGGTCGGCCGGTCGAGACCCCGGTAGCGCGCATTGAGCCGGGCGGCTTCCGCGTCGTCGGCGAGCGCGATGCCGATCTCCGCGGGGCCGCCGCCGCCGGGGGAAGCGGCCCGCCACGCCTCGTCGACCGCCCGCCGGCACAGCGCCGGCGCGTCGTCGAGGGCCTCGGCCCAGCCCTGGCATCGGATCTGTATCCCCGTCTGCGCGTTCAACGGACCCTAGCCGTCCTCCTCGAAGACGGCTCCCGCGCCCGGTTCGTCGTATGCCTGCACGATGCGCACCACCAGACCGTGGCGGACGACATCGGAATCGTCGAACTCGACGACCCTGACGTCCTTGATGCCTCTGACCGTGTCCACGGCGTGGGCAAGCCCCGACGTCACGCCGGGCGGGAGGTCGACCTGGCTGAGATCGCCGGTGACCACCATGCGCGCGTTCTCGCCGAGCCGGGTAAGGAACATCTTCATCTGCACCCGGGTGGTGTTCTGCGCCTCGTCGAGGATGACGAAGGCGTTGGACAGCGTGCGGCCGCGCATGAACGCCAGCGGCGCGATTTCGATCTGTCCGGCATTCAGCCGCTTCGTCACCTGGTCGTAATGCATCATGTCGTAGAGCGCGTCGTAGAGCGGCCGCAGATAGGGATCGATCTTCTCGCGCATGTCGCCGGGAAGAAAGCCGAGCCGCTCGCCCGCCTCGACCGCCGGGCGGGACAGGATGATCCGGTCGACCGCCCCGCTGTTCAGCATGGCGACGGCTTCGGCCACCGCGAGATAGGTCTTGCCGGTGCCGGCGGGTCCGATTCCGAAGACCAGCTCGGCCTCGCGCAGCGCGTTCATGTAGCGCTGCTGGCCGGCGGAGCGGGGCGTGACATGGCGCCGCGGCGTATGCACCACCGGCGCCTCCGCCGTCTCGGCGGCGCCGTTCGCGGCATCCTCGGCGAGGCGGATCGCGGCGTCGACCTCGGCCTGGTCCACGCCGAGGCCCTTTTCCAGCCGCCCGTAGAGCGCGGCAAGCGCATCGCGCGCGACGCCCGCCTGTCCCGCGGGACCCTTGATGGCGACCGTGTTGCCCCGCGAGGACAGCGAGACCGCGAGCCGTTGCTCCACCCTGGCGAGGTTGCGGTCGAACTCGCCATAGAGCATGGGCAAGAGCGCGTTGTCGTCGAAACTGATGTGCACGTCTTCGGGTTGGGCCGCCAGGCGGATTTCGGAACGGTCAGCGGTCAATTGGGTCGCCCGTTCTCTGCCGCTTCATGGGCGCAGCCGGGAGAAGGCTGCGGCGGGCGGTCGATCGACGCGCCCGCGAGCGAGTTCGCGTGCGCCTCGGTGATCGTGACATCGCGTATCTCGCCCAGCAGAGACGGCGGATCTTCGCAGCACAGGTGAACCGCCTGCATCGCCGGCGTCCGGCCGGCGACCTGGCCGGGTTTGCGCCCGCGCCGATCGAACAGCACCGGGACCACGCGGCCGACGGTCGCCCGGTTGAACTCGTCCTGCTGGGCGGTGAGCAGGTCCTGCAGCCGCGCCAGCCGGTCCGCCTTGCGCGCCTCGTCGATCTGGCCTTCGGCCGTCGCCGCCGGCGTTCCCGGTCGCGGGCTGTACTTGAACGAATAGGCCTGGGCGTAGCCGACCGCGCGCACCAGGGCGATCGTGGCCTCGAAATCGGCTTCGTCCTCGCCCGGATGGCCGACGATGAAATCGGACGACAGGGCGATGTCGGGCCGCGCCGCGCGCAAGCGGTCGACCAGACCGAGATAGTCCCCGGCGGTATGGCGGCGCCCCATCGCCGCGAGCACCCTGTCCGACCCGGACTGGACCGGCAGATGGAGATAGGGCATCAGCGTCGGCACCTCGCCATGCGCGGCGATCAGATCCGCGTCCATGTCGCGCGGATGCGAGGTCGTGTAGCGGATCCGCGCGAGCTCCGGGATTTCGGCGAGCGCCCGGATCAGCCGGCCGAGCCCCCATTCCGCGCCGCCGCCGGGGCCGGCGCCGTGATAGGCGTTGACGTTCTGCCCGAGCAGGGTGATCTCGCGCGCGCCGCCTTCGAGCAGGCGTCGCGCCTCGGCCTTGACGGCGTCCACCGGGCGCGAGTACTCGGCGCCCCTGGTGTAGGGGACGACGCAGAACGAGCAAAACTTGTCGCAGCCCTCCTGGATGGTCAGGAAGGCCGACGGCCCCTGGCTCGCCGCCTCCTCGGGCAGGCGGTCGAATTTCGATTCGAGAGGGAAGTCGATGTCGAGCAGGCCCCGCTCGCCGGCCCGCGCGCGGCGCACCAGCTCGGGCAGGCGGTGATAGGTCTGCGGCCCGACCACCACGTCGACCCATGGCGCGCGGCGCATGATCTCGGCGCCTTCGGCCTGGGCGACGCAACCGGCCACCACGATCACCGGGGCGCCGCCCGCCCTGCTTCGCGGGCGCAGCCTGCCGAGGTCGGAGTAGAGCTTCTCGGCCGCCTTCTCGCGGATGTGACAGGTGTTCAGGACCGCCACATCGGCGGCGTCCGCGCGATCGGTCCGGACATAGCCGTCCGCCGCCATGACATCGGCCATCCGACCGGCGTCATAGACGTTCATCTGGCATCCGTAGCTTTTGATGAAGAGCCGCCTTGCCAAGGACGCAATCCCGGTTCCGCGCCGCGCCGCGCCGCGGGAATTCGAAGCTAGCACGGGGCGCCGGCGAGTCAAGAAACCGGGATCGCCACGGCGCCGTCCGGATCGTCGCCGCGCCCGGCATTCGCGGCCGAGACCCCGGCGGCGACGACCGACTGGCAATGCTCGGAAAGCGCCTTCCGGGTGGCGAAGGCCTCGTGGCTCACCACCGGGTGGAACAGCACTTCGACCGTGATCCTCCCGAGCCCGAGCAGGGCGAAGGCATGCGCCCCCATCGACATGTCGCCGTACCAGGCGACGAACGGTTTCAGGCTGCGCCCGAGCGGCATGCCGTCGAGCCCGGTATAGGCGACCGACACCGGCTGGATGGTCACCGCCACGTCGTCGCCGTCCGCCCGGGCGGCGGCGAAGAGCGCGCTCTTGAAGGGTTTTACGCGCAACCCGTCCGACGTCGTGCCCTCGGCGAACAGCACCAGGTTGCCGCGTTGCTCGAGCCGGCTGCGGATGGTCTCCCGCTGGGTGTGGGCGGCGCGCCCCCGACGCTCGACGAACACCGTGCGCTGAAGCCGCGCCAGCGTGCCGAAGAGCGGCCAGGAGGCGACCTCGGCCTTGGCGATGAAGGAGCCCGGGATCACCGAGGCGAGCACCACGATATCGATATAGGAGGCGTGATTGGCGATGAAGAGGGTGGGCCGCGCGGTCGAGCGCGTACCGCGGGTCTTCACGTCGAAGCCGAAAATCCGGCAGCACAGGGCGTGATAGAAGACGGGCAGGCTGACGGCGAGGCGCCATCCCAGGGCCAGGGCCAGCGCCTGGAGCGGCATCAGCGGCAGGGTGACGGCGAGATAGGCGACAATCTTCGCGAGGGCGCGGAGCGGGGAGACCATGCCGGCCACGGATCACCGCCGTTCGCGCTCGTAGTGGCGGACATATTTTTCGGTCACCAGATCGGTCTTGACGATGATCGACACGTCGATGGTGTTGAACTGGTGGTCGACCACCGCCCCGTCGCCGACAAAGCCGCCGAGCCGGAGATACCCCTTGATCAGCGGCGGCATCGCGGCGAGCGCCGCGCGCGGATCGATCGCCTTGCGCGGCAGCATCCTCATGTCGACGAAGCGGTCCTCGATCGCCCGCGGGCGCAGGGCGGGCGGCGCGAGATGGTAGTAGTAGAGATAGGAAAGTTGCAGGTCGACCGCCTCGGGATCGGTGCCCGGCAGGCTCGCGCAGCCGAACATTACGGCGATGTCGTGGTGGAACACATAGGCCGCGATCGCCCGCCAGAGAAGCTGCATGGTGGGCCGGTTGCGGTAGTCCCGCTCGACGCAGGACCGGCCGAGTTCGAGCACTTCGTCGGGATAATCCTCGAAATGCCCGATCCGGAACTCGGCGGCGGAGTAGAAGCCGCCATGCGCCCGCGCCTGGCAGCGGCGCAGCAGGCGATAGGTCCCGACCACCCCGCCCGGCAGGTCGCGCCGGGCCGGATCGATCACCAGCAGGTGGTCGCACACGGCGTCGAACGCATCCGCATCGCGCCTCAGCGCGGCGGTCTCGGCGGACGGCGTGGCCTTCATTTCCTCGTAGAACACGCGGTAGCGAAGCGCCTGCGCCGCCTCGACATCGTCCCGCGACGACGCCAGCCGCGCCTCCAGACCGCCCTGCGCCAGGGAGAGGAAACCGTCCCCGGGCGTCGCCTCGTTGTCCGGACGGGCTAGCGGCTCGGCCTTGCCCGCCGTTTCGATATGCCGCATGCGCGGTCCGGCTCCGATCTTGTCGGGGTCGGGCTAGTTGCTCTTCTGCCCGCTGCCCGCGGGGACGCCATAGAGTTCGAGACGCTCTCCGACCAGGTCGTATCCCAGGTCGCGGGCGATCTGCCGCTTGAGCTGCTCAAGCTCCTCGTTCTCGAACTCGATCACTTCACCGGTTTCGAGATTGATCAGATGGTGGTGGTGATGGCGCCCTTCAACCTCCTCGTAGCGGGAGCGCCCATCGCCGAAGTCGAGCCGCTCGAGGATGTCCTCCGCCTCGAACAGGCGTACCGTGCGGTAGACCGTGGCGATGCTGACCCGGGGGTCGATCTCGACCACCCGCCGGTGCACCTCCTCGACATCCGGGTGATCATTCGCATCGGAAAGCACGCGGGCGATGGCGCGCCGCTGCTCGGTCATCTTCATGCCCTTGTCACGGCAGAGTTGTTCTATCCGCGATTGCATGCTGCGCTCCGCCACCTGAGGGAAGAGTAGGGCGTTCGGGTGGCATAGTCAAAGTCGATGTCGGGCCGCGCCGGGGGGATGCGCGGGGTCTCCGCGGAGATGATATAGTGGCTGGCGACGCGGCGGTGACGCGGCTATGGATCACTTTCTCGACATTACGGCGGATGTCTGCCCGATGACCTTCGTGCGGACACGCCTGCTCATCGAGCGCATGGCGGCGGGCGACACCGCGACGATCGTCCTGCGCGGCGTCGAGCCGATCGAGAACGTGCCTGCATCGGTCACCGAGCTCGGCCACCGGGTGATCGCGATGCTCCCGCTCGCCGGGGATCCGGCGCGGGCCCGCCTGGAGCGGGAGCGGGGGACACGCGACGGCGACATGGTCCTCAGGATCGCGAAGACATAGCCCGCCTTGCGTCCGGCGCGCTCTCGGCGGCCGGCGGAGCGGCGCGGCGACGGGCGGGGAGGACCGGCTCGCATCGCATCGTCAGCGCGTCCATCGCGCCGCCGCCGGTGAGGGCGTAGTAGTCCTCGCGCCGGCCGACGATCCTCAGCCCGCGGCTTTCGTAGAGCCGCCTCGCGGCGCTGTTGAACTCGCCCACCTCGAGGAAGAAACGCCGAGCCCGCAACGTCGCCGCCCGCGCGATCGCCGCATCGAGAAGTGCCGCGCCCAGCCCCTGCCTGCGCTGGAGGGGTGCGACGCCGAGCGAGAGGAGCTCGCATTCGTCGACGACGATCCGGCCGAGCGCGAATGCCGCGACCGGCGTGGCGTCGGCCGGCCGCGCGACAAGACCGAAGGCGCCCGCCGTGCCGAGCACGCGCCGGATCATGTCGCCCGACCAGGACTCTTCGAAGCAGGCGCCGTGGAGGGCGGCCACGCAGTCGATGTCGTGCGCGGCCATCGCCCGGATGGAGGTTTCGCTCACGGCCTGAGCCGCCCGCCGCCCGGCGGCTTGATCGCGTCGGGGGGGCGGAGATAGAGCGGCCGTGGCGGCCGCAATTCCCGGGCGGGCGTCGAGCGCCAGCGTTCGACCGCGATCTCGGCGACTACCGCTGCGTCGGCGATGCCCTCGGCCACCAGGCCCCTGCAATCGATACCCCGCGCCTCCAGCAGGGGCAGCACGGACGACGCCGCATCCCCCGCGAGAAGCAGCGGCCCCGCGCCGAGCGAGGAGACGAGTGGTTCTGGCATCATCGCAAGCGGCCCGGTTAGCGCTGCGCCGTCGGGCGCAAAGCGCTGAGCGTATAAATCGGCTCGCCGGGTATCAAGGACGACGAGGCAGTCGGCCCCGTCCCCGGTCGCGGCGCGCAGCGCGGCGCGGGCGATCGCCTCGAACGCGGTGACGCCGATCGCCGGCCGCGACAGCGCCAGCGCGAGACCGCGGGCGGCGGCGATCCCGGTGCGCAGCCCGGTGAACGAACCCGGGCCCACGGTGACGGCGAAGCAGCCGATTTCGCGATAGCCGGCGCCCGCCTCCGCGAGCACCTCGCCCACCATCGGCATCAGCGCCTCGGCGTGACCGCGCGCCATCCGGGCGGACCGGGCGGCGCGGATCCCGCCTCCCCCGACAAGCGCCACCGAACAGGCCGCGCCGGAGCTGTCGATCGCCAGCAGCGGGGGGGCGGGTATCGGCCGCCGGGGTGGATCGGCGGCTGGCGTCTCGGACTGCAACGCTCGGTCCGTCATGGCGTCGGAATTGTCTCGGGTTCGATCTCTTCCTATGGTGGCGTGCCCGAAATCGCAAGGTGGGCGGCATGTCGCTCGTGGAGATCGCGCCGGAAGACTTCGACGTCGCGCTCGACATCGCCTATGCGACGGCGCGGAACTTCACCGGCCGCCCGGTCTATGCGCGCCCGGCATGCTATCTCCACAGCGACGCCGCCCTGGCGCTCCGCCGGGCGGTGCGCCTGGCGCGCGGCATCGGTCTCGGCATCTGCATCTTCGACGCCTTCCGCCCGACCGAAGCCCAGCAGGTGTTGTGGGAACACACGCCCGATCCGGAATTCCTCGCCGATCCGCGAAACGGCTCGCCGCATTCCCGCGGCGTGGCCGTCGACCTGACCCTGCTCGACGGCGACGGCGCTCCGCTCGACATGGGGACGGCGTTCGACGCCTTCACGCCGCTGTCCCACCACGGCAGCACGGGCGTCGGCGCCGAGGCCCAGCGCAACCGCCTGGTGCTGCTCGGCCTGATGACCGCCGCGGGCTGGGACTTCTATCGCAGCGAGTGGTGGCACTATCAGCTCTTCGATGCCCGGTCCTACCCGCTGCGCGGGGACGGCGATCTGCCCGAACCGATGATGTGAGACCGTTTGCCGCTGGATGTCGGGCTTGCCGCAGGGCCTCAAAGCGCGCAACCTCCGCCAGGTGAGGGCTCGGATGACACGCTTTGCGACGGCAGGGTGCGGGTGCCGGCTGTTGCGACGGACGATGTGCTGCGCGCTCGCGGGGCTGGCCGTTCTGACGGGCTGGGGCGGCTCGACGGGCGCCGCCGCCGAGTCCTCCGCCGTGGTCCTCATGTATCAGAGATTCGGCGACCCCGGCGCGCCGTCCACGGCGATCCGCATCGATCAGTTCGAGGCCCATCTGAAGGTGATCGCGGAACGGGGCCTCAACGTGATGGCGCTGCCCGAAATCCTGGCGGCGCTCAAGGCCGGGCGGGGCCTGCCCGACCGCACGGTAGCACTTACCGTCGACGGCGCGTTTCTGTCCTTCTACACCGAGGCCTGGCCGAGGCTGCGGCAAGCGGAGCTGCCGGTCACTCTGTTCGTCTCCACCGATGCGATCGACGAGGGTCGAGAGCACTACATGAGCTGGCAGCAGATCCGCGAGGTGGTGCGCGGCGGGGCGACCGTCGGCAACCAGACGGCGTCGCACAACCAGATGCCGACGCTCGGGCGCGAGAACAACGACCGCGACGTCAAGCGGGCGTCGCGCCGTCTGGAGGAGGAGCTCGGCACCAGACCGGAGCTCTTCGCCTACCCCTACGGCGCGATGTCGTTCGCGGTGCGGAAGGTGGTGCAGGAGAACGGATTCACGGCCGCGTTCGGGCACCATTCGGGCGTGATCCATCCCGGTTCGCGCTTCCATTTCCTGCCGCGGTTTCCGATGAACGAGTTGCATGGCGACGCCGGGCGCTTCCGTCTCGCCGCGGATGCGCTGCCCCTGGAGGTAACCGACATCACCCCGGCGGACAGCCTCGTGGGGCAGGGCCGCAATCCGCCCAATATGGGCTTCACCGTGACCGGCCGCGCGCTGGCCTATATCGACCTGCTCACATGCTACGCTTCGGGTCAGGGAAAGGTGCGCATGGAGCGCATCGGGCCGGCGCGGGTGGAGCTTCGGTTCAACCGGGCGTTCCCGCCCGGGCGGCCGCGCCTCAACTGCACCATGCCGGCCAGGCAGGGCCGCTGGCGCTGGTTCGGCACGCAGTTCCTGGTACCGGGCTAGTTGGCCAGACGCTGCCTGCCGGTGGGCGGGCCGCCGGCGAATTGCGGCCGGCCGGATTCGAGCTCGAGGCGGTCGAGGTCGGCGAGCGCGTTGGTGCGGATGATCGCGCGCACGGTCCGGACATAGGCTCCCCGGCGCGCCGAATAGGCTTCCAGACCGCCGGCCAGCGCGGTCGCATCTAGCAGACGGCCGGCCCCGCGCATCTCGCTTCGCCGCGCCCGGAACGCCGCATAGGCGGGGTGGGTGTTGAGGTTGGACACGTAGGACGCCACGGCGGCCAGCAGCTGGCTGAAACGGCGGACGCGGAACCTGTCTCCGGGCGGCATGCGCCGGGGCACCATACCGTGGGCGCTCCTGTAGGTCCGCTGGCCGAACAGCGCATTGCCGCGCCGGACGAACCGCGAGGTGCCCCACCCGGTCTCCTCCGCCGCCTGGGCGACGGCGAGGGAAGGCGGCACGATGTCGACCCGGGACAGCAACTCCGCGAATTCGCCCGGCTTGACCTTGTAGGCGGCGAAGACCTGCCACAGCCAGCGCTCCTGGCCGACCGGCAGGAATCCGTCCCGGACCTGCGCCGCCCGAAGGCGTTCGATGCGCCTCCTGTCGCGCAGGATCGCTTCGTTGGTGGTCAGGATCAACGGCAGCGCGATCCGGATGAACAGCGCCTTGCGCCGCTGCGTCTCGTGCATCCGGGACAACCCGTCGGGCATGCGGCGCACCAGGAGGCGCGGCACCACGCCGCGCTCGCGCACCCGGTCGAGACGGTAGTCGAGACGGGCAAACAACGCCTCGAGCGCTTCCACGGTCCTGCCGGGCGCGGGGCGGCCAAGATCGAAGTGGCGCCAACGTCCGACCGGGGAGCCTTCAAGGAATGAGAGCCGGAAACCGCCGTCGCCGACCCGCGCGGTCTCGGTCTCCGCGACCGCAACCGCTGGTACCAGAGCGACCGACAGCCCGACGACCCATCCATTACGGATGGTTCGCCAACCTCGCGATCCAATCAACCCTTTTTCCGCTGGAAGCCGGCGGGCATACACGACCCCCCGGTCCAGTCTCCCTTTTTCGTTGAACTGTTTCCTCGCCGCGCAGATTGGGGCGAACGGCGCGCTAGTTCAAGAGCCTTGTGGATAACATTTTTGTTACGTCAGAGCGTCGAGCTGCTCGTGGCTCAGCGTGCCGGGCACCACGGTGATGGGTATGGGAAATTTGCCCGACAGCCTGCCGGCGATCGACGAGACCAGCGGTCCGGGGCCCTTCTTGTGGGTGCCGGCGCCGAGCACCAGGATGGAGATCGCCGGCTCCTCCTCGATGAGCTGGACGATCGCGTCCCGGGGCGCGCCCTCGCGGACGTGGAGGATCGGCGTGCGGCCGGTGATGGCGACGACCTCCGCGGCGTGTTCCTGCAGCACCTGCTCGGCCTCTTCGCGACCCTCCTCGCGCATTTTTTCCGCCACCGACATCCAGTGCTGAAAGTCGCCCGGCTCGATGACGTAGAGCAGCGCCACCCGGCCGCCCGAGCGCTTGGCCCGGAGCGCGGCGAAGCGCAGCGCGACATGCACTTCTTCGCTGGAATCGACGACGCAGAGGAAGACCCGCTCTCGCTGGGGCGGGGTTTCCGGCGTCGGCTCGGGGGAACCGCCGCCCGGGGCCGGGCCTTCGGTCATGGTCGATCAACTCCGGAAGACGACGCCGGCCAGCCATCCCGCGGCGACCGCGACGACGATCGCGACCACGCCGTACAGGATCGACTGTCGATGCGCGAAATTGAAGACGCTCGCTCCCAACCCGTGCTTCCTCACGATCAGCGTGGTCTCCTGGCGCGCAAGCAGCTTACCACGGTCGAACAGGTAGACGTTCACCCGGTAGGGGCCGGTCGGCACGGTGGCCGGGAAGACGGCGGTGGTGCGAAACAGCCGCTCGCCCTGCACCGCGACGCCGCCCGGGTGGTAGCCGAACAGGCCCTGGCGGGTCTTGTTGCGGATCAGCCCGTCGCGAAAGGGCGCTCTCTTGGCCGCAGGAAGCCGGGTGTTGGCCGCGAGGTCGAGCGTGCCCGCGGCGATCCGGTTGGCGGCCAGGATCTCGGGCGGCGCGATCTGCTCGAGCGGCCGGGTCGAGGCGACATGGTAATAGGCCGGCACGCGGCGGAAGACTGCGGACTCGCCGTTGACCCAGACCCCGGCGACGCGCTCGCGCCGCCGCACCACCGCGTCGCGGTTCGGACCCAGCAGGACGACCACCACGTCGCCCGGCCCGTCCTTGACGCCGAACAGCAGGAGTTCGGTGCCGGTGAACCCGGTGGTGATCGCGACCTCGTCGCTGGACAAATCCACCACCAGCCTGTCGGCGGCCAGGGCGGGTGCGGGCGGCGCGGCCCACAGCAACAGGGCGAAGAGCGCCGCGGTCGGCCGGGCCGCCGTCATTCCCTGCCTCCCGGCACGCCGAGCGCGAACAGATCGTCGGGCGTCGCGACCAGCCCGTAGGCGACCCGGAGGCAGACCGCGAGCACGATCAGCCCGAGCAGGATCCTGAGCTGCTCGCCGCGCAGCCGGGACGAGAACCGGGCGCCGATCTGCGCGCCGATCACCCCGCCGATCAGCAGGAACAAGGCGAGGACGATGTCGACCGTCTGGTTGTTGATCGCCTGCAGCAGGGTGACGTTGGCGGTGACGAACACGATCTGGAAGAGCGATGTCCCCACCACGATGGCGGTCGGCATGCCGAGCAGGTAGATCATCGCCGGCACCATCACGAACCCGCCGCCCACGCCCATGATGGCGGCCAGCACGCCAACGAACAGGCCGATGAAGAACGGCAGCAGTGCGCTGATATAGAGCTTGGAGGCGCGGAACCGCATCTTGAGCGGCAATCCGTGCACCCAGTAATGCTGGTGCAGCTTGCGCCGGGGCGCCGCAGGGTTGCGCTGGCGCTGCCAGGCGCGGACGCTCTCGAACACCATCAGCGCGCCGATGATCCCGAGAAACACCACATAGGCCACCGAGATCACGAAATCGATCTGGCCGATGCCGCGCAGAGCGGTGAACAGCCAGACGCCGAGGCTCGACCCGACGAAGCCGCCGGCGAGCAGCACCAGCCCCATCCGGACGTCGACATTGCGCCGCCGCCAGTGGGCGAGCGCGCCGGACACCGAGGCGGCGACGACCTGGTTGGCCTCGGTCGCCACCGCCACCGCGGGCGAAATGCCGATAAAGATCAGCAGCGGCGTCATCAGGAACCCGCCGCCGACCCCGAACAGCCCGGACAGGAACCCGACGCCGCCGCCGAGGCCGAGAAGCACCAGGACGTTGACCGAGACTTCGGCGATCGGCAGGTAGATTTGCATCGGGCGTCAGCCTGCCCGGCTCACCGGGCGGCGAGGCCGACGATCTCGTGGACCTCGTCGATCACCGGGTCGGCGATTGCCGCGGCGCGCTCCGCGCCCGCGGCGAGCACCGAGTCGACATAGCCGGGATCGGCCATCAGCCGCCTGAGCTCGGCCGCGACGGGCGACAGCACGGCGACGGCGAGCTCGCTCAGCGCGGGCTTGAAATCGGCGAAGCCCCGCCCGCCGAACTCCGCCAGCACATCGTCCGCCGACCGGTCGGCGAGAGCGGCGAAAATCCCCACCAGATTCGCCGCCTCGGCGCGCCCGGCGAGCCCGTCCGGCGAGTCGGGCAGGGGCTCGGGATCGGTCCGCGCGCGGCGGATCTTGTGCGCGATCGCGTCCGCGTCGTCGGTCAGGTTGATGCGCGAGGCCTCCGAGCCCTCCGACTTGCTCATCTTCGCCGCGCCGTCGCGCAGGCTCATCACGCGGGTCGCCTCGCCGAAGATGAGCGGCTCGATGAGCGGGAAGAACTCGATGCCGAAATCGTGGTTGAACTTCTGCGCGATGTCCCGGGTGAGTTCCAGATGCTGCTTCTGGTCCTCGCCGACCGGCACGTGGGTCGCCTTGTAGGCGAGGATGTCGGCGGCCATCAGGCTGGGATAGACGTAGAGCCCGACACTGGCGTTCTCGCGCTGCTTGCCCGCCTTTTCCTTGAACTGCGTCATCCGGTTGAGCCAGCCCAGCCGGGCGACGCAGTTGAAGATCCAGGCCAGCCTGGCATGGGCTGCGACCCGGCTCTGGTTGAAGATGACGCTGCGCCCGGGATCGATGCCGGCGGCCAGGAAGGTCGCGGCGCATTCGCGGGTGTTGCGCGCCAGCTCGGCCGGGTCCTGCCAGACCGTGATCGCGTGCAAATCGACCACACAGTAGACGCATTCGAATTCGTCCTGCAGACGGACGAAGTTGCGGATTGCGCCGAGATAGTTGCCGGAGTGCAGGTTGCCGGCTGGCTGGACGCCGGAAAAGATTCGCTTCACGGCCGGAACTCCGGACCTTCGTGCGGCGGGGAAGGGCGGGTTATCCTCCCATCGCCCGGAGGGGTCAAGCCCTCCGCCGGGCGAGAGTCCGGCGGATCTCCGCCATGTCCACCGCGCCGAGCGCAAACGCCGCGGCGCCGTAGACCAGCTTGCCGGCGGTAATAACGAGGACGAGCGCCAACACCCTTTCCAGCTCGCCGCCGCCGAACATCGGCGCGAGCAGCTCGACCCCGGCGAGCAGCACCGCGGCCATGAGAACGGTGGCGACCGCGATGCGCGGCAGCCGCCGCCGCAGCCGGGCGTCGATCCCGAGCTGGCCGCGCCGGCGAAGGACGAAAGCGAGCAGCGCGGCGTTGAGCCAGGAGGCGGCCGAGGTCGCGAGCGCGAGGCCGACATGCTGGAGCGGAACCAGCAGGGCGGCGCTCAAGGCGATATTGGCGGCCACCGATATGCCGGCGATCTTCACCGGGGTCACCACATCCTCGCGGGCGAAGAACGCGGGCGCCAGCACCTTGACCAGGACGAAGGCGGGCAGCCCGACGGCGAAGGCGGCGAGCGCCGAAGCGGTCGCCGCGGTCGAGCCGGCATCGAACGCGCCGCGCTCGAAAAGCACGGCGACGACCGGCCCGGCCATCGTCAGCAGCGCCGCCGCCGCGGGCAGCGTCAGCAGCAGGGAATATTCCAGCGCCCGGTTGAAGCTCGCCCGCCCGCCCGCCTCGTCGCCCTCGCGGATCTGGCGCGACAGCAGCGGCAGCAGCGCCGTGCCCACCGCGATCCCGATGACGCCGAGCGGGAGCTGATAGACCCGGTCGGCATAGTAGAGATAGGACACCGCGCCGGTCGGCAGGAGCGAGGCGAGGACCACCCCGATCACCAGGTTTATCTGCTGCACCCCGGCGCCGACGGCGCCGGGCAGGATCTTGGCCATCAGCCGCCTCACCGGCGGCGACAGGCGCGGGCGCGGCAGGCGGAAGACCACGCCGGCGCGCCGGCACGCCTCGATCATCCACAGGAACTGCACGACGCCGGCCGCGAACACGCCCCAGGCGAGCGCGTGGCCGGGCGTCTCCAGCCTCGGCGCGAGCCCGACCAGGCACAGGATCAGGCTGAGATTGAGCAGGATGGGCGCCGCCGCGGCCGCGGCGAACCGGTCGAGCGCGTTGAGCACCCCGCCGAGCTGGGAGACCAGCGAGATGAACAGGAGATAGGGAAAGGCGATCCGGGCGAGCTCGACGGCGAGATCGAATTTTTCGGGATCGGCGGCGAAGCCGGGCGCGAAGAGATACATCGCCCACGGCATCGCCAGCTGCATCGCGGTGCAGAAGACCAGCAGGATCGCGATCAGCAGCGACAGCACGCGCTCGCTGAAGCGCCTGGCCGCATCGGCGCCGTCTTCGGTCAGGATACGGGTGAAGAGCGGGATGAAGGCGGCCGCGAACGCGCCCTCGGCGAAGAGTCTGCGGAAGAAATTGGGCAGCTTGAACGCGACGAAGAACGCGTCCGCCACCGGCCCCGCGCCGAGCAGCCCGGCGATCAGGATGTCGCGCGCGAAGCCGAGAACGCGGCTGGCCAAAGTGTAGCCGCCGACGGTGGCGATCGCGCTCAGCAGTCTCATGCGCCGTCCGGGCGGCCCGCGCGCAGGCGGCGCAGGATCAGCGCCCGGCCGGCGCGGCCGCCTCTTGCCCGGCCGGGCCGGCCGCCTCCCCGGCGACGGCAGCGATGGAGGAGAGCGCTCCGAGCAGCGCCTCGCGGATCCGTTCGATCTTGGCCTCGTGCGTGACCTTCAGCCCGAAAATGTCCTTGACGTAGAACACGTCGACCGCGGACTCGCCGTAAGTCGCGATCTGGGCGCTGCCGATCTGGACGTCCTCGCCGCTCAGGGCGCGCGTCAGGGCGTAGAGCAGGCCGGGGCGGTCGCGGCCGTTGACCTCGACCACGGTATGGGTCGCGCTCGCGGTATTGTCGATGATCACCCGCGGCTCGACCGTGAACACGCTGTCGCGCTTCCCCCCCTGCTTGCGGATCATGTCCGCGAGCTCGCGCATCGGCCGCATCCGGCCGGTGACCGCCTGTTCGACATGGGTCTCCAGCCGCGCCAGCCGTTCGCGGCTCTCGATCGGCTCGTCACGGCCGTCCTGGACCCAGAAGGTGTCGAGCGCCATGCCGTCGGTCATGGTGAAGATCTTGGCGTCGACGATATTGGCGCCGGAAACCGCGATGGCGCCGGCGATATGGGAAAACAGCCCGGGATGGTCGGGCGCATAGACCGTCACCTCGGTCGCATGACGGTAGCGGTCGATCCGGGTGTCGATGCAAAGCGCGGTTTCCGCGCGCCGCGCCGCGCGCACCAGGCGGGCGTGGCGGACCAGGGCGTCGGCCGGATGCGACAGCCAATAGGCGGGGTAGCCGCTCTCCAGATGGGTCTCGATCTCGCCGGCCTGGAAATCGTCGAGCGCGGCCGCAAGGCCCTCCTTGACCCGTTCGATCCGGTGGCCGCGCCCGGCCGCGGCCATCCCGCCGGTGATCGCCTCCTCGGCGGCGTAGTAGAGGTCGCGCAGCAGCGCCGCCTTCCAGGCGGTCCACACGCCGGGTCCGACCGCGCGGATGTCGGCGACCGTCAGCACCAGCAGCAGGCGCAGACGCTCCAGCGACCGCACCGTCTCGACGAAGTCGCTGACCGTCTTGGGATCGTTGACGTCGCGCCGGAACGCGGTGTTGCTCATCGCCAGATGCTGGCGCACCAGCCAGGCGACGGTCTCGGTCTCCTCCGGCGTCAGCCCGACCCGCGGGCAGAGCCGGAGCGCGACCTGTTCGCCGATTTCGGAATGATCGCCGCCGCGCCCCTTGGCGATGTCGTGCAGCAGGACGGCCATGTAGAGCGCGCGGCGCGACTGCACGGTCTTCACCACCTCGGTGGCGATCGGCATCTCGTCCGCGAAGGCGCCGTCCTCGATGCCGCGCAGGATGCCGATCGCCATGATCGTGTGCTCGTCGACCGTGAAGACGTGGTACATGTCGTGCTGCATCTGGGCCACGACCCGGCCGAAATCGGGGATGAAACGCCCGAACACCCCCGCCTCGTTGAGCTGCCTCAAGGTCCGTTCCGGGTCCTTGGGGGAGGTCAGCATGTCGAGGAACAACCGGTTCGCCTCCGCGTCCTCGCGCAGCCCGTCTACCAGCCGCAGGTTGCGCGTGATCGCACGCAGCACCCGCGGGTGGATGTCGATCGCGCGATCCTGCGAGGCGTGGAACAGCCGCAGGATATCGACCGGACGGTCGGCGAACTTGGCGCCGGAGGCGAGCGCGAGCCGGCCGCTCTCGATCGCCAGGCCCTGGGGGGCGCGCTGCAGCAGGCCGAGCCTCGGCAAGGCGAAACGGGTGCGCCTGGACTGCTCGATTTCGAGCGCGGCGCAGAAGATTCCGGTCAGGTCGCCGACCTCCTTCACCGTCAGGTAGTAGTGCTTCATGAAGCGTTCGACGCCGCGCGCGCCGGCGTGGTCCTTGTAGCCGAGCAGGGCGCCGAGCTCGGGCTGCCGGTCGAAGGCGAGCCGGTCGTCGCCGCGGCCCGAGAGGTAGTGGAGGCGGCAGCGGACGGTGGACAGGAACCGCTGCGCCTTGTGGAAGCGGGCGGCCTCGCTGGCGCGCAGAACCCCGTGTTCGACCAGGTCCGCCATTTCGCGCACCGGGTACAGGAACTTGGCGATCCAGAACAGCGTATGCAGGTCGCGCAACCCGCCCTTGCCGTCCTTCACATTGGGCTCGAGCACGTAGCGCGAGCCGCCCATGCGCCGGTGGCGTTCGTCGCGCTCGGCGAGCTTGGCCTCCACGAAGCCGCGTTCGGAGCCCTTGACCACGTCTTCGCGGAATTTCTTGCGCAGCCGGTCGAACAGCCGCCTCTCGCCCCATACGTAACGCGCCTCGAGGATGGAGGTGCGGATCGTCAGATCCTTGCGCGAAAGCCGCACGCAGTCCTCGACGGTCCGCGTCGCGTGGCCGACCTTCAGCCCGAGGTCCCACAGCATGTAGAGCACGTATTCGATCACCTGCTCGTTGCGCGGGGCGCTCTTGAAGGGCGGTACGAACAACAGGTCGATGTCGGAGAAGGGAGCGAGCTCGCCGCGCCCGTAGCCGCCCACGGCGATCACGCAGAGATGCTCGCCCGCGGTCGGGTTGGCGGCGCGGTAGACCCGGTTGGCGGCGAGGTCGTAGATGACCCGGATGAGCTGGTCGATCAGGAAGGACCGCTCGCGCTCGGCCTGCGGGGCGCCGGCGGGCGCCGCCGCGCACCGCCCGCGGGCGGCCGCGGGGCGCGGCCTCGACCCGCCGGCGGATCTCCGCCTCGCCGTCCGCCATCGCGCGCTTGAGAATCCCGAGCGCGGCGCGGCGCGGCGTGCCCGCGGCCTGCCCGCCGTCGAGCAGCAGGTCGAGCTCGGCGTTGAGCGCGCCGCGATCGATGATCGCCCGTTGCCGCGAAATCCGTGCCATCGGCCGACTATAGCGCGTTCGCCGCCGCGGCGTATCGTGGGACGGGCGAGCCGGCTCAGAGCAGCGCGCGGATGCGGTACAGCAGGTCGAGGGCCTGGCGCGGCGTGACCTCGTCCGGATTGACGGCGGCGAGCGCCTCCTCGACCGGCGAGGGTGCGGCGGGCGGCGGCGGCAAGGCGGCCGAGAACAGCGGCAGGTCGTCGGCGAGTCGGGCGAGCGCGCCCGACTGCTCGCCCTTCTCCAGCGTCTCCAGCACCGCCTCGGCCCGCGCCAGCGCGCCGTCGGGCAGCCCGGCCAACCGCGCCACGTGGACGCCGTAGGACCGGTTGGCGGCACCCGTCATCACCTCGTGCAGGAAGACGATTTCGCCCTGCCACTCCTTGACCCGCATGGTCACGCATCTGACCGCGTCGAGGCGGGTCTTGAGCGCCGTCAGCTCGTGGAAATGGGTCGCGAACAGCGCGCGCGCCCGGTTGACCTCGTGCAAATGCTCCAGCGTCGCCCAGGCGATGGAAAGCCCGTCGAAGGTTGCCGTGCCCCGGCCGATCTCGTCGAGGATGACCAGCGCGCGCGGGCCCGCCTGGTTGAGGATCGCCGCCGTCTCGACCATCTCGACCATGAAGGTCGAGCGGCCGCGGGCGAGGTCGTCGGCGGCGCCGACACGGGAGAACAGGCGGTCGACGACACCGATCCGCGCCGTCTCGGCGGGCACGAAGGAGCCGATCTGGGCGAGGATGGCGAGCAGGGCGTTCTGGCGCAGGAAGGTCGACTTGCCCGCCATGTTGGGCCCGGTCACCAGCCACAGCCGCTGCCCGGGTCCGAGGTCGCAGTCATTGGCGATGAAGGCGGCCCCGGCATCGCGTTCCAGAAACGCCTCGACCACCGGGTGGCGCGCGCCGGTCACCGCGAAATCGAGGCTGTCGTCGACCGCCGGGCGGACATAGCGGCGCTCCACCGCGAGCTCGGCGAGCGCCGCGGTCACGTCGGTCTCTGCGAGCGCCGTCGCGGTTCGGGCGATCGCCTCGCCGTTCGCCGTCACCCGGGCGACCAGCGCCTCGAAGATCTCGAGCTCGCGCGCCAGCGCCCTGTCGGACGCCGTGGCGAGCTTCTCCTCGAGCTCGGCGAGCGCGACGGTGGTGTAGCGGCGCGCGCTGGCCAGGGTCTGGCGGTGGATGAAGTCGTCATGGCCGGCGATCGCGGCTTCATGGGTCGGCGTCACCTCGACGAAATAGCCGAGCACGTTGTTGTGGCGGATCTTGAGAGACGCGATACCGGTCGCCTCGGCATAGCGCTTCTGGAGTTCGGCGATCAGCCGCCGGCTGCCGTCACGGAGCGCGCGAAGCTCGTCGAGCGCCGCGTCGTGGCCGGGCGCGACGAAGCCGCCGTCGCGGGCGAGCAGCGCCGGTTCGGGGCCGAGCGCCTCCCCGAGCGCGGCCACGGTCGCGGCGTGACCGGTCAGCGCGGCGGCCGCATCGTCGATCTCGCCGGGGGCCGCTTCCGGGCCGCCCCGCAGCAGCGCGGACAGGCTTTCGGCCCGCGACAGCGCTTCGCCCACCGCGGCGAGATCGCGCGGTCCTCCCCGGCCAAGCGCCAGCCGGGTCATCGCCCGCTGGAGGTCGGGACAGGCGGCGAGGATTTCGCGGCAGCCAGCGCGCAGCGCGGCGTCCGCCGCGAAATGCTGGACCGCGTCGAGGCGGCGCTCTATCGCCGCGCAATCGGTCAAGGGCGCGCCGAGGCGCTCGGCGAGCGCGCGGGCGCCGGCGCCGGTGACGGTCAGGTCGATCACCGCGAGCAGCGAGCCCGCGCGTTCTCCCGAGAGAGACCGCACGATCTCGAGATTGCGCCGCGTGGCGGCGTCGATCTCCATCGCCGTGCCGGGCCCGAGCCGCCGCGGCGGCTCGATGCGCGGCAGCCTGCCCTGCTGGGTCAGCGCGACATAGTCGAGCACGGCCCCAGAGGCGGCGATCTCGGCGCGCGAGAAGGCGCCGAAGGCATCCAGCGAACGAACCCCGTAATGGGCTTCGAGCCGGCGTCGGCCGGAAACGCTGTCGAAGCGCGCGCCGGGCAGCGGCGTGGCCAGGCCGTCCCAGCCCTCCAGGGCAATGTCGATTTCCGGCTGCGCCGCCAGCCGCTCCGAGAGGATGAGCTCGCCCGGATCGACGCGCGCCATCGCCTCGGCCACCATGCCCGGATCGAGCGGCTGGGCCTGGAAGGCGCCGGTCGAGATGTCGATCCAGGCGAACCCCAGAAGCCCCTCGGCCTCGGCGAGGGCGGCGAGGTAGTTGTGGCGCCGCGCCTCGAGCAGGGAGTCCTCGGTCAGGGTGCCGGGCGTGACCACCCGCACCACCTCGCGGGCGACCAGGGACTTGGCGCCGCGCTTGCGCGCCGCCGCCGGCTCTTCGGTCTGTTCGCAGACCGCCACCCGGAAGCCCTTGCGGATCAGCCGCTCCAGATAGGTCTCGGCGGCATGGACCGGCACGCCGCACATCGGCACGTCGGCGCCCCGGTGCCGGCCGCGCCGGGTCAGCGTGATGTCGAGCGCCCTGGCGGCGGCGACCGCGTCGTCGAAGAACAGCTCGTAGAAATCGCCCATGCGGTAGAACAGCAGGCAGCCCGGGTGGGCCTCCTTGACGGCGAGATACTGCGCCATCATCGGCGTCGCGGCGGCGTCCCGCGCGCTTCCCTTGCCGCCGGCACCCCCGCCGGTCGAACGCGCATCGCTGTCTTCGCGCCGCCCGGCCGCCTTGGTCATGGACATTCGGCACCCTATCATGCCGCGCGCGACGCCAGCCAGACGGCGGCTTGGCGGCGACCGCGCGAGCCGCTAGCCTCTGTGCCGGGTTGCAGTGAAGGGCCGGACCGGCCGCGTGACGATATGGACAGCGATCCGGTACCGAAGCGAGCGCTCTTCTGGGCGATCGCGGTTCTCGCCGGCCCGTTCGCCGGCGTCCTGCTGGTGCTCGTGCTGGCCGGCGAGCTCGCACTCGGCTGGGCGGCGGCGGGCGCGGTCGCCGCGGCGGCGGCGCTGTGGCTGCCGGTCAGGCGCCATCTATCGGATTTGTCGCGGGTCGCCGGGCGGTTGAACCGGCTCGACGCCGGCAGCGCGCCGGAGCGCCTGCATCTGGAATCGCCCCTGGTCTCGCGCCGGCTGGCATCGGCATTCGCCGATTCGACGGCGGCGCTGCACCAGCGGCTCGGCGATCTGGCGACGCGCAGCGCGTCGGCCGACACCGTGCTCGACAGCCTGCCCGAGCCGGTGATCGCGATCGACGGCGAACGGCGCATCGTGCGCGCATCGCGAAGCACGACGGCGCTGCTCGGGGTCGATCCGGCCGGCGCCGACCTGGTCGCCGCGCTCCGCGATCCCGGGGTTCTCGAGGCGGCGGAACGGGTGATCGCCAGCGGCGCGCCGGAGGAGATCGACTTCCACCTCGCGGGATCCGACCTCGAGCTGGCCGCCCGCATCGCCGCGCTGCCCGAGCCGGCGCCCGACGGGACCCTCGCCCTGATCGCGGTCACCGACGTCACCGCGATCCGGCGCCACGGCCGCACGCGGGCGGATTTCGTCGCCAATGCGAGCCATGAGCTCAGGACCCCGCTCTCGGTGCTGCTCGGCTGCATCGAGACGCTGCGCGGTCCGGCCCGGGAGGACCAGGCGGCGTTCGACCGGTTCCTCGAAATGATGGGCACCCAGACCGAGCGGATGAGCCGGCTGGTGAACGACCTCCTGTCGCTGTCGAAGATCGAGCTCAACGAGCATTTTCCGCCGTCCGCCACGGTATCGCTGTCCTCGGTGATCCCCGCGGTGGTGGACTCCCTGCAATTCGCCGCCGAATCGCGCCGAATCGCGGTGTCGATCGACAGCGATATCGCCGAGCCGGGGGTGATCGGCGAGCGCGACGAGCTGACCCAGCTGTTCCAGAACCTGATCGACAATGCGATCAAGTACGGCGCGGAGGGCTCGTCGGTCCGCATCGCCATCGGCGGCGCCACGCTGGACGGGCCGGGCGACGGGGCGCGGGAGACGGATTCCGTCCGGATCGCCGTCAGCGACCAGGGGGAGGGCATACCGGCGGAGCATCTGCGGCGCCTCACCGAGCGGTTCTACCGGGTCGACACGGCGCGTTCGCGCGAGATGGGCGGCACCGGGCTGGGGCTGGCGATCGTCAAGCACATCGTCAACCGGCACCGCGGCGAGCTCGCCATCGAGAGCGAGCTCGGGGTCGGCAGCGTGTTCACGGTGAGCCTGCCCCGCGCATTGCCGGAATCCGATGCGCCCGCGCCGACGGACGGCGCCGACGCTGTCATCAAAACGTAACAATAATTTCATAACGAGGTCTTCCGGAACGGGTAACACCGTTGGCGTCCGGGGTGGACAGGGCCGGTCGCGACAGGCCGGACGAAACGTTGCGCTGCCTCGGCACCCACAAATCCGAGACAGAGATATCATGAACAGGCACACCATGCTCGCCGCCGCCGCGGTGGCCTCCATCGCGGTGGCGACGGCCGCCCAGGCACGCGATCAGATCCGCATCGTCGGATCGTCGACGGTCTTCCCGTTCTCGACCGCGGTCGCCGAACAGTTCGGCAAGTCGACCAGGTTCAAGACGCCGGTGGTCGAGAGCACCGGCTCGGGCGGCGGCCTCAAGCTTTTCTGCGCCGGAATCGGCGTCCAGCACCCAGACGTCACCAATGCCTCGCGCCGGATCAAGAAGTCCGAGGTCGACCGTTGCACCAGGAACGGCGTCAAGGCGATCACCGAGGTGAAGATCGGCTATGACGGCATCGTGCTGGCCAACTCGAGGAAGGCCGGGCCGACCCGGATCACCCTGAAGCAGCTCTACCTCGCGCTCGCCAAGTCGGTACCGGCCGACGACAGGGGCGAGACGCTGAAGGACAACCCGTACAGGATGTGGAGCGACATCGACCCGTCGCTTCCCGGGCGCAAGATCGAGGTCCTCGGACCGCCGCCCACCTCCGGCACGCGGGACGCTTTCGTCGAGCTGGCCATGGAAGGGGGCTGCAAGCAGTTCCCGGCAATCAAGGCGATGAAGAAGACGGACAAGAAGCGCTACAAGGCGATCTGCCACGGCATCCGCGAGGACGGCGCCTTCGTGGAAGCCGGCGAGAACGACGTGCTGATCATCCAGAAGCTCGTCGCCAACCCGAAGGCTTTCGGCATTTTCGGCTTCAGCTTCCTCGATTCGAACGCCGACCGGATCCAGGGCACGGTGGTCAACGGCGTCGCGCCCGAGTTCGAGACCATCTCGAGCGGCGACTACCCGGTGTCGCGCTCGATGTATTTTTACGTCAAGCAGGCGCATGTCGGCGTCATTCCGGGCATCAAGGACTATGTGGCCGAGTTCACCGCCGAGCGGGCGTGGGGGCCGGAGGGCTATCTCGTCGACAAGGGCCTGATCCCGCTGTCCGACGAGGACCGCAAGAAGACCATGAAGGCCGCGATGAGCGGCGCGAAACTCTCCATGTAGTGTTGTATCCGCCGGGCGGGGCGCGGCACCGCCCGGCGGTTTTCCTTTTGGGATAAACGCGGGCACGCGAAGGCAACCGATCCGATCATGTCTCCGCTATCGCTGATCGTCGCTCTGCTCGCGCTGTCTGTTTTCGCCTATTACTTCGGCCGCCGCCGGGCCTTCGCGATGGCCGGCGGACGAAGCCGGTCCCTTCACTCCCGGCCGGGCTATTACGGCGCCTATGTGGCGCTCTGGTGCGCCCTGCCGGCGCTCGGCGTCTTCGCGCTCTGGCTGCTCGCCCAGCCCGGCGTGATCGAGAGCATCGTGGTGTCCGCCCTGCCGGAGGCGGTGCGCGGCCTCGGCCCCGACCGGATGTCGCTCCTGCTGAACGACATCCGCAACGTCGCCGACGGCACCTTCCCGGCAAGCGCCGCGGCGCCGCATGTGGCGGAGGCGGCGGCGCGTCTCAACCGCCTGGACGCGACCGGCAAGGGCGCGCTCGCGGCGCTCGCGCTGACGCTCGCGCTCGCCGGTCTCGTCTTCGCGCGGAGCCGCGTCGCGCCGGCGCTCCGGGCGCGCAACCAGGTCGAGCGGACGATCGACATCCTGCTGATCGCGTGTTCGTCGATCGCCATCCTGACCACCATCGGCATCGTGCTTTCGCTGGTCTTCGAATCGATCCGGTTCTTCGGCAAGATTCCCTTTTTCGATTTCGTGCTCGGCATCGAATGGAGCCCGCAGACCGCGCTGCGCGACGATCAGGTCGGCTCGACCGGCGTGTTCGGGGCGATCCCGCTCTTCGCGGGTACCATGCTGATCACCCTGATCGCCATGCTGATCGCGGTGCCGGTGGGCCTGCTCTCGGCGATCTACCTGTCGGACTACGCCGACCTCAGGGTGCGCGGCGCGGTCAAGCCGGTGGTCGAGATCCTGGCCGGCATCCCGACCGTGGTTTACGGATTCTTCGCCGCGCTGACCGTCGCGCCGCTGTTCCGCGGTCTCGGCGAATCTGTCGGGCTCGACGTGGCCTCGGAGAGCGCCCTGGCCGCCGGGACGGTGATGGGGATCATGATCATCCCGTTCATCTCCTCGCTGTCCGACGACGTGATGAACGCCGTGCCCCAGTCGCTGCGCAACGGCTCGCTGGCGATGGGCGCCACCAAGTCGGAGACCATCAGGCGGGTCATCCTGCCGGCCGCCCTGCCGGGTATTTTCGCGGCCTGCCTGCTCGCGGTCAGCCGGGCGATCGGCGAGACCATGATCGTGGTGATGGCGGCGGGGCTCGCCGCCAACCTGACCGCCAACCCGTTCGAGGCGGTGACCACGGTGACCGTCCAGATCGTCACCCTGCTGATCGGCGACCAGGAGTTCGACAGCGCCAAGACCCTGGCGGCGTTCGCGCTCGGCCTGGTGCTGTTCGTCATCACACTGGCGATGAACGTCGTCGCCCTGCACGTGGTGCGCAAGTACAGGGAGCAATATGACTGACGCGGCTCACGTCCCGGGCGGGGGACCGCATGACCCGGCGCTGAAGCGGCCGACCCTCGACGAGCGCCGGCTGCGCCGCCGCTATGCCGCGGAGCGCCGGTTCAAGGCCTATGGCGTCGCGGCGATCGCGATCGCCATGGTCGCGCTGGTCTGGCTCCTGTTCAGCATCGTCGCGCAGGGCTATCAGGCGTTCGTCCACACCCATATCAAGCTCGACGTGTTCTTCGACGCCGAGCTGCTCCACCCGTCGGGCAGGAACACGCCCGAGTCGCTCGCCGGGGCCAATTACGGGGCGGTCTACAAGAAGGCGCTGCGCGACCGGTTCGGCGATGTGAAGAAGCGGCGCGACCGGCGCTCGCTCTACGCCCTGCTCAGCCAGGGCGCGGAGGACGATCTGCGTGACATGGTGCTGGCCGACCCCTCGATCGTCGACACCGGCCAGGCGGTCTGGCTGACCGCCTCGGACCATGTCGACATGCTGGTCAAGGGCAAGATCGAGCGCGACCGCCCGGAACGGGAACGCCCGATCAAGGACCGGCAGCTCGCCTGGATCGACGCTCTCATGGCCGACGACCGGGTGGAGACCAGGTTCAACACCCGGTTCTTCTCGTCCGGCGCCTCGCGCGAGCCGGAGCTGGCGGGGGTCTGGGGCGCCATCATGGGCTCGATCTTCACCATGATGGTTACGCTGCTGCTGTCCTTCCCGGTCGGCGTCGGGGCGGCGGTCTATCTCGAGGAGTTCGCGCCCAGGAACCGCTGGACCGACCTGATCGAGGTCAACATCAACAACCTCGCGGCGGTGCCGTCGATCGTCTTCGGGCTGCTCGGGCTGGCGGTGATCCTCAACTTCTTCGGGGTGCCGCGCTCGGCGCCGCTCGCCGGCGGCATGGTGCTGGCGCTGATGACCCTGCCGACGATCATCATCGCCACCCGCGCCGCGCTGAAGGCGGTGCCGCCCTCGATCCGCGAGGCGGCGCTGGGCATCGGCGCATCGAAGCTCCAGGTGATCACCCACCACGTGCTGCCGCTGGCGCTGCCCGGCATCCTCACCGGCACCATCATCGGCATGGCCCAGGCGCTCGGCGAGACCGCGCCGCTGCTGATGATCGGCATGGTGGCCTTCATCGTCGACATACCGACCGACCCGCTGAGCCCGGCCACCGTGCTGCCGGTGCAGATCTATCTGTGGAGCGACATGCCGGAGCGGAGCTTCGTGGAGAAGACCAGCGCCGCGATCATGATCCTGCTCGCTTTCCTGGTGGTCATGAACGCGGTCGCGATCTATCTGAGGCGCAGGTTCGAAAGGCGGTGGTAGCCCGCAGACGGGCCCCGCCGGACGGAGGGAAACTGTGGACGAAGCGACAGCGACAGCGGCCCGGATCGAGGATCCAAGCGGGGGTGGAGGCGTCGAGCCCGAGCGCCGCAACCTGCCGGCGACCAAGATCGAGGCGACGGGGGTGGGCGTCTTCTACGGCGAGAAGGAGGCGCTCAGGAACGTCGACATCGACATCCCGGAACACCAGGTGACGGCGCTGATCGGCCCGTCGGGCTGCGGCAAGTCGACCTTTCTGCGCTGCCTCAACCGGATGAACGACGTCATCGAGGGCTGCCGCGTGGTCGGCCGGATGACGCTTGACGGCGAGGACATCTACGACCCGTCTCTCGACGTGGTGCTGCTGCGCGCGCGCGTCGGCATGGTGTTCCAGAAGCCCAACCCGTTCCCCAAGTCGATCTACGACAACGTCGCCTACGGCCCGCGCATCCACGGCACCGCCGGGAACCGCGCCGAGCTCGACGACATCGTACATTCGAGCCTCGACCGCGCCGGGCTGCTGGAAGAGGTCAAGGACCGCATCGACGAGCCCGGAACCGGCCTCTCCGGCGGCCAGCAGCAGAGGCTTTGCATCGCCCGCGCGATCGCCATCAGCCCGGAGGTGATCCTGATGGACGAGCCGTGCTCGGCGCTCGACCCGATCGCCACCGCCCGGATCGAGGAGCTGATCGACGAGCTGCGGCAAAACTTCACCATCGTCATCGTCACCCATTCGATGCAGCAGGCCGCGCGGGTTTCGCAGAAGACCGCCTTCTTCCATCTCGGCAACCTGGTGGAGGTGGGCAGCACCGAGCAGATCTTCACCAACCCCAGCGACGAACGCACGCAGGGTTACATTACCGGGCGCTTCGGCTAGCGGCGCAGCCGGCCGGCGGTTGGAGGAACGGGCATGGAAGCCGAACACATTGTCAGCTCCTATGACGAGGAGCTGCGCGAGTTGAACGACATGATCGCGCGGATGGGCGGCCTCACCGAGTCGCAGATCGCCCGCGCCATCGAGGCGCTGGTCGACCGCAACCCCGACCTCGCGGAATCCGTCGTCGTCGACGACGAGCGGGTGGACGACCTCAACTACGAGATCGACGAGAAGGCGACGGTGCTGATCGCGCTGCGCCAGCCGATGGGGCTCGACCTGCGCAACATCGTTTCCGCCCTCAAGATCGCCGCGGACCTCGAACGCATCGCCGACTACGGCGCGAACATCGCGCGGCGGTCGCTCGCGCTTTCCGAGGTGGCGCCGGTGCGCCCGATGCACGCGATTCCGCGGATGAGCCAGCAGGTCCAGCAGATGATCAAGGAGGTGCTGGACGCCTATATCGAGCGCAACGTCGACAAGGCGATGGCGGTCTGGGCCTCGGACCGCGAGGTCGACGACATGTACACCAGCCTGTTCCGCGAGCTGCTGACCTACATGATGGAGGATCCGCGGAGCATCACCCCCTGCACCCACCTCCTGTTCATCGCCAAGCATATCGAGCGCATCGGCGACCACGTGACCAATATCGCCGAGATCATCCATTACCTGGTGGAGGGCACGCGCATGCGCGGGGCGCGGCCGCGCGGCAGCACCGCCGATCACGAGGTCGGAAGCGATGCGGGCTGAGGCGCGCCGGCGCCGCCAACGCGAAGAACGGAGCGCGATGAGACCGGTCATCCTGCTGGTCGATGACGAGGCGGACCTGGTAACGCTGCTGCGCTACAACCTGGAACGCGCCGGGCTCGACGTGGTCACCGCCCCCGACGGCGAGGAGGCGTTGTCGGTCCTCGCCGAACAGCGGGTCGATCTGGTGCTGCTCGACTGGATGATGCCGCATATGAGCGGCATCGAAATCTGCCGCCAGCTCCGACGCAAGCCGGCCACCCGCAACGTCCCGATCATCATCCTCACCGCGCGCGCCGAGGAGGCGGATCGCATCCGCGGGCTCGACACCGGCGCGGACGATTATATCTCGAAGCCCTTCTCGACCGACGAGCTGCTTGCCCGGATCCGCGCGGTGCTGCGCCGGGTGCGTCCGGCTCTGGCGGCGGAACGCCTCGCCTTCGGCGACATCGAGATGGACCTCGCCGCGCACCGGGTGACGCGCGACGGCCGCGGCGTCAGGCTCGGCCCGACCGAGTTCCGCCTGCTGCGCCACCTGATGGAGCACCCCGGCCGCGTGTTCTCGCGCGATCAGCTGATCGACGCCGTCTGGGGGCACGACATCTATGTCGACACGCGGACCGTCGACGTCCACATCCGCCGGCTGCGCAAGGCGCTCAACGATGGCGGCCGATCGGATGTCATCCGCACCGTCCGGTCGGCCGGTTACGGGCTCGAAGCCTCCCCCGACTGACCGGGCGGCGGCGGCGCGCGCCGGGCGACGACCAGCAGCAGGGCCAGCCCGGGCAGCGCCGCGATTGCGGTCAGCACGAAGAACGCCGCCCAGTCCCCGTCCATGCGGTCCACCGCCCAGCCGGAGACGGCGCCGAGCTGGATGCGCGCGAAATTCCCGATCGAGGCGAGCAGCGCATACTGGGTGGCGGTGAAGTCCCGGTTGCAGAGACCCGACAGGAACGCGACGAACGCGATGGTCGCGAGCCCGCCCGTGAGGCTGTCGAGGAAGACCGCCGCCGCCAGCAACCCCTGATCCTTGCCCGTCCAGGCGAGCCACGCGAACAGGAGATTGGTCGAGGCCATCGCGATGCCGCCGGCGAACAGCGCGGTGACGACGCGCACCCGCGCACAGAGCACGCCGCCCAGAACCACCCCGGTCAGCGTCCCCGCCAGGCCGAAGGTCTTGGCGTAGTTGGCGATCTCGACCTTGGTGAAGGCGAGGTCGACATAGAACACGCCGGCCATGCGCCCGAGCATCGCCTCGCCGAACTTGTAGAAGACGATGAAGGCGATGACCGCCACCGCGATCCGGCCGAGGCGGCGGAAGAACTCGGCGAAGGGGGCCGCGACCGCATGGCCGAGCCACGCGCCGATCCGCCGGGCCGGCGGGGCGGCGGCGCCGGCCGCCGGTTCGGCGGCGAGCAGGGGAACCGCGACCAGCAGCGCGATCGCGCCGGCGGCGGCGAGATAGGCGGCCTGCCACGAGAAGGCGTCGGCGAGATAGAGCGCCCCCGCGCCGGAGGCGAAGGCGCCGAGGTGCCAGCCCAGCACGGCCATCGCGGCGCCCGCGCCGTAGGTTTCGGATTCGAGGATCTCGACCCGGTAGGCGTCGATCGCGACATCCTGGGTGGCCGACAGGAAGGCGACCGCAAGCGCCGCCGCGGCGAGCGCCAGCGGCCGCTCGGCGGGGTCGGCGAGCGCCATCGCGGCGATCGCCAGGCAGAGCAGCAGCTGCGCCGCCACGATCCACGACCTGCGGCGGCCGAGACCGCGCAGCAGCGGGAGCCGTGCGTGGTCGAGCACCGGCGCCCACAGGAAATTGATCGCATAGGGCGTAGCCACCGCTCCGAACAGGCCGATCGTGGTGCGGCTCAGCCCCTCCTCGCGCAGCCAGATCGACAGCGTCGCGAACACCAGAGACGTCGGCAGCCCGCTGGCCACCCCGAGGGCGAAGACGACCGCGAAGCGACGGTCGCGATAGACCGCGAGCGCGGCCCTGGCCTCGGTGAGCAGAGCGCCGCCGGTCACCGGTCAGCCGGCGCCGCGCGCGGCGCGCCGGCGCGCATGCGGGTCGAGCAGCGCCTTGCGCAGGCGGATGCTCTTCGGCGTCACCTCGACCAGCTCGTCCGCGGCGACGTAGGAGATCGCCTCCTCCAGCCGCAGCCGGCGCGCCGGCGTCAGCCGGGTCGCGTCGTCCTTGCCGGCGGCGCGGATATTGGTCAGCTGCTTGGTCTTCAGCGGGTTGACTTCGAGATCGTTGCCGCGGCTGTGCTCGCCGACGATCATCCCGCGATAGACCCGCTCGCCGGGTTCGACGAACAAGACGCCGCGCTCCTCGAGATTGTGCAGCGCGTATTCCACCGCCTCCCCGTCGCCGGTCGAGATCAGCACGCCGCGCCGCCGGTCTTCCAGCGGCCCGCGATGCGGCCCGTAGCCGTGGAAGACGCGGCTCATCACCCCGGTGCCGCGGGTGTCGTTCATCAGCTCGCCGAGAAAGCCGATCAGCCCGCGCGACGGCGCGATGAAGCCGATCCGCGTCTTGCCGCCGCCCGACGGACGCATGTCGGTCATCTCGCCGCGCCGGCGGCCCAGCGCCTCGACGACCACGCCGACATGGGCGTCGTCGACGTCGACGATCACCTCCTCGAGCGGCTCCAGCCGGGCGCCGGTCGCGGGGTCGGCGCGGTAGAGCACGCGCGGCCGCGAGACCGACAGCTCGAAGCCTTCGCGCCGCAAGGTCTCGATCAGGACGCCGAGCTGCAGCTCGCCGCGGCCGCGCACCTCGACGCCGTCCTCGTCCTCGACGGTGCTCAGGTCGATGGCGACGTTGCTCTCGGCCTCGCGGAACAGGCGGTCGCGCAGCAGGCGCGAGGTCACCTTGTCGCCGTCATTGCCGGCCAGCGGCGAATCGTTGATCGTGAAGCGCATCGCCAGCGTCGGCGGGTCGACCGGCGATGCGGCGAGCGCGACCGGGCGCTCCGCCGCGGCGACGGTATCGGCGACGGTTGCCGTCTTGAGCCCGGCGATCGCCACGATGTCGCCGGCCGAGACCTGCCGCGCGGGCACGCGGGCGAGCCCGTTGAAGGTCAGCAGCTTGGTCATGCGCGATTGTTCGACCGTCTCGCCGTCGCGGTTCAGCACCGTCACCGGCATGTTGACCTCCGCCGTGCCGCGCGCGATGCGCCCGGTCAGCACCCGGCCAAGATGGGCGTCGTATTCGAGGATGCTGGCGAGCATGGCGAAGGCGCCGCCCGGGTCGGGAGGCGGCGGCGCGACCTCGTTCAGTATGGCGTCGAACAGCGGCTCCATCCCGGCCCTCGGCGCATCGAGCTCGCGCGCCGCCCAGCCCTCCCTGGCGGAGGCGTAGAGGATCGGGAAATCGAGCTGCCGCTCGTCGGCGCCGAGCGCGGCGAACAGGTCGAACACCGCGTCGACGACCGCATGCGGCCGGCCGTCGCGGCGGTCCACCTTGTTGATCACCACGATCGGCGCGAGCCCGCGCCCGAGCGCCTTGGCGAGAACGAACTTGGTCTGCGGCATGGGGCCTTCGGCGGCGTCGACCAGCAGCAGCGCGCCGTCCACCATCGACAGGATGCGCTCGACCTCGCCGCCGAAATCGGCGTGGCCCGGGGTGTCGACGATGTTGATCTTGGTTCCGCGCCAGACCACGGCGGTGCATTTGGCGAGGATGGTGATGCCGCGCTCGCGCTCCTGGTCGTTGGAGTCGAGCGCGCGTTCGGCGATGCGCTGGTTGGCGCGTATTGCGCCCGCGGCCCGGAACATCGAGTCGACGAGCGTCGTCTTGCCATGATCGACATGCGCGATCAGGGCGATGTTGCGGAGCTCCATGGCGGGTCCGGATATTCGCCGCTGCTCAGGCAGCGGGCAGCAGATCGGCGAGCCGCGCCCGGGGACGGGCGCCGTAATGGCCGATGACTTCGGCCGCGGCGATGGCGCCGATGTTGCCGCAACGCTCGGGCCCGTAGCCGCGGGCCAGTCCGAACAGCACGCCCGCGGCGTAGAGATCGCCGGCGCCCGTGGTGTCGAGGACAAGCGGGACCGGCGCCGCGGCGACCTGCGAGATCCTGCCTTCGACGACGATGGACGAGCCGGCGGCCCCTCGGGTGAGCGCCGCGAAGGCGCAGTCGGCGCCCGCCAGCCGGCAGGCCTCGTCGAAGCTCTCGACCTCGTAGAGCGACGCGATCTCCGCCTCGTTGGCGAACAGGATATCGATATGGCCGCGCACCAGATGGCGGAACGCGCCGCGGTGGCGCTCGACGCAGAACGGATCGGAGAGCGACAGCGCGACCTTGCGGCCGGCGGCGTGGGCGAGCTCGGCGGCGCGCGCGAACGCCGCCTTCGCCAGTTCCTCGTCGAACAGGTACCCCTCCAGATAGGTGATCGCGGCATTGCCGATCAGCTCCGGGTCCACGTCGTCGGGGCCGAAGGCGGTCGAGACGCCGAGAAAGGTCAGCATCGTGCGCTCCGCATCGGGCGTGACGAAGACCAGGCAGCGCGCGGTCTCGGGACCGGCGGGCGCGGGCGGTGAGCGGAATTCCACGCCGATCGCCCCGATGTCGGCGCGGAACGCCTCGCCCAACCGGTCGCCGCCGACCTTGCCGAGAAAGGCGCCTTTGCCGCCCAGCGAGGCGAGCCCGGCGATGGTGTTCGCAGCGGAGCCGCCGGAAACCTCCAGCCCGTCCTCGACATAGCGTTGCAGGCCGGAGGCCCGGTCGGCGTCGATCAGCGTCGTCGCGCCCTTGCGCAGGTCGAGCTCGGCGAGCGTGGCGTCGTCGGTCTGAACCACGACATCGACGATCGCGTTGCCGAGTCCGACGGCGTCGAACGGCGCGGGGTCGGCGGTCATGGATACCTCTCGGGATGGGGGCGGTCGCGGCTCTGGCGCCGCGCCAGTATACTGGCGGCGTCGGGTCGGGCGAACCCGCGAGTGCGCTTACGCCGTTCGAGTGCCGCCGATGCCGAGGAACCTGCTGCTCGCCGTTCGACAGGCCTTCGATCCGGCCTTCCGCGCGGTCGCCATCAAGACCGCCGCGGTCTCGGCGGCGTTGTTCGCCGCGCTGATTCTCGCCATGGGCTGGGCGCTTCACGCCATCGAGCTGGTGGGCATCGGCTGGCTCGACTGGGCGATCAAGGCGCTCGCCGGGGCGGGCGCGGTGGTGCTCGGCCTCATGCTTTTCCCGCTGCTTGCCACCATGGCGGTCGGCCTCTTCCTCGAGGAGATCGCCGATGCGGTCGATGCCTGGCACTATCCGGACAAGCCGGAGGCGCCGGGGCAGTCGATCCTGTCGTCCACGGTCTCCACGGCGAAACTCGTCCTGGTCGCCCTGGCGCTCAACGTTCTGGTCCTGCCGCTGTATCTCTTGCCGGGACTGAATGTCTTTGTTTTCTACGGGTTGAACGGTTACTTGTTGGGCCGCGAATATTTCGAGTTGGTCGCGCTGCGCCGACTGGAACCGGGCACGACGCGGCGCGTGTACAGGAGATCCCGGTGGCGGATCTTCGTCGGGGGGATTCTGATCACGCTTCTACTGAGCATCCCGGTCGTCAATTGGTTGATGCCCATGATCGCGACAGCGTTTATGGTACACGAGTTCGACGCCTTGGAGCGGCGGCATGCGGGGACATGACGCCGCGGTCCAGCCCGGGTCGGAGGCAGAGGGAATGAGCACGTCGTCGGACGCCGGCCAGGGGGTATTGGATATGTTCGGTCGCAGAAAGAACGATACCGAAGAGCCCAAGTCCAGGGAGAAAGAGGGGTCCGGCGAGATGTCTGAGCAAGAGGAAACGGGCGCCGAGACATCGCTCGACGTCCCGTCCAGGGAGCCCGCCCGGGCGGCCTCGCCGACGCCGGCGGCCGTCGTCCCGGCCCGGCCCGCGCGCCGCGTCAGCACCCCCGCGGCGGAGCCCACTCGACGCATCACGCCAGGCGCCGACAGCGAGGGCAAGTGTCTCCTGGTGGGCCGCAGCATCTCGCTCAACGGCCAGATCCAGTCCTGCGAAAAGCTGATCGTCGAGGGCTCCGTGGAGACCCGGATGGAGGGCTGCCGCGAGCTCGAGGTCGCCCGCACCGGCGTGTTCAAGGGCGACGCGGATGTCGAGACGGCCGAAATCAGCGGCACCGTCGAAGGGTCGCTGATCGCCCGCGAGACCCTGATCGTGCGCGCCTCGGGGCGGATTCTGGGCACGGTCTCCTACGGCCAGCTGGAAGTGGAGCGCGGAGGCACCATCGTCGGCGAAGTGCACCCCTGTTCGGAAGACGATTCGCGTGAGGCGACCCCCGTCCTCGCGGCCGAGTCGCCGGTCGGCTAGACCATTCTCGCCGCCTGTCGAGTAGCGTTGGCGGTCGCCGTCCTGGCGGGTGTCGCCGGCTGTCGCATCGACAACCCGCTGGTTCTGCGGCACACCGCGCCTCCGCCCCCTCAGGAGCAGCCGCTGCCCGTCCTGTCGGCGGGCGGGGGAGAGCCCGCGGGGACGGCCGAGACCGCGCCGGCCGCGCCGCCGCCGCCCGAACCCGAGCCCGAGCGGACGGCGTCGCTCGACATCGATCCCGACAGCCTGATCGGCCTCGACCGGGCGGAGGTCAGGGCGCTGCTGGGCCCGCCGTCGTTCATCCGCCGTGAAAAGCCCACGGAGCTCTGGCGCTACCGCCACGGGAGCTGCGCGCTCGCCCTGTTCCTCTATGCCGAGAGGCCGGGCGGCGAAGAGATTTTCCGGGTCCGCCACATCGAATCCTGGGCGCCGGGCGGCGAGCAGGCCCCGCCGCGGGAGTGCCTCAACGCCCTCGCCCGGCACGCCCGTGAGCAACCGACGGGCTGACCGTCAGACGGTCTTGGCCCGGTAGCGGCAGAGATCGGCGACGACGCAGGCCGGGCAGTCCGGCCGCCGCGCCTTGCAGATGTAGCGCCCGTGCAGGATCAGCCAGTGATGGGCGTGCTGCTTCCAGCGCGCCGGCGTGCGCCGCACCAGGGCGTCCTCGACCGCGCGGACGTCCTTGCCCGGGGCGAGCGCGGTCCTGTTGCTGACCCGGAAGACGTGGGTGTCGACCGCGATGGTGGGCTCGCCGAAGGCGATGTTGAGGACCACGCTGGCGGTCTTCCGTCCCACCCCGGGCAGGCTTTCGAGCGCGTCCCGGTCGCGCGGAACCTCGCCGCCGAAATCGGCGGCCAGCGCCTCGGACAGCGCGATCACGTTCTTCGCCTTGTTGCGGTAGAGCCCGATGGTGCGGATGTGGTCCCGGAGCCTCGCCTCGCCCAGCGCGACCATCTTCGCCGGCGTATCGGCGACGGCGAACAGGGGCCCCGTCGCCTTGTTGACCCCGACATCGGTCGCCTGCGCCGACAGCACGACGGCGACCAGCAGGGTGAACTCGTTGCGGTATTCGAGCTCGCCCCTGGGCGCCGGCATGGTCTCCGCGAGGCGGCGGTAGAACGCGTCGACATCGGCGAGCGGCATGGGTCGCGGCATCGCGGGAGATTAGCCCGGATTGGCCGGCGGAGGGGAGGCGCCTATGATCCTCCGATGGCCCCCGAGACCGCGCCGATATTCCAGGCCACCCTGGAGCCGCATCGCAGCCTGAGCCCGAGAGGGTTCGTCGTCCTGATGACCGCGATCGCCGCGGTGTCGTTCGGCGCCGGGCTCGCCTTCGCGCTGATCGGCGCCTGGCCGGTGCTGGGGTTCTTCGGGCTCGACGTGTTGCTGATCTACGTCGCGTTCAAGGCGAACTACCGCAGCGGCCGCATGCACGAGACCCTGCTGCTGACCGAGAGCGCGCTGGTCGTCGAGCGGATCGGACCGGGGCGCCGCCGCCAGTCCTGGCGCTTCCAGCCCTACTGGCTGCGGGTCGAGATGGACGATCCGCCCGAGCACGCGAGCCAGCTCGTCCTGACCTCGCATGGCCGGAGCCTGGCGGTCGGCGGGTTCCTCGCGCCGGAAGAACGGCTCGAGCTGGCGCGCGCCCTGACCGCCGCCCTCGACCGCCTCAAGCGTCCGCCCGCGGGCGCCCGGGCGGCGCAAGATACGGGTGGCCCGGCCAGCTAGGCGTTTCTATCGTCGGCATGCACAGGCAGGCGACGAGGACGGGGCCGATGGACGGGGACGCGACCTACGCGAGGATCGAGCGGGCGATCCGCTATATCGAGGACCACAGGCTTCGCCAGCCGCGGCTGGAGGAGGTCGCGGCGGGGGTCGGCATGAGCCCCTTCCACCTGCAGCGCCTGTTCACCGCCTGGGCGGGGGTTAGCCCGAAGCTCTTCCTCCGCTATGTCACCCTCGACCATGCGCGCGAGGCGCTGATGGATGCGCGCTCGGTGCTGGATGCCGCGCTCGATGTCGGGCTGTCCGGCCCGGGCCGGCTGCACGATCTGTGCGTCACGCTGGAGGCCGCGACGCCGGGCGAGATCGGCGCCGGCGGGCGGGGTCTCGAAATCCGCCATGGGCGCCATGACGGCGCGTTCGGACGGTTCCTGGTGGCGATGACGGAGCGCGGGGTGTGCAGTATCGCCTTCGAGCGGGAGGGCGAGGATCCTCTGGCGGCGCTCGCCGCCGCCTGGCCCCATGCCCGGCTCGTCGAGGACGCGGCACGGACCTGGCGTTGCGCCGGAGAGGCGCTGGCCCGGGGCGGCGGAGCCGGCGCCTCCCCGATCCGCCTGTGGGCGCGCGGCACCAATTTCCAGATCAAGGTCTGGGAAGCGCTGCTGCGGGTGCCGCCGGGGCGGCTGGTGGGCTATGGCGACATCGCGCGGGCGATCGGCAGGCCGGGGGCCGCCCGCGCGGTAGGGCGGGCGGTCGGCGCCAACCCGATCGCCGTCCTGATCCCCTGCCACCGCGCGATCCGGGCGTCCGGTCGGTTCGAGACCGGCTACCGCTGGGGCAGCGCGCGCAAGCGGGCGCTGATCGCGTGGGAGGCCGGCCGCCGGCACGCCTCCGCCCCGGATGCGGCCGCGTGACGGGTCACAGGCCGAGCACGTCCGCCATGCCGTAGAGGCCGGGCTCCTGATCGGCGGCCCAGCGCGCGGCGTGCACCGCGCCGCGCGAGAAGATCCGCCGCGAGGACGCCTTGTGGGCGAGTTCCAGCCGTTCGCCCTCGACCGCGAACACCACCGAGTGGTCGCCCACCACGTCGCCGCCGCGCAGCACCGCGAAGCCGATATCGCCCTGCCCGCGGGCGCCGGTATGCCCCTCGCGCGTCATCCGGGAGACCGCGTCGAGCGCGACCCCGCGGCCCTCCGCGGCGGCGCGGCCGAGGCCGATCGCCGTGCCCGACGGCGCATCGACCTTGTGCTTGTGGTGCATCTCGACGATCTCGATGTCGAAGCGGTCGTCGAGGATGCCGGCGACCTGGCGGGTGAGCGCGAACAGGATGTTGACCGCGAGGCTCATATTGGGCGCGATCACGATGGGAGCGCCCTGCGCGGCCTCGCCGATGGCGCGCTCCTGCGCCGCATCGAGGCCGGTCGTGCCGATGACATGCGGCGTGCCGGCCTCTCCCGCCATCGCCGCGTGCCGGGTCGTCGCATCGGGCAGCGAGAACTCGATCGCCACCCGGGCGCGCTCGAAGACCCGGGCGGGGTCGTCGCCGATCGGGATGCCGAGCGCGCCGACGCCGGCGCGCGAGCCCGCGTCCTCGCCGATCGCCGGATGGCCGGCGACATCCGCCGCGGCGACCAGCGCGCAGCCTTCGGTATCGAATATTTCATGGACGACCGCGGCCCCCATCCGGCCGGCCGCGCCGATCACGCCGATTTCCAGCTCCGCCATCACCCCACCCGAACGATTGGTGCAACGCGACCATCATAGCCGATCGAGGGCGCCGCCGGATCGCCCGGCATGCGCAGCTCGTCAGGTCTTGCGGAAGCTTTCGAGCGTGACCACGCTTCCGGCATCGGGGCCGGCGTCGTTTCCCTCCCCGCCGCCGCCGTCCGGCGCGGCGCCCGCCGCCGCCTCCGGCTGGGGACCGAAGCGCAGACCGAAATTGACCGCGGGGTCCATGAAGGCGGTCACCGCGTCATAGGGCACGGCGAGGCGTTCGGACCTGCCGCCGAAGGAAAGCGTGACCGAGAACCCGTCATCGCCCGCCTCCAGCCCCCAGAACTGGTGCTGGAGCACGATGGTCATCTCGTCCGGGTAGCGCGCGCGCAGATGATCGGGGATCGCCACGCCGTCATGCCCGGTCAGGAAGGAAATGAAGTAGTGGTGGTTGCCGGGCAGGCCCTGCTCCTCGGCGCGGGCGAGCGCGTCGCGCACCACCTGCCGCAGCGCGCGCTCCACGATCTCCTGATACGGGACGAGGGACTCTTGGGTGTCCGACATCACCCTGACCTGACAGCGCGGGAGGGTTCGAGAGTGGGGGGCTTCTGTTGCCCGGCGCCCCCCGAACCGCGCTTGCCCAGCCAGGCTAGGCAGCGAGTGCCAAATCGTTGTCGTTGGCATCTATCGAATCGGCCCGATAACGGCGGTACCATGCCGGGCGAAAAGCAAGTCTTTACACGCGCGTCGATCCTGTTTCGCCCCCATGAAGCCCGCGCCGAGGCGGCGGGAAAGAGGTTTGGTGGAGGCGCCGGGTACTGCCCCCGGGTCCGCTTCGCTTATTGCACGAGCCGTTTATCGCCATAGCCGGCTGACCGGCATTGACAATATAGGGCGGTTCGCGGCCAATTCAAGGCGGATGCGGGGTCGGGATACGGGGGGTGGAATGCGGCAATATCTCGATCTGATGCGCCATGTCCGCGACCGTGGCGCGGTGCGCGGCGACCGCACCGGCACCGGGACCCTGGGCGTCTTCGGCTACCAGATGCGCTTCGACCTGGCGGACGGATTCCCCCTGCTCACCACCAAGCGGCTGCACCGCCCCTCGATCGTCCACGAACTCCTCTGGTTCCTCGCGGGCGACACCAATATCGGCTACCTCAACCGCAACGGGGTCACGATCTGGGACGCGTGGGCGGACGCCGACGGCGAGCTCGGGCCGGTCTATGGGCGGCAATGGCGGTCCTGGCCGAAGCCGGACGGCGCGACGGTGGACCAGATCGCCCGGGTGGTCGACGAGATCCGGAGCGACCCCGACTCGCGCCGGCTGGTGGTGAGCGCGTGGAATGTCGGCGAACTCGACGCCATGGCGCTGCCGCCCTGCCACTGCCTGTTCCAGTTCCACGTCGCCGGCGGCAGGCTTTCCTGCCAGCTCTACCAGCGCAGCGCCGACATATTTCTGGGCGTTCCCTTCAACATCGCGAGCTACGCGCTGCTGACCCATCTCGTCGCCCATGTCTGCGACCTCGAGCCGGGCGAGTTCGTCCACACTTTGGGCGACGCCCATCTCTATCTCGATCACCTCGACCCGGCCGACGAGCAGCTCTCGCGCATGCCCGGCGCGCTGCCCCGGCTCCGCCTGAATCCCGACCGGCGAGACCTGTTCGCCTTCACCGGCGAGGACATCGCGATCGAGGACTACCACCCGCAGGCGCATATCCGGGCGCGGGTCGCGGTGTAGCGCGCGGCCGCCCCGCCGGGGGGGCGGGCATGCGGCTCCTGCGCGAGATGGGCATCCGGGGTGCCATCGGCCTGCTCTGGGCCGCGGCGCTGGCGGGCGCGGTTCTGGTTCTGGCGATCGCGGCGCTGGTCTGGCCGGAGGCGCTGGCGGCCGGCGGGGCCGGCCTGCCGGTGGGCATCGTCTGGGCCGCGCTGGCGGTGCTCGCCGCGGTCATGGCCGGGCTGTGGGCGCTGACCGACCGGGTGATCCTCGCCCGGCTTCACGACCGCCGCGGCCTGCCCGCCCGGCCCGAGTTCCACGGCGGGCGCGGTTTCGAGCAACCGTTCCACGGCGACGAGCTCGACGGGCGCAAGCTGGCGGCGCTGCGCTACGTGGTGTTCGATACCGAGACCACCGGGCTCAGGCCGTCGGAGGGCGACGAGATCATCTCGATCGCGGCTGTGCGCTGCCGCGACGGCGCGGTCGAGGAGGCGGATGCGTTCTCCCGGCTGGTCAACCCGGTCCGGCCGATCCCGCGCGCCTCGATCCGCTTCCACGGGATCACCGACGACATGGTGGCGGGCGAGCCGCCCATCGGCGAGGTCCTGCCGGCGTTCCGCGCCTATGTCGGCGACGCCGTGCTGGTCGCGCACAACGCCGATTTCGACATGACGTTTCTCCGCCTCAAGGAGGCCGGGACGGGGATCGAATTCGCCAATGTCGTGCTGGACACGCTGCTGATCTCGGTCTTTCTCGACCCGCTGTCGCGGAACCACTCGCTCGATTCGATCGCCGAGCGGCTCGGCGTCGCGGTCGAAGGCCGCCATACCGCGCTCGGCGACTCGATCGCCACCGCCCGGGTGTTCTGCAAGATGCTGCCCAGGCTCGAAGCGCGCGGCATCGCCACGCTGGGCCAGGTGCTCCAGGCCTCGGCGCGGATCCGCCGCCGGCGCGGTCTGGACCTGAAATACTGAACTCCGGCTCAGATCGCCTCGCCGCCGAACTCGACCGCCATGCGCTTGCGCAGGCGCTCGACGGCGCGCAGCGCCTCGCGCAGTTCGCGCTTCCGCCGCGGGGTGAGCGCGGCGGGGTCGATGAAGTTGGAGACCGCCGCGCCGGCGCTGAAATCGACCAGCTGGCGGCCGAGCAGCAGGCGGCAGATGGTCTGCCTGGCGGCGTTGAGATCGTCGTGCTCGGCGTCGCTCAGGACGCCGGCCGCGTGGCAGGCGGCGAGGCGTTCGCGCGTGCCGGTCTCCGCCACCCCGTCGCGCAGCGCGAACAGCCGCGCCGCGGCGACCAGCGGCAGGGTGCCGTGCATCTTCAGGTTCACCTGGCCGCGACGGGCGGGATCGGAGCGCTCGGTGGCGAAGCGCCCGAACCAGGCGAGCGCGGTGCCGTGGTCCCGGCTGGTGGCATGGAGCTCGCGCAGGAACGCTTCGTTGCCGGCGGTCCGCCGGGTGACGTGCTCCCTCAGCGCTGCGGCAAGCCGGGCATCGCCCCAGCCCAGGCGGAAGTCGAAGAAGATGTCGAAGTCGAGCAGCGGGTCGATGCGCGCCCGGCGGCACCACGTGTCGACCTGCTCCCGCCACCCGGCGAGCGTCTTGCGCCATTGCGGGTTGGTCGCCATCACCCCGCCGTCGCAATAGGGCAGCCCGACCGCGTCGAGGTCGCGCGACAGGCGTTCGGCGAGCGCGGCGAACCAGCCGTCTTCCCGCTCGGCGAGCGCATCGGCGCCGTCCTCGATGACGAAGCCGTAATCCTGGTCGGGGGTCAGGAAGTTCTCGTGGCGCCCGCCGGAACCCATGATGATCATCGCGAACGGCGCCGGCGGGGCGCCCAGCCCCTCGCCCGCCATCGCCGCGAGGTTGCGCTCCAGCAGGCGGGCATAGATGTCGTTGTTGACGTGGCTCAGCGTCGCCTGGATGTCGCCGACGGCGACATTGGCGGCGAACAGGGTATCGGCGACCCGGACCTGGGCGGCCTTGATCTCGCGCAGCCCGTCGTCGCTGTCGTCGCGGGTCAGGTCGTCGATCATGACCGCCATGTCGCGCGCCGCGCGGCCCATCGCGTCGTGCAGGTCGAGCATGCCGGCGAGCCGTCCTTCGCCGTCGATCACCGGCATGTGGCGGTGGCCGAGCCGGCGCATCCGGGCGATGGCGATGAACAGGTGCTCGTCCTCGCGGATGCAGCGCACCGGGACGGACATCAGGTCGCGCACCGGCTGTTCGGGCGGGGCGGCGAAGGTCGCGCGGCGCACGATGTCGCGCTCGGTGACGATCCCGGCCGGCCTTCCGTCGCCGTCGACCGCGACGACGGCGGACGCCTTCTCCGTCGCCATGCGGCCGACGACCTCGCGCAGCGGCGCGTCGGGCCGCACCGCGACCGCCGGGCGGCTTGCGTGCTCCCGGGCGGTCAGGAAGAAGATCTCGGTCGGCTGTGTCATCGCGCTTCCGATACTGCCCCGGACCACAACACGCCCGCTTGATCCAGGTCAATGTGACGGCCGGGCGCGGCGGCGAGGATCGAGCGGCGGATCCACGAGGGAGGGGAGCGAGGCGATGAGAGCGAAGGACATCATGACCAGCCGCGTCGTGACGGTCGGGCCGGACGAGCCGGTCGCGGCGATCGCGCAGAAGCTCACCGACCACCACATCAGCGCGGTCCCCGTGGTCGAGGAGGACGGCGCGCTGCTCGGCATCGTGAGCGAGGGGGATCTGTTGCGCCGCCCGGAGATCGGCACCCAGAAATCCTCCGGTTCGTGGTGGCTCAATTTGTGGCGCGATCCGTCCGACCTCGCCGAGGACTTCACCAAGGCGCATGGCAAGACGGCGCGCGACGTGATGACCGCTCCGGTCATCTCGCTCGGCCCCGAGGCGTCGCTGTCGGAGGTCGCGGAGACGCTGGAACGCAACCACATCAAGCGGGTGCCGATCGTCGACGACGGCAGGGTGGTCGGGCTGATCAGCCGCGCCAACATCATCCGCCAGATCGCTTCGGCGGGAACCGTGTCGATGGAGAGCGACGCGGACGACGAGGCGATCCGCCGGGCGGTCGACAGGGCGCTGTCGGAACAGCCCTGGGCGAGCTACGGCACCACCAGCGTGACGGTGAAGCAGGGCACGGTCGAGTTCTGGGGGGTGGTCGGCTCGGAATCCGAGCGCGCCGCCTCCAGGGTGCTGGCCGAGGAGATCGCCGGCGTCCAGGGGGTGGTCGACCACCGCGCGCTGCGCTCGAATGTCAGGACGATGGCGCCATAGCTTGATCGGGCGGGCGCGAACGGGCTTGATCGCGCCTCCACCGGAGGGAGGCGCGGAACCATGGCGGCCGATATCGACATCTACAACCCCGACGCGCTCGGCGCGCCGCTGGGCCAGTACACCCATGTGACGCGGGTCAGGGCCTCGGAGTTCCTGTTCATCGCCGGCATGCTGTCGGCCGACCCGCAAGGCAACATCGTCGGCGAGCGCGATTTCGACGCGCAATGCGTCCAGGTCTTCGCCAATATCGGCGCGGCGCTCGATTCGGCGGGGGCGGGCTGGGGCAACGTCGTCCAGTTCACCACCTACATGGTGCATTCGCAGTGGATTCCGGAGTTCATGAGCTTCCGGCTGCGCGAATTCCCCAAGATGTTCCCGGACGGCAAATACCCGCCGAACACGCTGCTGCTGGTCGACCGGCTGGTGCAGGAGCCGTTCCTGATCGAGGTCCAGACGATCGCCGCGGTGTGAGCCCGCCTACAGCGGCACCACGAGCAGGGTGTCGACGGTGCGCGAGTCGCAGACCGCGACGCGCTCGGAGAGTTCGAGGGCGCCGTCCCGCTCGACGATGCGGTCGAGATAGCGGCCGCAGGCGAACACCGACATGGCGCCGGACTGCATGGTGCGGACGACGATGAAGTTGGTCCGCGCGGCGTGGACCCCGTCCTCGCTCCCGACGATCTCCGCCGCGCCCAGCGTGTGGCAGTAGCTGTGCGGCTCGAAGATGTTGGCGGTCCGCATCGCCCGCACCCGGTCGCGCATCATCGCCGCGCCCTGGCAATGGACGATGGCGAGCGGCAGCGCGGCCTCGTGGTTCTCCCTTGTGACGATGCGGTAGAGCCCGTCATCGGCGAAGAAGCCGGGCCAGTCCTCCAGCCGGTCGTCGTCGATGGCATGCGCATAGGCCGTGTTGAGCCGCCCGATGCGCGCGGCCAGCGCGTCCGCCGCCCCGGTCACAGCGCCATGCAGTCCCGCCAGGCGCGCCAGAAGCCGCGCACCGCGGCCTCGGTGACGCGCGATGCGCCGGCCGGCTCGATGGCGGTGCCGCCCATCCGCATGAAGCTCCGCTCGTCGGGCGCGCTCCTGGTCGCGGTATCGATGAAGCCGCCGATACAGCCGTCCTCCATCGAGACATAGCCCGCCGGGCCGACCAGGTTGTTGACCTTGAGCCTGAGGGCCTCGAGCGGCTCGTCGTCGTCCTCGAAGCCGAGCACGGTCCACCTGAGCTCGCATTCCTCCGGCCCCCGGGGCACCAGCTGGCGGACCGCGAGCGCGTTCAGGATCTGCTGCACCACCAGGGTGGGAAAGATCGTCTGGATCGAGTTGGTGATCCGGTCGCCGAGCTCGAGCCGGTGCTCCATCAGCGAGGGGTCTTCGAGCGCGTATTGCTCTTTCAGCGAGCGCACCGCCTCGGCGCCGTCACGCTCGCTGCCGTCGGCCGCGCGCTCGGTGAAGCTCAGATGGTGCCAGCCGTTGTCGCTGAGGACGATGCCCCCGCCCATGGTGAAGCGGACGATGCCGAAGGTGTTGTGGAAGACGTGCAGCAGGGTCGCGTGGTAGCTGTCCTTGGTGTTTTCGGCATAGAGCTTCCAGTTGTTGGGCAGCAGCTGGCTGTGATAGCCCAGCACCCGGACCGGCTTGACCAGCACCCGGTCGAGCGCCGCCAGCATGGCCGGCCCGATATAGGTCTCGAGATCCGCGACGTCTTCGGAGAAGGTGGCGAACACCAGCCCGCTCCGCGACGCGGTCCGCAGCCGGCGCAGCCCGTGCGCTTCGGGCTCGAACCCCGCCTCCATGCCGCCCTCGCCGCGCACCCCGCGGCCGAACGCCACGCCGGTCAGCCTGCCCGCGAGGTCGTAGGTCCAGTTGTGATAGACGCAGGTGAACTCGCTCACCCTGCCGCGCGGCTTGTAGCAGAGCAGCGCGCCCTTGTGGGCGCAGCGGTTGACCAGCGCGTTGATGCCGCCCCCGGCGTCGCGCACCGCGATGATCGGGGCGTCGCCGATGAAGCACGTCTTGTAGTCGCCGGGCTCGGGGATCTCGGCTTCTAGGCAGAGAAAATTCCAGGTGGGCCCGCGGAAGATCCGCTCCTGCTCGCGGGCATGGATGCCGGGGTCGCTGTAGACCCGGTAGGGCACCCGCGACACGTCGTCGTCGGGCCAGAGAGGGGCTGTGCTCATCCCGCACAGAGGATAGGCGATCCGGAGCGGCGTGTCATACTCGTGGCGCACAGGGCGGGAGACCGGGTCATGGAGAAGGAAATCGGCAGGAGCCGCAGCATCGCCGTCGCCGGCAAGACGCTGGAGGCCCATTTCGCGGTCCACCGCAGCGGCACGGGGCCGGGCCTGCTGCTGCTCGCCGACGAGGCGGGGCTGGATGCCGGGATCAGGGCGCGCGCCGGGCTGTTCGGCGAGGAGGGCTACGCGGTGCTGGCCGTCGCCGGCCTGTCGGAGGCGGGCGAGGTCCGCGCGGCGGCGGATGCGCTGCGCGCGATGCCCGAGCAGGCGGGCGGGATCGGGGTGCTCGGCCACGGCGCGGGCGGGGCGCTCGCCTGCCGGGCGGCGTCCGCCTTCGACGCGGCGGTCGCGTTCGATCCGGTCGGGCTCGCCGAGGCCTCGGAGATCGGCGCCGCGTGCCCCGCGCTGCTCGTCTTCGGCACCCGGGACAGCGCGGAGGCCGAGCAAGCGGCGGGGCGCATCGAGCGCGGCCTCGACCGGAGCGACGGCAGCGCCGTCCTCCGCTACCCCTCGGCCGCGCCCGGTTTCGCGATCCCGCACCGGGCGGGTTTCGACAAGCGCTCCGACAGCCTCGCCCACAGCCGGGCGCTCGGGCTGCTGCGCCGCGCGCTCGGCCCGCATTACGACCTCGTCGCGCTGTTCGAGGCGCATGTCCGGCACGAGTTCGAGACCCGCGACGTCGACGCCACCATGGCGACGATGATCGACGAGCCCTATGTCAACCACGTGCCCACGCTCGCGGGCGGGGTCGGCCACGACATGCTGAAGCGGTTCTACAAGTACCATTTCGTGGACCAGAACTCGCGCGAACGCTCCAGCACCCCGGTCTCGGAGACCGTGGGCCCCGACCGCATCGTGCTGGAGACCGTGGTCCGCTTCCGCCACGACCGGGTGCTCGACCGCTACTTCCCCTGCATCGCGCCGACCGGAAAAATGGTGGAGATCCCGACGCTGCTGCTGGTCAGGTTCCGCGGCGACCGCGTGTGCCACGAGCACATCTACTGGGACCAGGCCTCGGCGCTCAGCCAGATCGGCGCGCTGGATGCGGATGGCCTCCCCATCGCCGGCGCCGAGGCGGCCGCCAAGGTGCTCGACGAGACCCGCCCGTCCAACATCTTCATGCAGGACGCCTGGGCGGAGAGCGAAGGCAAGCCGATTTGAGCCGCCGCCGGACTCTGCTAGGCTTTCCGCCTCGATGAACGAAGACCCGCCCGCATCGGGCCGGGAAGAGGGAGATACTCGATGACAGCACGCAGACTCATCGCCGCCGTGCTCGCGGCGGGCGTGGTAGGGGGCGCGGCGGCGACCGCCGAGGCCCAGCTCAAGCGGATCACCATCGGCAGCAACCCCGCGGGATCGACCTACTTCCTGCTCGCGGGCGGCTTCGCCAAGCACTTCCAGCAGGACCTCAAGATCCGCTCGACCGCCCAGCCGCATGCCGGCTCGTCGGTCTATCTGCCGCTGATGGACAAGGGCGAGATCGTGATGGGGCTCAATTCGAGCCTGGATTCGGGTCTGGCGGTCGCCGGCAAGGGCCGCTTCAAGAACAAGATCCGCAACGTGCGCATGCTGGCCCGCGTGTGGATTCTTCCCTACGCCTACATGGTCAAGGAAAGTTCCGGCATCAAGACGCTCGAAGACCTGCGCGGCAAGAAGGTCACCGTCAAGGTCAAGACCAATGTCTCGCTGGAGCAGACCAACCGGACGGTGCTGGCGACCGCGGGGCTGACCGAAAAGGACATCATTCCCATCGATTCGGGCGGGGTGGTCAACGGCATCAACATGGTCGTCGAGAACCGCGCCGCGGCGACGACGGTCGCGCTCGCCATGCCGGCGATGCGCAAGACCCATGCGACGGTGCCGGGCGGGCTCCGCGTCCTCGGCCTCGGCAAGCTGGCGAACGACGAGATGCTCGCCAAGGGCATCGCCGGGCTCTATTCGATGAAGGTCAAGCCGAGCAAGCGTTTCCCCTTCGTGCGCGAGCCGATCACCATCGGGGCGTTCGATTCCTATCTCAACGCCTCGGCGGCGAAGGTGGGCGATGAGGACGCGTACCGGCTCGCCAAGTCGCTGCACAGCAACTGGAAGAAGCTGCAGAAGGACTACGGGCCGCTGCGGGGGACGCCGCAGGACGGGCTGGCCCCGGCCAGCACCTCGATGCCCTACCACCCTGGCGCGATCAAGTACTACAAGGAGGCGGGGCTGTGGACGGCCGCGCACGATGCGGGCCAGGCCAAGGTCCTGAGCATGGTTAAGTAGTCCGACGCCGCGGCCGAGGCGGGGCGATGCGGGGTTTCGGCGGCCCGCTGCGCGGGTTCGGCGGCCCGATGCAGCAGCTGACGACGCTGCTGCTGCGCGCCTGCCTCGGCGCGGTGCCGATCGTCGGGATCCTCTGGATCTTCGCGGTCGCCGACCGTTTCGGCTTCGCCTTCACCTTCCAGCAGGTGATCGGCGTCGTCCTCGGGCTGTCGATCGCCGCGGCCTATCTCAAATACCCCTACGGCTCCCGGGCCGGGGCGCTCGAGATCGCACTTGCCGTCGTCTCCTTCGCCGCCTGGTTCTGGATGTCGTGGAACTTCGAGGACTGGATCGTCGGCATGGCGGATCGGACTCTCGACAAGTGGGTGCCGGGCGTGGTCGCCGTCCTTGTCATGATGGAGGCGCTCCGCAAGGCCTGCGGCAAGGTGATCACCACCCTGGTCTGGGTGATGATCGCCTACGCCTATTTCGGCGACGCGCTGCCCGGCGCGCTGGAGGCCGAGGTCTTCCCGCCGACCAAGACGGTGCTCTACCTCTACGCCGACAACAACGGCATTCCGGGGCTGGTGCTGCGCGTCGTCACCGAGCTCGTGCTCGCCTTCATCATCCTCGGCAAGCTGCTCGAGGTCTCCGGCGCGACGCGGTTCTTCACCGACCTCGCGATGGGGCTGATGGGCCACCGCCGGGGCGGGCCGGCCAAGGTCGCCGTCGTCGCCTCCAGCGCCTTCGGCACCATTTCGGGCTCGGCGGTCGGCAACATCATGTCGACCGGGATCGTCACCATCCCGATGATGAAGCGCACCGGGTTCGAGCCGCGCTACGCCGCCGGGATCGAGGCGGTGGCCTCCAATGGCGGGCAGATCGCGCCGCCGGTGATGGGCGCGACCGCCTTCATCATCGCCGAGTTCCTCGAAGTCGCCTATATCGACGTGGTCATCGCGGCCGCGGTCCCGGCGGCGCTCTACTACCTGGTGCTGTTCCTCCAGGTCGATGCCATCGCCGCCCGGTTCGGCCTGAGCGGCCTGCCCAAATCGGAGCTGCCGCGGGTCTTCTCGGTTCTGCTGTCGGGCTGGGTGTTCCTGCTGCCGCTGGGCGTGCTGCTCTATTTCCTGTTCGGGCTCGGCTACAATCCGGGGCTCTCGGCGATGTACGCCGCCGCCTCGCTGCTGCTCCTCTACATCCTGAAGAGCCGGCGCCTGCCGAGCCGCGCGGAATGGAGCGATTTCATCTTCGGCTCGGGCGAGAACCTGCTGCCGCTGATACTGATCGCCGGCGGGGCGGGGGTGGTGATGGGGGTGCTCAACTCGACCGGGCTCGCCTTCCAGCTCTCGATCATCCTCGCCGAGCTCGGCCAGAGCGCCGGGATCTTCTGGATGCTGGTGGTGACCGCCCTGGTCTCCATCGTCCTCGGCATGGGTATGCCGACGGCGGCGGTCTACATCATCCTCGCCACGGTGATAGCGCCCGCCCTGGTCGAGATCGGGTTGAAGCCGATGGCGGCGCATCTGTTCCTGTTCTATTTCGGGCTCTTGAGCATGCTGACCCCGCCGGTCGCGGTGGCCAGCATGGTGGCGGCGGGGATCGCGGGCTCCGACATGTGGCGCACCGGGCTGGTCGGCATGCAGCTCGCCGCCGCCGCCTATCTGCTACCCTTCCTGTGGGCGTTCAACCCGGCGCTGGTGATGGAGGGAAGCTGGGTCGCGGTGGTCTATGTCAGCCTGACCGCGCTCGCCGCAGGCTTCCTGATCGCCGAGGCGGTGATCACCTGGGGCGACGGCGGGCTCGCCAGGATCGGCCTCGCCCTGTTCTACTTCGCCGCGGCGATCGCGGTCGGCGGGTCGACGATCTGGCTCGGCGCCGAATCCCCGCTGACCCTGCTGGCTGCGGCGGCGGGCGGCGGCGTCGCGTTCGCCGCGCGACGAAACGCGGCAATGCGGCTGAAGGCGCGCGCGCTGTAGCCGTCTCCGGCGGGCGTGAAAATAGTACCGTTTCGGGACAATGTTTCACGTGAAACAATGGTCAGCATTGCTGACCTATTCCGAAAAGGAAAAATAACGCTTGACACGGGACGGGTTTCAGCCGAGACCGACAATTGATTGAAATCCCGGTCTGAACTGTCTTAAGTCTCTGAATCTTCACAAAAGTTGGTCGCGCCTGTTAACGGCGTGCCGGAGGCACAAGTCGTAATCCGCGAGCTCAGTTCCCGCTGGAGATCATCATTTGGAATCTCGGGTGGAGGGTGCCCGAGTGCGAGTTCGCGCCGGTCCGCCGATGATCCCTGTTTAGCATCGATCCCTTCGACGATCCGTTGCCGGACCAGGTTGAGCGCCTGTCGGATCCAGTCGCCGGCAGCGAGCTGGGTCAGCGTGGTGCGGGCGATGCCTCGCAGGGGCTCGATCACCGGGTTCTTGACGTCGGCGTTCATGGCGTCAGTCGTGCCGGGATCTGCGCGGGCACCAAGTATGTCAGGAAACCGGCATCGGCACAGGCTTCTTCGAAATTTAGCTCATTTGGGCTATACAAAACTCCGTTTATCTCACTAAAAGGGTTTTATCTCTTGCCAATGGGCTTAATATGCCTTATATATCCTTTTATACAAGTGATTTGGCCTTCATAAGGCAGAAAAGGGAAAAAATCATGGATGCAATTCTTAACCCCGAAGTCGCAACGGCTATCCGAGCTCTGTACCAACAGAATCCCCACGCGACCCGCCTGTTCGACTGGACTGCTTCTCTCGAACGCGACGCCGACGAAACCACCGTCGAGCGATTCATGCGGAAGCTTGAGATCACGCGCGGTGAGGCAATCAGCCTGGCGCGCGAACTTGAAGAAGCGGGCTGCGGCGAATTCATCGTCGGAAGAAAGGGCTGGTCATCGCGCTTCAGCTGGGCGTACAGCCGCGTGAGCCTCGGCCAGGTCGCCTCTGGCGAAGCCGAGGAGCTTGAGAAAGCCTCCGATCCCATTTCCGAGGAGGACGAGGCAGCCTCGGAACCCCAGGAAGGCAGCGAACGACATCTGACCATACACGAGGCCAAGATCCGGCTGGCCCAATCCCTAGGCGTGGAGCCAAGCCAGATCTCCATCGAGATTCGTGCTTAGGCTGATCTATTCATCGTAGGCCGATTTTATCGGTTGATTTCGAGCGCCCAAGGTTTTCTGTACGGCGCCTTTGGGGCGCCGGGATCTGAGGTCTTGGAAGTCCAGGTTGGGGGTTCAACGGGCTCGGGTTCCTGGGGCACGGCGCCCCGGCGGTCAGGGTCCCGAGGCGGCGAGCCGCCCCGCCAACATGCGGAACAGGGCGGCATCGGGGCAGGCCGAGGCGAAGTGGATGCGGACGCGCGCGGCCTTCTCGACCACGCGGGCGCCGCCCCGGATCGAGTCCGGGGCAGGTTCTTGAGCAGTTTATGGCGGAGGGTTGCGAACTCGGCCCAGTGGAGCGGCATCCTGCGCGGCAGGGCATCGCGGAGCGCGAGCATCAGCCAGTAGGCGGCGGTGTGGAGGATCAGCCGGAACTGGTTGGCGGTCGGGCTCTGGCAGGAGGTGCGGTCGGAGGCGAGCTGGACCTTGTGCTGCTTGATGAGGGTCTCGGCCTGGCCGCGGGCGCAGTAGATCCCTTCGTAGAGATGGCGGGGCTCGCTGGTGAGCGAAGTGACTATGTAGCGCGCGTCGAAGCCGCGCGGCGTCGCCTCGAGCCGGGCGACGATGCGGCGTTCGCGGTCCCACGAGCCGGCGGCGTAATCGAAGCTGGCGAAGCCGCGCATCTGCTCCGTGCCGGCCTCGGCGCGGCGCACCTTGAGATCGTCGGCGACATCGTAGGCGAGGCGGTGCAGAACGGCATTGCCCGCCAGGCCGAAGATGTAGTCGACGCCGTTTTCCTCGCACCACGCCATGGCCTCGGTTCGGCCGTAGTGGCTGTCTCCGCGGAAGGTCAGCCGGGTGCGCGGCCAGTGTCGGCGGATGCGGCGCACCGCGTGCTTCAGCAGGGTGCGGACCTCGGAACCCGACGGCGTCTTGCCGGGGCGCAGGAGCACCGCTACCGGCTTGCCGCTCTCGACATGGTAGACATGCGCCGGCAGGGAGCACCGCGTGTCGTAGAAGGCGTTGAACAGCGAGAGCTGCTGATGCCCGTGCACCGCGTCGCAGGTGTCGTCGATTTCGAGCATGATCGCCGGCAGTGTGTGGACCACCCGCTCCGGGTCGCGTCACTCCCGGATGCAGCCGGCCAGCGCCTCGGCCAGCCCGAGCCGGCGCTCCGCCGCGCGCAGCAGGACCAGGCCGCCGTCGGACGAGATCGAACCGCCCGCGAAATCGGCGGTCACCTTCTTGCGGCTTACGGCTGGAAGATCGAACGGGAGAATCATATCTTCGGTCATGGTGGCGTGGCGCTTTCGTTGCTTCGGTGGAAAGACGCTGGGAAACGAATTTCTACCTGATGTCAACGAGTTACGCCACGTCCGCCACCACGCCCTCACACCCTGATGTAGAGTCGAGGACTGGCGCGCCAGCGTTAGGGTCCGGTGGCTTGTCCGGCGCTTTCGCGCCGGGCCTCAGTCCGGCTCCCATGGCCGCGTTTCCAGTCCCCGCTCATCAAACCGGACGTGCGGAT
>MPNO01000101.1 GCA_002239065.1 Defluviicoccus sp. bin129 | reverse complement strand
TCGAGCTCCGCCTGGGCAAACCAGGCGCTGGCCTTGCGCAGAATCTCGTTCGCCTGGCGCAGCTCGCGAACCTCGCGTTCCAGCGCCCTGACCCGCGCACGATCGTCGCTGGTCATGCCCGGCCTGGCGCCGCTGTCTTGTTCAGCCCGACGGACCCACCGCCGCAGCGTCTCGGTCGTGCAGCCGAACTTCGCCGCGATCGAACACATCGCCGCCCATTGCGAGCCATGCTCGCCCTGGTGCTCGAAAACCAGCCGGACAGCCCGTTCGCGAACCTCCGCCGGATAACGTGTCGAATGTCTTCCCATAACGGCTCCTCTTTCTCACAAGATGGAGCCTCCGGGAAAGCCAGGGCGGTTCAAATAGAAGCCCTCACCTTAGCTACCTGTCCGATTTTCCGGGGCCACCTCAGTCGGCATGAAGGATCGCAAGCACGAAGCCGTGCGGCACAGCGTCGGCGAATACGTCCGGAATCAGGCGCACACGAACGGCGTGGAGAGCTTCTGGGCCACCCTGAAGCGGGGTTACCACGGGACTTTCCACCACATCAGCCCGAAGCACTTGCACCGCTTTGTCGACGAGTTCGCGACCCGGCACAACATGCGGGAACGCGACACGCCGGTGCGGCTCGCTCCAGAACCGATCAGGACTACGACGCGATCTCGACGGGGTTGTCGAAGCTCTCGACCTCGTGGAAGTCGTAGCCGCCGGGCGCGTAGATTTCGATGACGCGGGTCGGGCCGTGGCCGCCCGCGCTTCCGGCGGTGTGCACCACCCCCGCCGGGATATAGCCGACATCGTCCTTGCGCAGAAGATGGCGCTCGCCCTCGACGACGACCTCGAGCACCCCCTCCAGGACGATGTAGACGTTGTCGGCGTTCTCGTGGAAATGGACCTCGCCGGGGCCGCTGTCGTCGTTGATGACGTTGATGTGGACGTCGACCTTCCGGCAGCCCATCTCGGGGTTGATCAGCTTGATGCCGGTGCCCCGCCCCAGCTTCATGTTTCGGGTCGGCGCGCCGTGAATGTTGGTGAAGAAGGGTCTGGCTTCGGCCATGGTCTCTGTCCCCGAGGTTCCAACCACAAGCGAGAGCGGAAAGGCGCGTTTACGGGCCGACAGCCGCAGTTTCCCGCGCCGATCACCGTATCACCGCCCCTGCCGGTGGACAAGAATCCGCCCGGTACCGGCATCACCGGGCTATCTTGGGTTACCGATCTGCAGGCCGAAACGGCGCGCCGCGATCGCGACCACGATCACCAGGATCGAGGTGAACACGCCGACCACCGCCGCCGGCTCCACATCGCCGTTATTGGCGTATTCCAGCATCAGCACCGAGAGCGGCAAGGAGGAGGGCTGGGCAAGCAGCAGCACCGTGCTGACGTCGCGGATTCCGGCGATGGTCACGAGCACGAAGATGCTGATCAGCATGGGCTTCATCAGCGGGATGTCGATCCTGAGGAAGGTGCGCCACCAGCCGGCCCCGCACACCCGTGAGGCGTGCTCCAGCTCCGGCGCGATCTGCACCACGGAGGTCTTCATCATGTTCACGCCGAGGGGCAGCTGGGCCACCGCGATGGCGATCACCAGCACGAAGATCGAGCCGTAGAGCGGCGTGAGGAAGGGCGTGAACAGCACCAAGGACAGCATACCCACGCCGAGCAGAATTCCGGGGACACACCAGGGAAGCCAGGCGAGAAAGTTGGTCAGCGGGCGGAACCCGATCCGGGTGCGGACCACGGCGTAGGCGATCACCGCATAGGCGAACACGCCGAGCGCGGCGGCGCCGAGTCCGAGGATCAGGGTGTTGACGATGGACGGCACGAAGCTCGGATCGTCGAGCACCGTCGACCAGTGCTCGGTGGTGAAGGGCTCCGGGATGTGGAAGAAGCCGAACAGCGTCATCGACGTGCCCAGCAGGAGGAACGCGATCGGCACGATGACGGTGACGAACACCATGGCGAAGAACAGCCCCGCCAGGACCCAGCGCCCGCGGCCGAGCGGGATCTCGCGGAGACTCATCCCCGATCCGGTGACCGTCGCATGGCCGCGTTCGAAGGTATAGCGCTGGTAGAAGAGCGCGATCACCAGCAGGCCGCCGAGGACCAGGGTGGACATCGCCATGGCCTCGCTGAAGCGTGGCGGTTCCCAATTGATCAGCGCGTAGACGTGCGTCGAGTAGACATAGATCTTCTCCTTCACGCCGAGCAATTGTTCGACCTCGAAGGCCTCGAGGCCGCGGATGAATCCGAGGATCGCGCCGGTAACGATAGCCGGCAGGAGAAGCGGCAGCGTGATCCGCCGGAACACCTCGAACGTCCCGGAGCCGCATACCCGTCCCGCCTCCTCGAACGATGCGTCCATCTGGCGGATGGCGGGGCCGAGCAGGATGACCATCACCGGCACCGAACTCGCCGTCATATGCACCCACAGAATGCCCGCGACCGAACTCACGTCGAACACGGGGCCATCGATGAAGGGAAGCGCGGCGAGCCACCTGTTGAGCAGCCCGGTCGGCGAGTCGAGCAGCAGCATCCAGCCCAGCGTGACCGGGATGAGCGGCAGGAAGAACGCGATCCACAGCATGAACTCGATGAATTCCCGCCCCGGGATCCGCACCCGGATCAGCAGCCAGGCGAGCAGGAAACCGATCAGGGCGGCAAACGGCGCACGCGCGGCGAACAGCACCGAATAGCCGAGCGCGGAGCGCGCCTGGCCCGATTCCAGGAGAAGCGAACGCCACGCGCCGCTGTCCTCGAAGCTGCCCACGATCACCACCATGACCGGCGACAGGGAGACCGCCGCCACGGCGAGCAGCAGGAACCCGCCGAGGGCGAGCCGCATCGGGGCCGCCGGACGCGGTGCCCGCGCGGCTGCCGTGGAGTTCCGGGACGCTAGGCCGGCCACAGCCTGGCGGCCTCGGCGGCGAATCCGAGACGGATGGCCGAGCCCGGCGCGAACAGGGCGTTCTTGTCGAGGCGCAAGCCGAACTCGGCGCCGTCGACCGCGACCGTGTAGTCCATGTGATCGCCGCCATAAGAGCGCGCCGCGATGCGGCCTTCGATCCACACCGCGTCGCCGGGAGCAGACGGCTCGGGCAGGAAGATGTCCTCCGGGCGCACCGTCACCCGGACGGCGCGGCCAGAAAACTCCTTGCCGGCCCCCGGCAGGACCGCTTCGGGTCCGGCCTGGAGGTGAACGTTCCCCGCTTCGCCGACCTCACCTCGCAGCACGATCACCCGTCCGACGAAGCTCTGCACGAAGAAATTCGCGGGATTTCCGTAGATATCCTCCGGCGCGCCGATCTGCTCCACCGCGCCGTCCCGCATCACCGCGATGCGGTGCGAGAGCGCGAGTGCCTCGGTCTGGTCGTGGGTCACGTAGACAATCGTGGTGTTGAAGCGCGCCTGGACCTGCTGAAGCTGGAGCCTCATCTCCTCGCGCAGCTTGGCGTCGAGATTGCTGAAGGGCTCGTCGAGGAGCAGGATGTCGGGCTCGTAGACCATGGCGCGGGCGAGCGCGACGCGCTGTTGCTGGCCGCCGCTCAATGCCGTCGAGGGTCGGTCGACGAAGGCCCCCATGCCGACCACCTCGCAAATCTCCAGGACGCGGCGGCGGATGTCGGCGCGGTCGCGGCGGCGAACCGTCAGCGGATAGGCGACGTTATCGAACACGGTCATGTGCGGCCAGATGGCGTAGGACTGGAACACCAGGCCCACATTCCGGCTCTCGGCGGGCACATGGATGCCGCGCGCCGCGTCAGAGACCGTCGCACCGCGGAGTTCTATGGAGCCTGCGTCGGGCTCCTCGAGCCCGGCCACCATTCGCAGGGTCGTGCTCTTGCCGCAGCCCGAGTGGCCGAGCAGGGAGAAGATCTCGGCCTCTTGGACTTCGAAGCCGATGCCGTCGACGGCGACGGCGTCGCCGTAGCGTTTGACCAGGTCTCGGACGCAAAGAACGCTATCCCCGGCCCGATTTCCGGACATGTCGCGACGCGCGGACCGGACGGGACGCCCCGCGCCCGGCCCGCCTACTTGCCGAAAATCGCCGTTATCCGGCTCCTGAGCTTGGACTTGGGCCCGAAGTGATGGCCCTTGTCATAGTCGTGCACCGGGTAGGAGACGCCTTCCTTGGGGCTCGTGTATTCCGGAATGCATGCATAGGAGTCGAGATCCATCCTGAGGCTGCGCTCCAGCAGGAGACACTGGACCTTTTCCTGGGTCTTCTTGCTGATGAACCAGTTGACGAACACCCCCCTGGCATTCGGGTTGGGGCCGTTCAGCGCCGCGATGCCGCTGAAACCGCCGGTCCTGAGCCCCATGCCGTCCTTGGGAAACACACGCGCGATCGGCAGGCCCTTCTTGCGGTAGCGCTCGACCGCCGCCTGCACGAAGGCAAGGCCGATCTCGTACTGCCCGGTCGCCACCGCCTCTGGGTTTTTCGAGTAGCTGGTGCCGAGCGCCGCGTCCTGGCCGACATAGAGCTGGCGCACGAAGTCCTCGCCGAAAACCGAGTAGAGATAGGCGGCGGTCGCCTGCCCGGCGCCGGGACGTCGCGGATCGTGGGCGATGATCTTGCCCTTGTATTTGGGATCGAGGAGGTCTTTCCAGGCGGAAATGCTGCCCGCCGGAACCTTGTCGGTGTTGACGAACAAGTCTCCCATGACCCAGTCGGCGGTCTGCATGAAGCACCAGAAGTCGTCGTTATTCCGGTCGTCGTCGGTGCCGGTCTGAACGGTGTACTTGCCGTCGCGCCACTTGCTCTGATCCGTGACGTCGGGGTTGACCAGTATCGGCTTGAGGTTGGCGACGACGTTCTTCTTGCGCGTGAAGTTGAAGCAGCTCGTCGTGCCGCCGATATAGACGTCGGTGGTGATCTTGTCGGCATCGGCTTCGCGCAGGAGCGTGGCGGTGAACGGGCCGGGGCCGCCCACCAGCGGTTTCCAGTTGACCTTTATGCCGGTATCGGCCTCGAACTGCTTGACGATGAAGTTCCGCACCCAGGGGAAGGAAGGTCCGGCGACGGTGACGCTGCCCTCCTTCTTCCCCGCCGCGAGCATGTCGCTCCAGGCGTCCGCCCGGCTTTCCGTCGCCGCAAGCGCGGCGGCGCCGATGAGACCGGCCGCCGTCAGCACACCGAGATCGCCCAGTATTGTCCGGTTCTTCATTTTCCCATCCCCGATTCGAAGCTTCCCGAGCGACGAGCGTACGGCAAGCCTGGCGCTAGTCAACCGCGGGCTCCACCAGGCACTGGCCGCAACCGGTGCCGTAGGCCGCGATCGCCTCGTAGTGGACACGGCGGAAGGGCCGGTTTCCGAACAGGCCGTAGAGCACGATCCAGCTCCGGATTTCGGCGGTGGAGGACCCGGCCGCGTCGATTTCGGCATCGTCAAGCGCAAGGATATCGGCGGTCGCCCCCGCTTCGAGAAGCGCGAGAAAGCGTTCGTCGAAACCGGAATCGATAAACCCCATCCGCTCGTCGCCCGGCGAGTGGGAGAGGCCCCCGGCGGCGATGACAGCGACGCGGAGATCGTCTTCCGCCGACCCGATCGCCTCGCCCAGGAGCGCGCCGACCGCGTGACAGCGAGCAATGCCCGGCAGCGGCGGGGCGGCGCAGTTGACGTTCACCGGCACCACCGGGATGCGCCCGCCGGGGTCGAGCATGTGCAGCGGAACCATGAAGCCGTGGTCGAGGACCCAGTCCTCGGCGCGGGACCAGTCGATGCCGTGCGCGAGCCCGTGCTTCAGAATACCGGTCGCGAGCGGGACGTGGCCGGTGACAATCCGGCGGGGAATCCCGGTGCCCTCCTCCGCCGGCCCCCCGAAACTGTCCCTCAGCCCGATGCAGAAGGCGGGCATGTTGTCGAGGAAGAAGCGGTTGACGTGATCGGGCGAGATCACGACGAGCACGTCGGGCGCGGCCCGCGCGAGCGCGTCGGCAAGCGTTTCGAAACCCGCCCGAAACCGCGCCGCCTGGTCAGGCGGGGCGATCTGCGGGCTTCGCGCGATGGCGGCGATATGCGTCGTCGCGATCCCGAGGACGGCGCGCGCCATCTAGCCGAGCTCCGCGCGGTCGCGACCCAGGCGCGCCGAAAAGTCCTCGAACGCGAGCCCGTGCGCCCGGAAATACCGGTAGACGAGATTGGGCAGTCCGCCGCGATCGAGGATCGCCGCGAAGTTGGGCGCGGCCAGCGCCCGCCGCTCCCCCTCGTCGAGCGCGTAGGCGGCGAGGAACTCCGACTTGTCGGCGACCAACCGGTCGCGCGCGCCTTCCCGCGCGCCCTCGTACATCGCCCGGTTGAGCTCGTAGCGGCTCACCCGCCCGCTCTCACGAGTCGCGGCCGAGGAAGGCCAGCGCGAGCTCGTTGAACTCCTCGGCCCACTCCACCTGCACCCAGTGGCCGCAGCGCGGGAAGATGTGCATGCGCGCGTCGGCGAGAATGTTGACCATGGCGAGCCCGGAATCCAGTGACGAGAAACGGTCCTGCGCCCCCCACATGAGCAGCACCGGGCAGCGTACCTCGTGCAGCCGGTCGCTGATGTCCTCGGGCTTCGGCGGGTTGTTCGACCAGAGCTCGACCACCCGGGGCTCGGCGCTCGCCTCAAAGCGCTCCTTCACGATTTGGTCGGTGATGAAGGACGGGTCGTAGACGATGGTGGTCAGCAGGGCGCGCATCTTGTCCTCGGAGGGGCCTTCGCCGCGATAGTACTCGGCGATCAGCTTGATTCCCTCCGCCGGACGCGGCTGGAAGAACGTGCGCGTGTAGGTGGTGTTGCCGATGGCGACGAAGCGGTCGATGCGGTCCGGATGGTCGAGGGCGAACTTGAACACGCTCTGGGCGCCCATCGAGTTGCCGATGAAGTGGGCCTTGGAGATGTCGAGATCGTCCATCAGCCCCCGGATCATGTCGGCGCAGAGGCTCAACCGGCCCTTGTCGGAGACGATCATGTCGGATTTGCCGAAATTCGGCATGTCCATGAGGATCATGCGGTAACGCGCCGAGACCGCGTCCACGTTGCGGCGGAAATTGCCGCGGCCGCCGGCGCCCGGTCCGCCGCCGTGGAGGCAGATCACCGGGTAGCCCTCGCCCGCCTCCTCGATATGGATCCGGTGCCCGTCGATGCGGACGAATCTGCCGCCGTTCTCCGCCATGGTCGTCCCTCTGCGTTCTAGTCGGCGCCCGGTCCGCTGTCTTCCCGCGGGTAGCGCTCGACGGGCTCCCGTCCGAAGCCGCGCGCGATGTCCTCGTAGTACTGGCGCACCGACTGCATGGCGCCGTCGGGCCGGTAGAGGATCTCGGGCGGCGTCACCATGTTCTCGACCATCCAGGCGTCCTGGTCGTTGAACTGGTTGTGGAAGAACGGGCGGATGTAGAGCCGGTACTTGACCCGGTGCCAGAGCGCCGCGAGCCCGCTCGCATGCTTGCAGATGAACTGGAGATAGCGGTGGTGCCCCCGCCCGGTCGGCACGTACCACTCGAAATGCGCCCACGCCCGGTACGCCACGCGGAGCGTGCAGGGCAGGCGGAACTTGATGCCGCGCGCGCCCGGGCGCCACTTGTACCATTTCTGCGGCGGCCAGGCGCCGAGCCCGGGATACTCGCCGGAGAATCCGAGCTCCCTGGTCTCGCGCGTCAGCCACTTTCCGTCCTCCGAGATGCGCGGCTCCGACCATCCCCAGCCGGGCGCGCGCCGCCAGAAGGTCCAGACGCCGCGGCGGTGGAGATACTTGACGTGCCCCTCGTCGTAGCCGTTCTCGACGGCGTAGCGCCAGTCGCCGGCGCGCTCGGAAATGCGCCCGGTGATGATCGCCGTGGGCAGCAGCCACTCGTCGGGGATGTCGTCCTCGACCGGCGGCGGCTCGTCGTCCCCGGGATAGATCCAGATCAACCCGCAGCGCTCCTCGACGGGATAGGTCCGCACCCTGACGCTGCCCTTCTTCACGATCGGAGAGTCCGGCCCGTCGGTGAGCGCGGCGCGGAGCCGCCCCGTCTCGAGCTCGAAGACCCAGCCGTGATAGGGGCAGGTGCGGGTGCCCGCGAAATCGCACTGCGCGTTGTCGAGCGGAACCCCGCGATGTGGGCAGCGGTTGTCGAGGGCGTAGGCCTTGCCCCCTTCGCGGAACAGCGCGATCTCCTTGCCGAGAAGCGTGAGCCCGATGCCCCGGCGCGGTTTCAGGCTCTTGGACCACAGTATCGGATACCAGTATTCGGGAAGCCCCAGCGGATGGCTGTCATAGATGCGGAACCGCGACGCCCCCTGCTCCCGTCCGGTGATCTGTTCGGTCAGGTTGCGCGGCACGCCGGTGGGCTTCGGCATCAGCATCGCGGGCCTCGCTCCGATTCCGTGTCCAGCTCCGCCAGCGGCCGGCCGCAGGTGTCGACGGCGGCATCGATCAGCGCGCGCACCAGCGCATCGAGGCTGTCGGCGTGCACCTCACCCATCGAGAATTGCCCCGAGCGTGGCAGCGGGGCCGGCGGCGGCGGCAGGCCGAAGCGCGCCGTCGGGATCCCCCAATTGCGGATGACGTTGGCCTCCGTGGCGCCGCTGCCGTCGCTGCCGGCGACGAACGCACGGCCCGTCATGCGCTCCCATGCGCGAATCGCCGCGCCCACGATCCAGCTCTCCGGATCGGTATGGGAGGCGGGCACGGCGAGGATCATCTCCCAGCCGACATCGATCCCGTCATGGGCCGCGCGGATGGATTCGATGGCGGCGGCAAACTGCCGGCGTATTTCGGCGGGGCCGATGCGGGGCGTGCTGCGCAGATCGAGATAGATCTCGCAGATTTCGGGGATGAACGTGGGCTTCTCGGCCCAGCCCGCACGAATACAGCCGATCGAGCCCTGCGGGCGCAGGGTGCCGGACGCGTTGGCTTCGGAGTATTCGACGAACCAGGCCTCCAGGCTCTCGATCACCTTGGTTGCCGCGAGTATCGGGTTGGCGTGCGCCACCACGTGCCGGGTGCCGGCATAGCCGAGCAACCCGCGCACGGACACGCGGAACCAGCAGAGCCCGACCTCCTCCCAGGCCGGCGGGCCCGGCTTGGCGACGATGGCATGGTCGGGGCGGGTGCCCTGCTCGAGCAGGAACGCGATACCGGCGCCGTGGCCGATCCGCCGCCCGGCCCGACCGTCTCCCGCCGGGACGTTGGTCGGCATGCCACCGCCCCCGAGCGCCACGACGACATCGCCGAGGAGCGGCGCGCCGGCGCGCGCGAGACAGATCGCTGCCATGACGGCGGCGGCGGCGTGGCCCTTGGGATTGTGCGCGCCGAGCCCGGTCAGGGCCTTGCCGTCGATGCGGGCTGAGGCGATCTGGTCGTCGCGCATCGGCGCGCCGAGGAACGGCCCGTCCGCCTCGGGCGTTCCGGCGAAGGCGGTATCCAGGGGAGAGAAAAGCATCAGCTCGGCGCCACCGCCCGAACCGGGCAGTCGGCCGACGGCGTTGCAGAGATCCCCGTCGACCGCCTGACAGCGCCCCTCAAGGCCGTTTTCCGCCATGAAGCCCGCGACCGTCTCCGCGAGGCGGCGTTCGCGGCCGGAAGGGCTCGGAATGTCCACCATCCGCGCCGCGAGCCGCAGCGTCTCGCCCGGCACGAGCTTGGATGCCGCGGCCTCGGCCATGGACCGGAGGCGGTTTCCGGTCATCGCGCCGCCGCAGCGCGCGCCCCGAGACAGCTCTCCACGTGGTCGCAGATTTCCGCGGTCGTCAGCACGTCGCCGAAACTCATCAGGAAGTTGCACATGGTGTTGAGATGCTGCGCGTCGGTCTTCCCGGCATTTCCGTCGAGCACCATGATGGTCGCGTAATCGTGCTGCATCGCATCGCGGGCTGTTGATTCGCAGCAGCTCGAGGTGAGAGTGCCGCAGACGATCACGGTTTCGATGCCGCGCGCGCGGAGTTGGCCGTCCAGGTCGTCAGGCCCGTAGAAAGCGCTGTAGCGGTCCTTGTCGACGAACAGGTCGCCGGCCCGCATCTCGAGTTCGGGGTAGAGTTGCCAGCCCTCGCTCCCGGGCGCGAGCGCGGCCCGCCATGCGTCGGGAGCGCGCTCGAAATGCCGCAAATAGAGACTCCACGGCCCGCGGCGCGACTCGACATGCCCGCGTATCCAGACGACGGTGCCGGCGGACGCGCGCAACAGGCCGGCGATGCGGTTGATGTTGGGCACGATCGCCCGCGCGCCCGGCACTTCGGCGAGCCCGCCCGGCGCGACGAACGTATTCTGCATATCGACTACGACAAGCGCCGCGCGCGCGGGCTCGAAGCGGGCGAAGGGGTGCACCACGCCGCGACGTCGTTCGACGCTTTCGAGCGTTTCGCGGGGGATCGTCACGTCGTGCAAGGCTCGGGGCTCCTCGGGGCTCCTCGCGGGCGGCAAAATTCTGTCCCCGCCCCGACGGCCGGTCAAGCAGGTGACGGCACCGCAGGTCAGGAATGGGCTGCCGGGAGGCGGATGCCGACACCCTTCTCGACCGCCTTGCGGTAGACGAATTCGGCGAGCGCGACATCCTGCGACACCAGTCCCACGGTGTGGATCAGAGCCCGCTCGTCGGGATGCTCGCGGCCCGGTTTCCGTCCCGCGACCAGCTCCCAGATCTCGGCATGAAGCGTCTCGCGCGAGAGATAGCCCTTGTCCACCGTCTCCCGGAAGACCCGGCTCAGCATGTTGAGCCCGAAATCGTCGATCACGACCTTGTCCATCTTCGGCCAGCCGGCGGGATCGAGCTCGCGACGCGCGAGCGAAATGAAGGTCGAACCCGGCTTGAGCCACTCGACGCGCGAGACGATTTCGGTCGACGTCGTACCCCCGACCGCGATGTCGGCGCCGACGACCGTTTCCTCCGGCGTGGCAACCGGGATCACCGGAACGCCGAGCGCGGCCGACCACTCCTCGGCGAACGCCTCCCGGGTCTCCGGTCTGCGCGACGTGCAGCGGATCTCTTCGAACGCGTACATCGACGACAGGCACTGGAGCGCGGTCCGTCCCATCGAGCCCACCCCGACGAGCCCGAGCACCTTCGGATCGGGGTTGGTCATCCACTTGCAGGCGATGCAGGCGGCCGCGGTGCTGCGGATCGAGAAGTTCCAGTGCTCGTCGACGATCGCCAGCGGCACGCTGGTCTCGGGATCGCTGATGACGACGAGCCGCGTCGAATCGAGGGTGCCGACGGTCGAGCGTTCGCTGTCCTCGAAATAGCCGTACATGCGCACACCGGCGATCGGAATGTCCTTCAGCAGGCATGCCTTGACGTGCCAGTGGTTGTGGAGCCCCTCGTCGTCCATGTGGAAGCTCGGCGGGTCCGACCATTGCACCGAGCCCCGGGCGTGCATCCCGTACACCCGCTCGACGACCTCGAGCGCCTCGGCGGCCGAGAGCAGATCGAGCGTATCGCGGTAGGAGACGAAAAGCGGTCCTTCTGCGGACATGGCCGGCTCTCCGGGCGGTTCAGCTGTCGAGGATGGCCGTGGCCTCGATCTCCATCACCAGTTCGCGCCGGAACAGGCCGTTGACCATGACCAGGGTGGCCGCGGGGTAGGGCTGTTCGAAGAACTGCGGGCGGAGTTCCAGAATCGCCGGGATCTGCGAGCCGTCGGTGAGGAACAGGTTGATCTTGCAGATGTCGGCCATCGTGCCGCCGGCCGACTCGATCGCCGTCCTGAGATAGCCGAAGATTTCCCGGGCCTGGTCCTCGGGATCGAGGTTGCCCTCCCCCGCGGCAACGGTGGCGGTCTGTCCCGAGATGAAGACGAACGGTCCCTTCCTTACGACATGGGAGAACTGTCCGGGCGTCGGCAGCGCGGGTGTCTCGACGACTTCAAACCCCATGATCCCCTCGGCGCGGTGGTCGCGTGGAGGGCCGATACTGGGTTTCGCCCCGCACGCTGTCAAACCTGCCCCGTCAGAGGGTGCGCCAGTCGAAATTCGCCTCGAACGCCGCCGCGGCCCGGTAGACGGTCGGCTCCTCCCACCACCGCCCGGTGATCATCAGCCCGACCGGAAGGCCGTCGACCGTGCCGCAGGGCACCGACATCGAAG
>MPNO01000100.1 GCA_002239065.1 Defluviicoccus sp. bin129 | reverse complement strand
TTCGTTCCGCGCCGGCTGCGGCGGCATCGACGCGTTCGCGGGCGCGTTCTCGTTCATCAACTCGGACCAGCTCATCGCCTTTGGGCGGGCCGTCGCCCAGAACGCCGCCGGCTTCGCCTTCGAGCTGGCATTGGAGACCATCTCGCCGGTGATCGCCGAGACCATGGCCAAGCTCCGGGCATTGGCGCAGTGGGTCAACAGCCAGAACCTCAACAGCTGCGAGACCGCGCAGGCGCTGGTCGGCGCGCTCTGGTCGAAGAACGACCGGGCGAGCGCGTCGATCTGCGCGGCCATCGGCACCTCGCAGGGCATCTTCTCCGACTATGCCGCCGCCAAGCACGGCTGCGGCGCCGACGGGAATAGGAACTCGACCCTGGCCGCGGCTTCCGGCGCCATGGCCGACCAGGTGCCGGTCAACGTCAACTATGCCTGGAAGGCCATAAGAAGCTCGTCCTTCCTGGCGGGCGACACCCAGCTCGCCGAGTTCGCCATGGCGGTGACGGGCACGCTGATCGTCACCGCGCCGACATCGGATTCCGACACAAGCGGCCCGCGGGTGCGCATCCTGGAGCCGCTGGCGCTCGACCGACGGGTCACCGAAGTGCTGATGGAGGGCGGCGGCGCGCTGCCGGTCTACCGCTGCGACACGACGAACCTGTGCCTCAACCCGGCGCTGGGAACTGTGACGATCCCCGCCAACCGGGGGTTCCGCGCCCGCGTAGCCGAACTCCTGCGCGACCTGGTCGATGCGGTCAGGACCGACACCGCGCCGCCGGCCGCCGCGCTCGGCCTGGTCAATCTCACCACGCTGCCGGTTTACCGGGTCGCCAACACGGCGGCGGCCTACCGGGGCGCGGTGATCGACCAGGAGATGGACGCGCTCGCCGAGGCCGTCGCGCTCGACGTGATGCAGGTCTGGATCACCGACCTGCACCGCACGGTCGAGGAGCGCGCCGGCACGCTCGACGTCGCCGACGGCGAGCAGTTGCAACGCTGGCGGGAGGGGCTGAGGGCCAACCGGGTCGCGCTCGCCCGGCATCGGCACCAGGGTCTCCAGCGGCTCAACACCGCGCTCGCGGTGGTCGAGAAGCTGCGCCTGATCGAGACCGAGCTGGCGGGCGCGCTCTCGGCTGACCTGCGCGCGGCGCTCGCCTTCGCGCGCGGCGGCGCCGGGGCCGGGTCCCGGTAGGCCCCAAATTAATGTACGAGCTCTTCACCCTCGGCGGCGGGACCTATCTCGTCGATCTCCTGAACGCGGTCGCCGCGATTACCTCGGGCGGCGCCTACATGGTGCTGGCCCAGCTCGCCGGCGTCGCCGGTCTCGGCTGGGTGCTGTTCCGCACCGCCTTCGGCGGCTCGTGGAAGGACAACGCGAAGTGGGTGCTGCTGTTCGTCGTCGTCTGGGGCGCGATGATCGTGCCGAAGGCGACCGTGCGGGTGGTCGACCGGCTCGATCCCGCGCTGGCGCCCGCCGTGGTCGCCAACGTGCCGATCGGCCTCGCGCTGTTCGCCTCGCTGACCAGCCAGGTCGGTGACGGGCTGACCCGGCTCACAGAACAGGCCTTCACCCTGCCGAACGACCTCGCCTACCAGCGCCACGGGCTGATCTTCGGGGCGCGGCTCGCCGCGGCGGCGACCCGGCTCGAGGTGACCGACGCAGTGTTCGCGCGCAATCTCCGGAACTATGCCCGGCAGTGCGTGTTCCACGCGCTGCTGCTCGGCCACATCACCGCCGACGACCTCCGGGAGAGCACCGATGTCTGGCGCCTGGTGACGGCCGCGGGCTCGCCCTCGGCCGGGGCTTCGCCCGCGCGCATGTTCGAGTTCGCCGCCCGCGGCGCGCCCGGCGCCGGCGGGGCCACGACCGTTGACCGCACCATCGTCACCTGCCGCGACGGCGCGGCAAGGCTGGGCGCGCAGTGGAACGCCGAGATCCAGCGCGCGGGCACGATCTTCGGGTGGCGGATCTTCCCGGACGCGCGCACCGAGGCGCTGGCCCGCGCCGAGCTGCTGGCGGCGCTGCCCGCCGCCCACGACTTCCTGATCGGCGCCTCGCGCAACGCGGGCGAAATCATGCGCCAGCAGATGGTGCTGAACGCGGTCCACGACGCCGGCGAGCAGTGGGCGGCGGAGGCCGGCAACGCGGCGGCCTTGCGCGCCTATACCGAAGCAAGGGCCGAAGCCCAGACCGTCTCGGCCTACCGGGCGATCGGCAGGCAGGCCGAGACCTGGGTGCCGCTACTCCGGATCGTCTTCGAGTGCCTCTATATCGGGGCCTTCCCGATGGCGGTGCTGCTGATGCTGACGCCGGCGGGGACGGCGATCTTCCGGTCCTACGTTACCGGGCTGATCTGGCTCCAGTCCTGGGGCCCGCTCTACGCCGTGCTGCACCGCATCTCGATGGGCGAGGCGGCGGAACGGATGAGCGCGGCGGCGGCCATGCCGGGCGGCGATATCGGCATCTCGCTGGTGGCCCAGGCCGGGATCAGGGCCGTGGCCTCGGACGTGGCGGTGATGTCGGGCTACCTCTCGATGTCGGTGCCGTTCCTCGCCGCCGCGCTGGCCTACGGGCTCTCCAAGGCGACGGTGCTCGCGACCTCGGTTCTGGCCGTCGGCCAGGACGCGGCGTCGTCCGCCGCGCATGAGGGGACCACCGGCAACCTGTCGCTGGCCAACACGCAGACCGATACCCACCGCTTCGCCACCCTCGAAGGCCGCCAAGTCCGCACCTCGGCCCATGTCGATACCGACCGCTACACGGGCTATGCCCCCGCCGGCGCCGGATTCACCGTCACCGGCGACGGCACCGCGGTGGCGGACGCCGGCAGCGCCACCAGCCGGATTCCGGCGGCCGGGGTCCGGCTGTCGGAGTCGCTCGCCGCCTCCCACGAGGAGCGCGCGGCCCAGGCCCGGTCCATGGCCCGGAACTGGTCCGCCGAGGCGGCCACGGCGCGCACCGCCGCGGCGACCGACGCCACCGCCCTGGTGCAGCGCTACTCCCATGATGTCAGCACCGGCGAGGCCCATGCGCGCGGCGCGACCGAGAGCGAGAGCCGGCAGGCGCAGGAACTCGATTCGCACATCGAGAAACTCTCCGAGATCGGCGGGATCAGCAAGAACCAGGCCGCGGCGCTCACCGGGGAAGCCAGGATCGGGGGCGGATGGGACTTCATCGTCAGGGTCGGCGCCGACGGCTCCGCCATGTGGCGCGGCCAGACCATCGAGCAGGACGCCTGGAACCGGATCCGGGAATACGACCGCCAGCACGGGGTGACCGGGCTGTGGTCCCGGGTCGAGGAGGCCTCGAAGCGCTACTCGACCCAGACCGGCGACAGCGAGCTGGCGAGCCTGGAGGAGAGCCTCGGCGCCAATCTCACGCGGATGCGCAGCTACAGCGAACGCGCCTCGCTCGCGCGGCAGGAGTCCGAGAGCTGGTCCGGGCAGGCGGCGCGGGTGCGCAGCGACGCCCAGGCCATCGAGCGCGAGCTCGGCCAGCCCTTCTTCGCCTGGCTCTCCGAGCGCGAGGGCGCCGACGGCCGGCCGATCGGCGCCGCCGGCGCCATGCGCATCGCCTCGCCCCAGACGGCGGAGGATGCGGAGCAGCTGCGGGACCATGCCGCCGCCTTCATCGCCGAACGCTTTCCCGAGCCGGCCCGACCCGACCCGGCGTCCGTCGGCGGCAAGCCCGAATACGACGCTGCCCGGAACAGGCTGGGCGGCGCCTATGCGCGCGAGACCGGGGCCGCCCATGCCGGCCGGGCGGAAGGCGTGCGCGACCGCGCGCGCGAGGCCGGCGCGCCGGGGCCGGGCGAGACCGGCGCCTGGGCGCGCGACGCGCGCGTGGAAACCGAGACCGATCTCGTCGTGCGCGGCGCCGCCCGCGGCGCGCGGGAAACGGTGACGAAGCAGGAGGCCGCCGAGGGCCGCGCCGGGACCGCCGTCGAGGTGAACAGGCCGTTCGGCGAGCATGCGGCGAAGGACGTGCCGGTGATCGGCGACTGGCTCGCCGGCAAGCTCTACGGCTCGGCCCGGAACGCCGCGCCGGACGGCGCCCCCGGGAAAAGCAGGGGGCAAGGCAGGGGCCGTCCGCCCGACGAGCGGGACTGGGGCGACAGCTCGCCGTGATGGAGCCCCTAGTCGCGGCGCATCAGGCGCTCCTGCTCCTCGGCGATGCGCATCCAGGCGTACTGGCCGGTCTGCGAGACGAAGTCGATGCGCTCGTCGCGCCCGTCCGGCAGCCGGTAGCGGGCGAACGCGCTCCAGTCGCGGTCGCGGAGGCCGCGCCGGAGCGCGAGGACGGCGGAGGCGAGCGCGGCCCAGAGCGCCGCGGAGATCCACAGCCCGGCGGCAAGCTCGCCGCCGGCTCCAAAGACAAGCCGCACGAGGGTGCAGAGGATCGCGGGCGCGAAGCCCGCCAGCACGACGGCGCGTTCGATGCTCGTGGGAGAGTGGTCTGCCGGATCGGGGCGTCCCCCCGCGTTGCCGCGCCGCGCTGCCCGGCCGCCGCCGGCGTCGCATCCCGTTCGTGTCATGGCCGTGGCCTCCCGTCCTGCGGGCTGGGCGGCCGGACACCGCCGTCGGCGCCTCTCTCCGGCCCGGCCCGCTTCGCCCCGGCCCCTGCCGGACTCCGCCTCCGCGCGGCGCTCCGGCGGGAGACCGCCCCGGGGCGCGCCTTCGCCGCGCCGGACCCGGCGGACCCGCATTCGAAACCGCCATGGAGGACATCGGCATGAGAAGCATGGGAAGCAGCACGCTCCGGGGCGGCCAGACGCTCTTTCACGCGGTGCGCATGTGGAGCCAGCTGTTCAAGGCGGCGCTGATGACCGCGGCCCTGCTGGTGGTCGCGGTGCCGGCCTGGAACGCCTGGCGCCACGGCTCGGGCGCGGAATGGTACGCCGCCGGCATGGTGACGCTCGCCGAGGCCAAGCTCGCGCTGGGATACAGCCCGGACTCGGGCCAGGAGATCCGCCGCCGGGACGGCACGCTCGCGGTGCTGGCGATCCGCGACATCGCCGCCTCGCGCCCGGCGCTGGCGGTGCGCGAGCGGCTGAAGCGCGAGGTCTTCGCCGGCGCGTGGCTCGGCGTCAGGATCGGCGCCGGGGTGATCGCCGCGTTCCTGGCGCTGTTCTGGTACCGGGGACTCCAGCTCAACCGGAAGCATCGGCTGCGCGGCGCCGAGCTGGTCACGGCGCGCGAACTGCGCCGCCGGGTCGAGCCGCCCCACGCGCGGCTGCTGGCGGCGCTGTCGCTGTCGCCGCGGCTCGCGTCCTGCCGCATCGCCGGGGTGCCGTATCCGGAGCGCGCCGAGACCCAGCACACGATCGTCTCGGGCACGACGGGGTCGGGCAAGACGGTGCTGATCTCCGATCTCGTCTCCCAGATCCGCGCCAGGGGCGAGCGCTGCGTGATCTACGACAAGATGGGCAGCTACACCCGGTCGTTCTACGACCCCGAGCGCGACGTGCTGCTGAACCCGCTCGACGCCCGCAGCCCCCGCTGGTCGCCCTTCTTCGAGGCGCGCAATCCCCGCGACTTCGACACCATGGCCGCGGCGCTGATCCCGCAGCAGAGGGACACGGTCGATCCCTTCTGGGTCACCGCCGCTCGCCAGCTCTTCTCCAACGGCGCGGGCGTGCTCCGGGCGCGCGGCGTCACGGACAACAGCGTCCTGGTCGACCATCTGCTCAAGACCGAGCTGACCGCGCTTGCCGAGGCGATGGCGGGCACCGTCGCGCAGTCGATCGTCGATCCGGAGAACCCCAAGACCGCGCTCTCGGTGCGCGCCATGCTGACCGCCAACATCGGCGCCCTCGAAACCCTCCCGGACACCGGCGCGCCGTTCTCGATCCGCGACTGGATCGCGCGGGAAGACGGCTCTGCCGATGCCCCCGGCGACGGCGGCAGCTTCCTGTTCCTGACCTCGCGCGGCGACCAGCACGCCAGCCTGCGCGGGCTGATCTCGACCTGGATCGAGATCGCGGTCAACGCCCTGCTGTCGCTCGACCAGCAGGACGGGCGGCGCATCTGGATCGTGCTCGACGAGCTGCCCACCCTGCACCAGGTGCCGTCGCTCCAGCCCGGCCTCGCCGAATCCCGCCAGTTCGGCGGCTGCTTCGTGCTCGGCATCCAGGTGATCTCGTCGCTGCGCGACCTCTACGGCCGCAACGGCGCCGAGACCATCTCCGGCCTCTGCGGCACCCGCGTGGTGCTCGCCGCACCCGACAAGGACACCGCCGCATGGTCCGCCGACAGCCTCGGCCGGGCCGAGATCGAGGAGGTCGCGGAGGGCTTCTCCTACGGCGCCAACACCATCCGCGACGGCGTCTCGCTGACGCCGAAGCGCGAGCTGCGCCCATTGGCGCTCGCCTCCGAGATCATGCAGCTGCCCAACCTCACCGGCTATCTCAAGTTCCCCGGCCCGCTCCCGGCCGCGAACGTCGAGCTCGACTACGTCGCGCGGCCCAGGGCCGCCGAGCGGTTCGTGCCGCGCAGGAGCGCCGGAGTAGCGGTCGGGCCGGCGGTCGAGGCCGAACCCGCGGAGCCCGAACCGGCGCCAGGGGCCGAACCCGAACCGCTCCAGGGCAGCCTGCCTCTCGAACGGGCCGCCGCGGACGGCGGCGCGGTCGATACTGCGGCGCCTGCACCTCGAACCGCCAAAACGGAAACGGGGCCGGCGCCCGAAGCGAACGGCGGGCGGGCTGCCGGCGGGCGGCAGGCCGACGGTCCGGCGACCGGCGGCGCGGGTTCCGGAACGCCCGTCGAGGCCGCCCGGACCGGCCCCGTCGAGATCTGATCCCCGGGAGGATCCGGGATGGTGGCCTCGATCGGGGCGCTGGCCTCGGCCGCCCAGGGCGCGAGCTACTACGAGCGCGATGGCTACTATGCCAGGGACGACCCGGAGCACCGCGCCGCCAGCGCCTGGTTCGGCAGGGGCGCGGAAGACCTCGGGCTGAAGGGCCCGGTCGATCCGGAGGCGTTCCGAGGCGTGCTCGAAGGCAAGGTGCCCGACGGCTCCGGCCGGCAGCTGGGCAAGCGCGGCCCGGACGGCGGAATCGTCCACCGTCCCGGCCGCGACCTCACCTTCTCCGCCCCGAAATCGGTATCTCTCGCCGCGCTGGTCGGCGGCGACGCCCGCATCGTCGAGGCCCACGACCGGGCGGTGAAGGCGGCGCTCGACTGGGTCGAGAGAAACGCCGCCGAGACCCGGCTCAGGGACCCCGGACTAAATCCGGGACAGGCTCCCGGATCGGGTCCGGGGCAGATCCCGGAGACCGGGCGGATGGTGCGCGCCGGCAACCAGAAGATCGTCGCCGCCACGTTCCGCCATGACACGTCCCGCAATCTCGATCCTCAGCTCCACACCCACGCGGTTCTCGCCAACATGGTGAAGGGGGAGGACGGCAAGTGGCGGACCATGGCCAACGAGAGGCTCTACGAGTCCAAGATGCTGCTCGGCGCGCTCTACCGCAGCGAGCTGGCGCGCGGACTCTCGCGGCTCGGCTACGGCATCGAGAAGACCCACGCCGACGGCCGTTTCGAGATCGCGGGGGTGTCCCGCGCGGTCGTGGAGGCCTTTTCGACGCGGCGCGCCGAGATCGAGGCCGCGATGGACGCCCGCGGCCTGGGCGCACCGGCCGAGAACCAGCGTCTCGCCCAGCGCGCCGCGCTGATGACCCGCGCCGGAAAGCGCGACGTCGACCGGGCGGAACTCCGGGGCATCTGGGAGAAACAGGCCGCCGATCTCGGCTTCGATGCCTGCGGGTTGGTCGCCCAGGCGGCGAAGGAGGCCGGGCGGACGGACGCGGTGCGCGAAGCGGCTCCTGCGGTGGAGGCGGAAACCGGACCGGCGGCCGTAGAGGGTAAGACCGCCTCCCCGGAAACGCCGATGGCGCAACCCGACCCGGCCGCTGAGGCGATGGCCTGGGCGGTGGCGCATCTGGCCGAGCGCGAGGCGGTGTTCGCCCGCACCGATCTGCTCGCCGCGGCGCTCGCCTGGCGCACCGGCGCGGTGACCATCGCCGAGGCCGAACGCGAGGTCGCCGCGCTTGAGAAGGCCGGGACGCTGCTCGCGGCGCGGCTGCCGGGCGCCGAAGACCGCCTGACCACCGACCGGGCGGTCGCCGACGAGACCGAGACCGTCGCGCTCATGCGCGCCGGCCGGGGACGCACCGCGGCGCCGATGCGCGCCCGCGCGGTCGACAAGGCGCTCCGCAACGGGCCGCTCACGGCCGGGCAGAAGGCGGCGGTGAAGCTGATCCTCGCCTCGGACGACCGCACGGTCGGGGTGCAGGGCTATGCCGGCACCGGCAAGACCACGATGCTGAACCGCGCCCGGGCGCTGTTGGAGAAGCGCGGCTGGCAGGTCCGGGGGCTCGCGCCGTCGGCCTCGGCGGCGCGGACGCTCGGCGCCGAGGCCGGGATCGAATCCGAGACCCTGCAGCGGTTCCTCGCCCGCAATGCCGGCGTCGCCGAAGGGCGGCTGACGAGGAAGGGCGGGAAGGAGATGCGCGCCGCGTTCGCCCGGACCGCGCTGGTGGTCGACGAGGGCTCGCTGGCCTCCACCGTCCAGGCCCGGGACCTGCTCCGGATCGCCGATGCGCTGCGCATCCCCAGGGTGGTGCTGGTCGGGGACGAGAAGCAGCTCGGCGCCGTCGACGCCGGGAAACCCTTCGCCCAGTTGCAGGCCGCCGGCATGGAGACCGCCCTGATGGACGAGATCCGCCGCCAGCGCGATCCCGACCTGAAGGCCGCCGTCGAGGCTAGCCTCGCCGGCGACATCGGACGCGCCTTCGAGAAGCTCGGGCCGAACGTCGCCGAAGTGAAGCCCGACAACCTCGCCGGCGCCGCCGCTGCGCGCTGGCTCCGGCTATCGCCGGAGGAGCGCGCCAGTGCCGGGCTGATGGCGCCGAGCCACGCCATCCGCGAGGACATCAACGCCATCGTTCGCGAGCGCCTGGTGCGCGACGGCGTCGTCCACGGCCCCGCCGTCACCGCCGAGCGGCTGGCCTCGAAGGGATACACGAATGCGGAGAAGTCGCTGGCGGCGAACTACGCGCCCGGCGACGTCGTGGCCTTCCACCGCCCCTACAAGCGCCTCGGCGTCGCGAAGGGCGACGAGCTGCGGGTCGCTGGCGTCGATCACAAGGCGCGCACGGTCGAACTGGCCGGCGTGGACGGCCGGTCAGTCGCCTGGGAGCCGGAGCGGATTGCGGCACGGAGCGGCGGCGTCGAGGTCTACCGGGGCGTCGAGATGGAGCTGCGCGCCGGCGACCGCGTCCGCTGGACCCGCAACGATGCCGGTCTGGGACTGGTGAACAGCGGCACCGCCGAGGTCGCCGCGGTGAGGGACGGCAAGGTCACGTTCCGGCTCGAGGACGGGCGGTCTCTCGATCTGGCTCCCGGCGATCCGCAGCTCCGCCATGTCGACCGTGCCTGGGCCTCGACCGTGCATTCGTTCCAGGGCCGCACCGTCGACACGGTGATCGCGGCCATGGAAGCGAAACATCCCAACCTGACCACCCAGCGGATGCTCTATGTCGAGATCAGCCGGGCGCGCGACCGGGCGGAGCTGGTCACCGACGACAGGGCGGCGCTGCGCGAGCAGCTTGAAGCCGCCACCGGCGAGCGCATCGCGGCGCTGGAGGCGGTCGGACCGGAGCACGAAAGAGCGAATGCGAGGATGCCGGAGACGGGGGAAGAAACCGGGCGAGGCGCCGGTCGCAAGGCCGAGGCGGCGATCGGGCGAGCGCGGCGGCCGAAGCCGGACCTGGAGCAGGTGCGCACGCCGAGGAGCGTCGAGCGGGATATGGGGCTGTAGCAAGGGTTGTGCGGGACGAAATACAGCTCAATTCCTGCAATTGGTACCGGATGTCCTATCCCGCAAATTGGCGGAGCAGCCGATCCCGGGGGCCCTCAGGTTATGTTCGGTCCCCGCTCACAATCCGCCAGAAACGAGCAAGTTCGACGTGTTGTCTTGACAGTCGGTGTCCAACTTGCGCGCAAACATCAACACTTGTCGTCATCGAAGTACCTCGCGCACTGCAATGGCGAGGCGGATAGCGTCGACCAAGGCTACCACGGACGCCGCTTGGCAGCCGTACGTCTTGGCGGATTCCCGCGCGCCCACGCGGCCAAAACATGCGCTTTCCGGTGTCAGGCCGCCCGATCGCGAGTTTCGATCCCGGAGCCTCGACCACGCTGACGTCAAGCAGGCCGAATGATCCTCAATGCAATATCAATCCAATTGGACCACTCGGTGCAGGCAGGTCACCGAGAGCCCATGAATTTCAGCCGCGTGCCGCGGCGCGGGCCTCGCGGTGCCGCACCCAGCGCGGCTGGCGGCAGATGTTGCCGAGGAACTCCAGCACCGTGTGCGCGGCGAGGTAGGAAGTGACGCCGGTCCCCACGTCCAGGGTTGGATTGACCTCCACGAGATCGAGTCCGACCACATTGCAGTGCTCGGCGATGGCGGCGAGGGTGTCGCGCAGCTCGGCGTAGCTCATCCCGTTCGGTTCGGCCGAGACGCATCCCGGTATCAGCGGCAGGTCGAGCACGTCGATGTCGATGCTGACATAGGTCCGCGCATCGGGCGGCACCGTTTCGGCGACGCCTTTGGGGCCGACCCGGTGGAACTCGCCCATCGTCATCACGCGGTTGCCGTCGTCGATCGAGTCCCGGATTTCCGCTTCGGCGCTGCGCAGGCTGCGGATCCCGACCTGGGCAAGGCTCAGCACATGGGGCAACGGCGCAATGTTGCGGAACGGGTGGACGTTGGTGAACCGGAGATCGTGGATGAACGGCGCATAGTCGATATGGGCGTCGAAGTGGATGACATGCAGCGGCGCCTCATCCTCGTAGCCCCGCACCACCGGATAGGTAACCGAGTGGTCGCCGCCGAGCATGACCGGCAGGGCGCCGGCGGCGAGGACCGCATCGTGGGCCTGGAGGTGGGCGCCGACGACTATGTCGCCAAGCCGTTCAACCCGCGCGAGCTGCTGGCCCGAATCAAGGCGGTGATCCGGCGCGCGCACAGCCTGCCGCCCGACCGGGAGCCGCTGCCGGCCGGGACCTGGCGCTTCGACCGCTGGTCGCTCGATACCGGGCGGCGCGAGCTGGTCGACGAGGCCGGGGTGGTGACGCCGCTGTCCTCGGGAGAGTTCCGGCTGCTGGTTGCGCTGCTGGAGCGTCCCGGGATGGTGCTTTCGCGCGACCAGCTGCTCGACCTGACCCGGGGCCGAAGCGCGGCGCCCTTCGACCGCGCGGTCGACAACCAGGTGAGCCGGCTACGGCGCAAGATCGAGCGCGACCCCAGGAACCCGGCGCTGATCGCAACCGTCTGGGGCGGCGGCTACCGGTTCGCGGGCAAGGTCGAGCGCGGATGAGGTTCGCGCCGAAGAGCCTCGCCGGCCAGCTCACCCTGCTGCTGCTGCTCGCGCTCGCGGTCGCGCAGGGCGTCGCCCTGGCCCTGTTCGCCTGGGAGCGGATGGAGGCGCTGCGCGACGCGCACCGGGACAATGCCGTCCTGCGCACGGCGACGGTGGCGCGGCTGCTCGGCGACACGCCGCTGGCGCTGCACGACTCCGTCATCGCGGCGGCGAGCACGGCGCTCGCGCGGTTCTCGCTGGCCGGTGAGCCTGTCGTGGGAGAGACCGGCTCTGGAGAACGCGCGGCCGCGATCGCCGGCGAACTCACCGCCGCGCTGGGCGTGGATGCGGCGCGGGTCCGGGTGGCGCCGCTCCGGACGCGCTTCCCGATCGACGACGATGACGACCGCCACCATGATCGCGACGACGACGATCGCGATCGCGGCGGGGACCGCGACGATGACGGCCACGGACATCGGGAGCCCGACTGGTTCACCGCGTCGGTGGCGCTGGCGGACGGGCGCTGGCTGAACGTCGCGGTGCGCCCGCCGCCTGGCGCGCCGGCCTGGGGTGCGGCGTTCGTCGCCGTCTTCCTGCTTTCGGCGCTGGGCATCGCGGCCGTGGCGGTCCTCACCGGACGGCGGATGGCGAGGCCGATGCGCGGGCTCGCGGCGGCGGCCGGGCGTCTCGGCCGGGGCGAGGCGGTCGACGACCTGCCCGAGGCCGGGCCGGTCGAGACCCGCGAAACGGTGCGCGCGTTCAACCTCATGCGCGCACGGCTCGACCGCTACGTCCGCGACCGCACGGCCATGCTGGCTGCGGTCTCGCACGACCTCAGGACGCCGATCACGA
>MPNO01000099.1 GCA_002239065.1 Defluviicoccus sp. bin129 | reverse complement strand
GCATGAACGCGCACCGCGACAACCTGCCGCCGCATTTCGAGCACCGGCTCTATTCCAGCATCCTCTACCTGACCGAATGCGAGGGCGGCGCGACCGTGTTCCCGGATCTGGGAATCGAGGTGCCGCCAGAGACCGGAAAGATGATCGCCTACCCCTCCTCGATGGCACACGGCGTGCGCCCGGTCGCCGCGGGCACGCGGCACACCCTGGCGTCCTGGTACACGGCCGAGTTCGGCCGCAGGGAACCATGATGGCGACGGCGCCTGCGGCCGGTGCGCGCCGCTGCGGCAGCAGTTGAGGCGCGTCGCCGGACATGCGCGGCGAATGGGCATATTACGAAACGCTGCTGAGCGCGGAGGAGTGCCGGGCCATCGTCGAGGTCGGCCGCCGCAGGACGCCGGAAGCCGGCACCGTGGGCCTCGATGCGGGGTACGCGGTCAACCGGGACATCCGGCACGGCGAGGTGGTCTTCCTGCAGCGTACCGATCCGGAGTTCCAGCACGTCTTCCGGCTTCTGGACTATTGCGTGGACGAGGCGAACGACGAGTGGTTCGGCATCGACTACAACCGCCACGGCGCGCGCATGCTGCAGTTCAGCATCTACCGCGCCGACGCAGACGGCGGCGGCCACTACTACCGTCCCCACCAGGACGCCGGGCTGGTCGCGGGCGACAGGCCGACGCAGCGCAAGCTGAGCGTGGTCGTGCAGCTCTCCGATCCGGACGACTACGAGGGCGGCGAATTCCGAATGCACCATGTCGGGACCGAACCGCCGGCCGAGATCATCCGCAAGCAGGGGACGTTGCTGATATTTCCCTCGCTCGTCATGCACGGGGTCTCGGCGGTCACCCGCGGCACCCGCTATTCCCTGGTCGGATGGTACCCGGGCCCGAAATGGCGCTGACAGGTGGGTTCCCGGATGAAGCCCGGCTGCCGCGCCGTCACCCCCGCCCGCGTTCGAAGTTCGGAGACTGCGCGCATTGCCTGGTCATCATCGACAGGGAGCAGGAAGGCCGATGAACACGCCGAAAGCCGACGATGCCGTTGCGGAAAACGCCGCTGCGGAGAGCGCCGCGGAAGTCACGTTGCACAGCCGCTACATCAAGGACATGTCGTTCGAGAACACCGGCGCGCCGGCGGCGGTCGACAAGGACGGCCTGCGCCTCGACATATCGGTCGGGATCGAGGTCCGCCGGCGCGGCGAGCTGTACGAGGTCGTGCTCTCGATCACCGCGACCGCGCTTCAGGAGTCCGAGATACTGTTCATCGTGGAATTGAGCTACGCCGGCCTGTTCGAGATGGCCGGTATCGACGCCGCAGCGTGCGAGCGATTCATTTTCTGCGAAGCGCCCCGCATCATGTTCCCCTTCGTCGACCGGATCATCGCCGCCGTGACCCGCGACGGCGGACACCCGCCGCCCCACCGCGGACGTGCCCCGCGACGGCGAATCCCCGCCGCTCAACCTCACCCCGCCCGACTGGACCGCGCTATACCGGAAGGAGCGGGCGGCGGCGTGAGAAAGGGCCGGTCACAACAGGGCGGCAGCGCTCACCGGGCGCGGGCTTCGGCAAGCGCCCGCACCGTGCGGCCGACGCCTTCGGTGAACGGCACGCACGCAGTCCAGCCGAGCAGGCGCGCCGCGCGCTCGGAATCGAGACAGGATCGCCGGGCCTCGCCGGGCCGGGCCGGGCCATGGGTCGGCACGCCACGATACCCGGCCGCGCCGGCCACGGTCTCGAACACTTCGAGAACCGTCCTCTGCGTACCCGTGCCGAGATTGAATACCCCGTCCCGGCCGCTGTCGATGACGCGCAGGTGGGCGTCGAGGATGTCGTCGAGATGGACGTAGTCGCGCGTCTGCATGCCGTCGCCGCATATGGCGGGCGGCTTGCCGTCGAGCGCGGCGCGGGCGAACGCGGCGACGACGCCACTCCCGCCCGTCCCGTCCACGCCGGGCCCGTAGACGTTGCCGAGACGCAGGACCGTGTGGCGGATACCGGCCGGTGCGCACATCGCGGCGACGAAGAGCTCGGCAGCCGCCTTGGACGCGCCGTACGGAGAGACCGCGGCCGCAGGCTGGCTCTCCGGCGTCGGGAACGGCGCCGAATCGCCGTAGAGCGCCCCGCCCGTGGACCCGAAGACGAACCGGCGCACGCCGTGCTTCGCGCATTGCCGCAGCACGCGCACGGTGCCGCACACATTGACCGCCACGCAGCGTTCCGGCGCACGCATCGATTCGGCGATGCTCGCCATCGCCGCCAGATGCACCACGGCATCGGGCGCAGCCGAGCGGAACGCCGCATCGAGATCCCCCGCCGCGATATCCGCCAGGTGCAGGGCCACCCCCGAGCCCAGTCGCTCCGCCCTGCCGGTCGAGCAGTCGTCAATGGCCGTCACGCGGTGGCCGGCCGCGACGAGCCGCTCGGCCAGCGCGGCGCCGATGAACCCGGCGCCGCCGGTGACCAGGATATTCATGCGGGCCGGCTACGACGCCGTCTCGCCGGATGGCGGCGCGGGACCGGCGCCGCGGAGGCTTCCGTGCCGAGTCATCGGCAGACCTTTAGCACGGATGGACGGATTTTCCGAGGAATCGCCGCGCCATGCGGGCGCCGGAAATTTCCCGGGCCCGGCAAGAGGAAGGGCAGGGTCGGCAAGGCGAGGCGCGATCGGGATGCAATGCAGGATTCGTGCCGGCCGGGCGGGCGATTCCCGGCCCGGCTGAGGCATCTGCAGGTGTGGCTGGTCGTGCCTGCGCGGACCTTCAATGGAAGCGAGCGGCCGCCCGGGTTGGAACGCCATGTCGGCGGGGCTGACGCGACCACGACCGACGGCGGGGGGCGCGCGGCCCCGGGAGGCGGGGGAGGGGGGGGGGGCTGCGGCAACCAGGGCGTGGGGCGGCTGCGGCTGGCCGGCGGCATGAGGTGGAGGCGGCGAGGCTGGCGCGCGCGCCAGGGAGTCGAGCCGAGCTCTGTCGTCGGGAAGCGGGATCGCCCGCTGCGCGGCGTCGATACGGGGGGAGAGGTCGAATGAGCGGCATGCGGAACGCGGCGGAACGGAGGCGGCACGGGCATGTGGAACGAAACGTCCATGCCGGGAGGGAACACGGTGCGGCGCATTGCCGTCCGCCGGCCGACACGCCCGGCGACGGAATTTCGGCGAACAGGCGCGCTTCTGCGCCGTCCTCGACGCTCGCTATGCGACGCGCAGCGGAAGACGCTGCAATCGACCGATCACGGGGCGGCAACCGCAGGCCGACTTCCGGCCCTGTCGCCCGGGACATGCAGGACGTCCCCGGCGCTCTCCCGGGTGGGATCCACCGGCGACTGACGGTCCTCGCGTTGATGCTGGCCTCGGCGATGCTAGTCGCGTCCTGCGTCGGCACGGGACAGACGAACGATCCGCGCAGCCTGGCGCTCGCCACTGCCGGCGACGCCGGCACGCAGTCTCCGGGATCCGTCACGCAGGTGGAGGGGGACGACCCGTCGGTGGCGAGTCCCGCGCCGAACACCGGAAATCCGAGTCCCGCCACCCCCTCCCCGGTGCGTTCGACCACCGTCTCGACCGCCACCGTGCCGTCAGCGACGGAAACGCATGAAGGCGGCGGGCTGAGCGTGTCATTGCGCCCCGGCAACAATGTCGAAGCGGACGATCTTCTCGATCACTGGGGCCACCGCAACCTCGAAGCCGTGTCCGGGCAATTGTTGCGGGTTACGGAGCCCGGAGCCGGCGATGCCGGGTTTCGGGCGCTGCTCGGGGCCGCGCAGGGGAGAGGCTCCGGGTCTCCCGCACCCGGTCTTGAGGACGGCGATGCCGTCACGGTGCTCGGCAAGCGCCGCGGCGTACAGTACGGGCGCTGGTCGGACGGTCCGGCCGACACGCTCTCCATCGAGTTCGACCTGCGATACGCGCCGGCCCAGATGCGCGGCGACAGCTCGTTCAGGGCGGCGCTCGAACGCGCGGGGAAGGTGTGGAGCCGGCGGATCGGCGACACGTGGCGGGAGTGGGAGCGCGGCGCGGGCGAGTCCAAGGGCCGGCTCATCGGAAGCCACGGCGCCGCCCCGAGGACCGTTCTCGTCGGACCGGGTGGAGAGGCCAGCAACGGTCTGGTCATATACGTGACCGGGGTCGATCTGCGGGGAGAGGCTGCCGGACAGGGCGGCACCAGAAGCGTCCGACCGGGCGATGAGTGGGAACCGCATACCGGTGCGATCGGCTTCGACAGGGAATTCGTCGCCGAAGCGGGCGAAGCCGATCTCTTTCGCGCCATGGTGCACGAGATCGGCCACGTGCTCGGCGCATGGTCGGGCGACCGGGACATGCAGCGCTACGCTGCCTTCACCGACTTCGGATCCGGAACCTGGACCGGTCCGAATGTCTTGCGGGCTCACGGCAGACCCGCCCCGTTCCAGGACAGGGACGACGCGACCGGCTGGCACGGCGGAGAGCGCAGCCCGGATGCGAGAAATTTCGACTTCGGCCATAGCGGCGTCTGCGCCTCGATCATGTCTTACTGCAGCAACAGCGCCGGCATACACGCGCTCGAGCCGGCCGAGATCGACTTCGCCTTCCTGCGCGATCTCGGGCTGACGACGGCAGCGCAGAGCGAGCGCCCGGAGACATACGGTCTGACCGGCTGGATGGATTACTCCGCATTCACGCTGTCGGTGTCGCGCGAGCTCGATATATCGCTCGCCTATCCCCAATCCCGCTATCACGCCAGCGGCGCAAGGTGGCAGGACCTGAGCACGACCGATTTCCTGTGGGCCGAAGCCGCCGCGTTCGGCAGCCAAAGCAGCGGCAGATTCGCCGATTCCTATTCGCCGGGGGGAACGGCTCGCTGGTCAGGAGGGCTCCTCGGCACCGCGGTCGATTATCCCGGCCTTCCGCCGGTCCACGGCGATGCCAATCTCACTATCGGTCTGGAAGACATGACCGGGAAGGCGAGCTTCACCTCGCTGCGAATGTCCTATGGCGGCAGGAGCGGCATCTTCGGCGAGGGCAGCCTGCACTATCCGATCGCCGTGGAAGACAACCGGATCAGGGGGAGCGTTCCGGGAGCGACGCTTGCCGCCGAGTTCTACGGACCGCGGCACCGGGAAGTCGCCGGCACGCTCGACGATTCCCGCGCGGGCCTGCTCGCGAGCTTCGGCGCCGCGCATGACGAACGGCCGGCCCGTGCCGACGTGATCGCGGAAGCGGATCACGTCAGGGGCCTGATGCTGCAGAGCGGCGCCGGCGAATCCGTCGACGGCTGGTACCGGTACCGTTGCGGAGCCGGTCCGGACTGCGAGGGCTCGTACGAGTGGTGGGAGGCGGGGAACGAGTGGTTCGGCGTGAGCGCCACGGCAGACGCCTCGGCACGGAAGCAGGTGCTTGGCTGGACGGCAGGCTGGGGCGAATGGATCTCCGAGGACATGTTCGCCGATCACGGCGGGATCGCAATCTCGCGCCGGTATGCCGGCGGAGGCGACGGCGGCAGGGGTCGCCACGACCGGGACGGGTATTACGGGACCATGAAGCACGCCGCATTTGGCACCGGGTTCTACCGGTACGTCGACTGGGAGCGGGAGGATGGCACCGTTTGGGACTTCTCCGTCCTGGGGGCCGGCTTCCAGGGAGAGCTCTCGGGGACCCGTCCGACCGGACGGGCGACCTGGGAGGGCCGGATGCTGGGATTCCAGCAGGGTCTCGCCGCCGGGGAAGATCCGTTCGTCGAAGGCCGCGCAACGGTGAGCGTATCGCTCTTGCCGATGCGGGTGGACGTCGGGTTTTCGGACGTGCACAGCATGGATCGCATGCGCTCGCTGGCGAACTTCGGCTTCGACGACATTCCGCTCACGTCCGACGGCACCTTCGACGGCCACGACGGCGGCCCGGTTGAAGGCGCATTCTTCGGCCCCGCGCATCAGGAAGTTGCCGGCATGTTCCACCACAACGGCAACGGCACGACAGGGAGTTTCGGAGCCGTCACCGGGGATGGCGCGGCTCCTCGGGTGTCAACGGCGGACGGCAACTGAGCCGCGCGGAGCGCCGGATCGTTTGCCGTGAAACAGGTTCGGGCCTGGCGCGAGCAGTGTCCCGCCAACGCCGCGGTATCGGAGTTGGTGGCGGATGCCTGTGCCGGCCTGGCGGGTCAAAGACGCCGCCGGCGCGGGGCTCGGCATGGAGGGGGCCGGCGGACAGCGCGGCGGCGACCGCGGCGATCCATCCGACCCGGCGCGACAGCGAAGGCGGGATAATCGGCAACGGGATCGCCCTAGCGCCGGCCGATCGTCATGCGGCCGAGAATGTCGTGTCGGTCGATCCAGCGATGTTTCCCGACCGCGGCGACGTGGACCGCGGCGACCCCGAGCATGGTGTAGGCCAGCCACATGTGCAGATCGGCGGTGAGCTCCTCGTAGAACTCGCCGGAGGCGCCCTCCACGGTCGGAAGTACCTTGGGCATGGCGATCCCGAACCACTCGACGCCGTGGCCGCCAATGTCGGTCTCGGCCCAGCCGGCGGCGATAACCAGCGCGGGCAGGGCGTAGAGCGCGGCATGGCCGAGATAGGCGCCGGTCCGCTCGATCGCGGATATCTCGGTCGGCAGGGGCGGCGTCCTGGTCGACAACCGGATCGCGACCCGAAGCACCAGCAGGGCCAGAAGCGTCACCCCGACCGAGATGTGCAGCCCGAACAGGAACTCCTCAAGTGGGGAGTCCTCCTCCACGAAGGTCGTCATCGCGTAGCCGCAGCCCCACATGAAGACGAAGCCGAGCGCCATGAGCCAGTGGATCAGGCGGGCCGACAGGGCGTATTTCCCGTTTGTCATCGGACCGTCGTTGGCCCGATAGCCATTGCCACGAACAGCGCGGCCAGAAGCACGGCGGCGAGGAGCACCGCCATCGCGATCTCTATCGCTGTCCCGAACCGGAACCGCTTCCATCGCCGATAGGGCGTCGATAGCGGCGTGTAGCGGGGATCGTCGCGCCTGTTCAAAGGGGGCAACATTCAGGTGGGGCTACAAGAATTCGAGACCGGGATCATGTCCTGCCGCCCTTACCGGTGAAAGACGGGTACAGGTTGCCGTCCCGGTCGACGCCGAGACAGGCGCTCTGGTACGCCAGCAGTCTGGCGCCCGGCGGGACGAAGGGCGCGAGCGACGTTCCGTCGAGTCGAAACGCGGCGGCGACGCACGCCTTCCGCGTCTCGAACTTCAGGGGTTCGACGAGCGTCGGCTTGGGCCCCGCCGTCGTTACCGCGGCCACGATCAGGATCCAGATCATCGACGCGTCCTCCCACCGGCTTGCCCATCATCAGGACGCCTCCGCGTCGTTCCCCGGGACCTTCCGCGACGTCTCCGAGGAGTCCCGCAGCGTCACGGGAAAGGCTTCGATCGCCCAGACGGCGACCGTATGTTCGTCGAAGGTGTAGAGCATGCGGACCGTCGGCATGTCTTTCGCGGCCAGGCGGTAGGTGTCGTCGCTCCGCCGCTTCTGGACCGCTGATCCTGGCCGAACAGGGGCCGTTGGCCGGCCACGCGGCGCGCATATGTGGCGGATTCGGTCTCTGGACTCGCATCGGCTGCCTCGCAATCAAGTGACGCCGATCGGACGGGCAACGATGCCCAACGGTCGTTTAGCACCGTGGCTATGAGCAAATTGTGTCTAAAACGGATGAAATAGTGAGGATTTCGGAAATGCCGCAGAAAGTTTCATCGGCAGATCAGTCGGTTCGCTCCGGCGCCCGAGTGAGCGCGGTTACCTAGTGGTGGCGACGACGTTTCGGGCGCGGGGCGGGGTCGATGGATGGCCGTTCCGGCCGCTATTGTAGCGCGCAGCCCTTGCGCTCCCGCCGCAGGCAGTCGAGGTTGCGATGGAACACGGCTGCCTGGGCGCGGGCGAAACCGGCGCGGCCGGAGCCGTTCTCCCGGCTGCTCAGATACCGCGCCCAGTCGCCCTCGTTCCCCTCGCGCCAGTAGCCGTCGAGGATCTGCGCGGGCAGCGGCTTGAGCTCGGGCAGGGTGTTGTAACGGGCCCCGGGGGGGCCGTCGCGGCCGGGCAGGCCGCGGCGTTCGCCGAGGAAGCCGTGGAACGAGTAGAAGGCATCCGAGCCGGGGAGGAAGGCGAGCTCGTACTCGACGGTGCGGTCCGGGTCGGTGATGTCGTCGGCCGACATCAACGGGCGCTCGCCGAAGCCCATCATGAAGGCCCTGGCGTCATGGTCCAGAAACCGTACCGCGCGCCCCGGATTGTGGGGGTAGAGCTCGTTCGAGCGAATGGCCACGTCGATGTCGAACCGTCCGTCGGAGCCGAGCTTGACGGACTCTCCGACCAGGTGGGTGCGCAGGTAGTTGTGCTGCTGCAGGGTCAGGGCGACGGGACGCCCATCCCCGGCCAGGACCACGAACGCGGCGGTGTAGTGGTCGAGCTGGTGCCAGTCGTCGAGGTCCGCCACCAGCCGAAGCGGGATGGCCGCGGCCGGGGACAGCCCCGCCGGCAGGCCGCTCACCCGGAACGCCAGGTGGTAGGAGACGACGGTGAACTCCTCGGCCGCCCGACCCGGCTCCCCTGACGCCCACAGACCGGTGCGCTCCACCGTGCCGTAGACGACGGGCCGGGGCTCGGCCGCGCCCGGCACGTGCGTGAACTCGGCGCGGACGTCGTCACGGTAGCGGTTCAGGTCATCCTTGGAGGGCCGGTCGATGCGGACGCCGTCGCCGGTCATCAGGTAACCCTGCGCGATGTAGTCGCGGTAGAAGTCGATGGGTCCTTCGTGGCCCGAGGGCAGGTGGAAACGCGGCGCGTGGCGGCGGGCCAGGGCCCGATCGGCCTGACCGGCGGCTTCGGCCGGAGGGTTGGCCGCGAAATACTCGGTGAATCCGGGGTACTGCGAAAAGGTGCTCCCCGCGGCGGCAGAGCCGGCCCACGCGCAGACCAGCAGAAGCCCCGCGAGACAGGTGATTGTGTATACGTGACCCGGCAGCGTCCTGCGCATTGCGGTCGACGACAAGCCGCTCATTCGCTTCATTCCGCCATCAGGTTGACGACGAGGCGGATCATCAGGTCCTTGCGGGAAGGCGCGCTTTCGGCGATCAGCAGAACGAGCGCGGCCATCGCCCGCGGATCGAGCGGTGGTGCTACCCCCTCATGGGTCAGGTAGAGTAGGAACAAGAGAGCGCCGATGCGCTTGTTGCCGTCGGTGAACGGGTGGTCTTTGACGACGAAATAGAGCAGGTGGGCGGCCTTCTCCTCGCGGCTGCGGTAGAACGGTTCGCCGAACATCGTCTGATCGATGTTGCCCAGAATGGCTTCCAGCGCATCGCCCCGCGGATTGCCGAAAAGCGGCGAGGCCTCGCCTTTCGCGGCGAGGTCCTGCCTTAACGCGTCGATGGCGCCGACCGCGTGCTCCAGGTCCAGCGCGCCGGTGGCGGGCTTCGCGCGGTCCGGCATTTCCAGCCGGTCCTCGTCGTATTCCAGCAGCAGCCGCCAAGTGTCGGCATACGCCGCGATCAGGTCCAGCGCGGTGAACTCGGTATTGTCCGTCATCGTCCGGCTCCAGACGGTCAGAGTGAAAGACTTTAGAATCCGGTCAGACAGCGTATGCGTAGTCGCGACGAGAAATGAAAATAGTCAGCGCTTCTCAAGCCGAATATTTCTAGCTTCCCCGGCGAATAACGTGCGTTCTTTTCCCAGCGCATTCTTGAGCTTTGCAGCGTGAGGCTTCCAGTTCTTTCCTTCCTGCTGGTCTTGATCGAAACCAAAAGCGATCAATCTGGGTTGATCGTCGATTTTCAGTTCCTTGGATTCCGTTGCAATATCTCGCAATATCCGATGTCGCTCGCTGTTTTGTCGGCCGACTCCTTCCAAGGAGAAAAGATTGCAGCAGACTTGGCGATAGCTTGCGTGTAGCGCATCGTGATTATTGATTATTAGGTCCGAATAGTTGTTCATTTGATCCACAACACGAATTTGATCTGTACTGGAACGCAACTCCTTATTCTTGAAGTGTTTGGCTTCATAGAAAACTAACTTCACTGTTCCTGGTTGACGCGTGTCTTCGTGAACCGCGGCTAAGTCAACCCGGGGTGATGACTTGTCGTCTCTAATCGCTATCTCCAAGTCTACCACATTCGGGTTTTCGCTCCTCATAACGACATCATGAACACCTTCCTTTTCGGCGTCGGCGTACCTCGCCACTGCTCGCTTCAGTTCGTTGGCATCGTCCAATCCGTCGAGGAACATGCTTCTCAGGTCCTCTCGAAGTGCTAGGCGGGATTCCCGAAATTTGATATATGGCGAACCCTTTATGGAAGGCTTCAGGAGATATTTGTAGTGAATTTCACCAGTTATTTCCTTCTTCTTGGATAACCAGCTCAGTTTCAGAACACTGCACCCCCGGAAGTAGAAGTTTATGTAATCATCGCGAATTGCGAGAAACAGTTCGTCGTCGTCGACGAGATTACTCCACCATCCACCGCATCTGTACATATGGTTGAGCCGATCCACGAATTCCTGTTGCAGTCCGCGTCTAAAGGCTGGCTTGGCCATTCATCTTCTCCTCCAGGCTAAGATTTTCTTCCCATAGAACTCTGCGGTGTCAAACTTCCCACCAGACACCGTCCTTCTGCCGGATGACGTTGTCGAAGAACTCGCCGAACCGCCCCGTCTCGAAGGAGTGGATCGGAACGAGCATGCGGGGCGACATGGCGGCCGCAAACCGTCTCAGGTCGGCCACCGACGCATGTCCCGAGGTGTGGATGACCTCCAGCGGTATCCCCCGCTCATCGAGCCACTTTCTCGCCCTGGCGGTGGACTCGTCCTTGAGATAGCCCTGCCACATGGAAAAGCTGACCCGGGCTCCGTCTAGGGCCGCCGCGAGGCCGCGGTCCCTCATCATCAAGGGACGGAACATCATCACGGCGCGGTCCTTGAGACCCGGGAGCTGCTCCGGGAAAATGCGATTTTCTCGGGGCCTGTCGCGGTCCCCGAACAGGCCCTTCTGCTTGATCGTCACTCGCTGGGCGTGGGGGATGTAGAGCCTGACGTCAGGCCAGTCCGATTGCGGGATCGTGGCCCTTCCCGTCGCTTCGAGGACGACGGCGGTATATAGGTCGATCAGGAGCACCCGGCCGGTCCGCCTGGCCGCGCGGAAGATCGTGACCATGCGGTCGATGTTTTGCGCCGACGCCCAGACGAGGTGCAGCCCTTCGGTTTCCCGGAACGCGCGGACGAATTCGTCTTCGAGATCGGCCTCGGTGGGGAATCCCTCGTCCGTGCCCGTTCGGCCGATCGTGGTTCCCTCCATCAGCAGGACGTCGATGTCCCCGGGCGGGCGCTCGATCGTCGCCTCGAACAGCTTTCCCTTGCGGCCGTGGGCGCGGAAGTCGCCCGAGTAGAACACCTGTCTTCCCTCCGCCTCCACCAGAAGCGAATAGGCATCGAATGCGCTGTGGTCGACGAGAAACGGCGTGATGCGGAACGGTTCGATCTCAATCGGCTTTCGGTGGGCGATGAAGCGGGGATTGTCGAACGCCTGGCCGTTGGGGACGTAGACGCTCGCCGCCTTCATGATGTTGTGCGCATCCTCGCCGATACCAGCGCCGCCTACTGTTCTTCTACCTCGCGAACGCCGCCGGGCGCCTCGACAGGCGCGATCCCGCCGCCGCCGATCTGGCGTCCTGGGTCGCCGACAATGCTCCCGTTCTCGACGACGAGAAACCGGGCGAGGTCGTCCGCCGGCGCAGGGGGCGGCGGGAGCGGATGGCCGATCCGGGCGACCCCCATCTTTCCGAGGACGGCTGGATCGGGTTTCAGGAAACGCTCGCCGACAAGGTGCGGAAGGCGGGAAGGCCGCGACCCGACTTGATGTCGCGGCGGCTGCGGCGCCTCGCCGGCATCACCGGGATTTCCGCGACGGACATCCGCATCCTGGAGGTCCTGCTTCTCTACCAGACCAACCCGGTCGTCGAATCGGTGGTCCACGACGTGTTCATGGGCAGGGGCCGCAGAGCCCAGTTCAACATGCGGGACTCGGCGCTACCGTATTTTCTCGACATGTCGCATCGCGCGGTCGCCACGCGCTTCACGCCTGATGCGCCGCTCGTGCGGACGGGCCTCGTGTCGGTCGACGATGACGGCGACCTCGAGCTTGCCGACCGTCTCACCCGCCTCGCCAACCTCCCCGGCAGGGACCTCGACATCAGGGATATCCTCCTGGGCGAACCGGACCGGGCGGCGCTGGAATGGGAGGACTTCGAGCATGTCGCGGAGGGCCGGGATCACGTGGAACGGCTGCTCCGGACCGGGGAGACCGGCGTCAACATTCTTCTCCACGGACCGCCCGGCACCGGCAAGACCGAGTTCTGCCGCACCATGGCCGCGCGGCTCGGCGTTCCCCTGTTCGGCGTCGGCGAGCGCGACTGCAGGGGCGGAGAGCCCAACCGGATGGATCGGCTGGGCGATCTCTCGCTCGCCCAGTGCCTGCTGGCCCGCGACGAGAATGCCCTGCTCCTGTTCGACGAGATGGCCGACCTGCTGCCCGCTCCCGGCTGGACGCTCTTCTTCGGCGCCGGCGGCCGCCGCGCCGCGCGGGAGGGATCGAAGCTGTTCATGAACCGGCTGCTGGAGGAGGCGCCGGTGCCCACCCTGTGGACCGCGAACGGTGGTGACGGCATCCCCGAAGTCCTGCTCCGCCGCATGAAGTTCGCCCTCGAGCTGCGCCTCCCCCCGCCGCGCATCAGGGCGCGGATCTGGTCGCGCCAGCTTGCCCGCAACGGCATCGAGGCCCGA
>MPNO01000098.1 GCA_002239065.1 Defluviicoccus sp. bin129 | reverse complement strand
AACTCTATGTTGAGCTCAACATAGCGTGACGACCGCCGCGTTCCGGGCATGCAGCTTGCGGACGGCCGGCGAGCACCGGTCCCACGCGGGATGCAGGCGGGCAGCGACCGTCATGCACGCCGCCGTTGCCACGGCAGACAGCACCCGGCAGTCCGGCCCGCGATGCCCCTTGTAGCCCCGCCACGGCCGCCCGACCGGCCGCTGCCCCGGCGACAGCAGCCCCCGGCCGGCCGGCCCGGGGCTCCCGGTGGCACCCCCCCCACGCCACCAAGCCCGCCCGCTGCCCGGCCGGCGCCCCCGCCGCGAATGCACTGTCGGCGCCGGCTGCCCCGCCGCTCGACAGAGCCCATCCGGTCCGCGCCAGCCACCCTGCCATTACGGTCATATCGGACAGCACTCTGGCAGGTGTCGCCCGCGCGCCTACTCCCGCGTAAATCAGCGTCGTCATGTCCCGGCCTCCCCGGTTGCGATTGCCGCCGCTCCCTCTACGTCAGCGGCTTCGCTCCCGGCGGGCTCCCCTTCGCCTCTGCGTCTGCGTTCGGTGCGCCGCCACCTGAATTGTCGCGGGCGCCGGCGCATCGCTGCGCCAGGGACGGACGGAAGGGGACCGGGCGGCGGGGCTCCTGGCGGCGGGCAGCGGGTTCGATGCCCTCAGGCGGAGGCGCCGCAACGGTCCCGGACGGCGTCGGCCAGGGCCGCCACGCCCCGGCGATGCACGTTCAGGACCTTGGCGCCGCGAAGCACCGCCGTCGCCTTGTGGGCGATCTCGGTCGACACCCAGATGACGGTAATGTCGGACCAGGCCAGCAGCGAGCCGACCGTCTTCCTGTTGGGGGTGGTGTCTTCGGTGACGAAGCGGAGCTCGATGCGGCCGCGGCAGAGCCGTTCGAGGTCGCCGCGCGTGCCGGGCGAGCCGCCCGCGACCAGCAGCCTGGTCCAGCCGGCCCGGCGCATGGCGGCCAGCATGTCCTCGACCGCCCGGCGGTTGTCGCTGCCGCCGCAGGTCTCGCAATGTTCGGGGGCGACGGGAACCGGTGTGCGGGCGTCGCCGGGCGCCGGCCGGCAGGCGGCCTTCCGGCAGTGGCGCGCGAAGGCCGCGGCGAACACGCGGTCGACCGCCTCGATCTTCGCCTCGGCGATGCGGGTCTTGCCGGCCCGGGTCAGGCCGGCCTGCCGGAGGCGGTCGAGCGCCGGTTCCACGCCGGGGCCACGGAAGCCGCGCGACGCCAGGAGCTCCGACAGGGCGATGTCGTTCATGCGGCGGTCCTCCTCCGGGCGGTTTCGAAGGGATCGGGCGCGGCTGCGCGCCGGATGGCCCTCGGCAGAGGACGGCGGGCCGGCTGCGCAGCAGTGCCGCCGGCGCAACCGGCGGCGCGGAGACGCGGTCAGGCCGCCTCGGTCGCGGCGACGCGCAGCTTGCCGCCGGCCGGCGAGCGCGGCTGGCGGATGACGATGTCGATGTCGCGCCCGAGCATGGTCAGAAGGCGCAGCAGGCGCTCCAGCGAGTATTCGCGGAAATCGCCGCGGAGCAGCCGCGACACGTCGGGCTGGGAGAGGCCGAGCATCCGCCCGGCCTCGGCCTGGGTGATGCCGCGCTGGCGGACGATGTCGTCGATGCGGCTGACCAGTTCGGCCTTGACGATATGCGCATCGGCCTCCGGGTGGCCGAGGTCGGCGAAGACGTTGGCGCTGCCGCGTTCGACGGCGGTGTCGGCGATGCTCATGGTTCCGTCCTCATTCCCGGGTGTCCCTGCAGTGTCGTTTTGCGGACTTCAGCATGTCGCCGTCCGCCCGGCAATATAGGGGTTTCACCATAGAGAGGCAAGCCGGCCAGCGGCGCAGCCCGGGCGGCGGGACGGCTCAGTGCCAGGCGCCGCCATCGGTATCGTCATCCTCGGCGTGCATGGAGGCGGCCGCCATGGCGGTCCAGGCCTCCCTGTCGTAACCGAGCCTTCGATTGAGCTTGTCGCAAATGCTGAGAGCATCCTCCAGATCGAGCGCGATCAGCGCGGTCGGGACATGGCCGGCGAGGCCTTCGATGACGATGCGGATTTGTTGGACATCGGCCTCGACGTCGTAGGCGGGCACGAAAACAAAATTGGGTTCGTCCGGCAGGGTTTGCGCGGTCATGGGCGATCTCCTTGTTCGTGGAACGGGGTTTGCGGGCGGCGGGCCGGCGGTACGTACCTCCGGCGGGTGGCAACAGAGAGGGCGGCGGGCCGGCCATACGTATCACGCGGGCCGTTCAGGCGGCGAGCGGCCGGCGGTCGAGGAGGCGCTCCATCGTCTCCGCATTGGGCGCGAATACGCGGGTGCGCCAGTTGACGATCTCGGTCTGGCAGCCCATGCGCTTCAGCGCGTCCATGTCGGTGTCCGCCGGCCCCTCGATCTCGATGCGGTCGGCGCCCATGAGGCGGCGGCGCGTGAGCCGCCAGCCGTTGGCGAGGGGGAGCGCGTTGCCCCTCCCCATGACCGCCTCGAAGGCCTCCGCGCCGGTCATGGCGGGGCCGCCGTCGAGCCCGAAGCCGGCGCGGACGGCACGCACCTGCTCCGCGTCGAGCACGCGCCCGATGAGGGCGATACCGTCATCCGAGGTGAGCCGCCGGACCCGCATGTTCTCGGCCGGCAGCCGGTCCCAGACGGGCAGCAGAAGGCCGGTGGCGAGCCAGAAGCGGGACTCCCGGTGCGACGGCAGGCCGGCGATCTCGGCGGCCCAGACGCGCCGCCACTGCGCTTCGTCGGCGCGGCGCCAGTTGGAGGCGTCGAGCTCGGCCCTCGCCATGGTCTCGCCGGTGGCGGGCCGGATCAGCCGGACCCGCTCCTGCACCCCGCCATCGTCCAGCATGCGCGACGCCGCCGGCAGGATGACGGCGGCGCGTTTCGAGCGGGCGTTGACCGCGAAGCGCGGCTTGCCGTCTGGACCCGGCTCCCGTTCTCCGATCTCCAGCGCCGATTCCGCGGTGAGCGGCGCCAGCTTGTCGCGCCGCACGATCTCGACCAGCTCGGTGGCGGCTCCGGTGCCGGGATGCTCGTAGAGCGTCTCCCGTCCGGCGATCGCGAGCGAGTCGGCGGTGACCGTCTCGACGCCGACCTCGTAGCTGCCGGCCTCGATCGCCTGCTCGATATTGGACGCGATGCGCATTTCCAGCTCGGCGAAGAGCTGGTTCTGCTCGGCGATGGGCAACGCCAATAGCCGGTTGAGGAACCGGGGCATGGGCGGCAGGTTCTCCTTGAGAGATCCCTCCCAGGTGAGCTTCAGCCCGGTGGCCTTCTCGAAGCGCTCCAGGGTCCAGCCCTCGATGCTGCCGCGCCAGAGCGCGCCGTAGAACTGGCGCAATGCCGCTCTGGCGTAGATGCTCTCCAGATTGTCGCTCTCGCGAAAGAGAGCCGCGTCGCTGCCGCCCATGGCGGTCTGGGAATCCCGCTGGCCGCGGGTGATGGCGCCCAGGCTGTCCAACCGCCGCGCAATGGTGGCGATGAAGCGGCGCTCGCCCTTCACGTCCGTGGTGACGGGCCGGAACATCGGCGCGGAGGCCTGGTGCGTCCGGTGGGTGCGTCCGAGGCCCTGGATCGCTTGGTCCGCGCGCCAGCCGGGCTCCAGCAGATAGTGGATGCGGCGCTCGGTGTTCCCGCAGGAAAGGTCCGCGTGGTAGCTCCTGCCGGTGCCGCCGGCCATGGAGAACACGAGGATGCGCTTCTCGCCGTCCATGAAGGCGGCGGTCTCGGCGAGGTTGGCGGAGGCCGGCCGGCTGCGCAGCGCGAGTCGTTCGCCCGGAGCCTGCCCTGAGCCTGTCGAACGGGCGTCCGTAATCCTGAGCACGCGGCGCGACCGGCCCGTCACCTCGGCGACGGCCTCGTGCCCGAAATGCTGCACGATCTGGTCGAGTGCGGTCGGCACCGGCGGCAGGGCGGCGAGCTTCTCGATCAGCGCGTCGCGCCGGTCCTCGGCCTCGCGGCAGATGACGGGATTGCCGTCCGGGTCCCTGGCGGGCCGGCTCAGCAGATTGCCGCCGTCGTCGGTGAAGGGCTCCTGCAACTGCACCGGGAAGGCGTGCATCAGGTAAGAGAGGATGGCGTCCCTCGGCGTGAGGTCGATGTTTAGATCGTCCCACTCCGAGGCCGGGACGTCGGCGATGCGCCGCTCCATCAGCGCCTCGCCGGTGGACACGAGTTGCACCACGGCCGACCGGCCGGCGGCGAGATCGGCGTCGATCGCGCGGATCGTCGAGGGGCACTTCATGCCGGTCAGGAGATGGCCGAAGAAGCGCTGCTTGGTGCCCTCGAAGGCCGAGAGCGCGGCGGCCTTGGCGTTCCTGTTCAGGGTGTCTTCGCCCTGGACGATGCCGGTCGCCTTCAGCGCCTCCTCGATGTTGGCGTGGATCACCTTGAAGGCGCCGGCATAGGCGTCGTAGATGCGCCGCTGCTCCGGCGTGAGCGGGTGTTCGAGGATGTCGACCTCGATCCCGTCATAGGCGAGCGCGCGGGCCTGGTAGAGGCCGAGCGCCTTCAGATCGCGGGCGACCACTTCCATCGCGGCGACGCCGCCGGCCTCCATCGCGGAGACGAATTCGGTGCGCTTCTCGAAGGGCGTCTCGCCGGCTGCCCACAAGCCGAGCCGACCGGCATAGGCGAGGCCCGGCACCGTCGTCGCCCCTGTCGCGGAGACATACGCAATGCGCGCGTCCGGCAGCGCGTTCTGGAGCCTCAGGCCGGCGCGGCCCTGCTGGGACGGCCTGGTCTCGCCGCGCTCGGACTTCGATCCCGCCGCGTTGGCCATGGCGTGGGCCTCGTCGAACACGATCGGGCCGTCGAAGGCGTGGCGGTCCTCCTCGTCGAGCGATCCGGCGAGCCACTCGACGATCTGCTCCAGCCGCGAGGGCTTCCCTTGCCGGGACGGCGAGCGCAGCGTGGCGTAAGTTGCGAACAGGATGCCCTCGTCGAGAGGGATCTCCATCCCCTGGCGGAAATTGCCGAGGGGAATGACGTCGCTCTCCAGCCCGCCCAGTGCGGTCCAGTCGCGGCGGGCGTCCTCCAGCAGCTTGTCCGACTGCGACAGCCAGAGCGCGCGCTTCCGGCCGCGCAGCCGGTTGTCGAGGATGATCGCCGCGACCTGCCTGCCCTTGCCGCAGCCGGTGCCGTCGCCCAGCATCCAGCCCCGGCGGAAGCGCACCGGCTCCGACAGCGTCTCGCCGTCCTGGGTGACGAAGGACGTGTCTACTTCCTCCCCGGATCGGGTCCGGGGCAGGCTCCCTTCGTCATCGTCGTCGTTGCAGCGGTGGACGGTCTCCCACTGGGAGCCGATGCGGTACTGCGCCGCGAGATGGCGGGAATGGGCCTCCCCCGCCAGGACGACGCTCTCCAGCTGCGCGTCCGACAGCAGGCCGTCCGTAACCACGCGATCCGGCAGCATCGGCCGCCAGGCCGGGACCGGATGCGGCACGGCGGCCATGGCGGCGGACTGGACCAGCGGCGTGGGATGCTTGACCGCGCCGGGCACCCGTACCACGCCCGGCCGCCACGGGGCGTAGGGTCCGGTGTCGGCCGCGCCGGTGTCGATATCGGCGGCGGTCTCGACCGGCCCGGTCTCGACGATCATCTCCGAAACCGGCCCCCAGTCATGGTCCCGCCGCGACTCGGGGGTCGATGCGGATTTGGGACCCCGCTTCGCCGGCTTCGGCGCGAGCGTCTTGCCGAACAGGTCGCGGGCAGGGCTGGCGGGAACAGGGGCGGGTGCGATCGGGCGCCGCTTCGGCACTTGCGCGATTACGGCGTCGAGCAGTTCGGCGGCTTTTGCGGCGCGGGCAGTCCCGTCCAGTTCGACAGCGGGTCCGGCGCCGCGCTCCAGCACGGAAAGGCGGGTGTCGAACCCGGTGCCCCGCCTTGCGTAGGCGCGCCCGTCGATGGCCATGGTGAAGATGCAGCGCGCCGGCGGGTCGAGACGGCCGACGGTGTCGCCCAGGACGCAATGGGCCGAGGTGATCGTCACCAGCCGGCCGCCCGGCGGCAGCATCGAGGCGGCGGAGCGGACATGGCGGAGGTCGGCGTCGTGCCGGGTGCGGTCGACACCGGGCGATGCCGAAAAGGGCGGGTTCATCAGCACCACGGTCGGCCGGACGTCGTGAAGCCGGTCCGCGATCGACTCGGCGTTGAACGCGGTCACGACCGCGTGTGGAAACAGCCGGGTCAGCAGCCGGGCGCGGGTCTGCGCGTATTCGTTGAGATGGAGCGCACCCGCCGCCCGGTCTGCCAGCGCGCACTGCGCCATCACCGCCAACATGCCGGTGCCGGCCGAGGGCTCCAGCACGGTATCGCCGGGTCGGATCGCTGCAGCCTGCAACGCCGCATAGGCGAGGGGCAGCGGCGTCGAGAACTGCTGGAGCCGGACTTGTTCCTCGGAGCGCCTGGTGTGGGAGGGCTCCAGCGCGGCGACGGCCTCCAGCATCGCCAGCATGCGGCGCGGCCCGTCCGATCCAACGCCACAGGTGCGCCGCATGCCGCGTCCGTAGCGCTGGAGGAACAGCACGCACGCCGCCTCGGCGGCCTCGTAGGCGTCCTTCCAGAGCCAGGCGCCGGAGACATCGGAACCGCCGAAGGCCCCGGTCATGGCGTCCCGGAGGGCCGCGGCATCGAGCGGCTTGCCGGCCTCCAGCACGGGGAGCAGGGCATGGGCCGCGGCGAACAGGGCGTCGCCCGCGACCGGACGGGCCGGTTCGGCGGGCGGGTCGATGGCGGTGGCTGGAAGGGGCGGACGCGCGAGGGCGTCCGGCGCCGGGCGGGCGTCGAGCATGGGCGATCTCCGTGCTGGAAGGGCGGCGGCGGGTGGACGGCGCGAGTCCTCCCGCGCCGGCCCCGCCGGACTGCCCCCGGACGGTTGACCGGACTCTCGCCGGCGCAGGGCGCGCTCGGGGGGACCCGGCGCGAGCGCGGCCGGTGGATGCGATCAGGAAGGTGTGGGGGCGACCGGGGAGCCGGCGCCGCTCAGGGCCGGTGCGGGACGTGCGGCGGTATCAGACGAAGTATTCGCCCGAGACCGTAAACGACCACTCATTCGCGGCGAGAGTTTCGTTGATCGCTTGGTCTGAGGTCAGATGCTCGTACTCGGCACGGAGCTGGCGGTAGAGCCAGCGCGCGAGATCGCGCATGGCCTCGGTCACGGTGTCCTCGGCATCGTCGGTCGGTGGCTGCCAGGTCGGGCTGTCGCGCTCGATCTCGATCGCCATCGTGTATTCGTGGTAGTAGCGCCCGCGGTGGCGAATGGACCCGTGGAGTTGCCAGATATTCCGCCGTTGAACCGCCTGCAGGGCGTCCGCGATCCGGTGCAGCTCGGTGTCCTGCGGGGCGTGGGCGCGGATCGCCCTGGCCGCCCCCTTGGCGTGCGCATACGAGCCTTCGAAACACGCGCCGTCGCCCTGGCTCCAAAATCCGGTCCAGTACAAGTGCGGCTTGTCCCGCGTGCCGCCGCCATAGAGGCGCACGGGGCTGGTGGCGAGCGTCACGCCGAGGGTTCCGCAGATGGTCTCGAAATCCTCGTAGACGAAGTCGTACCACTCGTCGTGCAGCCCCTGGTCGCGATACCAGATGCGCGCGTTCTCCTTCGCGGCGTCGGAGAGCTCGTCGATCGTGTAGACCGTGGTCTCGACAATCCTCGGCATGGCTCAGCACTCCCATCGGATCGATTCGCCCCGGGCGGCCGCCGAGGAGACAGGCACGAACCGGACGGCCTCGCGGACGCGCCGCAGGGCGACGCGGTCGTGGTCGGGAATGGCGCGGAACCAGAAAGCGGGTTTGCGGGAAAACCAGGCTCCAGAATCCGCGACGAAGCCGTCCGCGTAGGCGATGAAGTGATTGCTCGCCGAAATCGCCCACGTTCCCGACGGCACAGGGTCCAGAAACGTCCCCAGCGTGACGGTGCGCACGTCGAACGGCACGTCCGCAAAGATGCGGTCCCAGACCTCTTCCCGGCGCGCATGGCGGCGCTCGCGGTACTTGGGATGGCGGAGCGCGTAGTCGGGCGTCCAGCCGAACTCTTCGAGGGCGGCCGCGAGCTCGTCCGTATGGACGCCGTTGACCGAGGGCCGGTCGAACAGGCGGCGGATGACGGCGGCGGCCTCGTGGGTCGGCACGCCGGCGATCGCGGAGATTGCGGAGGGGCCGCACTTGGTGGCGCGGCCGGTGATCCGGTGGAGCATGTCGGTCTCCGGGCTGGAGGGGCATGGGCGTCGGGCACGGCGGGACTCCCGCGCCGCGCCGCCGGCCCGCCCGGCGCCGGCTGGCCGGACTCCGGGCGGGGCGGCGCACGCGGGCGCGGCACTCAAGGACGAAGCGGACGGGGTGCGGCCCCCGGAGCCGAGATCACCACCGCTGCGCGTCGAGGTGGCGCAGCACGGCGGCGGTGAGATCGCGGATGTCCTGGTAGGAACGCTCGTCCGAGTCGTTCCATTCGATGAGGCCGTTCAGATGCGGCTCGGAAAGCGGCGCGTCTTGTTCCCTAGCGCCGGTGTCGATGCCGGCGAGCCTGGTGTAGACGGCGCACATGGTCTCGGTGGCCTCCCCGGTATGGGACGGGTCGCGCCAGAGGACCGAACCGGTGTGGATCCGGATGGCGGCGCCGAGGCAGAAGCAGCGCGGGCTCTCCGGCGTGGCGAGGCGGAAGGCGGGCGGATGGCGGACCTCGTCGTTGTCGACGACGTGGAAGCCGCCGTCGAACTCGATGACGTCGCCGTCGTCGTCGCGCCCCCATCCCCCCTGGTGCCAGCGCTTCGGGCGGTCGAAGGTCTCGTGGACGCGGCGGGCGATCTCGAGCTCCTGCTCGGGGCTGAGAATCTGCATGGGCGTTGCTCCCTTGTCTGGGGGCCGTGGCCGGAGAGTCGTGGCGGGGCGTTCAGTCGTCCTCCGGGAACATCACGGTCACCACAGGCTCACCGGCATCGCCGGACCCGATCGCCACGATGGGGAAGTGCTTGCGGGGCGGCCGGTTGCTGTCGCGGAGATCCTTGCGGATGTCGCGCACCAGCACGCACATCCTCACGCGGTCGCTGTCGGAGGCGCGCAGTGCGTAGTGGCGCGCCATCCAGAGGACGTCCCACAAACGCCCGCGCTCGTCCTGGAAGCCGAGATAGCCTTCGGGGAGGGCGATAATGCGATCCCAGACCGAGCGAGTGACCGCGACGGGAATCCTGAAACCCGCCTCGCGCGCGGTTTCGGAGACGTCCACGAGGATGCCGTCCTCGATCGCCTGGGCGCGGGTGTAGGCGAAAATCACGGGACCGAATGCGGCGGTGTTGCCGGGATCGGGCATGGTCGGATTCCTCTTGATGGAAGGGGCGGAGAAGATCGCTCCGCCCCGGGAGTTTCTTGCCGGGAGAAGTGCGGCCGAGCGATCCGGCTGTCAGAGCAGGCCGCGCGCCTGGAAGCTGAAGGAGCCGGTCGGCGTGACGATCACATGGTCGAGCAGCGTGACGTCGATCGTCTTGAGCGCGTCGCGGAGGCGGTTCGTCATGTCGATATCGGCGCGGGACGGATCGGGGCTGCCCGACGGGTGCGGATGCAGGGCGACGATCGCGCTGGCCTGGAGCTCCAGGCAGCGGATGCAGACCTCCCGGGGATAGACCGGCGTGTGGCAGACGGAGCCTTTCTGGTGGCACTCGTCGGCTATCAACCGATTCTTGCGGTCCAGGTAGAGCACTCTGAATTCCTCGACCTCGCGGTGCCCGGCGAGCGTGCGGCAATACTCGATGACCTTGGTGTAGCTGCCGAACGACGGGCGTACGGCGTCCGGCACATACGCCCGCGCCATGCGGATGCCGAGCGCCTCGGCCGCCTTGAGGACGGCGATGGCGTCGTCGGAGAGGCCGGGCACGGTGCGCAGCCGGTCCGGCCGGGCGGCGAGCGCGCGCGGCGCGGTGCCGAACGTGTCGAGCAGACTCCCGGCAAGCGCCCCGGCGTCGTCCACTTCCCGAAGTCCTGAGAGCAGCAGCTCAAGCAGATCGCGGTCGTCGACCGCCTCGCGCCCGGCGCGCAGGAAGCGGGTCCGGAGACGGCGGCGGCTCGCGGCCTGCCGGATCGACGCCTGCCCCGGACCACGATCCGGGGCCGGCGCCGTGGGCATGTCGTATAGCGGCATCTCGTCGAAACCCGGTGCGGATTCGGGCATGGCGACGTCCTCCATGGGGTCGAACGGAAGCGCCCCGCCCCCGGATCGATGTCCCAGGCAGGCCCCGGCGAGCGGGACGGGGCGCGCTGGCAAAATTGAGAGGGGACCGGCGGGTGCCGAACCCGTCCGGGTCAGTGGGCCGGAACCTCCGGCGGCGGCTCCGGCGGGCCGAGCTCGACCGCGACCCTGCCGTCGCGGACGGTGACCGTGACGGTGCGGCCGGTCGGCATCAGCCAGAGCAGGTCGGTCCAGACGGCGTCGGCGATGGCGCGCTTCTGCGCCTCGTCGCCGGGCGGAGGCGGTGCCGCCGCGACGGCGGGGTGATCGGGGATTGCGGCATGCTTCATGAGCTGGACCTCCTGTTGCTGAACGCCGGACATGCGGAACCGGGACGCTCCCGCGCCCCTGACCGCCTCGTCCGGACGCATGCCGACCCCCGCTCCGGGCGGAGCGGGGACGGGTATCGGTGTGGAAGGATCGGCGGCGGCGAACGGCAGGCGGCCGGATCAGCCGTCGAGGATGCGGACCCGGGCGCTGCCGCCGGTGACTTCGACACGAGGCTTGCCGTCGGGTCCGACGGAAACCGTCACCAGGGGCTTGTTTCGGGGCGGATGCGGCGGGTCGCGCATTTCCGCAGCGATCGTGCCGGCGCCGGTCTCGAAGCGGACCGTCACCCGGCCGCCGGAGACCTGCACGGCGCCCGGCGGGACGGGTCCGGACAGGGTCACGATGGGCGGCTCGCCATGCTCGGAGAAGCGGCCCGGCACGGGCAGCGAGCCTTCGCCCCACGGGTCCGCGTCGGCGCCCTCGCAGACTGCATCGACGTATGAGTCGCTGACATGGCCGGTGGATTTCCAGCCGGCCGGATCGTCGTTGGCGACCTCGATGGCCTTCTCCAGCGCTTCTTCCAGGCTGTCCGCCTCGACGGCAACGGTGTTCGCGACATGGCTCATGTACGCACACTGCACGCTCCAGGGCCGGCTCATGGCGCGGCCTCCCCAAGGGCGGCGAGCGTCACCGTCACGTCGGGCCGGCACACGCTGATCTCGACCGTGCGGCCCTGGGGGCAGAACCACATCAGTTCGCGCCGGACGGCCTCGGCGATGGACTGCCGGCAGGCCTCGTCGTCGGACAGCAGCAACCGCGTCGCCATGTGCAGCGCGTCCTCCTCGAAGCGGTCGCGCTGGGTCTCGTAGCTGTCGGCGTCGGCATCGTCGCTGGGGGAAAAGAACCCGGCCCGAAGCAGGTCCGCGAGCTGGTGCGGTTGCAGCGCGCTCTCGGCGGTGACCAACGGCACGGCGTCGTCGAGCCAGGACCAGGCCTCGCCCGCGAAGACGAGATCGGCCGGCAGCTCGAACCTGCGGACCGGACCGCGCAGTGGCCGGACGGCGAGGTCCATCCGGATCGTCTCGGGCCGGGGCGGCAAGGCGACGGCGGCGTGTCCCGTCCTCTCCGGCAGCGGGAACTCCTCGAGTGGATACCCCTGGCCGCCGATGGCGATGTGGGCAGCAATGCCGGCGACCCTGTCGAGACCGTCATACCAGTCGTAGCCCGCAAGCCGGCGATCGGTCTCGAAGAGGCTGGTCGCCATGCCGGCCCGCTCCGCGGCGCGAAAGAAGGCCTGGGCCTCGGGCGGCTCCGGGTCGGCGTCCATGACCAGGGCGCCATGGCCGGGCACGGCGAGCTTCGACGGTTCGCGCCAGTCGTCGACATGCGCGGTGGCGGGACGCCAGGGACGCAGCAGGGCCGGCGGCGGCGCGATGTCGATGCCGGCCTCCCGTGCCCGTTTCCAGTCCTCGAAGGCGGGACGCGGGTCCGGGCTCGCGGCCATGGCGCGGTAGATGGCCAGGCGCGCGGCGTAACGCATCGCCTTCAGGAATTCGTTCTCGACGGCTTCCTTCCTTGCCGGCAGCACGAGTTCCAGTTCGGGGCAGTCGTCGATGTCGGCGAGGACGGTCCAGGCCGCGCCGTGGACGGTCTCGACCGTGGGCAGGCCGACCGTCAGGGTGAGGCCGAAGAAATTGAGGTCGGGATCCCTGTAGCCGCTACGGCGGTTGCGGAAGACCCCGAAGGCGAGGCCGTGCCAGGGCTCGGCATGGACCGCGCCGTCGAGGAAAGCGCGGCGGTCGAGCTGCTCTCCGCCCGGTTGGGAGGACGGACTCTCCTCGTAGAACACCGGCAACGGGTAATGCCGGGCGGCATTCTCCGCCGCGTTGCGGATCGCGGCGGCGGATTCGGTGGCCTCGAACGATATCGCCGTCCCGTGCGGGAACGGCGCGCCGTCGTCGGGATGGACTTCGGCCTCGGCCTCGGCCAGGAAATGTTCCGGGGCGAGGTCGACGCGCCAGCCTGGCATGGTGCTGCCATCTGGCGAGCGCGGCCTGGACGATACGGCGCAGTTGCGGCGCGCGAGGCTGGCGAAGCCGAAGCCGGCGGCGTCCTCGCGCTGGACGAGCTCCCCGTCCCAGCCGTTCTCGCCGAAGCTCAGCAGAACGGCCGGATCGGCAATCCCCCCGCCGTCGTCGGAGATGGTGACGGTGAGCGGCGTATCGCCCGTCGCAGGGGCGATTTCGTCCGGCCGGCCGGCGGGGGCGGCAACCGCAATGCGCACGCGCGTG
>MPNO01000097.1 GCA_002239065.1 Defluviicoccus sp. bin129 | reverse complement strand
CGATGATCGCGAAGTCTCCGACCGTCACGTGCCCGGCCAGGGCCGTCTGGTTCGCCATGACGACACCGGTGCCGACCACGCAGTCATGCGCGACGTGGGATCCCGCCATGAACAGCCCGCCGGCGCCGACCCGGGTCAGCATGCCGCCGCCCTCGGTTCCCGGGTTCATCGTCACGTGCTCGCGGATGATGTTGTCGGCCCCGATCTCCAGCCGGGACTCCTCGCCACGGTACTTGAGGTCCTGCGGCGGCGTGCCGATGGACGCGAAGGGGTAGAGGATCGTGCGCGGCCCGATGCTCGTCCGCCCGGCGACGACGACGTGCGAGATAAGGCGAACGCCGTCCTCGAGCACGACATCCGGACCGACGGTGCACCAGGGGCCGACCACGACCCCCTCTCCTATCGTCGCCCCCGCGTCGACAATCGCGGTGCGATGAATGTCAGCCATGATCACTTCATTCCCCTGTTCACCTCGACCCCGGCCTTGGCTCCAAGCTCCCCTTGTCGAGCTCGGGCGGCGCCTCGTCCGGCTCTGGCGGCTCCGATGGCTCGGGCGGCTCTGGCGAGCGCCGCCCGACCCATGGCTACCGGACGGCGCTCTACCCCGCGCAGGAGATACGGTGTGCGCGGGGTGTTCATGCCGCCACCAACCCCACTCGGCAGCGCCCGCTCCAGAAGCGCCTTCTTCAGCTGCTTGAAAAGCCCCTCATCGCCCAGAAGGTCTTCCGGCGTCTCGTAATCGGACAGCAACTCGTCCAGAAGCTCGGGCTCAGTGTCGTCATCGTAGGGTCCTCCTCTACAAGATATAGGAATCACCCAAATTACTTACACAAGATATCGGAGAATCTCGCCCGACCGCCGTTGCATTGCAATTCCGGCTCGTGTGTGGACGCCCCGTTTGACGCGAGCATTTTCTTCGGTCGGCTCAGCGCATGCGGTCAGCATCGGCGAGAACGGATCTGGAAGATCGTCGGCGACGCCGCGGCCATGAGCGTGGAGGAAGCGCGGTCGCGCGCGGTCCAGGCACTCGCCGCGATCCGGCGCGGAGAGGGCCCGCCCCGAGATCCCTCCGAGACCCTCTTCGAGGCCGTCGCCGAAACCGTGTTCGAGCGTTACGAACGGCTCTGGAAGCCTGGAACGCTGCATGTCAATCGATGCTATCTGAAGAACCAGATCCTGCCCCGCTTCCGGGGAAAGCAGATCGCCGGCATCGACCGGCGGGATGTCCGGGACTGGTTCGCCTCGCTGCGCGCGACCCCGGTCGCGGCCGACCGGTCCATGCCGGTGCTCTCCGTCATCATGCGGGAGGCGGAAGCCATGGGCCTTCGTCCGCGGGGCTCCAACCCCTGCCTGGGCATCCGGCGCTATCGCCGCAAGGGCCGCGCGCGCTTCCTGTCCGACGAGGAGATACGCCGTCTGTCCGCGAGGCTGTCGGCCCATGAGGATGCCTCGCCCCGGCAGGCCGCCGTGGTCCGGCTCTTCCTGCTGACCGGATGCCGCATGAGCGAGATCCTCCGGCTGCGCTGGTCGCAACGCTCCGCCGCCTTGGCCAAGCATGCCGATGCAGTATCTACCCAGACCGCGCCCAACGGCGACGTGCTGCTCTCGGTCGCAGTCTCCCCTGCTCGCGTCCAGTTCTTCGAACGCCTGATCGAGTCAACTGGCGGCGACGGCCTCAGCGTGCCTTGGCCGGGAAAAGCTGGCGGCTTCGCTGGATGGATTCGACCTGATGGCAGACTGTCGCGGGACAGGGACATCAATGAGACCGGATCGCCCTGGGCCAAAATGATGGCCGACATCCATCAGGCGCGCCTCTACCACTGGAGCCTCGACCGCTTGCAGCTTTCGCCCGACGTGGTGCTGCCAAAGGACAGGCCACCAATTCCGGAGAGCTTGCCTTGGGATCCGGATCCACGCTTCCAAGCGATCCTCGACCTGACCTGCCCCCGTCGATTGGTCCACTTCGAATGTTAGTGCATTGCCCGTTCCTCAGCCAAGCTGGGTGGCCGGCGGAGCGTAGCGGAACCGGGGTCTCGGTCGGGCGGTCCTACACGTAGCGCGGCCACCGGCGAACGGTCTACGACAGCGAGAACCCGGCGACGGTGTACTGGCGGGCGGATGCGGTCGACGCCGAGGGCCGGGTGCTGGAGGCGATGCTCGGCAACGGGGTCTCGACCACGCGGACCTTCGACCCGGCGACCGGGCTGGTCCGCACCATCCAGTCGGGGCTCGGCGACATTTCGGGGGTGCAGGACCTCGGCTACGTCTTCGACAGCCTCGGCAACCTCACCACCCGCGAGGACTTCATCCAGGACGTATACGAGAGCTTCGCCTACGATCGGCTCAACCGGGTCACCGGGTCGACGGTCCACGACGCGGACGACGACACCGGGCGGGCGGCCAGGACGTACCGCTGCGACGCGATCGGCAACATCGTCAACAAGTCGGACGTGGGGGCGGCGGACTATGTCTACGGCACCGGCCGGGCGCGCACCGTGCAGGTCCGGACCCGGGGCGCCGCGGTGACCATGACGGTCTACGTCGCCGGGCTGTTCGAGAAGGTGAGCGAGACCGGGAAGCCGACCAGGTCCGTCCACTACGTGTTCGCGGGCTCGCAGCGGGTCGCCATCCGCACGACCGACGACGCGCCCGCTCCCAGCAAGCGCGTGGATGGCCGGAACAAGTCCACTGCTGTCCGGTTTAGCCTTCGCCTCGGGCTCCGCCCCGATGGGCGAGACCGTCGCCGCCCCCATTGTTGTCACCCCGGACTTGATCCGGGGCCCAGGCCTGCCCCGGACGCCGATCCGGGGGAAGCCGGGCGAGAGCGGTGCCTGTGGCCCTGGGCCCCGGATCAGGTCCGGGGTGACAACAGGGGGGGACAGGGATGGCAAATGCGGACGCACCGCAATCCGTGTCCCGATCCGGCGGATGGGTCGGTAACCCTTCTGCACCAACGCCTTGCACCCGAACCAGCCATCTAAACCGGACAGCAGTGGAACAAGTCCGGCCATGACGCGGTGGGGCTGGGAAAGCACATGAATTTCCGATTCCGGACACGCGGGCCGATCCCTTCTCGTCGGCACCGCCGGTGTCGGCGCCTCCAGCCAGGACGGACACGCCGTAGTTCCCGGATGTCCCCGCCGCGATCGCGCCGTCCCCGGGGGACACGAAACCGTCCCCGCCGGCCCCGCCCCACTCCCCCGAATCCCCCATCAACCACTTGCCGGGCGACCCTCGCGCGGCGTCTCAGCCGATGTTTCACGTGAAACATTAGTGAAGGCCCGTCTTTTCGGTTGCCTCTCCGGCCGCCCGCGCCTAGATCGGTCGCAGCCGCAGAGCGCCCCCTGTCCCCGAGGAGAAGTCCATGTCGGATATCGTGATCGCCGGCGCCGCCCGCACGCCCATCGGCGCGTTCAACGGCGCCTTCGCGACGCTGCCCGCCGCCGAGCTCGGCAAGGTGGCGATCGCCGCTGCGCTCGACCGCGCCGGCGTCGCCGGCGAGGCGGTCGACGAGGCGGTGATGGGCCAGGTGCTGACCGCCGATGCCGGGATGAACCCGGCGCGCCAGGCGGCGATGGCGGCCGGCATGCCGGCCGACAAGACCGCGCTCACCGTCAACCAGGTGTGCGGCTCGGGGCTGCGCGCGGTCGCCATGGCGGGCCAGGCGATCGGCGCCGGCGACGCCGCCATCGTGGTCGCCGGCGGCCAGGAGAGCATGAGCCGCTCGCCGCACGCGGCCCATATGCGCGCGGGCCAGAAGATGGGCGACATCGCGTTCACCGACACCATGATCCGCGACGGGCTGTGGGACGTCTTCAACGGCTACCACATGGGCACCACGGCGGAGAACGTGGCCGAGAAATGGCAGATCGGCCGCGACGCGCAGGACGAATTCGCCGCCGCCAGCCAGGCCAAGGCGGAGGCGGCGCAGAAGGCGGGCCGCTTCGCCGACGAGATCGCCGCCGTCACCGTGCCGAACCGCCGCGGCGACATCGTCGTCGAGGCCGACGAGTACCCGCGCCACGGCACCACGGTCGAGACCCTGGCCAAGCTCCGCCCGGCCTTTGCCAAGGACGGCACGGTGACCGCCGGCAACGCGTCGGGCATCAATGACGGGGCGGCGGCGCTGGTGCTGATGACGGCGGGCGCGGGGCGGGGGGGGGGGGGGCCCCGCCCGGGGCGCGGAGCCGCTCGGGCGCATCGTCTCCTGGGCGACGGCCGGCATCGACCCGGCGCTGATGGGGGCGGGGCCGATCCCGGCCAGCCGCAAGGCGCTGGAGAAGGCGGGGTGGAAGATCGAGGACGTGGATTTGGTCGAATCGAACGAGGCCTTCGCCGCCCAGTCCTGCGCCGTGGCGCGCGACCTCGGCTTCGACATGGGGCGGGTGAACGTCAATGGCGGGGCGATCGCGCTGGGCCACCCGATCGGCGCCTCGGGCGCGCGCATCCTGACCACCCTCCTGTACGAGATGAGGCGGCGCGGGGCGGCCAGGGGGCTGGCGACGCTCTGTATCGGCGGCGGCATGGGCATCGCCATGTGCGTCGCGCGCGGCTGAACGGGGAGGGTGGGTCATGGCACGCACAGCACTGGTCACCGGCGGCACAAGGGGCATCGGCGAGGCGGTCTCGGTGGCGCTCCACGAGGCGGGCTGCCGGGTGGCGGCGAATTACGGCGGCAACGACGAGCGCGCGCGCGACTTCACCGGGCGCACCGGCATCCCGGCCTACCGGTTCGACGTGGGCGATTTCGAGGCGGTGACCGAGGGCGTCGCCCGCATCGAGGCCGAGCTCGGCCCGGTCGATATCCTGGTCAACAACGCCGGCATCACCCGCGACGGCACCCTGCACCGGATGGGCTTCGACAGCTGGGACGACGTGATCCGCACCAACCTGTCGTCCTGCTTCAACTGCTCGCGGGCGGTGATCGAGGGCATGCGCGCGCGCAAGTTCGGGCGCATCGTCAATATCGGCTCGATCAACGGCCAGGGCGGGCAGTACGGCCAGGTCAACTACGCCGCCGCCAAGTCGGGCATCCACGGCTTCACCAAGGCGCTCGCCCAGGAGGGCGCGGCCCAGGGCATCACGGTGAACGCCATCGCGCCGGGCTATGTCGACACCGACATGGTGCGCGCGGTGCCCGAGCGCGTGCTGGAGCGGATCGTCGAGCGCATCCCGGTCGGCCGCCTCGGCCAGGCCCGGGACATCGCCCGCGGCGTGGTGTTCCTGACCGCCGACGACGCCGACTTCATCACCGGCTCGACGCTCAGCATCAACGGCGGCCAGCACATGTACTGATGTTTCACGTGAAACATCGGCCCCGCCGTGCCCCGCCGCGCGCGGCGATTTGACGCAGCTCCCGGGCCCGGCCTGCGGGTAGAGTCCGTCCGCCCTGCAACCCGGCGACGGACAGACCCGCATGAATGCCCGGCGGCGCCATCTCTTCAACCCCTGGCTCGACTTCCTCGGCCTCGGCGGCGCGAGCCTGATCGTGCTCGCCCTGTTCTTCCTCCTCTACCCCGAGGACGATTCCGCGCGCGCGGTTCTCGCGGTCACGATGCTGTTCCTCGCCCATTTCGTGAACCACCCCCATTTCGCCCACTCCTACCAGCTGTTCTATAGCGGGTTCCGGGAGAAGGCGTTCGCGCCGTCGTCTGCGCTGGGCAGGCGGTACCGGACCGCCGGCATCCTGGTGCCCGCGGCGCTGGCGGCGTTCTTCGCCGCCTCGCTCGCGACCGGCAGCGCCGAGCTGCTCGGGCTCGCCGCCAACGCGATGTTCTTCACCGTCGGCTGGCACTACGCCAAGCAGGGCTACGGCATCCTGATGCTGGACGCGGCGCAGAAGGGCAGGCCGTTCGGCGCGGCCGGGAAGCGGCATCTCCTGTGGAACGTCCACCTGGCGTGGCCGACCTACTGGCTGGCGACCAACGACGCGCTGGCCGCCAAGGAGTACTGGGGGCTCACCTATTACGCCTTCGACACCCCGGACGCGCTGCTCGCGGTCCTGTTCGCCGCCACCGCGATCTCGGGCGCCGTCGTGCTGCGCGACCTGTTCCTCAAATGGCGGCAAGAGCGCACGCTGCCGGTCAACGGGCTGGTCGCCTATGTGGTGTCGATCTATGTCTGGCTCTACCTCGCGCGGCTCGACCCGATCCTGCTCCTCATCGTGCCGTTCTTCCATTCGCTCCAGTATCTCTGCGTGGTGTGGCGCTACCAGGCCAATCTGGAGGCCGAGACCCTGCGCGGCCCGCCCCCGCCGGACGGTGCGCGCGCCGCGCCGGGCTGGGCGCGGACCCTGCCCGCCCGGTTCGCGCGCTTCGTGCTGATCGGCGGGTTGCTGGGCGGGATCGGGTTCTGGATCGCGCCCCATTTCCTCGATTCCCTCGTCGGCTACGACCGCGCGGTGTTCGGGACGACGCTGTTCCTGTTCATCGGATGGACCTTCATCAACATCCACCACTAATTCATCGACTCGGTGATGTGGCGGCGCGAGAACGCCGCGACCCGGCGCTATCTGCTCGCCGCCTAGCTCCCGGCCCGGCGGCGCCCAATGTTTCACTTTAGCGAATGATCCAGCCGGGTATTGAATGGGAGATGAAAAACGGCGGAATTCCGCTATTCTTGGCCTTTCGGTCACAGGGTGCAGGAAATTCTCAACTTCGATATCAACACTATATCACCGAATCGACCCGGCCATGAACAGGGTATTCCCGGAATTCCACCCCGGAATTCGCAAGTATCTAGCGGACCGTGATGATTCCTGCCCGTCGCGGTCCATTCCAGCAATCGACTGAACGCCGCCGATCGCACCGAAGGGTCGGCGCCGAACATCCGTTCCCGGCCCTCTCGCGACGTCTCTATCCGTGACCGTGCGGCCGCGTTGCCGCCCGGTCGCGGCGCGCTGTCTTGGCGATGCGGTTCCTGTTCTGCGGCAATGTCGGGGTATACCGCGCTTCAAGGCTTCGCGTCTTGACGGTCGGGCCGATCCCGTCCCGGAGGGAATTTCCGGAAAGCGATCACTTCCGGCGGCTTCCGCCGGCGGAGGGCCGTCGCGGCGGGGAGCCTCCTCGCCATCCCTTCGGAGCCTCGGGGGGCGTGCTGGCATCGTTGTCGCCCAGGCTCGGCTCGATGCGACCCGGCGCGACATGTCGAGCGATCTCCCAGTCTCCCGCGTTCCAGCCCGTGCGGTGACGGTGGCCATTGTCGCCCCGCCGACAGGCACGGCTAAGAGGCTAGATCCTTCTCGATGTGTTTCTCGTACGGGAGCGTGACAGGCTCCGGAGTCTTGTCGCGAGTCAGAGTCGGTTCGATTTCCCGCTCCGGCGGCGACGGCGTCGATGTCTCCTGGCTCGGCCCATCGACCAACAGCGATTCCGCCCGGAGCGGATACACCGGTTCCGCGGCGGACAGAGGACTTCCCCGACCTCCAGAGTCCGGGTTTCCGGCCCGTAACCCGACCCGGAGAGACGTCGCCGCACAAAGCGAAATCGGCGCCGCGCGGCCGCGCGTCGATATCCCAACGTCGCGTTGTCGGCAGGACGCCAGGAAATGGTCGAAGGTTGCCCCCACGGCTTGCCAGGCCGATCAGATCGGCTGAATTCCCGTGATAGCCCGCCCAACCGGGTCGGGCCGGCTGGACCCGGAACGTTCCTCCTCTTCTTCGTTTGCTCATCGCCCCGATCTGCAATATCGTCGAACCCGCAGACGACATACGCCCGCCCGCAAGGTCGGGTCGCCCGTTGAATAGAACAGCCGTTACCCGGCGAGGGGTAGCTCCCCGCGCTTCGGCAAATAGGCGGGGATCGTCCACGTTCGCGTGTGTCGTCTGCAACGGCCCGGCACCAGCCGGGTTGCGGCAAGCGACGCGGAGGGTGTGGTGTGGTGTCTCACGAAGAACCTTTGGAAGTCACGGTAGCCGTCTGGCTGGGCGTGGCGGTCGCGATCATGGCGGCGATATCGACGTCGCACGCCCGCGACCTCATGAGCCTGGAACCGGGCACGGAGATCGAGAAGGTCGCGAGCATCGGCAACAAGCAGGTTCCCCTGCCGGACGGCAGGTGGGAAGTCGTCATATCCGAGGCCGACCGGCGGGGCTCGGTGAAGACGGGCAACGCCTTCCTCGCACGGAAGGCGAAGGGCAGGCTCGCCGCCCACCTCTTCGTCAGGACCAACCTGGAGATCGGAAGCGGCACCGGCTGGAAACGGCCCCGGTGGTGCGACCGGAACAACGTCCACCACAACGGCTCCGACAGCGCCGGCGGCGAGCTCCCCGATGGCAACGAGCCGGGGCTGGTACTCGACAATCTCTGGTGGCAGTTCGGCCACGGCGCACGATCTCTGGGGATTTCCGGTCTGGCCGCCATTGTCGTTCTGGCCGCACATCTGGTCGAGCCCGGGCACATGTCCTGCAGGACCACGTCGGTCGCAATCCGAACACCGATGACGGCCTTGGCTTCCTCGGATGCCAGGGCGATGAACCCCCGCAGGACCGCTTCCGAACCCTCGTGGACAGTTCCATAACAAAATTTGATTGCCAAATCGTGAATGTTTCATGGAATATTGTCGATGGAGTTGAGCAGGCTTCACTAGGAGGAACAAATGATCTCAGGACGAATACTGACCATAGGAGCTTTAGCGCTGTCCCTCGCACTCGGCGCCTGTAGCTCGAACGACGCACAGGTCGATCGTTTGGAAACGGAGCTCGAAGCGGAGCGGATGGCCGTCGACGACCTTGAGTCCAGGGTTCGAGACGCCGAGGCGGCTACCGAGGCGGAGAGGCAAAAGCTCGAAGCGGAGCGGATGGCCGTCGCCGACCTTGAGTCCAGGGTTCGAGACGCCGAGGCGGCTACCGAGGCGGAGAGGCAAATGCTTGAAGCCGCCCAGATGACCGTCGCCGACCTTGAGACCAGGATTCGAGACGCGGAAGCGGCCACCGAGGCGGACACACAGAAGCTCGCGGCGGCCCGAATGGCCGTCGCCGACCTTGAAGCCCGGCTTCGAGACGCTGAGGCGGCCGCCGAGGCAGAGAGAGAGAAGCTGGCCGACCTTGAAGCGCGGACCGCAGCGAACGCCGCTCGCGAAGGTCCGAGCATCCGCCACTTTTACGGACTTGGTCGTTACCTGCCCACACGAGCCTATACCTCGATGCACGTCATCGAGGACGAAGGTTCTACCCTCGCGCTCAGCTTTAACGACCCGGCGCGCGAACCGATACCCAATGTCGAGAGAGCTGACGACCCGCCGCCGGATCAGGGGGTCTGGAAGGCGGAGAAGTTCACGCAAGAACGGGCCACACCGGACGGTGGAACGCATTACGACGTCGCGATCATCTACAGGACCGAACCCCAGGACGATTCGGGCTATCTCTATTTCGGATGGTGGGAGCGCGGACAGAGTGGCGGCAACAGTCCGCGGCTCGAATTCTTCGCCTTGCCGACGGGCGCGAACGGCATGGAACCCGTTGAAAATATTTCTGCTTTGACGGGAACCGCTACCTATGCCGGGATTGCTACCGGCAAGTACGGGATCCTGAACCCCCTGGGTGGTACGAACACCAGCGGCAGCTTCACCGCGACTGCCACGCTAACCGCCGATTTCGCTACTTCTACCGATGCGGGCAGCGTCTCAGGCATGATCGATGGCTTCGTAGCATCCGGTCAGCCGCAGGACTGGACCGTTGAATTGAAGGAGGCCCCCATCTCCGCCACGGTCAACGGATTCAGGAACCTCGATCGTGGCAGCACTCAGTGGAGAATTGCCGGCGAACGCGCCCCCAGCTCACTTGCACCAGGTTGGTGGGGCGGAAACTTTCGTAGCGCTGACGCAATCACTGGTGCTTTCAACGCCAGCTATTGGAACGTTGGACGCATGACGGGCTCGTTCGGCGCGCTAAAGGAGTAGTTGCAATACGAATGTCTGTACGCCAACCGCCGGACGGCAGTAGTCTGCGGGCTTTCGATAACCTCATGTAGCATGGGGTGGGGAGGATACCGGCTCCTCCCCATTCCCATCTCTATCTGTCCCCTCGTGTCCCGTCCGATCAATGGGCTGAAGTACACTGTCCACCGATTCGCGGCGTGGCCGATCAACGCACTGATACGCATCGAGCGCGCGATCCACGCTGAGCCCGCTGAACGACGGCCCGCCACGCGCCCCGAGGCGGGCGCACCACCGGTTGCCGAGCTCGAAGCCTGGATAAAGAGCCACCACGCCGGGCTCTCGCGACAGGCCCCGGCGGCCAGAGCGATCGACTACATGCTCAAGCGCCGAGACGGCTTCGCCCGCTTCCTGGATCACGGCCGCATGTGCCTGACCAACAACGCCGCGCATGCCGATAACCGGATTATGCCGCGTTCTGGTCGTTACCGCGTCGAGGCCGCGCGCGACCGCGCGATTGAGATAGTCTTCCTGGCTGTCGCGGAGCGAGCCCATGTCCGTCTTCAGTTCGATCAGAAAGGCACGCTCGCGGTCCCGGGAAACTGCGAAGAAATCGGCCTTGTCGGAACGATTGGTGTCGGACTGCCCGAGCGGAAACTCCGGGATGATGTGCGGATCGACCGAGATGTCGCGTGGTTTCAGATAGTGGTCAAGCGCGAGCGGCAGAAACAGTCCGAAGAATATGTCTGCGCGCCGTTCCAGCTGGTAGGCAGGCAGATTCCGCCAAGCATCAAGGCAATCGAAGAGAGCGGCGACATTTGATTTCGTCATGTCAAAGTTCCAAAGATTGCCCGGTAGCCGATCAGGGAACATCGCAATGGGGGAGACATCGGCGATGGACATCCAGTCCAATTCTCAAAAGGCGACTGTCTCGCTATCGTCGCCATTGCCCAACAGGATCACTCCCGGCACGAATACGAATTGGACCTTTTGGAAAACGTTCTCGACCGTGAGTAAACCCGGAAACCGAAGACGTCAATGCAGGACCAGATGAAGAAAGCGGCCTGAACCAGAACTCCGCGGTTCGGGGTCAAGATCCTCCAGGCGGTGCCAGCGGGGCGGTTCGTTCTCCGAGTTCGACGGGGTCTTGTGTCGCCCGTCGGGTGGGAAGATGGGCCGGTAGCTCATTCTCCACCCCCGCCGCAGGCGGCGAGCAGGGCGGCGCTCGCGATTGCGATGACGATACGAGAATCCTTGGCTTCCTCCCGAGGTCGATGCGGCGGCCCCTCACCTGCGCGGGTCGGGCGGGCCGTGACGCTTCGTCGATCGTGCCACGTATTCCCCGCAGACCGATCCCTTGCCCTTGAGCTTGCGGCCGCATTTCTGGCATCGACCGGTCGCCTTCCAGCGCTTCCGGGCCATGCTCTTTCTCTCGCCAATCCGGCGCCACGGCGTTCTGGACATCAGAACACGAGTGCGCGTTGTCGATCGGGATCGTGGGACGGCCCGCCGGGTCGAGGTAGATCGAGCAGTGGAATTCGCGGCGCGCCGCCTCGACAAGATGCGCCTCGGTCTTCCCGCGCTTGCCGGAAATCTCGCTGAGCCACCGCGCTTCGTTCGACAGGGGATCGCCGGCCCGATCTGAGTGCATGAGGAGCGGCGAGACGCCGGTGCATTCGATTTGGAGCGTCATGTTGCTCCCTCCGGCCCGGGGATGGCCGCCTGGTTCGCTGGGGCGGCCCACCCTGGAGGTGGGCCGGACGGAAAAGGAAGCCGAGACAGGTTCGGCGCGTCAAGAGGGGCGATAAGACAGCGAAGCCGGTCGGGGAGATCGAGACTAACTTCCGGGCTTCGCCGGGACCAGGGTGATGTTTACCGGCGAGGTGTACTTGTTGTCGGCGCCGGAGGCCGAGTCGATGGCCCAGCCGATGCCGCCGCCCAGGATGATGTTCCCGAAGGTCGCGCCCGCGGCATCGGACTTGTTCCGGTAGGTCGCCTTCTGATAGCCGGCCAGCTCGCACTCGATGGTGAGGTCGTGCTTGGTCTTCTTGATCGTCAGGGCGGACGGGGTGCGGGGGATGCGCCCGATCGAGCGGCCCTCGCGAATGAAATTGCACTCCGCCCCGGCCGGGTTGGTGACGACCTCGATTTCCTGGGAGGTGCCCTCGATGATCGACGAGCAGGCACCGAGCCCGAGCAGCGGCAGGGCCACGAGAACACACATACTCCGAAACATGACCGACTTTCCTCTCTCTGTTCACGTCGCCGACGAATGTCTGCGGTCGGCCCGCCAGGAGGGCGAACCATGGTCGAGTGTAGCGACTTTTTCATCGGAATGGACGTGTCAAAGGATCGCCATGCCGTCGCGGTGGCCGATGATGGACGCGATGGCGAAGTCAGGTATTTCGGCGAGATCGGCTCGGACGGCGGTTCGGTGCGCCGTTTCGTGCGCAAGCTGGAACGGCCAGGCGCACAGCTCCGCTTCTGCTACGAGGCGGGGCCGACGGGGTACGGGCTGCAGCGGTTGGCCACGCAGACATCGACTGGTATCGCAACCGTTCGGCGCCTGGGGGATGACGATTGCGACCGCTCGATTTTCGAGTGACGGCGCTGACTTATCGAGCGATCGTTCCTGGACTGATTCCTCGCTGCCGTCGGCGCATAGATGGCGGACGGGCGCCCGGCGGTCATGCTGACCGCGGGGTCTTTCCCGATCGCGCAGCGGCTTTCCCGATGCGCACTGCCGCGACTGCGTTTCACCTGCCCGTGAACCGGCGGTCGATCGCCTGCGCGGCGGCGTGGGCGGCGAGCAGGGCGCCTTCCTGCCAGCCGGGCAGCGCCGTCACCTGGTCGCCGGCGAAATGGAACGGGCCGTCGCTCCGGCGCAGCACCGCCGCCGCGTCGGGATTGCGACGCGGCCACCCGCCCTTCTGGAAGGGAACATTGAGCCAGGCTTTGCTGACGCCGCAGTCCATCTCGCCGGTATATCCCGGATGTAGCGCCTCGCCTTCGGCCAACGCTGCATTGAGGCGCTCCGGCGCCGGCATCGCCGTGTAGCGCAGCCCCGGCTCCCGGCTCCAGATATAGGCGCCGACCAACACGCCCTTGGGCCGGTGATACCCGTTGCTCGGATACCAGACCTGGGTGATGTCGTTGTCGGTCCAGGAAATGCCGCCGTAGATCGCGGCGTCCTCCTCCCAGAAACGCCGTTTCGCCTGGAAGGCGACCTTTACCGCCTCGACGAATTCCAGCGATTCCAGAGCACTTCGCGTCTCGGGCGAAAAGTCGTTCGCGATGTCCTTCAGCACGGGCGCGG
>MPNO01000096.1 GCA_002239065.1 Defluviicoccus sp. bin129 | reverse complement strand
GGGCCGCGGCGATCTCGCGCACCCTCAGGCCCTCCGCCAGCAGCGCCGCCATCCGGCCCTCGGACGGCGTCAGCCCGAGCGTCTTCGCCACCCGATGCGCGTCGATGCGCGCACGCCGCGCCGGGTCCACCAGCAGCACCAGCGCCGCCACCCGGCGGCCCCCTAAATCCGCCTCCGCGTCGCCCACCGGGCTGACATGCAGCCCCAGCCGGGCCCGGCCCGAGGGGCGTTGGACCGTCATCGAGCCGCCGACGGGGGGCTCGCTCCACAAATCCGGCAGCGCACGCCCCAGCAGCCTGCGCAGGCGGCTGCGGTCCGCCGGCAGCACGGCGTCCAGGGCGCCGTCGCGGTCGAGCAGCCCGTCGCCGCGGCGCAGGATCTCGAGCGCCGGCGCGTTCGCCTCCAGCACCCGCCCGCCGCGGTCCAGCTGCACCACGCCGATGCGGTCGTTGTCCAGCAGACCCGCCAATCCGGCGCCGAGCGCATCGGCCGCCGCCAGCGCCTGGCGGATCAGGATCGACCGGTGGATATGCGGCAGCAAACGCTCTATCAGCCCGAGCTGGGCTGACTGCCAGTCGCCGCCGCCGACCGGGTCGCCGACGCCCCAGACGATGCGCAGCCCGTCCGGCCCGTCGAAGCGCACGTACAGGCCGTTCCGGCTGCCGAGGCTGCGCAGGCCCTCGTTGTACGCCGGCGACGTCTTCAGCTCCTCTTCGGTGTAGACGTCGCGGACGCTGACCAGCCGGCCGTGGGGAAGCCGCCTGAGGCGGGGCATCCCCTCGTCATGAGGGTGGTAGGTGTCGAAATACTCGCGCGCCTCGTGTTGGGCGCTTTCGCTGCGGCGCAGATAGCGCGCGAAGTAGATGCGCAGGTCGTCGTCGTCGTACCCTTCGCCGACGATCAGGGTGTTCCCGCTGGCGCCGACGCTCTCCTCCACCAGGGTCGATGCGGCAGGCCAGCGGGCGTCGTCGAGGGCGGCCTCGTACAACGACTCCAGGATGCGCTCGAAGGCATCGTCCGGGTTCACGCAGCGTCCCCCCGATGGCGCGTCCCTGCCCGTGCAGACCGCGAACCGGATTGCCGAAGAACGGCGCCTTTACCCATGGACCTCCTCGAGCGGGCAGAACGAGCGGAAACCGCTCCCGACGACCGCCGGCCGCAAGCCAGGACGGGCCCGGCCCGGGCGCCGTCCGGCGCAAACTATGCCGTAACCGGACAGTGCCGCCATCCTTCAAAATTGAAGGTATCGCCCAAAATGAAGGTGAAAAAATCGACGCCTGCCCAATCACGCTCCGCTCTCCGCCCACTGGTTGTGCCACGGACACTCGCCGACCGGAGAGTTCGGCCATTGTCCGGCCGTTACCCGTTACCGTTTCCATCCGCGCCCAGGGGTTCGAGCGGCAACCTCTTCGGTGGTGCGCCTTGGCCGTGTGGGCAAATGGCGGGCGGCCCGCCCCCTGCATCCTCGGCCAGATCGAGATGGCCATGCCGTTCCATGGCGTCCACCAGCGTGGGAAGCAGCGGCTCGAAACGTTTGCCGCAGATCCGGTCCGACGCCTCCCACAGCACAACCAGGGCCTCGCGCACAGCATCGTCGTACACGCGTGGTGCGAGCCGTCCCGGTGCACCATCATGCCGGGCAGCGCGCGCCGCGGCCGCTTGCGCCCATGCGCCTGCAAGGTCAGCCCCTGTGCCTGCTCCGTCCGACGCATCCAAACCCTCCGTGGCCTGGAAGCTTTCTAAAGCCGGACAGATCATCTGGTACATCGACCGGACATATCGTGTGTTACCGACAGCGGGAGAATAAAGCCCTTGACATGCCCCCGAGCGTGACGTATTCGCAGGATCTATGATTAACATCTCCGATACAATCTACATTCCCGATTGGTATATCCGATCTCACTTCGTAAACCCGTTATAGATATCCTTCACACCATAACTCCTCCAAATCCCGACCGGTTGTCTCTGCTTGTGGATCGTGCCCCAGGCGATGCGGCTCCGGCCGCGCGCTTGCCGACACGCCCGGAGGCGGGCAGCCTCCATTCGGGCATCGACGGAGCGAATTTCCCAAGGCTTCGCCGGCGGAAGCGCCAGCCTCGGATCCTGTCCCAGCCCTGTCTCTCTCATCGCCGCAAATGAAGAATTTCGCCGTCCAGGCAATCTCGCTTCGAGCCGCCTTACCAGGTCAGGTCGATTCTGCCCCTGTCTTGGTCCGCACCGGCTTCCGACTCCACGGATCCGGCATTCGGCATCGACGGATCGCTGGCCGACGCGCCCGCCGCATCACGCGCGGGCTGCTTGTCCGGGCCCGGCGAGCCGTCTTCCTCGACCGCCGCCGAGGCGGGGGCTGCGAGCGACCAGCTCCCCGCGCTCGATTCATACTCGCCCTGTCTCCGCCCGCTGCCCAATTCGAGCCGGATCGAGCGCAGCTTGATCAGCCATTCCTCTTCGGTGGCCGCCAGATTGAGAATTTCAGTTGGCGTGAGGCCGGGACGGGCGCGCAGCGCCCACTCGACGAAGCGGGTCACCAAGCCCCTGGGCGCGCGCTTGCCCTCGCCGGTCCGGCGCCTCGGCGCCGCCGCCTTGGCCGGCTGCCTTTCACGCTTTGCCCGTGCGGGTGCCGCTGGCCTTCCGCCTGCACCGAGCGCCTCCAGCAATCCCTTCCTCGCGTCGGCCTGGCCGCGGGCATGGGCCCAGTCACGATCTCCGCGAACAACGCCGAGAGTTGTTCCACCGCGCGCGTTGTATCATTGGCCATGAATCGGTCCCTATTTCGGGTTGACCGCAATACCGTGCCCGCGCGACACGACCCGGCACAACACCCCCCCGGAAACCTCAGCCCCAATCGGCTGACGCAACTGATCAATAGCTAATCCGAGACCCATGAATTTTCGTCCTGACGAGCGCATTGCGCTCTTTATCGACGGCGCGAACCTCCATTCCACGGCGCGCGCGCTTCGCTTCGACATCGACTACAGGAAGCTGCTGGAACTCTTCGAGTCCCAGGGGCGGCTGGTGCGCGCGTTCTACTACACCGCGCTGATGGAGGAGCTGGAATACTCTCCGATCCGTCCGTTGATCGACTGGCTCGACTACAACGGCTACACGTTGGTCACCAAGCCCACAAAGGAGTTTACCGACGCCATGGGTCAGCGAAGGATCAAAGGCAATATGGACGTGGAGATTGCCGTCGACACGATGGCGATGGCGAGCAAGATCGACCACGTCGTCCTGTTCTCGGGCGACGGCGATTTCCGCCGGCTGGTCGAGGCGGTCCAGCACGAGGGAGTTCGGGTCAGCGTGGTGAGTACGCTGTGCACCTCGCCACCGGTGGTGTCGGACGACTTGCGCCGCCAGGCGGACATATTCATCGATCTACAGGACCTCGCGCCTCAAATCGAACGCGAGCCCCGGCCGGCCGGGTTTGCCATGCCGACGCCGGCGCAGCCGGAATTGGGCGCGCCCGATGCCGATTGACACGCTGCCGCTGGAAGCAGCGTCGGATCCCGGCGGCGAGGTCCGGTCCCCGGCGGCGCGCCCGGCGACCGCACAGCCTGTCCAGGCCCTCGCCCAGCTTGCTCCGGGAGCGGATAGCGAGGGCAAGTCGCTGACGATCCCGCGCAGCATCTCATACAACGGCCGGATCGGGTCGTGCGAGAGGCTCATTGTCGAGGGCGCCGTGGAGACCAAAACCTCCCACAGCCGTCTGCTGTTGGTTGCCGCAGGCGGCGTCTTCCGGGGCACCGCCGTTGTCGAGACGGCCGACATCCGCGGCACCGTGCAAGGATCCCTGATTGTCCGCGAGCTCCTGACGGTGCGGGCGTCGGGACGAATCGTCGCCGAGACGATCTCCTGCGGCGAGATCGAAGTCGAACGGGGCGCTACGCTGATCGGCGCGGTTCGACCGCTTCCGGACGACCTGGAATAGGGCGCCGCCCGCTCCTACGGTCTTCCGGGACAATATCCGCCGCGAAGGTACCCGCCCCGCCGAATAGCCATTTGCGAATGGTGGGGAGTCCCCCCTCAGGACGCGCCCGCTACCAGACGCGGAGCCACGACGGTCGGCCAGCGAGGGGGCGCAGGCTCTCGGCCCACGCCAGGGGATATCCGTGTACCGCTCGACTTCCTGCCGCGACTCTACGGAGATGGTACGCCGTCACCGGTGCTGCGGTGGTTCCTCGCCACCCTGCTCGCCGCGGCCCAGGAACCTCGGAGTCTCGGGGACTACCACGCCCTGAGAAGTCTGCGCGGCGTCGCACCGGTAACCCTGCGTTCGGGCAGAGCATCCCGGTCAAACGTCGCCTCGCGGCGCACAGGCGCCGGCAGAACCCTCGGCATGACACCGCATGCCGCCTCGAGGCAGGATCCAGGAACCGATCACGAATCTTAGCCTAGGTGTTCTCGGCGGGCAGACCTGGGTGCCTTGCTCAGGCGAGAGACCGCATCGTTGAGCTCGGCGATCTCCACGGGATGATAGATAATGGCGGGAGTCACGTCCGCCCCCCGGGCGGCGTGATTGGCCAAATCACAAACCGCTTGAATCCTGGACGCGTAGCGTCTCGCGGCACCCAGGCCAAGTCCGATGGCTGCGGCGCCGGCCAGCAGCACCGCGCCGCTGATCGCGAATACCAATATGCGCTGCCAATCGCGCAACGCGTTTTCGACAGCGCTCAGCATGGGCAGCGCGGCTTGCGCCGTCGCGACGGGTTGCTGCACGACGACGAGCCAGTCGAGTCCCTCGAACCGGTCGCTTGCCGAGATTTCGGCGGCGCGTTCGCCGATATGCGCGTAGCCCGTGAGCCAGTGCCGGTCGACCGAGAACCCTGCGCTCTCGGCGCCGAATGCGGCGCGCACCGACGGCTCGCTTTGCTGGATCGGATCGATCCCGGGATTGACGATGCGCTCTCGGGCGTGATCGGAGCTCGTCTCGGCGATGAGGGCACCGCTTCGGTCGGCGATCAGCACTCGGCCGGCGGGAATGGCCTGGGCGATGCGGTCCGCAACCCTTTGTATCGGCTCGATCGACAGAACCGCTCTCATGACCCCGACAGGCGTCCTGCTCACGGGTTCGTCAATGCGCACCGAGAGGTCCATGGCCCAGAGTCCCGAGGAATCATCGTAAGCGATATCGCCCGCCGACACTCCCCGTTTCCAGGCGGTTTGCCACCAATCCTCGTCGGATTGAACGAAGTCGCTCGGCGGGTCGGTCAGCGCCACGTTGAACCCGTTGCGGTCGGTGAAAGAGCTCTGGGCGAAGAATGCGGACGAGGCGATCTGCCGCCGCAAATACGCATCGGCCGCGGGCCAGGCGCCGAGGCTCTTTTCGATCCGAAAGCGACCTTCGAGCGCTTGACTGGACGCCTTCGTGAAGCCTTCGGCGACGTGCCTGTCGTGCGCGGCGCGGGCGGCGGCGGCGACTGCGGGGTTCGAGGCCCAGGCGGTGGCTTCCGCCATGCGTTCATCGAGAAACGCGTCGATCTGCAGCGCCGCGTCTCTCGCCCGCGCCGTGAGCTTCGATTGAGCCATGTCTCCCAGCAGTTCGGCCCGGGTCCGGGTGAACTCCGCCTCGATATCGCTGAGCAGAGACGTCAACACCAGGAGAGCGACGCCACCCAAGATCGCGACCGGAAGAACCACGCTGCGGACGCCATGCGAGACCAGCTGCGCGCGCATGTTGTTGCTGGGGCCGCGGCGGGGACCGAGAGAGTGTTGCGGCGTCTTCATCGGTTCGGCGCTCTCCGGCTGACACATCGGTGCGGCGAGGCTTCTCTGCCGACTGGCGACGCCGCGCAAATATCAATCGAGAGAACCAATATAATATAGATATTGATTTAGTATGGAGTATAAGTCCGGTCACGGGCGGCGCCGTGGCTTTCGGATGTCGACGGCATCTCGGTCTGGCCCCACGCGTCGCGACCGGCTACCGCGCCGGACCCGGCATGAACGCTGGCGTTCGTGATCGTCGCCAACCCGGTATACGCCGCGATCGACGGCACGGCGGCGGCGTCCCAGGCAGACCGCGCATGGAGATTTCCGCGAAAACCGCGATGGCGACCACCCAACCATCCAGGCTCGAAAGCCTTCGCGAATCCCCGGCCGATCCCGGGCTTCGAGGCCTCGCCGCGACGGACGGTCGGGCGGCAGGGGGCAGACGGCGTTCCGCCCGGCACCGGGCATGCCGTGAACGTCGTTCCCGGGGCCGGGATCGCGGTCTCCCGGGAGTCGGAAGAGCGGGCGAGGGACCGCATTCAGCGGACGACAGAAGCCGGACGGATCGGGAGCGGAGAGATCTTCACCCGAAAATCGGATGCCGCGATCCAGACCGAAATCGGAGAAACCGGAGGCGAGACGCCATGGGAGTAGGAAATGGGTAAGCACGCGATGCGAGTTGCGATGGCGGCCATCGCCGTCGGCACGGCGATGGCCGCTGCACCGGCATTCGCTCAGGACACCGGCCTCAGCGCCGGGAACACGGCCTGGATGCTGACGGCGAGCGCCAGTGTCCTGATGATGACGATCCCGGGCGTCGCCTTGTTCTACGGCGGCATGGTGCGCAAGAAGAACGTGCTGAGCACCGTGATGCACAGCTTTGCCACGACATGTCTGATCACCGTCATCTGGATGGTGATCGGGTACAGCCTGGCGTTCACGGAGGGCACAAGCTTCATCGGCGGCCTCGGGATGATCTTTCTCGGCGGCCTGACGCCGGAGGCGATGCGCGGGTCGATACCGGAAACGGTATTCATGATCTTTCAGATGTCTTTCGCGATCATCACCGCGGCTCTGATCACGGGTGCCGTCGCCGAACGCATGAAGTTCTCCGCCCTGCTCTTGTTTCTGGGCCTCTGGTCGGTGCTGGTCTATTCCCCCGTCGCCTACTGGGTGTGGGGCGGTGGATTCCTCGGCGATGCGGGCGTGCTCGACTTCGCCGGCGGAACGGTCGTGCATGTCAATTCCGGCGTTGCCGCGCTGGTCGCAGCCATCATGCTGGGCAAGCGCATCGGCTACGGGACCGAGAACCTGGCACCCCACAATGTGGTCCTTACCCTCACCGGCGCCGCGCTGCTCTGGATCGGCTGGTTCGGGTTCAATGCGGGCTCGGCCAACGCCGCCGACGGCACGGCGGGCATGGCGCTGGTGGTCACGCAGATCGCGCCCGCCTCCGCAGCCTTGGCGTGGATGTTCGCGGAGTGGATAACCCACGGCAAGCCCAGCGTGCTCGGGATCGCGTCGGGAGCGATTTCCGGACTCGCCGCCGTGACGCCGGCATCCGGTTTCGTCGGACCGGGAGGCGCGCTCGCCATCGGCCTGATCTCGGGCGTGATCTGTTTCTGGGGAGCGAGCTGGCTCAAGCGTGCGTTCGGCTACGACGACTGCCTCGACGTCTTCGCGATCCACGGCCTCGGCGGCATCACCGGCGCGGTGCTCACCGGCGTGTTCGCCGTCGAAGCGATCGGCGGAACTCCCGGAGCGATCGAAGGGAATGTCGAACAGATTGCCACGCAGCTACTTGGCGTACTCGTCACCATCGTGTACTGCGCCAGCGTCACCTTCGTCTTGCTGCGCCTCATCGAGCTCGCCATGGGCATCCGTGTCGAGGCCCAACAGGAATACGAGGGTTTGGACATTGCTCTCCATGGCGAGAGCGTGACCTGACGTCCCGATAGGGATCGTCGCATTCAACCGTGCGGTGGACGCTCGCGGTGCCTTCGGCCGAAGCCTTCGACGGAACCGGGGATGTCGCAGGGCGACCTGGCCGGAACCCGGCTCCGACAACGTTGCAGGAAAGAGGGGGACGGCCAGCCGTCTGGAGATGACGGCGGGCCGTCCCCGAGGCGAGTCGGGAGGGAGAAGGTCAGATGTGCCGCGGTGATTCAGTCTTTGTTTCCATAGAACACCGACCGGAAATCCGCCCCCGAGGCGTGGCCGACGACGCCGGCCTGGTCGGCGCCGCCGAACTGTCCCACGGCGTCATAAGTGTTGGCGTTGGCCGCGGTGCTGCCCGTGAACCGCCCGTCGGTGACCGGCATGTCGTTCCACCGCAGGGTGCCGAGGGTCGGAACGTCCCGGAGGGTGAGGTCGGCCGCCGTGGCGGTGCCCAGCGTCACGGTCACGTTCGCCGCGCCAGTGCTGACGGTCGAACCGGCCCCGTAGACGCCGGCCCATTCGCCGGTCCATGTCGCGTTCCCGGTCGGCTGGTGCTGGGGCCCTGGCGGAGAAAGGTGCGGCGTCCAGACGCCGCCTTGCGACGTGTACCAGGCTTTCAGCCCATGGCCCTTGTGCTCGATGCCCAGAGGGACCCCGTCGATGACCGCCCAGCCTCCGAGCCCGGGGGTGAACGCCGCCATGGCGTCGGAGTCGCCGCCGTGCTGCCCGCCGCCTTCGGCCGTGCTCTCGCCGCCGCTTCCCACCTCCGGGTGCGCGCCCCAGGTGGCGAAGGTCTGGCCGGTCGCCGGGAGGGAAACGTCGATACTCTGGCCGGGCGCGAGGTCCGTAGGCTGCGTCGGCCCGAGCTCCACGCCGTTCGAAAGGTGAACCTCGACCCGCACCCGGGTCAGCGTGGCATTGGTGGTGTTGGTCACGGTGCCTGTGAAGGTCTGGGTGGCGGGATCGTAGCGCAGGACGAGACGGGCGCCGGCGCGCGTTTCGTCATAGGTCTGGGTTCGGGTGTACTGCGTCGCGGACTCCTCTCCCCCCTCGCCGGATTCCCCGCCCTGACCGTGCTCGCCGGAGCCTGCGTGCTCGCCGGAGTCCTCGCCGCCACCCTCGCCGCCGGACTCGGAGTTCTGCGCACAAGCGGCAAAGACGATCGCGAGCAGCGCGATGACGGCAAGACGCACGGGGTTCTGCGGAATGTGTAAGGCCATGAGGGCCCTCCCTGGATCCGGTGGTTGCGGACGCGGCGGCGTGTATCGCGGTCAAGAGCACCCATTCGTCCTGACCATCGTCGTCGTGGAGGGGTAGATAGAAGACGAATGTCGCAAAACCTTGCCGTCCAGCGCCCCGCTTTGTCTCGATCCTTCGCCGGCGGGCGGCGTGACACATCCTGTTACATTTCCGTTCCGCCTTCGGGCCGGGAGCGGCATAAGCTGGAGCGCATGGAGGACTCCCCGCACGTTCTCGTGGTCGACGACCACCGGGATATCCGCGAGCCGCTGGCGCGGTATCTCGAAAGGCACGATATGCGCGTCACCCTTGCAGACGGCAGCGCCGCCGCGCGGCGGGCACTGCAGGCGGCCGCGGTCGACCTGGTGGTCCTCGACATCATGATGCCGGGCGAGGACGGTCTCGCGCTTTGCCGGCATTTGCGGGAAACGACCCGCATCCCGGTCATCCTGTTGACGGCGATGGCCGAGGACACGGACAGGATCGTGGGCTTGGAGGTCGGCGCCGACGACTACGTCACCAAGCCGTTCAATCCCCGCGAGCTGCTGGCCCGCATCAAGGCGGTGATCCGGCGAACGCAAAGCCTGCCGCCCGGCCGGGAGCCGCGTTCGGCGCGGACGTTTCGCTTCGATCGCTGGTCCATGGACACGGGCGGGCGCGAGCTGGTGGACGAGGATGGCGTGGTGACGCCGCTGTCCACGGGCGAGTTTCTGTTGCTTGCCGCGCTGCTGGAGCGTCCCGGGATGGTGCTCACCCGGGATCAGATCCTCGATCTGACACAGGGCCGGCGTGCGGCACCGTTCGACCGTGCCGTCGACAACCAGGTCAGCCGCCTGCGCCGCAAGCTGGAGCGGGACCCGGCGAACCCGAAGCTGATCGCCACCGTCTGGGGGAGCGGCTACCGGTTCGCGGGCAAGGTGGAGCGGGAATGAGGCTTGCGCCCTCAAGTCTCGCGGGCCGGCTCGCGCTGTTGCTGCTCCTCGCTCTCGTCGTTGCGCAAGGCATCGCCATCGCTCTCTTCGCCGCCGAGCGCAGCGAGGCGGTGCAACACGCTCATCGGGAGAATGTGATCGCGCGCGCCGGTACCGTGGCACGGCTGCTGCGGGAAACGCCGTCCGAGCTGCACGGCGCCGTCGTCGTCGCGGCGAGCAACGGCGAGGCGCAGTTCACGCTGGCCCCGGAGCCCCTGGTCGAGGCTGCGGGCACCGGGGTACGGGCCACCGCCATCGCCCGCGATCTGTCGGTTGCGCTCGATGTCGGGCAGGAGCGGGTCAAGGTGGCGCCGCTGGCATTCGCGCTTCTGTTCGACGCCGATCACGAAGACGACCACGATCACGATTCGGGTCACGGGAGCTCGCACTGGTTCGCGGCGTCCGCGAAGCTGCCCGACGGACAGTGGTTCAACGTTGCCGTGGGACCGCCCCCGGCCGTGCCTCCCTGGGGCTGGACGTTCCTGCTTTCGTTCCTGCTGTCTGCCCTGGCCGTCGCCGCCGTGGCCGTTCTGATGGGGCGGCTGATCTCGAAACCGATGCGGAACCTTGCCGCTGCCGCCGGCCGCCTCGGCCGGGGCGAGGAGATGGACAAGCTGCCCGAGACCGGCCCAATCGAAATCCGCGGCACCGTGCGCGCCTTCAACCTCATGCGCGACCGGCTCGACCGGTACATGCAGGACCGCATGGCCATGCTGGCGGCCATATCGCACGATCTGCGGACTCCGATCACCAGCCTGCGGCTTCGTGCCGAGCTCGTCGAGGACGGAGACGCCAGGACGAAGATGCTCGGCACGCTGGACGAGATGCAGCGAATGACGGAGAACGCTCTCGGGTTCATTCGAGAGAACATGGAGCGCGAGAAGACGCGAACCGTCGATCTCCATGCGTTGATCGACACCACGGCAGTCGACCTGTCCGATCTCGGCCATGAGCTCACGGTGCTCGACACCGCCCGGGTGCTTGTCGCCGGCCGGCCGATCGCGATGCGCCGTGCCTTCCGCAACCTGCTGGAGAACGCGAGCATCCATGGCGTCCGTGCAACGGTACGGATCGCGCGCGAGGCCAGCGGTCCCAGCGTCGTCATCGAGGACGAGGGGCCCGGCATCTCCGAGGCGGATCGGGAGCGGGTCTTCGAGCCCTTCGTCCGGCTCGACGAGTCACGGGGCCCCGACAAGGGCGGCGCCGGGCTGGGCCTCGCCATTGCGCGGACCATAATCCGCGGTCATGGCGGGGACATCTCTCTGGAGAACCGTGCCGAAGGCGGGCTGCGGGTAACGGTCGTGTTGCCCGGAAGCGGCGTTCCGTGAGAGTCCCCGGACCCGCCCGCGATCCGCGAGCTCCTCGACTCCGCGGCAGACGCCGGGGCTCACCGGCTACGTAAGGCGCGGATCAGATTTCGGCGGGCCGCCGTGCTCGCTCGACCTCAATCCACAAGCTCTCGACGCCGCGAAGAACGATTCCGTCCCGGTAGCTGGGCTCGACCGCCAGGCGAATCGACGCGAAGCGATCGAGCAGACCCCGGAATGCAACCCGCGCCTCCAGAACCGCCAGCGACGTGCCGAGGCGGTAGTGTATGCCGCGTCCGAAGGATAGGTGGCTCTTCTCCTTGCGCAGGATGTCGAGCGCCTCGGGGTTCTCGAACGCTTCCGGGTCCCGGTTCGCCGCGCCGATCAGGGCGATCACTTTCTGGCCGGCGCGCAAACGCTTGCCGCCCATCTCGACGTCTTCGCGGACGACGCGCCCATCGAGCTGGACGGGGCTGTCGTAGCGCAGCACCTCGTCGACGGCCGGTTCCAGCAGCCTGGGGTCGTCGCGGAGGCGCTGCAACTGACCGGGATGGCGGAGCAGCGCCAGCATGCCGTTGCCGATCAGGTTGCGCGTCGTCTCGTTGCCCGGTCGCGCCCTTGCGGAGTCCCGCTCCGGCGTGTGCCGCAGGACCGGGGTAGACATTGATGGAGCGCACAATCGTCGATTCCGCGCCGCGATTCGAACTTGCGAGCGGTGCCTTGATCGTCTCGATTCGCTGCTATCGATGGCAAGCGAAAACCCGACATTTCTGGCAACCGAAAATCCGACAGTTCGGGCGTAAGGGCGTATCACGGGCTTCGGCTGCCGCGATGCCAGGATTATGGGGGAGAATCGAACGCGGGCGCCCACTCACATGCCGGCTCCTCGGAGTGCCTCGCTCAATGCGACGAAGGTTCCGAAGAACCGACCGGCGCTGCCGTCGCTTTCCTCGAAGTCGGCGGCGCTGAAACCGGCGGCCAGACGGGGGTTGCCGCTCCGATCTGGCAGGTTGGACAGCGAACCGCCCCAATGCCCTTCCGAGCGGACGACGGTCCGTTCGGGATGCCGCACCGTGACATCGGTCCGTTCGAAGGTGCCGTCGGGATTGAAGGGCGTATCGCCGAAGTGCAATTCGAAGCCGCTGGCAATGGCCTGAGCGTCGCGCGGCTCGTCTCCGAGGAAGATGCCGAAATGAGCGCGCCGGGTGACGAGATCGCCCGTGCTGCCGATGCAGGCGCTCAGGGTGGCATCGGCGAAGTCAGCCGCGATGGTGATCGTTCCCTCATACTCGTCGATCACGTAGACACCCTGATTTTCTCTCCAATCGCTTCCCGGAGCATATTCATAGAGCCCGCCGGCCTGGCCGACATAGGTCGCCTGTCCTTCGAGCGGCAATCGCGGAGGGGTCGACGGGTCGATTTCGGGACCGTCCACGAGGGTGTACCGAACGGAGTCCCTGAATGACAGCCGTGGCAAGTGCTGGTCGGGAACTCCGCCCACCAGCCGGCCATCAGATAGTCGGCGGGATTGTCGCCATCCCATCCTGGGCCCGAAGCCGTGCGGCATGTCGTGGGAAGACCCGTCATGGACCGAGACCTCGACGGACACGGCCTCGCCGAGGAACCGTTTCAACCTGGAGAACACGGGAAGCACGACCAGCGTGGAGATCGCGGGCGGGCATGCGATGGTCAGCCTCGTTCCCTGCGCGCGCAGCGAATATGGGGGCTTATCGACTAGAGTAACAACGACTCGGATCACGCATTTTCGTCGTATTCGATCCTCACGTCGCGCAGCACCGCTCGCAGGAGGTTTCGGGCGTGGTGTCGATGCCGATGTCTTCCTCCATCTCGGCCTTGCCCGGTTGGCAGGATGAGGGCTTGAGCCGGACCGCCGGCTTGCCCCTGGTCTTCTCCATCCCGGTTCTCGCTCCCTCGGGCGCCTACGAAGCGGTCAGGTCGGTATAGCCGATCTGCCGCCCGATCATGCCCCGTACGATGTTCCCCATCCGGTCCAGCGTGTCGGACTGGCGGTCGTTATGCCGGCCCGAGAACTCTGTCACATAGCGATCCATGTGCTTCGGGCCGATCTTGTGGAATGTCCCCGTGTGGGCCCGCTTGAGCGTCGCCCAGAACGACTCGATGCCCTGCGTTCCCGCGTCGCCCCGCACATATTCGCCCTTCG
>MPNO01000015.1 GCA_002239065.1 Defluviicoccus sp. bin129 | reverse complement strand
CGCTATGTTGTCAAATCCGTTCCCGCTCGCCGCTCAGGACGCCGCCGATCCCGCCCGCCCTGGCAATATCGGAGCCAAACACGCCGAGCCCAGACACCTCACGACAAAACCGGGTGAGTAGTTACGAATGAAGAACTATAAACCAACTCGATATCCGTTATTTTCAATATTCCACGACGGTATTCTTCCTCCATTCTCTCACAACAACGAGCATATCGTTGAACCGCACGAATGAAACGATCCACCTGGCTATCAACGTGGTTCAAGACCGAGGGCCTCCATGATAAATTGGTGACGTTGATCACGTCGTGCCTTGTCACCAGTCGCCTTATCCATGGCATCTTGAACTTGTTCAGAGAGGTCCTTCAATTGGATGATCTGACTTGCTTGTTCGAAACGTTCTCGAAAACTCTTAGGTAGTGAACGAGGTTGGGATGGTCTGCCTTTGAAGTTGGAACGAAGGCCGTACATGTGGTGGTATATGGCTGCAAATAGCGAATAAAATAACGCCGAACGGCGAAATGCACTCTGGGAAAACAAGTCTCCTACAGCATCATCTATTTCACGTAATACCTTTCTAAACCGACGGCGGACCTCTGTCGCCGATGGAAAGAGTTCTTCGTGCTCCTTGTAAAATCTAGTAATGTTGGGCTGACTTTTTGCTGTAACGCCCTGAATCATAGCAATCAAACTCTCGGATACAGCTTCCGCTTCCTGCATACGCGATATATCCAAATTAGAGAAAATACCCCATTGGCGCCATAGGTCGAGATTCTCAAATGATAGATCATATACAAGGGATTTGAAGGCACCGTGGAATTCCGAATTTCGTATTTCTTGTGGGTTCAACGAAAGTCCAGTAGAGTTCAGACGTGCGAACAAGCGATATACGAGTTCGTCTCCCGTAGTATTTGGAAAGATATGTGTGCTCAATTCATAGTTGAGCAACGATTGTTTCACTTCATCGCTTAAATTGGAGAACGCCATATTTGCAAACTCGGAATTGTGTGTTTGGGAAATCGTGACCGTATCATTTGACTCATCAAAATCGTCAAGACAGCTCGGATCGATATATGCGAGCAAGGTTCGTAGGCGTTGTTGACCATCTACTACCTCCATGTGCATGGTCAGGTTTTCTAAATCTTGTACTTGACGAAGAAGAATTATTGGTAGTGGATAACCGCGAATAACTGTATCAATTAGTAGAGATTTAGCGGGTTTCTTCCAAACTGGCCGTCTTTGGAATATAGGACTAAGGTCGAGTGTCCCCTGACGTCGCCAATCGAGAAACTGGCTAACGGTGAAAATGGTCTTTGTAGTCTTCAGCATGTCGGCCATCTTTTAGTCCCAGAGAAGGAGGCAATGTAGATATCTGTAGTTCCATTCAGGTTTTGCATGTGTCCACTACGCGAACAGCATCCTGGTATGGCGCTGCCAGCGTGGGCGTTAAGCGGCGAAAGCCGCGGTGGTCTTGCAACCAAGCGCCTTGAGGGCCTTGGCCGTCTGTTTGTTGTCGATGTCGAAGTTGGTTTGTGCGGCTCACCGAGTGGAGCAGGCGTATACAGGGGCGACTGGTCATTTCAATGGATTGTGCTTCCCGCGCTTGCATTGTGCCAAGGGTGGCTCGGATGGAGTTCATTTCCCTTATTGCCTTGATACCACTCATTGGCTCTCTCCATCCTCCCCCACACCCGAAAAATTCGTAATCACCACGCTCCCCTGCGGGAACTCGGCAACGATGGTGAGCCGTCCGCCCAGGACCTCGATGTAGGCGCGGAGGCTGGAGATGTGCATGTCGGTGCGCCGCTCCAGCCTGGCGACGGCGGGCTGGTTGACGTTGAGGGCGTCGCCGACCGCCTTCTGGGTCATCGCGCGGGCCCGACGAAGCTCGCGCAGCGTCATGGCGGCGCGAGGCGCGGCCTTGCGGGCACCGAGGCGCAGGCGGCGCTCCGGCGTGAAGTCCCCGGTCAGCTGGTCGAAGGGGTTCCGTCCGCTCATCCGACCGGTCCTCGGCGCGTCGGGTTCGTGCGGGCGACGTCCCGATCCATGCGGCAGTATATTCCATTGGCGGAATTGTTTCACGGCCGCCACGCCGGACCGTCCCCCGGGGACGCGAGGCCGGAGTCCGCGCGCACGGGCGTTTTGCGCGGGCGGGTTGTCACTTATGGCAAAGTGTTCGTGTATAATAGGTCAACTAGGCTGACGTTTGTTTCACGTGAAACATTTGCCTCCCTCTCGTCATTTCGACCGGAGCGAAGAGCGGAGTAGCCTGCCCTGAGCTTGTCGAAGGGGAGAAACCTCCCTGCCCATCCGCTCCCCCACGTCATTTCGACCGGAGCGCCGCAGGCGCGGAGTGGAGAAACCTCCCTGCCCCTGGGGACGAGGTTTCTCCACTCCGCCGTGCTGACGCACGGCTCCGGTCGAAATGACGAGGGGGGGCGCCGTGCTGACGCACGGCTCCGGTCGAAATGACGAGAGTGGGGCCGCCGTGCTGCCGCACGGCTCCGCCCCGGATCGAGTCCGGGGTCCGTCGAAATGACGTGGGTCTCCGCTCCGCCGCCCGCCGCCCCGCGTTGACCTCCTCTCCGGCCCGATCCACAATCGCCCGGGCGCCGGCGGACGGGGGGTGCGGTCATCGTCGACTGGCTTGGCATCGGCCATCTCTTCGCGCTGTCCGGGGCGGAGGCGTTCGCCGGGTTCCTGACCCCGTTCGCGGTGTGCGCGGCGTTCCTCGCGATCCAGCTCGCGCTGCCGGGGAGATGGGTGCCGGGCTATGTCGTCGATCCCGGCACCGGCGCGCCCCGCCGCTACCGGCTGAACGGCATCCTGGTGTTCGCGCTGGCGGCGGTCGTCTGGGCCTTCGAGCTCACCGGCATGCCGCGCGACTGGTTCTACCGCTCCTCGGCCTACGCGGTGGCGGGCGGCACGGTGCTGGCGGCGATCCTCACGCTGGCCGCGGTGTACCTCCCCGGGCGGCCCCGGACGCGGAGCGTCATCGGCGACCTCTGGGGCGGGCGGGTGCAGGAGATCGCCTTCTTCGGCAACCGCTTCGACGTAAAGATGTATCTCTACGTCGTCGGCGGGACCATGCTGTCGCTCAACGCCATGTCCGGCGCCGCCTGGCACTACCAGCGCTTCGGCGCGGACGCCAACCCGGGCGTCTTCCTCTACGCCGCGTTCTTCACCTTCTACGTGCTCGACTACTTCGTCTTCGAGCGCGTCCAGCTCTACACCTACGACCTGATCCACGAGAAGCTCGGCTTCAAGCTGCTGTGGGGCGGGCTGATCGTCTATGGCTGGCTGTTCATCCTGCCGCTCTGGGGCATGGCGGCCCATCCCGACCCCGGCTTCCCGGCGGGCTGGGCGGATTTCTGGCTGATCGGCACAGGCGCGCTGTTCCTCTTCGGCTGGGGCATCTCGCGCGGCGCCAATCTGCAGAAATACAGTTTCAAGCGATGGCCCGAGCGCAAATTCCTGGGGCTGATCGAGCCCGAATACATCGAGGCTGGCGAGCGCAGGATCCTGTGCAGCGGGCTGTGGGGGGTGGCGCGGCACTTCAACTATCTCGGCGAGGGGTTCCTGGCGCTCTCGATCGCGCTGGTGTTCGGCCATTTCGCCAACCCCTGGGCGTGGACCTATTTCGTGTTCATCGTCACGCTGTTCACCTGCCGCCAGATCGAGGACGAGGCCTATTGCGCGGAGAAATACGGCGCCGGGAAATGGGCCGAGTACCGGGCGCGGGTGAAATACCGGATCGTGCCGGGACTCTGGTGAGCGGGCTGCCGGAGCCGCGCGCGGGCTGGGCGCTGTTCCTCGACTTCGACGGCAGCATCGTCGAGATCGCGCCGACCCCGGGCGCGGTCGAAGTCCCCGAAACCCTGCCGCCGCTGCTGCGCGGCCTGCGCGCGGCGCTGGGGGGCGCGGTGGCGATCGTGACCGGCCGGCCGATCGCCGGGATCGACTCCTTCCTGGGCGATGCCGTCCCCGCCGTCGCCGGTCTGCACGGGCTGGAGCGGCGCGGCGCGGACGGCGCGATCGTCCGCCCGCCCTTGCCGGGCGATGCGCTGCGCCGGGCGGTGGCGCGGCTGGAGGCGTTCGCCGCGGCGCATCCGGGCGTCCTCGTCGAGGACAAGACCCGGTCCGTCGCGCTGCATTACCGCCTCGCCCCGGAAGCGGAGGCTGCGTGCCGAGACGCCGCCAACGCCGCGCTTGCCGACGGCCTGGCGGGGTGGGCGGTCGCGGAGGGAAAACGCGTGTTCGAGATCCGCCCCGAAGGCGTCGCCAAGGGGGCGGCCATCGCCGCCTTCATGGCCGAAGCGCCGTTTCGCGGCCGGGTCCCGGTGTTCTGCGGCGACGACATCACCGACGAGGACGGCTTCGCGGCGGTCGACGCGCTGGGCGGGATCGGTATCCGCGTCGGCGACGCCGCGCCCACGCGGGCGGCGTTCGAGGTCGCGACGGTGGGGGAGCTGCTCGGCTGGCTGGCCCGGGTGGCGGGGCATGCTTGACGGCGGGACGGGAGGCGGCTCAAAGGAGCCCTACATATTGTATGCCACGCGGCCCAGCCACCCATATATCGTTGACACAGGGGTCCCCGGCTGGCATACAGCACCCGCCAAGTGCACGGACGCGGGTTCGAGATGTCCTGACGGGGAAGGCCCGGCGCGGAGACGCGGCGGGCCTTTTCCCTGCGCTGGGCGTCGGATTTGCGGCGTTTCGGGAGCCGGAAAAGGGTGGAGACGCCAGGTGCCTGGACGCGGGGTCCTGCAACGCGCTCCGAGGAACGCTCCTGACGCCTCCCGAACCCTTCCGTCCCGGGGCTTCCCCGTCTCGCGCTCCGCGGACCCGAAGGCCCCCATCGCACGCGACCGTTCTTCCCCAGCCCTTCCGGGCTCTCGTGGCCCTCGGACCCGAAGGCCCGTACCCACGCCAATACGGTAGCCCCGCCCGGCTCCGCGTTACAAACGAAAAATCTTCGAAACTAATTTTTTGTGGGGATTTCTCGGTGGATAAATGGTTGAATTGTAACGAGTTTTGGATAAGTCGGTGGACAACCGGTGGACAGTTGACCGATTAATCATCGTCGAGTCCCCGGCGCCGCCCCGCGAGCTTTTCCCCGGTCTCGAAATAGCGCCCGGTCACCGCGAGCTCGGCCTCCGCGGCGTTCTCCGCCGTCCAGCCGTCGAGCGGGTAGCCGTGCCACGGCGCCCGCAGGTCGAGCGGCGGCAGGCCGAGCGCCCGCCAGCGCTCCAGCGCCGCCGCCATGAAATCCTCGCGCGGCAGCGACACCGGCAAATAGGGGTGCTCGCGGCAGGCGTTGATCAGGATCGACGACGCCCCCGCCCCGTCGGGATAGGCGAACTGGCGCGCGTCGTCCGACGGGGCGATCGAGGGGTCGAGCCGGGGCACCTTGCCGCGGATCACCTCGGTGTCGCGATGCGGCTGCATCGAGTAGGAGAGCGCCCACAGCACGGCATCCATCGAATCGGGGTCGACGTCGGAATCGACCGCGACGAAGATCTTGCCGAGCGAGGGGTCGAAGGCGGCGGCCGCGCGCAGCGCCTGCCAGGGCTGGCCGAGCTCGGGCCGGTCGAGCTGGATGACGAACATCATGTTGCAGCTCGCCATCTCGTGGCAGGCGACCTTGCTCACCGAGGGGATGTTGCACGCCCGCTTCAGATGGTTGAGGTAGATCGCGTCGAACGCGGCCTTGCGGATCACCGTGCTCTCGCTCGGCGGGAACTCGCTGATGATCCCCTGGTAGACCGGGTTCGCCCGGTGGGTGATCGCGGTGACCTCGAGCACCTTCTCCATCTTGCGCGGGCCAAGATAGCCGGACGCCTCGCCGAACGGCGCCTCGGGCTCGAGGAAATCGGTGCGGATGCGCCCCTCGATGACGATCTCCGCCGCCGCCGGCACCTGCACGTCCACGGTCTCGGCCGGCACGGTCTCGATCGGGGCGCCGTTGAGCGCGCCGGCGATGCCGTACTCGTCGACCCCGTAGGGCACCTTGCTGGCGGCGGCGAACAGCAGCGTCGGCGGGCCGCCGATGAACACCGCGACCTCCAGATGGCGGCCCAGGCGCCGGGCCTTCTCCCACTGGATCGCGAGATGCTGGGTCGACACGTCGGTCGCGCAGCCCACCCGGTCCGGCGCCTTGATCATCCCCCGGTAGATGCCGAGATTGTAGGCTCCGGTCTCGGGGTCGCGCGTCGCCCAGACGCCCGCGGTGATGAACGGCGCCGGGTCGAAGCCCGGCGTCGAGATCAGATGCGGGAAGAGATCCACGCCCTCGCCGAGCGCGGGCGCGCGGATCACGGTCTCCTTGACCGGCGCGGAGCCGACCTCAATTGGGGCGAGGTGGTTGCCCTCGACGGCGGCCCATCTGGCGGCGATGCCCCCGGCGTCGGTGCCGAGCGCGGCGCCGTAGATCGCGCGCGAGCTGCCCAGCGTCCCCAGCACCACCGAGCCCGGATAGCGCCGCCCGCGCGGATCGGTCACGCTGCGGAACCAGAACGCCCTGCGCGCCTCCTCCGGCAGGCCGCGGAACTGGAGGCGGACCAGCGGCACCAGCTCGGTGTCCTTGCAGACCGGCTCGTCGACGATCCGGAGCAGCCCGCGCTGCCGGAGCGCCTCGATATAGTCCCGGAGATCCGTATACGGCATGGTCGTGCCCCGTTGGTTGGCGGCGAGGACTGGATCGCTACATCATGGTCCGGTGCGCCGGCAAGCGGCAGGCCCCCGTCATTCCCACCGAAGCGCCGAAAGCGCGCCCCTCCCCCTCGTCATTTCGACCGGAGCGCCGGAGGCGCGCGCCCCCTCGTCATTTCGACCGGAGCGCCGGAGGCGCGCCCCCCCTCGTCATTTCGACCGGAGCGCGAAGCGCGGAGTGGAGAAACCTCCCTGCCCAGTTCCGCCCCCCGTCATTTCGACCGGAGCGCCGGAGGCGCGGAGTGGAGAAACCTCCCTGCCCAGTTCCGCCCCCCTCGTCATTTCGACCGGAGCGCGAAGCGCGCAGTGGAGAAATCTCGCCCCCATTGGCAGGGAGGTTTCTCCACTACGCCGTGCTCCGCACGGCTCCGGTCGAAATGACGAGTGGGGGGACCGCCCCGGATCAAGTCCGGGGCGCGCCGTGCCGCCCACCGTTACGCCCCGGATCACCCCGCCCGCACGAGCCCCAGCATCGCGCCGCCGAGCGGCGTGTCCGGGCGCGCCATGTCGCCCATGATCGAGAAATGGTCGTGCCCCCCGGCGGCGAGCAGGACGACCTCGCAGCCCGCCGCCTCGAGCGCCGCCGCGTAATCCTCCGACTGGCGCCGGAACTCCGCCGATTCGCGCGCGCCCCAGGCGACCACCACCGGCAGCGGCGCCGCCGGCGGGTGGAGGACCGGCGAGTTGCGCGCCGCCGTCCCGGCGTCCATGGCGAGGCTCTCCCGGTGGCTGGTGATCCGCATCGGCGCGAGATCGAACAGCCCGCTCATCGGACAGGCGCCCTTGACGAGGTCTTCCGGCACCCCGCAGGCGGCGTGCCAGCCGGGGGCGAGCGCCATCCCGGTCAGGTGGCCGCCCGCCGAGCTTCCCGCGACATGGATGCGGTCGGGGTCGATCCCGTGATCGGCGGCGTGGCGATGGAGCCAGGCCAGCGCGCCGCGCATGTCGGCGACGATCTCGTCCATCGTGCAGCCCGGCGCGAGCCGGTAGTTGATCGCCGCCCAGGCGATCCCGGCGGCGGCGTAGACCGGGGCCGGGAAGCGGCGGCCGATCTTGTCTCCGCCCACCCAGTAGCCGCCATGGATGTAGACCATCAGCGGCGCCGGAGCGGAGCCGCCGGCCGGGAACAGGTCGAGCCGTTGCAGCGGGTCGGGCCCGTAGGCGAGGTCGAGGCGGCCGCGCCCCGCGGCGGCGACCGCGTCCGAGGCCTCGCGGTAGCCCTGCTGGATCGCCTCCACGTCGTCGACCCCGATGGTGACGTCGTATTGCCTTTCCAGCTCTTCGGCGCTGTAGTGGGGACGGCTAGCCATCCGGCGATGCTATCCGAGCCAGGGAGGGAACGCCAAGTGAGCGCGGGTTTCGTCTACCGGCCCCATGTCGAGACCGCCGACGGCGTGTTCACGCCCGATCTCGTGCTCGACCGCCTGGTCGTCGCCTCCGGCAACCGCCGTTTCCCGGTGTCGGTCGAACGGCTGGCCTGCGGCGACGCGATCGAGGTCGTGGGCGACGCGACGCGGGGTCAGGGGGCGGTCGCGCTGATCGCCGCCAGCGCCGGCGCGCTGCTCGGCATCGGCTCGGACCATGTCGACGGGGCGCTGGCCGACGACCCGGGGCGGGCCCGCCAGATCTGCGCCAAGCCGCTCGCGCGCAGCGTCTGGCGCTTCGCCGAGATCGCCGGCCATCTGGACGACATCCTGCTCCGGACCGAAACGCTCGACGCCGCCGGCCGGTCCCGCCAGACCGGGATCGCGCTGTCGGCGATCGCGGCTTTGCCCCGGGACGGCGCGGTGCCGCGGGCGACGGTCATCCTCGCCCATGCGGGCGACGATGCGGATGCGCCGCCCGGCCCGGCCAGCGTCACCGTCACCCTGGAAGACCGCCGCCTCGGCCGCCGCCTCGCCCACCGCTACGCCGTGCGCGTGCTCTGAGCCGCCCGCGAAAGGCCTACGCCTCGTCGGCCCGGGGCAAAGGCGGGCGGCCGCGGATCATGTCGGAGGCCTTTTCCGCCATCATCAGGACGCAGGCGTTGATGTTGCCCGAGACCAGGTCGGGCATCGCCGCGGCGTCGACCACGCGCAGCCCGTCCACGCCGCGGACGCGGAGCTCGGGGTCGAGCACCGCGCCCCCGTCGATCCCCATCCGGCAGGTGCCGGAGGGGTGGTGGGCGGTGATCGCGGTGGCGCGGATCCAGGCGTCGATCTCGGAATCGGTCCTGACCGCGGGGCCGGGCTCGGTCTCCGCCTTGCGAAAGCGGGCGAGCGCCGGCTGCGCGAACACCTCGCGGGCGGCCTTGACGCCGGTGCGCAGGGTCTCGAGATCCGCCCGGCGCGACAGGAAGCCGGGCCGGATGCGGACCGGCGCCGCCGGGTCGGCGGAGCGCAGCCCGACCTCGCCGGTGCTCTCGGGGTGGAGGACGACGGGGCGCATGCCGTACTGGTCGGGCGGCGCCGGGCGGATGCCGGGCAGCCAAAGGCGGGCGTCGAGCCCGGCGCCGCGGGTGAGGAACTGGATGTCGGGCACGGCGAGCTCGGGCCGCGTCCTGACGAAGCCGTGCATCCCGTTGGGCAGCCAGGTCGCCGGGCCCGTGCCGAAGGCCCAGCCGCGCGCCAGGTTGACCGCGAGCCGGTCGAGCCGGAGCTCGCCGTGGAAATGCCCGTTGCCGCTGCGCGCGTTCATCAGCTGGACCGCGAGATGGTCCTGCAGGTTGCGCCCGACGCCGGGCAGGTCGAGCGCGACCGCGATCCCGGTGCCGCGCAGATGGTCGGCCGGGCCGATGCCGGACAGCATCAGGAGCTGGGGCGAGTTGAACGCCCCGCCCGAGAGCAGCACCTCGCGCTCGGCATGGGCGATGCGTTCGCGCCCGCCCTGGAGCCAGGCGACGCCGCGCGCCCGCGCCCCCTCGAGCACCACCCGGGTGGCCAGCGCCCGGGTCCTGACGGTCAGGTTGGGGCGCCGCATCGCCGGCCTGAGCCAGGCGACCGCCGCCGAGCACCGCCGGCCGTCGCGGATCGTCCACTGGCTGCGGCCGAAGCCTTCCTGGCGCGCGCCGTTGTAGTCCGGGGTGACGCCGAACCCCGATTCCTCGCCCGCCTCCATCCACGCGTCGAACAGCGGGTCGCGCGATTTCGAGCGCACCACGCCGAGCGGGCCTTGCGCGCCGCGCCAGGCATCGCCGCCCTCCTCCCAGCTCTCGCAGCGCTTGAAATAGGGCAGCACTTCGGCATAGGACCAGCCGCCGCAGCCCTTCTGCGCCCAGCGGTCGTAATCGCCCCGGTGGCCCCGCACATAGGCCATCACGTTGATCGAGGACGAGCCGCCGATCACCTTGCCGCGCAGCGCCTCGACGGTGCGCCCGCCGAGCCCCGCCTCGGGCTCGCTGTCATAGCCCCAGTCGTGCAGCCGCTCGGCATGCATCTTGCCGATGCCGATCGGGATCGAGATCAGCGGGTCGCGGTCGCCCGGCCCGGCCTCGAGCAGCAGCACCCGGACATCGGCGTCCTCGCTCAGCCTGGCGGCGAGCACGCAGCCCGCCGACCCGGCGCCGACGACGATGTAATCGTAGGTCTCGGCCATTGCCTTCGTCCCGCTGCCTGCACAAAGAAGGGCCGCCCCGCGGGACGGCCCTTCCATTGTCTAACCGCGGCCGCGTGCTGGCCGCGAGCGTCGCGCTAGCCGACCCAGGACCCCCGAGAGGCGGAGACCCAGGCCATGCACGTCCGCGGTTGGTGACAATGAGACACTGGATCACCTCCTTTCCGTTGTTGAAATGACGCCCTTTTATGCCGCGTTTCGCCGCGCTCGACAAGCAAAGTTTCGCGCCGGGACTTGCCGCGCGGCGAGCGCGGGAGACATAGTCGCGAATCGCGGGTTCGACAGCCGGAGGACGGGAATGGTTGCAGCGGTCAGGCGCGTGGTGACGGGCCACCGGGACGGCAGGGCGGTCGTCGTCATCGACGGCGACGCGCCCAACATGCGCGAACGCGAGCACGGCACCGGCGCGACCCAGCTCTGGCGCACCTTCGCGACCCCGGCCGACAACGCGGGCGCCGCGGACCCGGTGACCGGCGACGTGCCGCTCGCGCCGCCGCCAGGCGGTTCGGTCTTCCGCATCGTCGAGTTCGCGCCCGAATCGGCGATCTCGCGGGGCCCGGGCGGCGGCACGCTCGCCCGGGCGCTCGGCGCGCACGAGCCCGAGGGGGCGGCGCTCAGGCATCCCGGGTCGCACCGCACCGACAGCGTCGACTACGCGGTGGTGGTCTCCGGCGAGATCGACCTCTGGCTCGACGACCCGGAAGACGACGTCCATCTGACGGCGGGCGACGTGGTGATCCAGCGCGGCACCAACCATGCCTGGGTCAACCGGGGCACCGAGCCCTGCCGCATCGCCTTCGTGCTGATCGACGCCAAGCCGGCGGTCTGAAGCCTACCCCGCCGCCGGGCGCGCCGCGTCCCCGGCGAAATGCGGCATCACCTCGGCGGCGAAGAGGTCGAGCGAGCGCGCCGATTCCTCGAATGTCAGGTCGCCATAGGCGAAGCGGGAGACGAAATAGGTGCAGCCGCTCTCCGCCTGCTGGGCGGCGATCTCCCGGCGCAGGGTCTCGGGCGAGCCGACGGTGATCACGCCGATGCGGCGCGCCTCGTCGAAATTGTCCGGGTAGCGCACCGGGTCGGCGCCGAAGGCGCGCCACAGCCTGGCGAAGCTGGCGTACCAGGACTCGAAGGCCGGCCGGCCGCGCCGCTCGGCCTCGGCGTCGGTCTCGGCGACATAGGTCTGGCGGGTGATCCCCATCAGCGGCAGCGGCGCCGCGCCGTGGGTCTCCGCCCAGGCCTCGCGGAACGCCTCGATCAGCGGCCGGGCGGCCCCGGCCGGCGCGTTGATGACGATGTTCGCCTTCATCCGCGCCGACCACTCGGCCGAGGCCCGCGTGCCGGGTCCGTACCACAGCGGCGGGTGCGGCTTCTGGTAGGGGCCGAGCTCCATCGGGAAGCCGGTATAGCGGAAGCGCCGTCCCGCATGGTCGAGAATGGGGTTGGCGAGCGCGGCCAGAATCACCTCGAGCGATTCCTCGTAGATCTCGCGCACCTCGGGGTGTGAGATGCCGAAATGGCCGAGCTCGAGGAAGGAGATGCCGCGGCCGATGCCGAGCTGGAACCGTCCCCGCCCGAGATGGTCGAGCATGCAGATCTCTTCCGCCAGCCGGACCGGGTCGTAGAGCGGCAGGATGTAGACCAGCGGACCGAACAGCATGGTCCTGGTGCGCTGGGCGACGGCGGCGAGGAAGATGCCGGGCGCCGGCGCCATGCCGAGCGGCGTCGCGTGGTGTTCCGCCACGTGGTAGCAGTGGAGCCCCGCCGCCTCGTAGCGCTCCACCATCCGCAGGCGGTCCTCGTAGAGGTCCGCGATCGGGATCTCGCGCCCGCGGTCGACATGGTCGAAAATGCCGAACTTCATGGCAGCGCAGCGTGCCTCCGCCGCCCGCGCCTGGCAACCGGGGCCGTCGGGAGCGCTCAGTCTTCCCCGCGCCCCTCGACGAACATCACCAGCGCGGGCAGGACGAACAGGGTGAAGGCGCCGGCCGCGATCAGCCCGCCCAGCATGCTGACGACGAACGGCACGAGGAAGAGCAGCTCGTCGCTCCGCTCGTAGAGCAATGGCGAGAGCCCCAGCACGGTGGTGAGCGTGGTGAGCAGCACCGCGCGGAAGCGATCGCGGGTCGCCGCCGAGGCGGCGGCGATCGCCGGCAGGGCGGCGTTGTCCCGCCTGATCGTGTTGTAGCGGTCGAGCAGCACCAGCGCGTCGTTGACGATGACCCCGGCCACGCCGACCATGCCGAACAGCGATATGGCGGTCAGATCCCAGCCCAGCGCCCAATGGCCGAACACCGCTCCGGCAAACGAGATCGGCACGCCGATCACCGCCACCAGGGGCTTCCAGTAGCTGCGCAGGAAGGCCGCCATCAGCCCGTACATCAGGATCAGCACGATCGGGACCAGCACCCCCATGGTCCGGAGCAGGGCCTGTTCGTCGCGGGCGCCGGCATCGCGCGCCACCGAGAGGCCGGGATATTTCGCCAGCAGCCCGGGAAGGAAGTCTTGCGCGACCGCCCGCCGCGCCTGGATCGCGGTGATCCTGCCGAAATCGACATGCGCGTTGACCAGGGCCGCCCGCTTTCCGTCGATGCGGGTGAGCGACGAGAGCTCGCGCTTCTCCACGACGCGGGCGACGGTCGATAGCGGGATCTCGTGGCCGCCCGGCCGCACGATGTGCTCGCTGGCGAGTTCCCGCAGGCTGCGCCGCCGTTCGACCGGATAGCGGACCACGACCGCGACCTCGTCCCGTCCGCGCTGGATCCGCTGGACCGACAGCCCGTGGAAATTGGCCCGCAGCTGCTTGCCGATCATCGCCGGCGTCAGCCCCGCCGCCTCCCCCGCCGGGGTCAGGCGAATCTCGAAATGGCGCTTGCCCGGCGTCAGGCTGTCCGATTGCGCGTAGAGGCCCGGAACCGTGCGCAGATGGGACCCGAGCTCGCGCGCGGCCTGGCGCAGGATCTCGGGGTCGTCATGGAGCAGCGCGTAGGCGACACCCGGCCTGAAGCGGATGCGCGTGGTCTGGACGGAGAGCTTCTCCAGCTGCGACACGTCGCCGACATTCTCGCGCCACAGGCGTTCGATGGTCTCGGGAGATGCCTGGCGAAGCGGCCGCTTGTGGAGGTGGACCCGCACCGATGCCAGATGGCTCCGGTTGGCGTCGTCCTGGCCGGTTCGCGACCCCGCGACACCGCCCAGATTGCCGACGATCAGGCTTACCGACTCGATGGTTTCTCCACCGAGCTGCTCGTTGATCGCGCGCGCCGCCCGCACGAAGCGCTGTCCCACGGCTACGCTGGATTCGAACGGCGCGCCGACCGGCAGCTCGAGATCGGCCTGGATCGTGTTGCCGACATTGGCGGCGCTGTCGAGCACGATGACCCGGACGATCTCGGCCCGCAACAGCCAGAGGGCGGCGAGCACGAACACGACGCCGAAGAGGAATGTCAGATAGATGTGGCGTACCGACCACGACACCACCGGCACGACGATGGCGTCCCGCAACTCGTCGATCCAGCCGCGCACCCGGTGCTGGACGTCGCGCAGGGGCGAGAGGCTCCAGCGCCCCTCATAGGACAGATGCGACGGCAGGATGCAGAACGCCTCGACGAGCGAGACCAGGAGGACGAAGAACGCGACATAGGGAAAGACCTGCACGATCTGGTAGGCGCCGGTGGTCACGAACAGCAGCGGCACGAAGGCCAGCACGGTCGTCAGCACCCCCACCGTGATCGGCCCGACGACGGCTCTCGCCCCGGACATCGCCGCGTCGCGCGCGCTCTTCCCCTGTTCCCGTTCCGTGGCGATGCTTTCGCCCACCACCACGGCGTCGTCCACGACGATCCCGATCAGCAGGAAGAACGCGAACAGCGTCCCCATGTTCAGGGTCAGATCGGAGACGCCGAAGAACATCAGCGAGCCGATGAAGGAGATCGGAATCCCGAGCGCGATCCAGAACGCCACGCGCAGGTCGAACACCAGCACCAGGCAGACGAAGACCAGGATCGCGCCGATCACGGCGTTTTGCAGGATTCCGCCGAACCGGTCGAGAATCCCCTCGACCCGGTCGCTCCAGACCGCGACCTCGACGCCGGCCGGCGGCGTGTATGTCGCCAGCCAGTCCCCGATCGCGTTGGAGATGCCGAACACCGAGTGTTCCTCGCCCGCCTCGACCCGGACGAAGACCGCCGGCTTGCCGTCGACCTCGGACAGGATGTCCTCGTCGACGAATCCGTCGCGAATCCGCGCCACGTCCCCGAGCTTGACCACCGACCCGTCGAGCCGGGCGATCAGCGGGATGTTGCGGAACTCCTCGCCGCGCGTCCGCTTCCCCACCACGTGCAGCACCACCCCGCCGGCATCGGTACGCAGCTCGCCGAATGTGAGGTTGAGCGAGGATCGCCGCACCTCGCGCGCCACCTCCGAGATGGACAGCCCGTTGCGGCGCAGCTCCTCTTCGTCCATTTCGATGGAGATTTCGCGGTCGCGCGTGCCCCTCAGGCGGACCAGCGACACCGAAGGCAGCGTCAGCAGGTCGTCGCGCAGGGTCTCCGCCGCGATCCGCAGGTCGTCCTCCGGGAGCGTCGAGGAGGCGACCGAGAGCGTGAGCACCTCGATGGTCAGTTTCTTGAGCCCGATCTTCGCGGGCTGGGCGCTCGGCGGCGGAAAGCCCTCGATGCTGTCGACCGTGTTCTTCACGTCGGCCAGAACCGCGTCGGCGTCGGCGAAGGTCTCGAGCTCGACCTCGATGCGGGCCAGGCCTTCCGAGGCGACGCTCACCACCCGGTCGACGCCCTCCAGCCCGACGATGCTTTCCTCGATGCGGCGGTTGATGTCTTCCTCGATCTCCCGCGGCGAGGAGCCGGGCGAAGCCAGGGTGACGACAATCGTGCGAAAATCGAGATTCGGAACCTGCCGGACATGGATGTTGAGCCCGGCGATCACCCCGCCCAGGATCAGGAACAGCATCAGCAGCTTGGCGGCGACGGGGTTTCCGACGAAATATGCGATCAGTCCGTTCTTCACGACAGCCCCCGGCTATGGCGTGTGCTGGTTGTCCGCGGTCTCGCTCCGGGGACCGGTCTATTGCTTCGACGGCGCTTGCGCGATATCCACCTTCAGCCCCTCGGCGGCGGCCGGCAGGGTGCCGACCACCACCCCGTCGCCGGCGTCGAACGCCTCGACGATCCAGCCCGCGGGGCTGCGCAGGACCGTCCTGGGCGCCAGCGAAGCGAGCGCGCCGTCCCGGACCACCCAGAGCCTGTCGCTCTCCCGGGCCGCCGAGTCGGGCAGCACGTAGACATTGCCGCGCTCGGGCCCCGTCACCCTGACCCGCGCGAACATCCCCGGGACCGGCAACGAGCCGGCCGGCGCGTCATCGGCGAATTTGAGGTACAGCTTGGCCAGCCGGGTGCGCGGGGCGACCACCGCCGACACCCGGACCACCCTGGCCCGGTAGGTGCCCATGCCGGCTTTCACCCGGGCCAGGCGGCCCACCGCCGGATCGAGGGCGGCCAGGTCGCCCTGCGCGATCGGCACGCGGACCTGCAACGCGCCCGGGCGGTAGACCACCCCCAGCCGGGCGTCCCGTCCCACGTCGTCGGCCGGGCCGACCAGATCGCCGATCTCGAGATCCGAGGACACCACGCGGCTCGCATAGGGCAGCGAAATCTCGGTGCGCGCGAGCCGGAGCTCGGCGAGCGCGAGCGCCGCCCGCGCCTTGCCCAGCCGGGCCTGTGCGAGCGCGCCCGGCGGCGCGCCGGGTTTCTCGATCCGCAGGGTCGCCTCGGCTTCCGCCACGGCCATCTTCGCGGCCTCGACCTCGAGCGCGTATTCGGTCGGATCGATCCTGACGAAGACCTCGTTCGCCGGGATCGAGCCGCCATTGCTGAATTTCGGCGACACCCAGACGACGCGGCCGACCACTTCGGCGACCACCCGGGTCTTGCGCTCGAGGGTCACCGCCCCGGTGAGCGAGAGGGAGAGCCTGTGCTCGGTCGCCGCCGGCCTGACGACGCTCACCACCGGCTTCGCCTGGGCGGGACCGGCGATCGTGCCGCGGTCCACGCGGCTCGGCGCGCGGGCGAAGTAGAGCGCGACGACGATGGCGAGGAGGATCAGCGCCAGCTGGGCGAAGCCGACCCATCGCGGCCTTTCGGAACCGCCGGCGGGGCTCGTCGAATCCTGTGGCATCACCTTTCCCGTCTTTGCGTTGGAGCGGCGCGACGCGTTCCCGGCCCGCCGCGCGGCCTGGGCCGAACCGGGCTTCTAGACTGCCTCAAATCCGGGCGAATTCATATGTTCTTTGGTACCGGCTGTCATAATCGAAGTGAACCCATGTCTTTGAATGCCGATTGTTACGGGATCAACAAATATAGCGTTGTATTCGACACCGATTCGTGCCCGGGACCGGGAAATCCCGGTCGGGCCCCGTTGCCGCTCCCGGCTCGGCCTGGGCAGGCGCCGGCCCCGGTCAGCCGGTCGCGGGGGCGGGGCCCGGCCTCGGCCGCAGGCGCCGGAAGACGGCGCGGATGTCCTCGTCGATGGCGAGCAGCGCGGGCGTGAGCACCAGCACGATCAGGGTCGCGACCGCGAGCCCGAACACGATGGTGATCGCCATCGGGATCAGGAACTGGGCCTGGAGGCTGGTCTCGAACAGGAGCGGAACCAGGCCGCCGATGGTGGTGAGCGAGGTCAGCAGCACCGGGCGCAGGCGTTCCCGGCAGCCCGCGACGATGGCCTCGTGCAGCGGGGTTTCGTCGTCGAGATGCAGGTCGACCGTGCGGACCAGGATGATCGAGTTGTTGACCAGGATTCCGGAGAGGCCCAGCAGGCCGATCATGCTGAGTATCGTGAGGTCGAAGCCGAGCGCCAGATGGCCCAGCACCGCGCCGACGAAGCCGAACGGGATGATCGCCATGACGATCAGCGGCCGGGTGAAGTTGGCGAACACCCAGGCGAGCACGATGTAGATGGCGATCAGCCCGGTGAGCGCGCCGGCGCCCATGTCGCTTGCCGCTTCGGCCTGCTCCTCGGCCTTGCCCTTGAACCGGTAGCTGAGGCCGTAGCGCTGCGCGATGTCGGCGAGCCCGCCCGCCTCGATCGCCGGCAGCAGGGCGCCGAGGCTGGTCACCGTCTCGTCGATTTCCCCGGTGATCGCCACCTCGCGGGACCCGTCCTCGCGGCGCAGGCGCGAGAAGCCGCGCTCCTGGCGGAGCGTCACCACCTCGCTCAGCGGGACCTCGGCACCGTCCGGCGCGCGCAGGAACAGGTTGAGGAAGGCCGCGCTGTCGGCGCTGTCGCGCGGGTAGCGGACCTTGATCGTCACCTCCTCGTCGCCGCGCGCGAAGCGCTGGGCGATCGCGCCCTGGAACGCGTTTCTCACCTGCAGCCCGGCGCTCTGGGTGGTGAAGCCGAGCGCCTGGCCGCGCGGCGTGACCTCGAGGATCAGCTCCTGCTTGCCGTAGGGCAGGTCGTCGTCGATCGTGCTGACGCCCGGGAACCGCCCGAGCAGGCTCTTGACCTCGGTCGCCGCCGCCTTGAGCGCGCCGGCCGAGCCGCCCCGAAGCCTGATGTCGATCTCCCGCCCCGGGGGGCCGCCCGCGCGCGCGTTGAGGTTGACCTGCTCCACGTTGGGCAGCGGGCGGATCTCGCCGTGCCATGCCGCGACGAAATCCTCCGTGCGCACCGTGCGCCGGTCCGACGGGACCAGCTCCACGGTCAGCCCGCCATACTGATCGCCGACGATGCGCGAAAACTGCCGCCCGCCGCTGCGCCCGACGCTGCCGAAGCTCATCGCCACCAGGTCTTCGCTGGCGACGCCGAGCCGGGCGGCGGCCCGGTCGACGGCGTCCGAAAGCTCCTCGACCATCGCCCCGGTGTCGCGGCGCGGCGTGCCCGGCGCCATCACCACGTTGCCGACCACCACGTCGGCCTCGGGCGAGGGGAAGAAGTGGAACCCCACCCGGCCGCCCAGGACCAGCCCGGCCGCCACCAGGAAGACCGCGATCGCCGTCGCGACCGAGGCGTAGCGCCAGCGCACGCAGAACCGGACGATGCGCCGGAACGGGCCGGCGCGGAACCGGTCGAAGCCGGCGTCGAAGTGCCGCATCACGAAGTTGCGCCGCCCGCCGTGCTTCTTGAGCGATTCCCGCAGATGGCCGGGCAGCACCAGGAAGCACTCGACCAGGCTGGCGAGGATGACGGCGACCACGACCAGCGGGATGGCGCCCACGATCTGGCCGATGATGCCGCCCATGGCGACCAGCGGCAGGAAGGCGGCGATCGTGGTCAGCGAGGCGGCCATCACCGGCGCCAGCATGCGCAGCGCGCCCGCCTCCGCCGCCTGGCGCGGGCCGAGCCCGGCCTCGCGCCGCGCCGCCGCGTGCTCGCCCACGACGATGGTGTCGTCGACGATCAGGCCGAGGGTCATGATCAGCGCGAACAGCGTGACCATGTTGATGCTCTCGCCGAGCGCCAGCATGGTCGCGAGCGCCGCCATGAACGCGGTCGGGATGCCGACGGCCACCCAGAACGCGGTGCGGCCGTTGAGAAACAGCAGCAGCACCGCCACCACCAGGATCAACCCCGAGGCGCCGTTGTTCAGCAGGACCTGGACCCGCTGCTCGATCAGCCCCGCCTGCTCGTCGTGCTGCTCGACCTTGAGCTGCGGCGGATAGTTGCCGCGCGACCCGGCGAGGAAGCGGTCGACGATCCCGCCGACCTCGAGAGCGTCGGCGGTGGACGAGCGCTGCACGTGCAGCTCGATCGCCGGCCGGCCGTCGCGCAGCCCGATGGGCGCCTTGTCGTCGAACGCCTCGGACAGCGAGGCGATGTCGCGCAAATAGATCTTCTGGCCGTCGCCGAGCGACCTGATCTCGATGTTTCCCAGATCGCGCGACGTGGTGTGCAGCCCGACGCTGCGCAGCTGCTTTTCCACCGAACCCTCGAGACTGCCCGACGGGATATCCCGGTTGCTGGCTTCGATGCGGGCGGCCACCGCCGCCGGCGTCAGGTCGAGCTGGCGCAGCACCCGCGGTTCGATCTCGACCCGGATCTCCTCGTCGCGCGCGCCGAAGAACGTCACCCGGTCGATGCCGGCGGCCAGCAACTCGTCGCGCATCCGCTTGGCCTGGCGCTTCAGCACGGCCTCGGAATACGGGCCCGACAGGACGAGGCGGACGATCGTGTCGTATCGGATCATGCGGCGGACGACCGGCCGCTCGCTGTCCTCCGGCAGGATGGTGATCTGCTGCAGCGCCGCCTCCGCCTCCGACACCGCCGACTGCATGTCGGTGCCGGCCCGGTATTCGACGACCACCCGCCCCACCCCCTCCGTCGCATAGGAGGTCACCTTCTCGACATGGTCGAGGAAGCGCAGCTCGGGCTCGATCGCCGCCACGATATTGGCTTCCACGTCCCCGGTGCTCGCGCCCGGCCAGTTCACCTGGATCGAGACGACGTCGAGGCCGAAATCGGGAAAGAACTGGGTGTTCAGCTTCGACAGCGAGTAGATGCCGGCGACGAAGATCAGGGCCATCAACAGGTTGGCGGCGTTGGGGTGGCGAACGAACAGCCGGATCAGGTTCTTGCCGAACATCGGTCCCGCGCGCCCTCCGGCCTAGCGCAGCTCGACGCGCAGGCCGGGCGCGATCGCCACCGACTGGGTGGTCACCAGCCGGTCGCCGTCGGTCAGCTCGCCGCGCAGCAGGACGTCGTTGCCGACCCGGGCGACGATCTCGGCCCGGCGCTGCACCAGCCGGCCCCCGTCGATGCCGTAGACCACGTTGCCCGGGTGGAGGACGGTCTCCGGTACCCGCGCGACACCGGCATAGACCCGGTCGGGAATGAGAATCTCGACGAAGGCGCCGGGCCGCAGCGAGGAGGCCGCCGCGTGGTCCTTGATCCCGGCGAACAGCTCGACGCCGCCGCTCGCCGTGTCGATCTGCGCGCCGACCCGCGCGACCACCGCCTCGAGCACCAGCTCGCGCTGTCCGACCCGCCAGATCACCCGCGCGGTCCGGCCGATCACGCCCCTTCCGGTGCCCGACAGCCGTCCGTACTGCGCGTCCGATATGTGGAAGCGCGCTTCGAGGCTGCCGGTATCGATCAGCTGGCCCACGCCGTCGAGCACGCCGAGACGCTGGCCCACCTGCGCGGTGACGCTCTGGACCACCCCGTCGAAGGGCGCGCGCAGGCGGGTGCGTTCGAGGTCGTAGCGCGCCCGCTGCACCGCCACGTCGAGGCGCTCGATGCCCGCCTTCTCCTGCTCCAGCCGCGCCGACTCGGCGTCGATCCCGTTCTGGCGCAGCACGATCGCGCGTTGCTGGCGGCTCAGCTCCAGCCGCTTCTTGTCCAGCGCCTGGGCCGAAATATTGCCGCGCGCGGAGAGCTGCGTGGCCCGCTTCAGGTCGCGCGCCAGCAAGGCGAGGATCTCGCGGTCGCTCTCCAGGGCCCTGGTCTCGGCGAGCCGTTTCGCCTCGCCCTCGACGACCCGCGCCCGCGCCGCTCCGCCCCCGCGCCTCGGCCAGCCGGGCCTCGCTCTCCTTGAGCGCCGACCGGTATTCGAACTCGTCGATGGCGAGGATCACCTCGCCGCGCCGCACCAGCCCGCCCTCCACCAGGTTGGGATGGAGCTCGACCACCTGACCGGTCACCAGGGCCCGAAGCTGTATCTGGCGGGCCGCGAAGATCTTTCCGAAGAGCTCGATGTCCGGCCGTATGTCGGTCAGCCGGACCGGCACCGCGTCGACCGTCCACACCCGTTCCACCGGCGGCGCGGGGGCGACCTGCGGCCTGGTCCTGACCAGGTAGGACGCCGCGACCGCGCCCGCCACCAGCAGGGCGATCGGCACCACGACCAGGAGCACCTTTCTCACGCGCTGCTTCCCTTCGCACGGGTCGGCGAAAACGCTAACGAAAGTCCGCGCCGGTCACAACGGCGAAGCGCTTGCGCGCTGCCTTCCCGTCCCCGATTCGCAGGATGTTCCCGAGCCCGCGCTTCCAACGTGAACACGGCGGTCCAGCCGGTTTCCGTCGCGCCGACCGCGCGATCCCGATTCCGCCCGCCGGTCCGTCAATACGATTTGGGCAGGCCGAGCGCGCGTTCGGCGATGTGGTTGAGCGCCAGATGCTGGCTCACCGGGGCGAGCTGGAGCATGACGATCTCGCGCATCAGGCGCTCGACATGGAACTCGCGCGCATAGCCCATGCCGCCATGGGTCGCCACCGCCTGCTTGCAGGCCTCGAACCCGGCCTCGACGGCGAGGAACTTGGCGGCGTTGGCCTCGACGCCGCAGGGCTCGCCCCGGTCGTACAGCCAGGCCGCCTTCATGGTGGCGAGATGGGCCGCCTCGAGCGCCGACCAGGCGGCGGCGAGCGGGTGCTGGATCCCCTGGTTGGCGCCGATCGGCCGGCCGAAGACGACGCGCTCGCCGGCATAGCGCGCGGCCCTGCCGATGGCGTCGCGGCCGATCCCGACCGCCTCGGCGGCGACCAGGATGCGCTCCGGGTTGAGGCTCTGGAGGATGTAGCGGAACCCCTCGCCCTCGGCGCCGATCAGGTCGCCGTCCGGGATCCGCATGCCGTCGAAGCGGATCTCGTTGGAGTCGACCGCCTTGCGGCCCATTTTGTCGATCTCGCGGATCTCCGCCGCCGCCCGGTCGAGGTCGGCGAAGAACAGGCTGAGCCCGGAAGCGGGCGCGTCGTCGCGGCGCGGCGCGGTGCGCGCCAGCAGCATGATCTTGTCGGCGACCCGGGCGGTCGAGGTCCAGATCTTGCGGCCGCGCACGACATAGCCCGCGCCGTCGCGCTCGGCCCGTGTGGCGATCCTCGTGGTGTCGAGCCCGGCATCGGGCTCGGTGACGGCGAAGCACATCTTCGACCGCCCGGCGATCAGCGGCGGCAGCCAGCGGCGCTTCTGGGCCTCGCTGCCATGGGCGACGATGGCGCGCGGGCCAAAGATGTTCATGTGGATGCTGGAGGAAGCCGCCATGGCGCCGCCCGACGCGGCGACCCGCGCCATCATCAGCGCCGCCTCGGTCACCCCCAGCCCGGCGCCGCCATGCGCCTCGGGCAGCGCGATGCCGAGCCAGCCGCCCGCCGCCATCGCGTCGTAGAAGGCGTGCGGGAAATCGCCGTCGCGGTCGCGCGCCAGCCAGTAGGCGTCGTCGAACGCCGCGACTATGCGCCCGACGCCGTCGACGATCGCCCGCTGGTCGTCGCTCAGCGCGAAATCCATCGCCCTTCCGTCCCGCACGCTCCCGCGCCATCGTGCCCCGCCCCCGTCTTCGGGGGAAGGCCGGCGGGGCTTTCCCCGCCCGGGCGGCGAAAATAGAGTGCGGGTGCGGGGGGCTGTCCATGACGAAGTGCATCCGATTCCACGAGACCGGCGGGCCCGGGGTGCTGCGCCTGGAGGACGTCGATTTGGGCGCGCCCGGCGCCGGCGAGGTGCTGATCCGCCAGACCGCGATCGGCGTCAACTACCGCGACATCTACCGCAGGGAGGGCAGGCACGCGGTCGAAGGCTTCCCGGCCGCGCTCGGCGTCGAGGGGGCGGGCGTCGTCGAGGCGCTCGGCGCGGGCGTCGAAGGGCTCGAGGTCGGACAACCCGTCGTCGCCCAGGGCGGCGGCGACGGCGCCTATGCCGAGGCGCGCATCGTGCCGGCATGGCGGACGCTGGCGCTGCCGGACGGGATCTCCGACCGGGTTGCCGCGGCGATGACGGTCAAGGGCATGACGGCGAGCTACCTGCTGCGCCGGACCTGCGCAATCGAAGCGGGCGACACCGTGCTGGTGCATGCCGCCGCCGGCGGGGTCGGGCTGATCCTCTGCCAGTGGGCGAAGCATCTCGGCGCCAGGGTGATCGGCACCGTCGGCACCGACGCCAAGGCGGCGCTCGCCGCCGCCAATGGCTGCGACCATCCGATCGTCTACACGAGGGAGGATTTCGCCGCCCGGGTGCGCGAGATCACCGGCGGGGCGGGCGCCCGCGCGGTCTACGATTCGGTCGGCGAGGCGACCTTCGAGGGCTCGCTCGCCTGTCTGGCGACGCGCGGCGTGCTGGCGCAGTTCGGCGAGGCGTCCGGCGATCCCCCGCCGGTCGACCCGCGCCGGCTGGGACCGCTGGGCTCGGTATTCCTCACCCATCCCAGCCTCGGCCACTACTCCCGCACCCGCGAGGAGTTCCTCGACCTCGCCGGCTCGCTGATGGATGTCGTCCGGTCGGGGGCGGTGAAGATCGCGATCGGCCATGTCTACCCCCTCGCCGACGCCGCCGAGGCGCATCGCGCCATGGCGGCCCGGGAGACCACCGGCTCGGTGATCCTGGTGCCTTAGCGGGCCGTGTGTTCGGCGATCGGCGCCGGGGAGGCGAGCGCCGCCCGGACCAGCGCGGCGGCGACCTCAGCGCCGCGGCGAAGCGCGTCCGCGCCCACAAGGCCGGCGGTGTCGGCCTCGGTCAGCAGATAGCGCGCGCCGGCGTCGGGGTCGTTGAACCCGGCGATCAGGCGCAGCGCGGGGATGCCGCGCTCGGCGAAGTTGAAATGGTCGGAGTTCTGCAACAGGGGCCGCCAGGTCGCGATGTCGAGCCCGCGCGCGGCGGCGGCCGAGGCGACGAACCCGTCGAGCGCGGCGAACCCGCTGGTCAGGCAGGTGAAGCCGGGGCTTCCCGCGAGCGTGTCGAGGTTGATCGCGATCCCGATCGCCCGCCTCTCCGACTCCTCCAGCGAATCGACATAGAGTTGCGAGCCCAGCAGCCCGGTCTCCTCCGCGGTGAACAGGATCGCCCGCAGCCCGCGCGGCATCGTTGCGACATGGGGCGCGAAGCGGCGCATGATCTCCAGCACCGCGGCGACGCCGGTCGCGTTGTCGAGCGCGCTGTCGGCGAGGTCGTGGCCGTCGTAATGGGCGCACAGCACGACCCATTCGGGGTTCCGGCCGGGGATCTCGGCGATCAGGTTGCGCGCGGTATCGCGGTCGCGCCGGTTGTCGACGGCGAGGCGGACCCGCGCGCCGGCGATCTCCCGCGCCGTCGCATTGTCGACGCCGATTGCCGGGATGTTGGGCTCGATGCCCTGCCCGGCGCCGCCGGTCACCAGCCCCGCCTCGGGCATCGGGTTGGCGACGATCAGCCCGGCCGCGCCGCCTTCCAGCGCCAGGCGGTACTTGACCCGCCGGTGGATGGTGTCGCGGGAGAACGGGTATTCGTGGCGCACCATGGCGAAATTGCCCGCCACCCGGCCGGCGAGGCGGGCGAAATCGTCCGCCGCGCCGCGGCCGAGATCGACGACCTCGCCCGCGATGCCGGGCGTCCCGTCGGACCCGACCAGCGGGTGGCAGCGGAGCGCCCGCTCCGGTCCGGGAGAAATCCGGGCGAAGGCGCGGCCGAGACTGGTCCAGCGCGGATAGGCGAATTCGTGCGCCGAGACGGCGGCGCCGGGGATCGCGGCGAGACGCGCCTCGAGCAGCCGCGCCGCCGCCTTCTCGCCGTCCGAGCCGACGAGGCGCCCGCCGCAGGCAGTGAGCGCCGCGAAATCCTCGACGATCGCCTCCGAGCGCCGGATCCGGTCGAAGATCGCGTCGGGGACGGTCATCGGTCCTGGCGCGGCACGCCGAGCTGGACCACGCGCTCGCCCGTGGTCACCGTGGGCAGGGTCGCGATGCGCACCACCGGGCCGCCGCGCGGGGCGACGATTCGCTCGACCGGCTCGTCGAACGGGTCGGTGACCGTGGCCACGCGCTGGCCCGGCGCGACCTCGTCGTTGAGCCCGACATGGAGCGTCAGCACCCCCGCCCGGCGCGCCCGGATCACGTCCATCGTGCGGATCACCAGGTTGCGCCCGGACTGCTCGACCGGGCCGTCCAGCATCCCCACCTTGCGCAGCACGTTGGCGATGCCGCGCACCCCGAGCGCGACCTCCTCGCCGTCGATGCGCCCGCCCTCGCCGATCTCGATGCCGAAGGCCGGGATGCCGCGCTCGCCCAGCACGGTATGCGGGTTGCGGTCGCCGACATACATGCCCCGGTCGTTGGCGAGGATGTAGTCGGCGCCGAAGGCGCGGGCGAGCGCCTCGGCCTCGCCCACCGCCGCGCCGCAGCGCGTCGGCGGCAGGAAGGCGAAGGGCGCGTAGCGCCCGCCGGTGGTCGGCGTGTGGACGTCGATCATGAAATCCGCGTGGCGCATCAGCCGGTGGTAGATCCCGTGCGCGATCACCGAGGCGGTGTTGCCCTCGGCGTCGCCCGGGAAGGCGGCCCACGGGTCGGCCGGGTTCTGGTCCATCGGCGATTTCAGCATGTGGCCGACGAAGAAGCGGTGCTGGACCTGGAAGGCGAGCGGGTTCTGCACCGGCACCGCGATCGCCGTGCCGCGCAGCTTCGCCGGGTCGAGGCCGCGCGCGAGGCGGCCGACGATCTGCGTGCCGGCGATCTCGTCGCCGTGGAAGGCGGCGCCGAGATAGAACACCGGGCCCGGCTCGGCGCCGCGGATCACCAGCGCCCCGATCTCGACCCAGCTCCCGTCGGCGAGCTCGACCGTGCGGAACCGGGTGCGCGCGCTGGTGCCGCGTTCGAGCGCGAGGCCCTCGATCGCGAGGTCCCGGTCGCCCGCGCCCGCCATGTCAGCGCGCGCGCCGGTCGTGCGCGTCGGCGAACAGCCGGCGCATGCGGACGATGCCGAGATCCGACTGGGCGAGGAACTCGCCGTCGAGCGCGGCGCGGTTGCGCTGCGAGGTCAGCGCCGCCTCGTCCCCGTCGAGCACGTCGTACATCTTGCGGCGCAGCCGGAGATGCCACAGCGCCCGCCAGATCCACCACTTCCAGCCGGTGATCCGGCGCTTGCGCACCATGTAGATCTGGGTCGCCCCGGCGTCGATCGGGGTGACGAAGACCAGCACCCGCATCGCCCCGCCGGGCCCCGCCGACCACGGATAGGGCACGTCGACCTCGCACCAGTTGGGGAAGTGGTAGGTGCTGTAGTCGAAGCTCACCAGCTCCTGGCCCTCGCGCTTGACGAACAGCCCGTCGGGCCGGTCCTCGACCGCGATGACGTCCTGCAACGCGCCGTGACCCATGGTGTAGGTGCCGGCGTGCAGGAACGGCGCGTGGATCGGGTCGACCAGGTTCTCCAGCACGCGGAACCAGCCCACGCCCTGCCATTCGTGGGGGACGATGAAGCCGCTCCATTCCGGGCTCTCGAGCTCCGCCGGGTTGGGGCAGGCGCGCTTGGGCGCCCGGCCGTCGTCGTCGAACCAGGCGAACACCAGCCCGCCATGCTGCTCCACCGGGTAGGCGCGCACGCGGGCCTCGTCCGCGAGTTCGCAGGCGCCGCCCTCGGACGGGATCGCGACGCACTGGCCGGTGCCGTCATAGGCCCAGCCGTGATAGCGGCAGCACAGCCTGCCCCCCACCACCGCGCCGAGCGACAGCCTGGCGCCGCGATGCGCGCAGCGGTCGGCGAACAGGCGGAGCCCGCCCTCGGCGTCGCGCCACAACACGAGGTCCTCGCCCATGCGGCGAAGCGCCAGCGGGTTGGCCCCGGCGAGCGCGCTCGCCGGCGCGACCGCGTACCAGTGGTTCCTGAGCCCGGATTCGAAGGCTTCCTCGACCGCGCGCCAGCGCCCGCGTTCCGAGGCCCGAAGGCGCCGGTCGCGGAGCCGCCCGACATCGTCGGGTTCGACCGCCTGCGTCTTTGCCTGCGACATGGTTCCCCGATGGTGCCGCGATTCGGCCCGGCGCACAATGCGCCGCCGGTGCGCCGCCGGTGCGCCGCCGGTGCGCCGCCGGTGCGCGTGCACCCCCCGGCATTGTGTAAGATGGGCGCTCTATGGCTATAATCGTGCCGGACAAGCATCCGCACGATATGGGGAGGAACCCAGTATGATCCGATTCAGGCATCTGACGGCTGCCACAGGAGCGGCCGCGCTCGCCTTGGGTGTGATGGCAGGCGCCGCGCAGGCCCAGAAATACGAGCTGAAGATGACGTCCTATGTCTCCGCCAAGGGCGGATTCTGGACCAACTACCAGCAGAAGTTCATCGACGCGGTCGAGCTGTTCACCAACGGCGAGGTCAAGATCAAGGGCTTCAGCATCGGCGTGATCGCCGGGGCCTTCGACGGGCTGCAGGCGGTGCAGAAGGGCACGGCCGACATCTCCTACAACTACCCCGGCTACAACGTGAACGAGGATCCGGCGAACGGCGTGTTCGGCAACGTGCCCGGCGGCATGCCGATGGAACAGTTCATGCACTGGTACATCGCCGGCGACGGCACCAAGCTGCTGGAAGAGTTCCGCCACAAGACGCAGCAGCTCCACCCGGTGCTCTCCGGCATGGGCTCGTCGGAGTTCCTGCTGCATTCGCACAAGCCGGTCAGGAACATCGCCGACCTCAAGGGCATGAAGATCCGCACCGCCGGACCGTGGGCCGACATCCTCAAATCCCTCGGGGCTTCGGCGACGGTGATTCCCGGCCCGGAAATCTACACCGCGCTGGAGCGCCGGGTGATCGACGCGACCGAGTTCGTCACCCCCGCGACCAACATCAAGCTCGGTTTCCACAAGGTCGCCAAGTACATCATCATGCCGGGCCTCCACAGCCCCTCGCACATGAACGAGGCGGTCTTCAAGCTGGAAACCTGGAACAAGATGTCCAAGCGGATCCGGGACCTGATCAGCGCCGCGGGCGAGCTCTCGGCCTTCCAGACGGCGATGACCATGGGTGCGCAGGACTTCGACGCGATGGAGAAGCTGCTGGCCGGCAAGAACGAGTTCATCACCCTCACCCCCGAAGCCCAGGCCAGGATCGAGGAGCTGGGCCGCGCCTGGTGCGCCGAGCAGGCCAAGGCGCAGAAAGCCAAGGGCAACGACTGGATGGAGCGGATCTCGGGCAACTACTGGGCCTTCTACGACCGCTACAAGAAGTACGGCGTCTACCGGCATAACTAGGCCGAAAGACCGCGGGCACGCGCGGGGCGGGTTTCCGCCCCGCGCGACCCTTTCGACCGCGAACCGCCGATGACCTCGTTCCTGCGCGCGATCGACCGCGTCAACGACTTCCTTGCCGCCATCGCGATGGCGTTTCTCTTCGTGATGATCGCCGACATGCTGTACGAGGTGATATCCCGCCGGGTCTTCTCGGCGCCGACGCTGTGGGCCTATGACATCGCCTACATGCTGAACGGCGCCGGCTTCCTGTTTGCCGCCGGCTACACGCTGCGGCGCAACGGCCATATCCGGATCGACTTCCTGTCGACCCGGCTGCCGCGCAGGAACCAGGACCTGATCAACCTGTTCGTCTACCTGTTCCTCGTCTTTCCGGCGCTGGCCTGCCTGATCTACGGCGCCTTCAACGAGTGGCTGGAGGCCTTTCTGACGGGAGAGCTCGAGCCCGTCAGCCCGTGGAAGCCGCTGATCTGGCCGCTCTATGGCGGCATCCTGGTCGGCTTCGCCTCGTTGATGCTTCAGGCGATCGCCGAATTCATCCGCCACTGGCGCAGCGTCATGGGGCTGGAGCCCTCGCCGCTCGAACACGCCGACAACGTGGCGGCATAGCCGCATGGACATCTCGCTCGCCGTCTTCATGTTCCCGGCCCTGTTCGTCCTGGTGTTCCTCGGAATCCCGGTGGCGTTCAGCCTGATCGCGACGGCCTTCGTTTTCGGCGCCTTCGCCTACGGGATGAACCTGCCGATCCAGTTCCACAGCCGGTTGTACGACGTCACGTCGAACTTCATCCTGGCGGCGATCCCGCTCTTCGTGTTCATGGGCGCGATGCTGGAGCGCGCCGGCATCGCGGCCAAGCTGTTCGACGCCATCAAGGTCTGGTTCGGCGGGTTCCGCGGCGGGCTCGCGATCACCACCATCGTCATGTGCGGCATCTTCGCCGCGTCGTCGGGCGTGGTCGGCGCGGTCGAGATCGTGGTCGGGCTGATGGCGGTGCCGGCGATGATGGCGACCGGCTACCGCAAGGACCTCGCCGCCGGCACGGTGTGCGCCGGCGGCTCGCTCGGCACCACCATCCCGCCCTCGGTGGTGATCATCGTCTACGCCTCGATCACCGAGATGTCGGTCGGCGACCTGTTCGCCGGCATCGTCATTCCGGCCGGGGTCATGGTGGCGCTGTTCCTGCTCTATATCGTCGGGCGCTGCGCGATCCAGCGCGACGCCGGCCCCGGGCTCGCCCCCTCCGAGATCGACGCCACGCTCGGCGAGAAGCTGTGGCTTCTGCTGACCGCGCTGGTCCCCGCCGCGCTGCTGATCCTCGCCGTGCTGGGGAGCATTTTCGCCGGCATCGCGGCGCCCACCGAGGCGGCCGCGGTGGGGGCGACGGGCTCGGTGCTGCTCAGCATCGCCTACAAGCAGTTCTCCTTCAGAATCCTCAAGGAGGCGCTGGCGCAGACCATCAAGATCACCTCGATGGTCATGCTGATCGTCATCGGCGGCGTGCTGTTCGCCAGCATCTTCATCATCCAGGGCGGCGACGAGCTGGTGGCCGAGATCATCGAGGGCCACCAGCTCGGCCAGCTCGAGATCATCCTGCTGTTCCTGCTGGTGGTCTTCATCCTCGGCTTCGTGCTCGACTGGATCTCCGTGCTGATCATCGTGCTGCCGATCTCCGACCCGATCGTCCGCGCCTCCGAAATCGACCCGCTGTGGTTCGGGGTGATGGTCTGCATCGTGCTGCAGACCTCCTACCTGACCCCGCCGATGGCGCCCTCGATCTTCTATCTGCGATCGATCGCGCCGCGCGAGATGACCTATGGCGACATGTACAAGGGGGTGGCGCCGTTCGTGGTGGCGCAATTGCTGACCCTCGGCATGGTGGCCGCCTACCCGGTGACCGCGACCTGGCTGCCCGAGATCCTGTTCGGATTCTGACGCCGCGTCCTCTATTGCGCCGAGGCCGCGCGCGGGTGCAGTCTTCCGCTGGGACAGAAGCGGGAACGCCCGAAAGGGGGCAGGGAGGCGGCAAGCCATGGACGCGCAACCGGACCGCTCGTTCGACGGTCTCAGGCGGGCGGCGATCGACCTGCTGCCGGCGATCGAGGCCGACGCCGAGGAGGCCGAGCGGCTCTACCACCAGACCGACCGGGTCGCGGCAGCGATGCGGGCGGCCGGGCTCTACTCCTTCCTGATCCCGAAGCAGGCCGGCGGGGCGGAGCTCCCATGGGTCGAGGCGATGGAGATCGTCGAGCTGGTCTCCCGCGTCGAGGGGTCGGCCGGCTGGTGCCTGATGGTCAACGGCGTGATGGGCGCATCCGCCGGCCCGTTCCTGCCCGACGAGGGGGTGGAGATCGTCTACCCCGGCGGCCGCAACGCCACGATGGCCGGGCAGGGGGTGCCGCGCGGCCATGCGCGCGAGGCCGACGGCGGCTACGTCATCTGGGGCAATTGGGGCTATGCGAGCGGCATCCAGCACGCCGACTGGGTGCATTCCGGCTGCTTCCTGATGGACGGCGACGAGATGCGCCTCGACGCGCACGGCCATCCCGACATCGTGCTCTGCCACCATCCGAAGGACACGATCGAGCTCACCGGCAACTGGGACGTGCACGGGCTCAGGGGCACCGGCAGCTTCGACTACACGCTGAAGGAGGACGAGCTCTTCGTGCCGGCGGCGTGCTGCTACAGGTTCGACAACCCGACCCAGAGGCGCGGCGGGCCGCAATACGGCGCCGGGCTGGTGGCCTCGACGACCTGGGGCCACACCAGCTGGGCGCTCGGCGTCGGCCGGCGCGCGCTCGACGAGATCGCCGCGCTGGCGCGCACCCGCGTCGACGCCTTCGGGCGCATGCAGGACGGCGCGCGGTTCCAGCAGACCTATGCCGAGGCCGAGGCGAAGTACCGCGCCGCCCGCGCCCTGGTCTACCAGGCCTGGGAGGATTTGTCCGAGACCTTCGCCCGCAACCGCCAGGGCAGCCTTGAGCAGATCGCCCTGATCCGGCTCGCCATGCGGCATATCCACGACGTGATCTCCGACCTCTCGACCTTCGCCCACCGCGCCTCGCGCGGGGTGTCGCTCAGACGGAGCGATTTGCAGCGCTGCTACCGCGACATCCACAGCGGCACCCAGCACATCCTGCTGGCCGACGAGATCGCCCAGGCCTGCGGCAAGGTGCTGATGGGCGCCGCCGGCGAGGACGCGCAGTGGACCGTGCTCGGGCTCACCGACGGCTGAGCCGGGGGGCGCGATGAGCCGGCGCAACCGGATCGTCGGGCGCCTCGTCGCCAGGGCGTGGTCGGACCCCGTCTTCGCCGCCCGGCTGGTCGCCGACGCAACGGCGATGTTCGGCTCGCTCGGCATCGCCCTGCCGGAAGGGAAGACCGTCGCGGCGGCGCAGAACAGCGACACCGCCACCCACCTCGTGCTGCCGTCCGCGCGCTACGCCGAGCCGGCATCCGCCTATGCCGACATCAAGGCGTTCGGCGAGTCCTACGGCGACCCTCGCCTTGCGCCGCTGGCGTGGATTTCCCGCGACCCGGTGTTCCGGGCCAGGTTCGAGGCCGACCCGGCGGCGGCGCTGCGGGGCTGGGGCGTCGCGGTCGCGGCCGGGATGACGATAACCACGCTCCGCAACACCCTCACCCGGGTCTGGCTGGTCCTGCCCGCCCGCCCCGGCCCCGACGAGATCGCCGGGGGCCTGCTCGACGATGTCGCCGCCGGCTGGATCCCGCCGGCGATCCGCCATGCCGGCATCGAGGGGAAGATGCGGCTCGACCGGTTCGCTCGGCCATGACGGGGGAGGCGATGGAAACCGTCGTCTACGGCTACGTGCACGGCGCATCGCTGCTCGCCGACATCGCCCGGCCCGAGGCGGGCGGCAGGCTGCCGGTGGCGCTCTCGATCCATGGCGGGCGCTGGTATTTCGGGACCCGGCGCGACACCGGCGCGATCGACGTCCGGCAATGGGCCGGGTTCGGCTTCTTCGCGATGAGCATCGACTACCGGCTGGTGACCTGCTCGCCGGCGCCGGCGGCCTATCAGGACGTGCTCTGCGCGATCCGCTGGGTCCACGCCAATGCCGACCAGTACGGCCTCGACCGGGACCGGATCTTCCTGATCGGCATGTCGTCCGGCGGGCATCTCGCCTCGCTCGCAGCCACGCTCGGCGAGGGACGCTTCCCGAGGACCGGCGGCTGGGACGACTACCCGGCGACCTTTCGCGCGGCGGTCTGCGTGTCCGGCGCCTACGACATCGTGAGCCTCGACTGGGGCGCGGGGTGGGCGCCGCCCGGCGAGCCCTTCCCGGACGCGCGCGAATACGCATCGCCCATCCGCCATGTCGCGCCCGACAACGCTCCCCAGCTGATCCTCCATTCGGACGACGACCCCTCGATCCCGATCGAGCAGGTGCTGCGCATGGCGGGCGCGCTGGAAGCCGCCGGCGCGCCCCACCGCTTCCGCCGCTACGCCGACCGCGGCCACATGTTCATCACCGACGAGGTGATCGCCGAGGCGCGCGCCTTCATCGCCGAACACTCCGGCTGAGCGTTCGCCTCCGGTGGACAGCGCGCCGCCCGCCGATCACAGTGTGCGCCACCGCCCGACCCGGAGGATCCCGCCGATGCCGCAGACCATCCGAAAGTCCGTCATGGCGCTGGTCGCCGAGGCCGACGCCCAAATCGACAGGCTGGAAATCGACCGGGCGCTCGCGCTGCACGGCAACGACGACGTGGTGTTCGTCGACCTGCGCGACATCCGCGAGCTCGCCAGGACCGGGCGGATCGCCGGCGCCCGCCACGTGCCGCGCGGCATGCTCGAATTCTGGATCGACCCCGGGAGCCCCTACCACAAGCCCTTCTTCGCCGAGGACAGGACCTTCGTGTTCTACTGCGCCGGCGCCTGGCGGTCGGCGCTGGCGGCGAAGACCGCCGACGACATGGGGCTCGCCCCGGTCGCCCATCTGGCGGGCGGCATCCAGGCCTGGATCGACGCCGGCGGTCCGATCGATCCGCCGAAAGACTGAACCGGTCCGGGGGGCGGGCATGGAATTCGGCATCTTCTCCAACGGCATCCGGCCGCATACCAGCGCCGCCCGGACCTATGACGAGGACATCCGCGAGATCGTCCTCGCCGACCGGCTGGGCTACAGCGTCGCCTATATCAGCGAGCATCACGGCGAGCCGCCCTATATCGGCCGCATCGACACCATCCCGGCGCCCGATTTGATGATGTGCAAGGCGGCCGGGCTGACCAGCCGCATCCGCATGGGCGCGGCGGTGAAGCTGATCCACCTCCACCACCCCCTCGACGTGGCGATCCAGGCGGCGGTGACCGACCACCTGACCGGCGGGCGCTACATCTTCGGCTTCGGCTCGGGCTTCCCGCTGCCGCTGTTCTCGGAAGAGCGCGGGCTGGGCTTCGAGGACCGCCACGAGCGCCTCAACGAAGCCCTCGACTTCGTCCTGAAATGCTGGGCGACCGACGCGCCCTTCGACTGGGACGGCAGGCACTTTCGGGGCAGGGGGGTGGTCGCCCTGCCGAAGCCGTTCGCGGGCCGGGAAATGCCGATGGCGACGGCGACCGATTCAGAGGACATGCTGCGCATCGCAGGCGCGCGCGGCTACACGCTGATCTCCGCCTTCCTCGAATCGGCGGAGCGGCTGAGGCCCAAGGGCGATCTCTACGCGGCGGCGGCCGGGGCGGCCGGGCTGAGCGATCCGCGGCGCAACATCGCGGCGTCGCGCATCGTCTATATCGCCGACAGCGAGCGCCAGGCGATCGAGGATTTGCGCCCCGCCGTCACCCACGAGATCGGCTTCCAGGCGGAGCGCGGCTTCCTCAAGATGCTCGACAAGGTCTACGGCCTGCACGTTCCCAACGACGAGCGCGGCATCGAGGCGCTGGTCGAGGCCGGGTTCTACCTGCTGGGCGACGCCGATTCGGTGGCCGGGAAGATCGCCCGGTTCCACGACGAGAGCGGCGGCTTCGGCACCTTCCTGATCGTCACCGGCAAGGACTGGGCGACGCGGGAGAAGCGCGAGCGCTCGATGCGGCTGTTCATGGAGCAAGTCGCGCCGCAGCTCCGCGACACGGTCCCCGCCGAGCCCGCGCCGGCCTGACCGATGGCGCCGCGCCTGATCGGGGAGCCGGTGCCGCGCCGGGAGGACCGCCGGCTGCTGACCGGCGGCGGCCGGTTCAGCGACGATGTCGACGCCCCCGGGCAGGCCCATGCGGCGTTCCTGCGCTCGCCTTACGCCCATGCCGAAATCCGGCGCATCGGTTGCGCCGGGGCCGCGTCGATGCCCGGCGTCCTCGCGGTGCTGACCGGGCGCGACTACGCGGCGGACGGGCTCTCGCCCCTGCTCCAGTTCCACACCCCCGTCGACCACCTGGACCCCACCCGGCCCGGCCTGTCGGGCGGGCAGCTGTCGTCGCTGCCCGAGCCTCCGCCGATCGCCGTCGACCGGGTGCGCCATGTCGGCGAGATCGTGGCGCTGGCGGTGGCCGGGACCCGCGATGCCGCGCTCGATGCGCTGGAGCGGATCGCCGTCGAGTACGAGCCCCTGCCGGCGGTGACCGACGCGCTCGCCGCCGCTTCGCCCGGCGCGCCCCTTCTGTGGGACGGCGGCAATGTCTGCCTGCGCGCCGAGGCGGGCGACGCCCGGGCGTGCGAGGCGGCGTTCCGGGCGGCGCAGCGCACGGTCCGGCTCGCGCTGCACAACCACCGGATCTATGGCTGCCCGATGGAGCCCAAATCCGCTCTCGGCGAATTCGATCCCGGGTCGGGGCGCTATACGCTGCACGCGCCGAGCCAGGGCGTCCACCGCTTCCAGCGCTCGATCGCCGCCGCCTTCGGGGTCGACCGGGACCGCCTGCGGGTCGTTTCCGGCGATGTCGGCGGCGGGTACGGCGTGCGCTCGGCCTGCGGCAACGAGTATCCGCTGCTGCTCTGGGCGGCCCGGCGCGCGGGCCGTCCGGTCAAGTGGACCGGGAGCCGAAGCGAGACCTTCCTCTCCGACTACCACGCGCGCGACATCCGCACCGAAGGCGCGCTGGCCCTGGATGCCGATGGCAAGATCGCCGGGCTCAGGATCGACTATCTGGGCAATCTCGGGGCCTACCCGATCTCGTTTGCGGTGCTCTCCAACCTGCTCAAGATGGCCGGCCCGCCCTACGACATCCCGGCGATGCACGTGACGCTGCGCGGCGCGTTCACCAACACCATCCCGGTTTCGGTCTATCGCGGCGCCGGACGGCCCGAGGTGACGCAGATCGTCGAGCGCCTGATCGATCTCGCCGCCGACGAGGCGGGGATGGACCGGGCGGCGCTGCGGCGGCGCAACCTGATCGCCCCGTCCGCCCTGCCCTACCGCTCGGGGCTCGGGCTCGACTACGACTCGGGCGCGTTCGGCGAGAATTTCGCGGCCGTGCTGCGCGAGATCGACTGGCCGGGTTTCCCGGCGCGGCGCGAAGAAGCGGCCGCGCGCGGCAGGCGCGCCGGTATCGGCGCCGTCGCCTATCTCGAATCCCCCGGCGCCGCCCCCTATGAGCGGACCGATGTCGCGGTGCGGGCCGACGGGCGGGTCGAGGCGGCGATCGGCACCCAGGCCTCCGGCCAGGGGCACGAGACCAGCTTCGCCCAGATCGTCGCCGAGACCCTCGAAATCCCTCTGGAGAGGGTCGCCATCGTCTTCGGCGACACCGACCGGGCGGTCGACGGCTCGGGCTCCCATGCCGACCGCTCGATGCGGCTCGGCGGCACCATCCTGTTCCGCGCGGCGAAGCGGATCGTGGACCAGGGGCGCGAGGCGGCGGGCCGCCTGCTGGAGGCCGCCACCGCCGATATCGGCTATGCCGGGGGACGGTTCACCGTGCTCGGCACCGACCGTTCGGTCGGGCTGTTCGAACTCGCCGCCGAGGCGCCGCTCGCCGCCACCGAGGAGATCGCGACCCGGCTGCACGCGCACCCCAACGGCGCGGCGGGCTGCGAGGTCGAGATCGACCCCGAGACCGGCGCGCTGACGGTGATCCGCTACGCGACCGTCGACGATGTCGGCCGGGTCATCAACCCCGCGATCGTCGAGGGCCAGGTGCATGGCGGCATCGCCCAGGGCATCGGACAGGCGCTGTTCGAACGCATGGTCCACGAGCCGGCCTCGGGGCAGCTTCTCACGGGCTCGTTCATGGATTACTGCCTGCCCCGCGCCGACGACCTGCCGCCGTTCTCGGGCCGTATCGACGGGCGTCCGACGGACAGCAACCCGCTCGGCGTCAAGGGGGCGGGCGAGACCGGAACCACCCCGGCGACGGCGGCGATCCTGAGCGCCGCCACCGACGCGCTCCGGGAGTACGGCGTGGCGCATCTCGAGATGCCGCTGACCCCGGAGCGCATCTGGCGCGCGATCCGCGGCACCGGCTGAGCCGCCTTTCCCGCCAATCGCCGACGGCGGGGGACGAGAAGGACAGCCGGCCGCGCCGCGCCGTCAGTGCCCGGCGGCAGCCTCGGCGGCCTTCATCGCCTCGATCTGCTCCGGGGTGGCCGCTTTCTGGAAGCGGGTCTTCCACTCCGAATACGGCATGCCGTAGACGATCTCGCGCGCGTCCTCGTACTCCATCGTGATTCCGCGCTCTTCCGCCGCCGCGCGATACCACTTGCTGAGGCAGTTGCGGCAGAAGCCGGACAGGTTCATCAGGTCGATATTCTGCACGTCGGTGCGCTCGCGCAGATGCCCGACAAGCGTCCGGAAGGCCGCCGCCTCGAGCTCGATCCGCGTCTGGTCGTCCATGCCGTCCTCCAATCTCCGTTAGCGCCGATATTGGCCAATGCGGCCGGCGAGTCCAGCCCGCTCAGGGCGGGGCGAGGGTCTCGTCGATCAGCATGTCGACCACGCCGCGCAGCGCCTCCCCGGGGCTCCTGCCGGCGTCGAGCGCGGCGCGCCAGGCGGCGCGCTGGCGGTGCGCCCCGGTGCCGCGGGCGAGCACGGTGCGGGCATGGGCGATCTCGCCGGTGCAGCCGAAATGCGCCGCGTCCTCCTCGATCAGGTCGAGGACCTCCTCCAGCAGATCGGCATAGGGAACCACCTCGCCACGGCCGAAATCGACCAGCCCGCGGTCGAAGCCGTAGCGCTGCGCCCGCCAGCGGTTCTCGTTGACCAGGGTGCGGGAATAGATCCGCCAGCGCTGGTTGTTGCGCCTGAGCCGCCACAGCATGCGGCACAGGCAGCGGAAGATGGCGGCGATGGCGAGCCCGTCCGCGGCCTGGGTGCAGATGTCGGTGATGCGCATCTCGAGCGTCGGGAAGCGGGCGGACGGGCGGATGTCCCACCACAGCTTGGTGGCGTCCTCGATCAGCCCCGCGCCGGTCATGATGTTCACCACGCGCTCGTAGTCGCCGAGGGTCTGGAAGCGCTCGGGAAGCCCGGCGCGGGGCAGCTCGTCAATCACCGCCAGCCGGTAGGACATCAGCCCGGTCTCCGCCCCGCCCCAGAACGGCGAGGAGGTCGACAGCGCCAGCAGATGCGGCAGGAAATAGACCGCCTGGTTCATCAGGTCGATGCGCAGCTCCGGGTCCTCGATCCCGACATGGACGTGCATGCCGCAGGTGAGCAGCCGCCGGGCGACGAGCTGAAGGTCCTCGTCGATCTGGATGTAGCGCTCGCCCTCGGTCGGCTTCTGTTCGAGCCAGTTGCCGAACGGGTGGGTCGAGGCGGCGACCGGGGCGCAGCCATGGTCGGCGGCGATCTCGCCCAGCGCGCCGCGCAGCCGCGCGATCTGGTCCCGCGCCTCTCCGGGGGTGGAGCAGACCGGGGTCGCCACCTCGATCTGCGAGCGCAGGAACTCCGGCGCGACGGCATCGCCGAGCCGGTCCCGGCAGGCCTCCATCATGCCCGGGCGGGACTCGGCGATCAGGTCGCGGCTGTCGCGGTCGACGAGGAGGTATTCCTCCTCTATGCCGAAGGTGAAGGACGGCTCGGCGATCTGCATCTCCGGTCTCCGCTCAGCCGGCGGGGAGCTGGGTGAGCACCGTCTGCAGCGCGCCGGCGAGGATGTCGACATAGCGCGCCGCGCCGTTCGAATCCGCCACCTGGTCGGCGCGGATCTCGATCAGGGCGTGCGGCGTCCCGGTCTGCGAACCATGCACCTTGATGGTGTGGCCGTGCCGGTTGCGCCCCGAATAGGGCTGGTTGTCGCCGACCTCCAGATCGCCGCGCCGGCGCAAAGCCGCGAGCAGCGGCACCGGGACCCGCGGGTCGTAGCCCCACAGCACCGAGATCTGCCACGGGCGCGGCTCGCCGGCCAGCACCGGGGTGAAGCTGTGGACCGCGACGAGGACCGGCATCCGCCCGCGTCCGCGCACCCGGTCCAGCGCCCCGGCGAGGGCGTCGTGATAGGGGTCGAACAGCGCCCGCTTGCGCGCCATGCGCGCCTCCTCGGAGATCCCCACATTGCCCGGAACCGTCGTACCGTCGCTCACCTCGGCGATCGAGGTCTCGTGCTCCGGGGAGCGGTTGCAGTCGATCACCAGCCGGGAGTAGCCGGCGAGCACCGCCGTCGCGTCGAGCCGTTCGGACAGCCCGCGCGTGACCTCCGCCGCGCCCTGGTCCCAGGCGATGTGGCGGTGGAGCTCGCGCTCGACCAGCCCGAGCCCCTTGAGCGCGCGCGGCACCAAATTGCTCGCATGGTCGCAGGCGAGCACGATCGGGCTCGCGCCGTCGGGATTCTCGACGGTGAAGGGCGGAGGTTCGCGGTCGTTCAGCACGCTCTCGGCCTCGTCGCTGGTTGGGCGCGGCGACTATATACGAATGGCCCCGCCGGCGGACGGTTTGGCGGCGCGGCGCCATCCGATATAAGGCGCCGATGGTGACCGACCCCCGGCGAACGCTCGGAGCCCTGTTCGATGCCGCCCTCGCGGCGGTCGCGCCGCGCCTCGTGCTGCCGCCGCATCTGCCCGAACCGCCGCGCGGGCGCATTGCGGTGCTCGGCTTCGGCAAGGCGGCGGCCGAGATGGCGCGTGTGTTCGAGGCGCACTGGCCCAGCCCCTTCGAGGGGTTCGCGGTCACCCGCTACGGCCATGCCGTCCGGTGCCGGACCGTCGAGGTCGTCGAGGCGGGCCACCCGGTGCCCGACGATGCTGCGGCCGCCGCCGCCGACCGCGCGCTCGCGCTCGCCGCCGGGCTCGGCGCGGACGACCTGCTGCTCTGCCTCGCCTCGGGCGGCGGCTCGGCCCTGCTCGCCAAGCCGGCGCCAGGCATCGCGCTGGCCGGGAAGCAGGCGCTCACCCGGTCCCTGCTCGCCTGCGGCGCGGCGATCGGCGAGATCAACTGCGTGCGCAAGCATCTGTCGGCGATCAAGGGCGGCAGGCTCGCGGCGGCGGCCGCGCCGGCCGGGGTGCTGACGCTGGCGATCTCGGACGTCCCCGGCGACGACCCCGCGACCATCGCCTCGGGCCCCACCGTCGCCGATCCGACCGACGGCGCGGACGCCCGCGGGATCCTCGCGCGCTACGGCATCGAAGCCGGGCCGGCGGTGGACGCGGTGCTCTCCGGGCCGGCCGCCGAGACCCCCGCTTCGCTCGCCAATGCGCAGTTCGCGATCGTCGCCCGCGCCCGCGACGCGCTCGACGCCGCCGCGCGCGAGGCGGAGCGCCGCGGGATCGCCGCGCGCATCCTCGGCGACGACCTCGCCGGCGAGGCGCGCGAGCTCGGCGCCGCCCATGCCGTCCTCGCCCGCGACGCGGCTTCCGGCGGCCGGCCGCTGGTGCTGCTGTCCGGCGGCGAGACCGAGGTGACGCTGCCGCGGCCGGGCTTCGGCCGGGGCGGGCGCAACACCGAGTATCTGCTGGCGCTCGCCGCCGGGCTCGGCGGCGCGGCGGGCATCTGGGCGATCGCCTGCGACACCGACGGCATCGACGGCACCGAGGATGCCGCCGGCGCGGTCCTCGCCCCCGACAGCCTCGCCCGCGCCGCCGCTGCCGGGCTCGACGCCCGGGCCGCGCTCGACGCCCATGACAGCTACGGGTTCTTCGCGGCGCTCGGCGATCTCGTCGTCACCGGGGCGACACGAACCAATGTCAATGATTTCCGCGCCATCCTGGTCGGCGCTGGCGCGGGGTAGTCGGCGGCTCTATAGACAGCGCCGGGGACGGGGGACCATGCGCCGCGACAGGCGAACCAAGATCGTGACCACGCTCGGCCCGGCGAGCGACACGCCGGATGCGGTGCGCGCCCTGTTCGAGGCCGGCGCCGACCTGTTCCGCCTCAATTTCAGCCACGGCACGCATGAGAGCCACGCAGAGCGGGTCCGCTGGATCCGCGAGGTGGAGCGCGCGGCGGACCACCCCATCGGCATCCTGATGGACCTCCAGGGCCCCAAGCTGCGCGTCGGCGCGATGGCCGGCGGCGCGGCGCTGCTGGAGGCCGGAACCGCCTTCCGCCTCGACCTCTCCCCCGAGCCCGGCGACGGCGCGCGGGCGCCGCTGCCGCACCCCGAGGTGTTCGAGGCGATCGAGGAAGGCACCGAGCTGCTGATCGACGACGGCCGGATCCGGCTCGCGGTGCGCGAGCGCGCGGCCGACCATGCAGTGACCGAAATCCTGTTCGGCGGCCGGCTGAGCGACCACAAGGGGGTCAACATCCCGCAGGCGGTGCTGCCGATCTCGGCGCTGACCGACAAGGACCGGCGCGACCTCGACTTCGCCCTCACGCTCGGGATCGACTGGATCGGGCTGAGCTTCGTGCAGCGCCCCGACGACGTGGCGGCGGCGCGCAGGATCATCGGCGGCAAGGCCGCGGTCATGGCCAAGCTGGAGAAGCCCGCCGCCATCGAATGCCTGGACGAGATCCTCGCCTTGTCCGACGGGGTGATGGTGGCGCGCGGCGATCTCGGCGTGGAGCTGCCGCCCGAGGACGTCCCCAGCATCCAGAAACAGGTCGTCCGGCGCTGCCGCGAGTCGGGCAAGCCGGTGGTCGTCGCGACCCAGATGCTGGAATCGATGATCGCCGCGCCGGCCCCGACCCGAGCCGAGGCGTCCGACGTCGCCACCGCGGTCTATGACGGCGCCGATGCGGTGATGCTGTCGGCCGAGACCGCGACCGGCGCCTACCCGCTCGAAGCGGTCTCGATGATGAGCCGCATCGTCGCCCGGGTGGAGCGCGACGAGACCTATCGCGCCATCATGGACGCGGTCCACCCCGCGCCCGAACGCACCGCGTCCGACGCGATCAGCGCCGCCGCCGCGCGGGTGGCGGAGACCGTGCGGGCGGCGGCGATCGTCACCTTCACCACCTCGGGCTCGACGGCGCTGCGGGCCGCGCGCGAACGCCCGACGGTGCCGATCGTCACCCTGACCGCGCTGCGGACGACGGCGCGCTATCTCTCGGTCGCCTGGGGGGTGCATTGCGTCATCTCGCCGGACGTCAAGGATTTCGCGGAGATGGTCGACATCGCCCGCGCGCGCTCCGTCGCGGCGGGGTTCGCCGAGCCCGGGCAGCGCCTGGTGATCACCGCCGGGGTCCCGTTCGGCACGCCCGGCGCCACCAACATCCTGCATATCGCCTGGATCGGTCCCTGACGCGGGCCGGCGGGCCTGATATTAGTCATAGTGTTGGCTGGATTGGCGATGCCAAGGGTGAGGACGGTGCCTGTCTTCAATGTCCATCAGGCCAAGACGCAGCTTTCCCGGCTGCTGGCCCTGGTCGAGGCGGGGGAAGAAGTCGTGATCGCACGTCGCGGCGAGCCGGTCGCGCGTCTGGTCGCCTGCCGGCGCCCGGCCACGCGCCAGCCCGACGTCCTGAAGGGCAAGGTCGTCATACCGGACGAATTCTTCGAGGCGTTGCCGGAAGAAGAACTCGGAGCCTGGGAAGGGCGCTAGCCCGGATGCCGTCCGACTGCCGGCGGATCCGACGACGGCGTGGACTTCGCGCCATCCAGCCGTGAGGAAGCCCCGCTAGCGGAACAGTTCCTCGCCCTTCACGTCCGTGTAGAGATGGGCGACCTGCTCGCCGTAGCCGTTATAGAGCAGGGTCGGCACCGTCTTGCCGGTGCCGAGCTGGCGTTCGGTCGCCTGGCTCCAGCGCGGGTGGTCGATTTCGGGGTTCACATTGGCCCAGAAGCCGTATTCCTTCCCCGCGATCTCCTCCCAGAAGCTCACCGGGCGCTTGTCGGTGAAGGTGAAGCGGGTGATCGACTTGATCGATTTGAAGCCGTATTTCCAGGGCACGGCGAGGCGGAGCGGCGCGCCGTTCTGCTTCGCAATTTCCTTGCCGTAGGCGCCGGTCGCGATGAAGGCGAGCTCGTTGGTCGCCTCCGCGATCGTCAACCCCTCCACATAGGGCCACGGATACCAGGACTGGCGCTGCCCGGATGCGACGGAGGTGTCGTGGAACCCGTGCATCGCGACGTATTTCGCGCCGGCCGAGGGCCGGGCCATCGCGACCAGCGCCGCCAGCGGAAAGCCGCTCCACGGCACCGCGATCGACCAGGCTTCGACGCAGCGGTGGCGGTAGAGGCGCTCTTCCAGCGGCAACTTGCGGATCAGTGCGTCGGCGTCGATGGTGAAGGGCTTCTCCACCATGCCGTCGACGGTCACCGTCCACGGCCGGGTCTTGAGCTTCTGCGCCGCCTTCCAGATCTGCTTGTGCGAGCCGAATTCGAAGAAATTGTTGTAGGTGGTGACGATCTTCTCATCGGTCACCGGCCGGCCGAGCGTGTAGCGCGGGTTGCGTTTCGCCGGGTAGGGCCCGGTCGCCGCAGCCGCGGCGCCGGCGAGGCCGAGCCCGGACGCCGCCAGTATCGGGCCGGCGGCGAGCGCCTTCACCAGCTGCCGCCTCTGCCGGAAGCGGTCTTCCGGCGTGGCCTGCCGCTCCGGCAGCTCCCAGCTCCGCTTGCTCCTGACGATCATGGTTCCTCCCCGGCGCCGTTGCCTAGTTCGCCTCGTCCGCTTCCTTGCGGGCCTCGATCACCTGGTCGGCGAGCCGGCCGGTCAGCTCCTGCAGCCGGTCATAGGACGACCGGAACGTCGCGACGCCCTGGCTCAGCGAGCGCAGCTCGACGATCAGGTCGACGATGTCCGAGGACGGGATATTGGCCTCCACCGTGTCCCAGCCCTTCCAGCCCTCCTTGGGGGCGAAGCCGAGGATCTGCCCGCGGCGTCCGCTGATCAGGCCGTGCACCTTGTTGGTGGAATCCGTCGGCACGTCGATCTCCACCCGGGAGATCGGCTCGAGCAGCACCGGATCGCATTTCGGCATGCCCTCGGTCATCGCCACCCGGGCGGCGAGCTTGAAGGACATCTCGTTGCTGTCCACCGAGTGGAACTGCCCGTCGGTCAGCCGCACCGCGAAATCGACCACCGGGAAGCCGAGCGGCCCGCGCGCGGCGAATTCCTTGACCCCGGACTCGACGGCGGGGATGAACTGCTTGGGGATGGAGCCGCCGACGATCTTGTCGGTGAACTCGAACCCCTCGCCGCGCGGCCGGGGCGAGATGTCGACATGGACGTCGCCGAACATGCCGTGGCCGCCGGTCTGGCGCTTGAAGCGGCCGTGCTGGGAGACCGCCTTGCGGATGGTCTCCTTGTAGGGGACGCTCGGCGGGGCGGCCGCCGCGGAAACGTTGTAGCGCCCCTTGAGCTTCTCCAGCGCGACCTGGAGGTGGATCTCGCCCTGGCCCCACAGCACCATCTCGCGGGTGTCGGGGTTCTGCTCGTAGCTGACCGAGGGGTCCTCCTCGTTGAGCCGCTGCAACGCGCCGGTGAGCTTGACCTCGTCGTTGCGGTTCTCCGGCGAGATGGCGCGGGCATAGACCGGCACGAGCGGCTCCGGCCAGTCGGCGCCGTCGGCCGCGCCGCCGCCGTCGCCCAGCAGGTCGCCGGTCCTGACCGAGTCCATCCGCCCCAGCGCGGCGACCGCGCCCGGCCCGGCGCTCGCGATCTTGTTCTGCTGCCCGCCCATCGGCGACAGCAGGCTGCCGACGCGCTGCCCGTTCAGGGCCATGCCCTCGGTGACGCTTCCCGACAGCACGCGGGCGAGCGACAGCTTGCCGGCGTGCTGGGCATGGTAGGTCTTGAAGACCTGCGCGACGGTCCCGTCGCCGGTCTCCACCCCGAAGCGCTCGATCATGGCATCGAGGCCGGGCACCTCGTGGCGCAGCGCCTTGAACAGCCGCCTGGTCCCGTAATCCTGCTCGGCCGAGCCGATCAGCACCGGCACCACGTCGGCGGCGCGCACCCCTTCGGTCAAATAGCCGTAGATCTCCTCGATATCGGGGACCTCGTCCTCGAGCAGCTTTTCCAGCAACTCGTCGTTGAAGTCGGCCAGCGCCTCGAGCATCGACTCCCGCGTCGTCTCGTACTCGTCGGCCACCGCGTCCGGCATGTCGATGCGCTCGGACCCGGCGCCGGCGGTGTATCTGTAGGCCCGGCCGCTGATCAGGTCGACATAGCCCGACACCGTCTCGCCCTCGCGGATCGGGATCTGGCGCAGCACCAGCGGCGCCTGCTCCACCGAACGCAGCGCGTCGTAGACCGCCCCGACCGGCTCGCTGATGGTGTCGATCTTGTTGATGAACACCATATGCGGGATGCCGCGGTCGGCGAGGACCTTGAACAGCGGGGCCAGCGTCATCGCGCGCTCGGTCGAGGGCTCGTAGACCACCACCGCCAGGTCGGCGACCATCAGCGCGTTGAACGCCTCCTGGCGCATCTCGATCGAGCCCGGGCAGTCGAGGAAGGTCCAGGGATCGTCCAGATAGGAGGTCGTGCCCACCGAGACCTCGATCGACATCTGGCGGGCGCGCGCCTCGGGCGCGGAATCGCCGACGGTGTTGCCTTCCTTGATCGAGCCCTTGCGGTGGATGCCGCCCGACACCGAGAGCAGGCTCTCCATCAGCGTGGTCTTGCCGCTGAGATAGGGTCCGACTAGTGCCACGCAGCGTGGCCCGGAAGCGCTCGCCATATTCCTCTCCCCTGGCCGAGACATGTTCTCGGACGTCCCGCCGCGAGGGCGCCCCGTTTATCCTCGAACGCGGTAATGTTTCAGCGCGGCCCCCCCGAATCAAGACCCTGCGGGCATCCGCCCCGTGTCAGGCGAGCGCCGCGCAGGCCCTCTGGATGCGCCGGCAGGCCTCCTCCAGCTCGGCATTGGAGGCGGCGTAGGAGATGCGGAAATAGGGCGACAGGCCGAACGCGGCCCCCTGTACCACGGCCACGCCTTCGGATTCGAGCAGGTAGGTGACGAAATTGGTGTCGTCCCCGATCGTCGCGCCGTCGGGCGTCTGGCGGCCGATCGCCCCGGCGCAGGAGATGTAGAGATAGAACGCGCCCTCCGGGGTGCCGCAGCGCAGCCCCCTCGCCTGGTTGAGCATGGCGATGCACAGGTCGCGGCGCTGCTGGAAGACCCGCGCGTTCCCGGCCAGGAAATCCTGCGGCCCGTTGAGCGCCTCCACCGCCGCCGCCTGGCTGATCGACGAGGTGTGGGTCGAGCTTTGCGACTGCACCACGGTCATCGCCCGGATCAGCGCCTTCGGCCCGGCCGCGTAGCCGAGCCGCCAGCCGGTCATGCAATAGGCCTTGGAGACGCCGTTGACGGTGAGCGTGCGGTCCTTCAGCGCGGGCTCGACGGCGGCCGGGGTGGCGAAGGAGAACCCGTCATAGACGATGTGCTCGTACATGTCGTCGGTCAGGATCCAGACATGCTCGTGCCGGCGCACGACCTCGCAGAGCGCCGCCAGCTCGTCCGCCGTGTAGGCCGCGCCGCTCGGATTGCTCGGCGAGTTGATCAGCACCCATTTGGTGCGCGGGCCGATCGCCGCCTCCAGATCCTCCGGCGCGATGCGGAAACCGGTTTCCTCCCTGCCGTCGACGAAGACCGGGGTGCCGCCGGCCAGCAGCACCATGTCCGGGTAGGACACCCAGTAGGGGGTGGGCACGATCACCTCGTCCCCCTCGTCGAGGGTGGCGACGAAGGCGTTGTAGAGCACCTGCTTGCCGCCGCAGGAGACGATCACCTCGTCCGCGGCGTAGTCGAGACCGTTCTCGCGCTCGAGCTTGCCGCAGATCGCCTCGCGCAGCGCCATCGTGCCGGGGATCGGGGTGTAGCGGGTCTCGCCGTCCCGGATCGCGCGGATCCCGGCCTGCTTGACGTTCTCCGGAGTCTCGAAATCGGGCTCGCCCGCGCCCAGCCCGATGATGTCGCGCCCCGCCGCCTTGAGCTCCAGCACCTTGCCGGTCAGCGCGTTGGTGGGCGACGGCTTGATGCGCGACAGGCGCTCGGCGAGGATCGACATCGGGCTGCTCCGGGGGTGGCGTGGACGCCCGCAACCTAGGTTGCCGCGGACTCCTGTTCAACCCGCCCGCGCGGCGCCTATATTCGGGTCATGACCGTCGCCATCGCCGAGCGCCCGCGCGCCGAACCCGGCGCCCCGTTCGAAGTCGTCTCCCACTTCCAGCCCGCCGGCGACCAGCCGCAGGCGATCGCCGAGCTCGTCGCCGGCGTCGGGACCGGCGAGCGCGACCAGGTGCTGCTCGGGGTCACCGGCTCGGGCAAGACCTTCACCATGGCGCATGTGATCCGGGCGATCGCCCGCCCCACCCTGATCCTCGCCCCCAACAAGACTCTGGCAGCCCAGCTCTACGGCGAGATGCGCGGCTTCTTTCCCAACAACGCGGTCGAATACTTCGTCTCCTATTACGACTACTACCAGCCCGAGGCCTATGTGCCGCGCAGCGACACCTATATCGAGAAGGACGCCTCGATCAACGAGCAGATCGACCGCATGCGCCACTCCGCGACCCGGTCGCTGCTGGAGCGGCGCGACGTCATCATCGTCGCCAGCGTCTCCTGCATCTACGGCATCGGCTCGGTCGAAACCTATTCCGAGATGACGATCCGGCTGGAGAAGGGCCAGCGGGTCGAGCTCGGCGCGCTGCTCAAGCGGCTGGTGGAGCTGCAATACCGGCGCAACGACGCGAATTTCGTGCGCGGCACCTTCCGGGTGCGCGGCGACTCGGCGGAGATCTTTCCCGCCCATTACGAGGATCGCGGCTGGCGGTTGTCGCTGTTCGGCGACGAGATCGAGTCGATCCACGAATTCGACCCGCTGACCGGCGAGCGGGCGGCCGAACTCGAAGGCGTGACCGTCTACGCCAACAGCCACTACGTCACCCCCCGCCCGACGCTGCAGCAGGCGATCCGGCATATCAAGGCCGAGCTCGCCGAACGCCTGGAATGTTTCCGCGACACCGGCAAGCTGCTGGAGGCCGAACGCCTCGAACAGCGGACCAATTTCGATCTCGAGATGATGCAGACCACCGGCCAGTGCGCCGGCATCGAGAACTATTCCCGCTTCCTGACCGGGCGCGCGCCCGGCGAGCCGCCGCCGACGCTGTTCGAGTACCTGCCCGAGAACGCGTTTCTCATCGTCGACGAGAGCCATGTGACCGTGCCCCAGCTCGGCGGCATGTTCCGCGGCGACTTCAACCGCAAGTCGACGCTCGCCGAGTACGGGTTCCGCCTGCCGTCCTGCGTCGACAACCGCCCGCTCAAATTCGAGGAGTGGGAGGCGATGCGCCCCCAGACGGTCTTCGTGTCGGCGACGCCCGGCCCGTGGGAGCTGGAGCGGACCGGCGGCGTGTTCGTCGAGCAGGTGATCCGCCCGACCGGGCTGACCGACCCGGTCTGCGAAATCCGTCCCGTCGAGCACCAGGTCGAGGACCTGATGGCGGAGTGCCGCGAGACCGCGTCCCGCAACCAGCGCGTCCTGGTCACCACGCTGACCAAGCGCATGGCGGAGGACCTGACCGAATACCTCCAGGAAGCCGGCATCCGCGTGCGCTACCTGCATTCCGATATCGACACGCTGGAGCGCATCGAGATCATCCGCGACCTGCGCCTCGGCGCGTTCGACGTGCTGGTCGGCATCAACCTGCTGCGCGAGGGGCTCGACATCCCGGAATGCGCCCTGGTGGCGATCCTCGATGCCGACAAGGAAGGGTTCCTTCGTTCCCAGACCTCGCTGGTCCAGACCATCGGCCGGGCGGCGCGCAATATCGACGGCCGGGTCGTGCTCTACGCCGACACCGTCACCGCGTCGCTCGACTACGCGATCGGCGAGACCGACCGCCGCCGCGCCAAGCAGACCGCCTTCAACCAGGCCAACGGCATCACCCCCGAAAGCGTCCGCAAGGACATCGCCGACATCCTCCACAGCGTCTACGAGCAGGACCGCGTCACCGTGGGCACGCTGGACGAGGACATGCCCGACATGATCGGGCACAACCTCAAGAGCTACCTCGCGGATCTCGAGAAGCGCATGAAGGAAGCCGCCGCCGATCTCGAATTCGAGGAGGCGGCGCGGCTGCGCGACGAGATGCGGCGCCTCGAGGCGACCGAGCTCGGCATCCCGTCCGGCGAAGACCGGCTCGCCGCGCGGGTGCGGGCGGCGAAGGCGTCGAAAGGGCGCAAGCACGGGCGCGGCAAGCGCGCGAGGCGATGATCGGCGCTCTGGAACCCGGAGCCGCCGGCCCCCATATCGATTGCTACCGGGCGTCGCCCGGGCCGGCGGGGTCGCCGCCTCCCGCTCGCGCCCGACGCCCTCCCCGACGCAACCGCGCGATGCCCGTTCGATGACCTTCCTGTCCCTTGCCGTGGGTTTCGTCCTGCTCTTCTTCGGGGGCGAGCTGGTGGTTCGCGGGGCGGTCGCGCTGGCCCGGCGTTTCGAGGTCTCGCCCTTGGTGATCGGGCTGACCATCGTCGGCTTCGGCACCTCGCTGCCCGAGCTGCTGGTCAGCCTCAACGCCGCGCTGACCGGCGCGCCCGGCATCGCGGTCGGCAACGTGATCGGCAGCAACCTCGCCAACATGATGCTGATCCTCGGGGTCGCCGCGCTGCTCAGCCCCATCGCGGTCAATCCCAACGCGGTGCGCCGCGACGGCCTGGTCATGGCGGCGGTCACCGCGATCTTCATCGTCGTCGCGCTCGGCGGCTCGGCGGAGCGCTACGAGGGCGCGCTGATGCTGGCGGCGCTCGCCGTCTATATCGGGCTGTCGCTGTGGCACGACGCCCGGCTCAACGGCGGCTCGGCGCAGCTCCACCGCGAAGAAGCGGAATCGCTGACCGGGCTGCCCAGCCAGCTCTGGCTGATGGCCCTCTGCGTCATCGGCGGCTTCGCGGCCGTCGGATACGGCGCGGACCTGCTGGTCGAGGGGGCGACCGCGCTGGCCCGCGCCGCAGGCGTGCCGGACGAGGTGATCGGCTTGACCCTGGTCGCGGTCGGCACCTCGCTGCCGGAGCTCGCCACCGCGATCGTCGCCGCCTATCGCGGCCACTCCGATGTCTGCATCGGCAACGTGATCGGCAGCAACATCTTCAACCTGTTCGGAATCCTCGGCGTGACCGCGCTGGCCGTGCCGGTGCCGTTCGCCGACAAGATCGTCGATTTCGATCTCTGGGTGCTCGCCGGGGTGACGCTTCTGCTGCTGCCGCTGCTGTTCACCGGGTGGCGGCTGGCGAGGGTCGAGGCGGCCCTGCTGCTCGCGCTCTACGGCGCCTATGTCACCTGCCAGTTCTGGGGGATGAGCGGAACCTATCCCGGCATGGGCGCTTGATCCGGCGAGGCGGAGGCGCGATCTTGCAGCCATGTCGGAGACGGAACCGGGCGCCGCGCTGGTCACCGGCGCGGCACGGCGGATCGGCCGGGCGATCGCCGAGACCCTGGCGCGACGCGGCCACGCGGTCGCCATCCACTACCGCGCCTCGGCCGAGGATGCGGCCCGCGCGGCGGCCGCGATCGAGAGCGCCGGCGGCCGGGCGGTCGCGCTCGCCGCCGATCTCGCGGACGAGCCGGAGGCCGGGACGCTGATCGCCCGGGTCGAGGCGGCGCTCGGCCCGGTGACGGTGCTGGTCAACAACGCCTCGGTGTTCGAGCACGACAGCGTCGCCACCGCGAGCCGGGAGAGCTGGGACCGGCATATGGAGACCAATCTGCGCGCCCCCTTCGTTCTGATGCAGTCGATGGCGGCGGCGCTGCCGGCGGACCGCGCCGGCAATATCGTCAACATCCTCGACGAGAGGGTGTGGAACCTGACCCCGCATTTCGTCTCCTACACCCTGGCCAAGGCCGGGCTGTGGACGCTGACCCGGACCATGGCGCTGGCGCTGGCGCCGCGCATCCGGGTCAACGGGGTCGGCCCCGGACCGACCCTGCCCAGCCCGCGGCAGAGCCGGGAGCAGTTCGACCGCCAGGCGGGGATGATGCCGCTCGGCCGCGGAACCGCGCCGGCGGAGGTGGCCGAGGCGGTCGAATTCATCCTCCGCGCGCCGGCGATGACCGGCCAGATGATCGCGCTCGACGGCGGGCAGCATCTCGGATGGGCCCAGCCGCCGAGGGGGGCGGAGCCGGTGTCCGAATGAAGACCCTGCAAACGCCGCGCCGCGAAGCGGCCGCTTCGGACGCCGCCGGGACGCCGGTCCGGACCCACCGCATGTTCGTCCGCGACCTGGTGCTCGACTGCCTGATCGGCGTCCACCGCTACGAGCGCGACGGCCGCCAGCGGGTGCGCATCAACCTCGCGCTCGACGTGCTGGAGACCGGCCCCGCCGAGCGCGACCGGCTGGCGGACGTCGTCAACTACGACGCGCTGGCCGGGCGGATCCGCGCGCTGGCCAAGGCGGGGCACGTCAATCTCGTCGAGACTTTCGCCGAACGGATCGCCGCGATCTGCCTCGACGACCGCCGCGTCCGGCGCGCGACCGTCAGGGTCGAGAAGCTCGACGTCTTCGACGACGCCGAGAGCGTCGGCGTCGAAATCGAAAGGGAAAACAGGGCTCTGTGATGCCGCTTATAGCGTTCCGTGATCGCGGGGAAGCCAGACCAACTGTTTTTTCACAGCCCCGGCGTGCGGACCGCGACCGGTTACAATTCCAGCGACTTTTGTGGCCTGTCATATTTTTTTAACTCTTGACTTTTGATTTCCTTTTATAAATCAATAGCTTGTCAAATCTGCCTATTTTTTAGGCAAAGTGGGGAAGCGCCTTGATTTTGTTGACTGACTCCCCCCGCACGGCGTTTTGTCAACAAAGTTTTCCACAGGTTCCGTGGACATTCGTGCGGCCTTTCGTCGCACCCGTGCGGTCCCGGGGAACCGCGCCCCGGGGCCGGGGCTAGGCGGACGATGGCGGAATCCGCGGGCGGGCCGGATGCGCGGCGGCGCGCGGCGGGCGACGGTCCGCTCGAAATCCGCTGGGCCGAGACGCTCGCCCGGGGGGTCGAGGCGATTGCCGCCGAGGTCCGGGTTCTGCCCGCCCGCCCGGGCATCTACCGGATGGTCGACGCGGGGGGCGCGGCGCTCTATGTCGGCAAGGCGAAGAATCTGCGCAAGCGGGTGAGCGCCTATACAAGGCCGGGCCGCCTGCCGCCCAGGCTGCACCGGATGATCGCCGAGACCCAGTCCCTCGAAGCGATCACCACCCATACCGAGGCCGAGGCGCTGCTGCTCGAGGCCAACCTGATCAAGGAGCACAAGCCGCGCTACAACATCCTGATGCGGGACGACAAGTCGTTCCCCTATATCCTGCTGACCGCCGACCACGACTGGCCGCAGCTGCTCAAGCACCGCGGCGCGCGGAGCCGCAAGGGGGAGTATTTCGGACCCTTCGCCTCGGCCGGCGCGGTCAACCGCACGCTGCTCACCCTGCAGAAGGTGTTTCCGCTGCGCTCCTGTTCGGACGCCGTGTTCGCCGCGCGCACGCGGCCCTGCCTGCAATACCAGATCAAGCGCTGCTCCGGCCCCTGCGTCGGCCGCATCGGGGCGGAGGCCTATGACGAGATCGTCGGCCAGGCGCGCGAATTCCTGAGCGGGCGGAGCCAAGGGCTGCAGCGGCGTCTGTCGCGCCGGATGGAGGCGGCGAGCCAGGCGCTCGAATACGAGACCGCGGCGGTCTATCGCGACCGGATCCGGGCGCTGTCGGAGGTCCAGGCGCGCCAGGACATCAACGTGCGCTCGCTCGGCACGGCGGACATCTTCGCCCTCGCCCAGACCGCCGGGCAGAGCTGCATCCAGGTCTTCTTCTACCGCGCCGGACAGAATTTCGGCAGCCGGACCTATTTCCCCGCCCAGGCCAGGGACGAGCTGCCCGACCGCGTGCTCGGCGCCTTTCTCGGCCAGTTCTACACCGACAAGGCGCCGCCCCCGCTGGTCCTCGCCAGCCACCGCCCGCAGGGGGTCGACCTGCTGGCCGAGGCGCTGTCGATCAGCGCGAGGCGCCGCGTGCGCATCGCGACGCCCGAGCGCGGCGGGCGCCGCAAGCTGATCGACCAGGCGGTGGAGAACGCCCGCGACTCGCTCGGCCGGCGGCTGGCCGGGAGCGCCGCCCAGCGCCGCCTGCTCGACCGCGTGGCCGAGCAGTTCGCGCTCGACGGGCCGCCGCGCCGGATCGAGGTGTTCGACAACAGCCACATCTCCGGCAGCGACGCGCTCGGCGCGATGATCGTCGCCGGGCCGGAAGGCTTGCACAAGGCGGCCTATCGCAAGTTCAACATCCGCTCGACCGACATCGCGCCGGGCGACGACTACGCGATGATGCGCGAGGTGCTGCAACGCCGCTACGCCCGCGCGCTGCGCGAGGATCCGGGCCGCGAGGGCGGCGCCTGGCCCGATCTCGCGATCGTCGACGGCGGGCCGGGCCAGCTATCGGCGGCAAGCGAGGTGCTGGCCGATCTCGGCATCGAGGACCTGCCGCTGGTGTGCATCGCCAAGGGTCCGGACCGCCGTGCCGGGAGGGAGCGCTTCTACATGGCCGGGCGCCAGCCCTTCACCCTGCCGCCCGACGACCCGGTGCTCTATTTCATGCAGCGCCTGCGCGACGAGGCGCACCGCTTCGCGATCGGCTCGCACCGGGCGCGCCGGTCGCGGGCGATCCGGCGCTCGCCGCTCGACGACATCGACGGCATCGGCGCCAGGCGCAAGCGCGCGCTGCTCAACCATTTCGGCTCGGCCGCCGCCGTCGCGCGGGCCGGGCTCGCCGACCTTGAGACCGTGGACGGGATCAGCAAGACTGTGGCGAGGCGGGTCTACGATCACTTCCACGGCGAGCCCTGACCGGCCGATGATCACCATCCCCAACCTGCTGACGCTGTTCCGCATCGCCCTGATCCCGGTGCTGGTGGCGTCGTTCTATGTCGGCGGAGCCGCCGGGAGCTGGGTCGCCTTCGCCGTCTTCGTCGTCGCCGGCATCACCGATTTCTTCGACGGCTATTTCGCGCGGCGGCTCGATCAGCGCTCCGCGCTCGGCCGTTTCCTCGATCCCGTGGCCGACAAGCTGGTGGTCGCCGCGGCGCTCCTGATGATGGTCGGGTTCGGTCAGATCGGCGGGCTTGCGTTGCTGCCGGCGCTGGTCATCCTGTGCCGCGAGATCCTGGTCTCGGGGCTGCGCGAGTATCTCGCCGGGATCGACGTCTCGATGCCGGTCAGCCGGCTTGCCAAATGGAAGACCGCGATCCAGATGACCGCCATAGCCATCCTGCTGCTCGGCGGGGCGGGGCCGTGGGGCGTCCCGTGGGCGACCGTCGGCGAAGTCGGGCTGTGGGCCGCGGCGGTGCTGACACTGGTCACCGGATACGACTATCTTCGCTCCGGGCTGCGCCACATCGCCGGCGCGGAGTCCGGCAAGGGCGGTAGCGAAGGAACGCGGGCGCCCGGGAGCGGGGCGGGAGAACAGGGCTGAGATGACGCACGGAGCGGTGCTCGGGATCGTCGGCTGGAGCGGCAGCGGCAAGACGTCGCTGGTCCGGCGCCTGCTGCACGAGCTCGTCGAGCGGGGCATCTCGGTCTCGACCATCAAGCACGCCCATGCCGGGTTCGACATCGACACCCCCGGCAAGGACTCGCATGTCCACCGCGAGGCCGGCGCCCGCGAGGTGGTGGTGTCCTCGGTCAACCGCTTCGCCCTGATCCACGAGAACCGCGACGAGCCCGAGCCCCGGATCGACGGGTTGCTGGCCCGCATGGCGCCGGTCGACCTGGTGCTGATCGAGGGTTTCAAGAGCGAGCCGCACGACAAGCTCGAAGTCCACCGCCCGGCGGTCGGCAAGCCGGCGCTCCACCCCGGCGACCCCGACGTGGTCGCGCTCGCCACCGATGCCGGGGCGGGCGATGCCGCGATCCCGGTGCTCGACCTCAACGACACCGCGGCGATCGCCGATTTCATCGTCGCCCATTGCGGGCTCCGCCCCGCCGCCAGGGGGGCGGCCTGATCATGGCCCAGCTCTCCGACGACTGCTTCGCCTTCGGCGGCGCGCTGATGACCGCCGGCGAGGCGCTGGCGCTGCTCGGCGAACGGCTCGACGTCGTGGTCGGCAGCGAGACCGTGGCGCTCAGGGAGGCGCGCGGGCGCATCCTCGCCGCCGATTTGACCGCGCCCTTCCCGGTGCCGCCGCACGACAACGCCGCCGTCGACGGCTACGCGGTCCATTTCGACGATCTCGACGGCGGGCGCGAGACCCGCCTCCCGGTGGGCGCGCGGATCGCCGCCGGGCAGAGCGTCGACCGCCCGGTGCCGCGCGGCGAGGCGGTGCGCATCTTTACCGGCGCGCCGATGCCGCCCGGCCCCGACACCGTGCTGATGCAGGAGGACTGCGCCCGGGACGGCGATAGCGTGGTCGTCCCGCCCGGCATCAGGCGCGGCGCCAACCGGCGCCATGCCGGCGAGGACATCGAGGCGGGCGCCGTGGTGCTGACCAGGGGGCGGCGGCTGCGCGCGCAGGATGTCGGGCTCGCCGCCTCGATCGGCTGCGCGATGCTGGAAGTCAACGCGAAGCTGCGCGTCGCCCTGTTCTCGACCGGCGACGAGATCCGCGAGGTCACCGACCCGCTGCCCCCGGGCTGCGTCTACGACGCCAACCGTTATGCCCTGGCCGGGCTGCTCGACGGGCTCGGCTGCGAGGTCGACGACCTCGGCATCCTGGAGGACAGCGAGGCGGCGGTGCGCGAGGCTCTCGACGGGGCGGCCGGCGGGCACGATCTGATCATGACCTCGGGCGGGGTCTCGACCGGCGAGGAGGACCATGTGCGGTCCGCGGTCGAGGCGCTCGGCGGGATCCATTTCTGGCGCCTCGCGATCCGCCCGGGCCGGCCGCTGGCGCTGGGCCAGGTCGGCCGGGTGCCGTTCATCGGGCTTCCCGGCAACCCGGTCGCGGTGATGGTGACCTTCATGCGCTTCGCCCGGCCGGCGATCCTCAGGCTCTCCGGGGCGGTCGGGGGGGCGCCGAAGACCTTCCCGGTGCGCGCCGGGTTCGCCTACCGCAAGAAGGTCTCGCGCCGCGAATGGCTGCGGGTGATCCTGCATACCGGAGAGGACGGGATGCCCTATGTCACCAAGTTCCCGCGCGACGGCGCGGGCATCCTGTCCTCGATGGTCGGCGCCGACGGGCTGCTCGAGCTGCCCGAGGAGCTCGCCCGGGTGGAAGAGGGGGCGATGGTCGATTTCCTGCCGTTCAGCGAGGTGAGCTGATGCAAATGCTCTATTTCGGATGGGTGCGCCAGCGCATCGGGGTGCCGGCCGAGACCGTCGCGCCGCCCGCCGGGGTCATCGATGTCGAGACCCTGATCGACTGGCTGAGCGGCCGCAGCGACGCCTATGCCGAGGCGCTCGGCAACCGCGAGGCGCTGCGCGTCGCGGTCAACCAGGAGCTCTGCGAGTTCGACAGCCCGGTGGGCGCGGGCGACGAGGTGGCGCTGTTCCCGCCGATGACCGGGGGCTGATCGTGATCCGGGTCCAGCAGGAGGATTTCGACGTCGGCGCGGAGCTCGACCGGCTCTCCGCCGAGGCCACGGGCGCCGGCGCGGTGAGCTGCTTCGTCGGCCTGGTGCGCGACTTCTCCGGCGGCGGCGCGGTGAGCGCGATGACGCTCGAACACTATCCCGGCATGACCGAACGCCAGCTCGCGGACATCGAGGCCGAGGCGCGGTCGCGCTGGCCGCTGGAGGCGGTGCTCATCGTCCACCGCTACGGCCGGCTGGAGCCGGGCGAGCGCATCGTGCTCTGCGCCACCGCCTCGGCGCATCGCCGGGCGGCGATCGATGCGTGCAGCTTCCTGATCGACTGGCTCAAGACCAGGGCGCCGTTCTGGAAGCTGGAGGAAACTCCCGGGGGCGAGCGCTGGGTCGACGCCGACCCCGACGACGCGCTGGCCGGGGAGCGCTGGGCCGCGCCCGGGGCCGGGCCCGGCGATGGCTGAGCCGACGGCGTCGATCCGGGCGCTTTACGGTTCGCGCGGTCTGGTCGAGCGCATCCTCGCCGCGCTCGCCGCCGACGGCCAGGACATCGACAACCCGACGGTCGAGATGTTCCAGCATGTCGACCAGCTGCACGGCGGCGGGCTCGCCCAGACCGAGACGCTGTGCCAACTCGCCGGCGTGGCGGAGGGCATGCGGGTGCTCGACGCCGGCTGCGGCATCGGCGGCTCGTCGCGCTATCTCGCCCATGTCCATGGCTGCACGGTCGCGGCGATCGACGTCACCCGCGAATATGTCGACGCGGCGGAGCGCCTGAACGCGCTCTGCGGGCTCGACGGGCGGATCGCGACGCGAGAGGGCGGCGTCACCGACCTGCCCTACCCGGACGGCAGCTTCGATCTCGTCTGGTGCCAGAACGTGTCGATGAACGTCGCCGACAAGCCCCGCATGTTCGCCGAGGCCCATCGCGTGCTTGTCCCCGGCGGGCGCTACGCGCTGAGCCACGCGGCGCACGGCCCGGCGGGCGAGCCGCACTACCCGCTGCCCTGGGCGCATGACGCGTCCTACAGCTTTCCCGGCACCCCGGAGGAGCTCCTCGACGGGCTGGCGGCGGCCGGGTTCCGCGTCGTCGAGAACAAGGGCGAGGGCGCCGTCGGCGGCCAGCGCGGCCAGCGCCCGCGCCCCGGTCTCGGCGCCGGAATCGCGCTCGGGGAAGACCTGCGCGAACGCCTGCTCAACAGCATCCGTTCCGGCGAGGAGGGCAGGCTGGTGGGCATGCTGGTGGTCGCCGAGCGGGGGTGAGGGCGCACCGGTCTCGACTGGAACCGCCGAGGTGCATTCGTCCCTGACGTGCAGAACGGGGACGCCACCTGTCGGGAATGGCGCAGGCATGCTACCGTGGCCGCGGTAGGGTGGAACATTCCGCTCTCGTTATGGGAGGGGAAATCCCATGAAAGCGCCTGCATTCCTGTCTCCGTATGTCGAGGGAAGTTCTCCGACACGTCTCTTGCAAGGGTTGGTCGTGGGTGTGGCCGGCACCTTGATCGTCGGTTTTTCCTGGGGCGGATGGGTTTCCGGCAGCACTGCCGCCGAAACCGCCGCAATGGCGGCCCAAACGGCAACGGTCCAGGCTCTGGCCCCGATTTGCGCCGCCAAATTCGAGGCGGCGGCCGGTGCCGACACTGGCCTGGTCGACAAGTTCGCGGCGGTCGACTCGTGGAAACGCGACAGCCATCTGATAAAGGCCGGCTGGGCGACTTTCCCCGGGGGAGCGAAGCCCGACAACGACGTGGCCGGGGCCTGCGCCAAATTGCTCAACACGGCCCTCAAGATCAAATAGGGCGGTCGCGACCGGCTCTCCGTGAGAACCGCCCCCCGTCGACCGCGGGGGGCGGAGCTTCCGCGGCTTCAACGAGTTCGGCCGTCGCCGCGCGGTGGACAACGAAGCGCGAGCGGTCCCTGCCGCTCACCGCCGCCGCGGTCCAGGGTGGGACGGGCACGGGTCTACGTCTTGCCCACCTCGGCGTCGTAGGCGTCCATCAGGGTGCGGGTGACCGGGCCGACCTGGAGGTGGAGGTCGTCGATCTGGCCGACCGGGGTGACCTCGGCGGCGGTGCCGGTGACGAAGATCTCGTCGGCCTTTTCCAGCTCGTCCGGCATGATCACGCGCTCGACCGTCTCGATGCCGCGGTCCCTGGCCAGACCCATCACCGTGCGCCGGGTGATCCCGTCGAGGAAGCAGTCCGGCGTCGGCGTGTGCAGCGTCCCGTTCTGGACCAGGAAGACGTTGGCGCCGGTGGTCTCGGCCACCTGGCCGCGCCAGTCGAGCATCAGCGCATCGTCGAAACCGTCCGCCTCGGCCTCGTGCTTGGACAGCGTGCAGATCATGTAGAGCCCGGCCGCCTTGGAATGCACCGGGGCGGTGTCCGGCGACGGCCGCCGCCACGGCGCCCGCTTGAGGCGGATCCCCTTGAGCCGCGCCTCGGGCGAGAAATAGGACGGCCATTCCCACACCGCGATGGCGACGTTGATCCTGGTCTCCTGCGCCGAGACCCCCATCATCTCGCTGCCGCGCCAGGCGACCGGGCGGACATAGGCGTCGGCATAGCCCTGGGCGGCGACGGTCTCGTTGGTCGCCCGTTCCAGCTCGTCCAGCGTGTAGGGAAGCTCGAAACCAAGGGCCGCGGCGGAATCGATCAGGCGCCGGGTATGCTCGCGCAGCCTGAACACCGCGCCGGAATAGACGCGCTCGCCCTCGAACACGCAGCTCGCATAGTGCAACCCGTGGCTGAGGACGTGGAGCTTGCAGTCGCGCCATTCCCGGAGCGTGCCGTTGAACCAGATCCGGCCGTCCTGATCGTCGAAATTGATCATTTCCCCACCGCCGCCCCGACACGGATCCGCGCCGCATTCGTGACGATTTTGCTGCGCGATTCGCTTGCCCGGGTAACAGCCGCGGGCAATTATGTCAACATGGTTGACTTAAAATCAGGCTTCAATCCGCTGTTCCTGCGCGAGGAGGATTTGCGCCAGGGGATCGAGCTGCTGTTCTACGCCTATCGCGATTTCACCGGCCAGCCGGACGCGATCCTGACCGAGCTCGGCTTCGGCCGCGCCCACCACCGGACGATCTATTTCATCGGCCGCAACCCCGGCATCACCGTCTCGCAGCTGCTCGACATCCTGAAGGTGTCCAAGCAGAGCCTGTCGCGGGTGCTCGGCCAGCTGGTGCGCGAGGGCTTCGTGGATTCCGGCGCCGGGACCCGCGACCGGCGCCAGCGCATGCTGAACCTCACCGAGAAGGGAATCGCGCTGGAACGCCGCTTGACCGAGAACCAGCGCAGCCGGATCGCCCGCGCCTACCGGGAAGCCGGCGCCGAGGCGGTCGACGGCTACCGCAAGGTGCTGCTCGGCATCATCGACGAGCGCGAGCGCGAGAAGGTGCTGGCCCGGCTGGCCGGCGACTGACCCGATGCTGAGCGCGGAGCAGAACGACCGCCTGACGCATACCGGCCCGGGCACGCCGATGGGGGCGGTGATGCGGCGCTACTGGCAGCCCTTCGCCCTGGTCGAGGAGCTGCCCGACGAACGCCCGGTCAGGGACATCCGGGTTCTCGGCGAGGACCTGGTGGTGTTCCGCGACGACCGCGGCCGCTACGGCGCGCTCGCCCGGCACTGCGCCCACCGCGCCGGCGACCTCGCCTATGGGCGTTGCGAGGACGGCGGGCTGCGCTGCCCCTATCACGGCTGGCTCTACGCCGTCGACGGGCGCTGCCTGGAACAGCCCGCCGAGCCGGCCGGCTCGACCTATCATCAGCGAATCCGCCAGCCCGCCTATCCCTGCGTCGCGCGCAACGGCATCGTCTACGGCTATATGGGCGGCGGCGAGGCGCCGGCGCTGCCGGGCTTCGACTGGTTCGACGCCCCGGCGAGCCACAGCTTCGCCTTCAAGGCGCTGCAGCGGGCGAACTGGCTGCAGGCGGTCGAGGGCGAGATCGACCCGGCGCATCTCTCCTATCTGCACCGCTATCTCGACGACGACGCGGAGGGCGACGGCTCCTACGGCTTCAGGCAGTTCCTCGCCGCGGCGGACGAGTCCGACGTCTCGGTCACCGCCATCCTGCGCGAGGTGACCAACCCCAGGCTGGAGATCGAGCGCACCGATTTCGGCGTCAGGATCTTCGCGCTGCGCGACCGGGGCGACGTCACCTATGTGCGGGTGACCAACTATCTCTTCCCGCACACCGCCGTGGTGGCGATCGGCGACTGGACGCTGGTGCAGGTCCATGTGCCGATCGACGATGCGAGCAACTGGCGCTACGACGTGTTCTACGACTTCCGCGCACCCATCGACGCCGCGGCGCTCAGGGCGGAGAAGCTCAAGACCTACGAGGTGCCGGGCTACGCGCCGAAGCGCAACATGGAGAACCGCTACGGCTTCTCCGCCGCCGAGCAGAGCGCCGGCACCTATGCCGGGGTGGGCTACGACTTCAACATCCACGACACGATGATCCTGGAAGGCCAGGGCGCGATCCAGGACCGCAGCCGCGAGAACCTCGCCTATACCGACATGGCGATCATCGCCGCGCGGAAAATGCTGACCGAGGCGCTCGACGGCGCGATCCCCCTGCCGATGACGGAGGCAGCGGAGGCCCGCCTCGACCACCTGGTCAGCATCGACGCGATCGCCCCCGCCGGGGCGTGGCGGCGCGCCTGGGTCGCCAAGCAGATCGAGCGCCGGGCCCGGTCGGTCTGGGCCGGCGGCATCGCGCCCGCGCGGCTCCGGGCCCTGCTCGAGTCCTGAGGCGGCGGGGGCGCTTCTTGCGCCGCGCGCCGCCGCCCGGCACAGTCGGGCGATGGCAAGCAAGCCCGCCGGCCCTTCGCTCCGCTCCATCCCCGAAGGCGACAACCGGGAGCGGCTGATCTGCCCCGATTGCGGGTTCGTCTCCTACGACAATCCCAAGGTCGTGGTCGGCTCGGTGGCGGTGTGGGACGGGAAGATCCTGCTCTGCCGGCGCGCGATCCCGCCGCGGACCGGGCTGTGGACGCTCCCGGCGGGCTATCTCGAGCTCAACGAGACCAGCGAGGCCGGGGCGCTGCGCGAGGCGTGGGAGGAAGCCCGGGCGCGGCTCTCGATCGACGGGCTGCTCGCGGTCTACAACATCCCGCGCATCAGCCAGGTGCAGCTGATCTACCGCGCCCGGCTGGTCTCGCCCGATATCGACGCCGGCGAGGAGAGCGAGGAGGTCGGGCTGTTCGACTGGGCCGACATACCGTGGCGGGAGATCGCCTTCCCCTCGGTGGAGTGGGCCCTCGGACACTACCGCGACAGCGCCGGGAGGCCGCTGGCCGCGCCGCGCGGCAACCCGCCGGGCGAAATCGGCGACCTCGAATAGCCAGCCCTACTCGACCAGCCCCATCAGCCGGTCGGCGAAGGCGGCCGGGTCGAAGGGTTGCAGATCGTCTTCCGACTCGCCGACGCCGATGGCGTGCACCGGCAGGCCGAAACGCCCGGCGAGCGCCACCAGCACCCCGCCCTTGGCGGTGCCGTCGAGCTTGGTGACGATCAGCCCGGTCACGTCGGTCATCTCCCGGAAGGTGCCCACCTGGGCGTGGGTGTTCTGGCCGGTCGTGGCGTCGAGCACCAGGAGGCAGTCATGCGGCGCTTCCGGGTCGAGCTTCTTCATCACCCGGACGATCTTCTGCAGCTCGGCCATCAGGTCGGCGCGGTTCTGCAGCCGGCCCGCGGTGTCGACCAGCAGCACGTCGGCGCCGTCGCGCCGCGCGCGTTCCAGCGCGTCGAACACCAGCCCCGCCGCGTCCGAGCCGGCGGCGCGCGAGACCACCGGGCAGCCGACCCGTTCGCCCCACAGCTCGAGCTGGCTGACGGCGGCGGCCCGGAAGGTGTCGCCCGCCGCCATCATCACCCGGCGCCCCTCGCCCTGGAGGCGTTTGGCGAGCTTGCCGACGGTGGTCGTCTTGCCGGTGCCGTTGACGCCGACGACCAGCACCACGTGCGGGCGGTTGCCCGGGTCCACGGTCAGCGGCAGCGCCACCGGTTCGAGGATGCGCGCGATGTCGGCGGCGAGCAGGGCGCGAACCTCGTCGGCGCCCAGATCCCTCTCGATGCGCCGCCGCGCGAGCGCCTCGGTCAATCGCGACGCCGCTTCCACCCCGAGATCGGCGCCGATCAGCAAATCCTCGAGCTCGCCGAGCGCAGCATCGTCGAGCCGCCGCCCGGCGAAGATCCCGGAAATCCCCCCGGTGAGCCGCGCCGAGCTGCGCGCCAGACCGGCGCTGAGCCGGCCGAGCCAGCCCCGCCCGCTCATCCGTCCACCACGCCCCGCAGCTCCCCGTCGGCCTGTCCGGTCACCAGCGCGGCGACGATGCTGCCGGGCGCCGCCGGCCGGTCGAGCGCGATCCGGGCGTATTGCTCGGTGCGGCCGCCATGAGGGGTCTCGACCAGGACCCGCTCGCGCCGGCCGCGCCGGGTCTCCAGGTGGCGGGCGAGGCGGTCCCGGGCGAGCCGCCTGAGCGCCGCCGCGCGGGTCTTGCGCAGCGGGCGCGGGACTTGCGGCATGCGGGCCGCCGGGGTGCCGGGGCGCTCGGAATAGGGGAAGACGTGGAGCCAGGTGAGCCCGGCCTCGGCGACCAGGGATTCGGTCTCGCCGAACATGGCGTCGGTTTCGGTCGGGAAGCCGGCGATCAGGTCGGCGCCGAACACCGCGTCGGGCCGCAACCGCCGCGCCTCGCCGCAGAACCGGACCACGTCGGCGCGGCTGTGGCGCCGGCGCATGCGCTTCAGGATCAGATCCGATCCCGCCTGGACGCTCAAATGGAAATGCGGCATCAGCCGCTCCTCCGCGGCGATGGCGCGCAGCAGTTCGGCATCGATCTCCGACGGATCGAGCGAGGAGAGCCGCAGCCGGGGCAGCTGCGGCACCTCGGCGAGGATGCGCCCGACCAGCGCCCCGAGCCCCGCCCCGCCCGCCAGGTCGCTGCCGTAATCGGTGATGTCGACCCCGGTCAGCACCGCCTCGCGGTAGCCGTTGTCGGCGAGAAGGCGGATCTGGGCGATCACCGCGTCGGGCGCCAGCGACCGGTTGGGCCCGCGCGCGAAGGGGATGATGCAGAACGTGCAGCGGTGGTCGCAGCCCTGCTGGATCTGGACGAAGGCCCGGGCGCGGCCCGCGATGCCGTCGATCAGGTGGGACGCGCCCTCGCGCGCCGCCATGATGTCGCCCACCCCGACCTCAGGCGCCTGCGCCGCGTAGCTCGACGCCGACAGCTTCTCGCGGTTGCCGAGCACCCGGTCGACCCCGGGCATGGCGGCGTAGCGCGCGGGGTCGAGCTGGGCCGCGCAGCCGGCGACCACGATGCGCTTGTGCGGCGCGTCCCGCCGGGCGCGGCGGATCGCCTGGCGCGCCTGGCGTTCGGCTTCCGCGGTCACCGCGCAGGTGTTGACGATCACCGCGTCGGCGAGCCCGGCCTCGGCGGCGCGGCGGCGGATGATCTCCGATTCCAGCGCGTTGAGGCGGCAGCCGAAGGTGACGATCTCGGGCGCGCTCATCCGGCCAGCGCCCCGTCGATCGCGCCGCGGAAGCTCACCGCCACCGGCCCCGTCATGCTCACCCGGTTGTCCGCGCCCCAGGCGATCTCGAGCGTCCCGCCGTCGAGCTCGACCGTCGCGCGGCGGCCCGCCTGGCCGCGCCGGTGGGCCGCGACCAGCGCCGCGCAGGCGCCGGTGCCGCAGGCCATGGTGAGCCCCGCGCCGCGCTCCCACACCCGGAGGCGCATCCGGTCCGCGCCCTGCATCTCGGCGACGCCGATATTGGCGCGTTCGGGAAACAGCGCGTCGTGCTCCAGCGCCAGGCCCAGCGCCGCGAGGTCCACGGCCTCCGCGTCGTCGACGAAGAACACCGCATGCGGGTTGCCCATGCTGACCGCGACCGGGTCGGCGAGCGGGCCGCGCGCGAGCGGCAGATGCAGCGTGTCGCGGTCGGCGGCCAGCGGGATGTCGCGCCAGCCGAAGCGCGGCTCGCCCATGTCCACCGTGACCGCGCGCGGACCCGCGCGGCGCGCATCCAGCGGCCCCGCCGCGGTCTCCAGCCGCGCGCTGTCGCGCCCGGTTTCCGCCATCGCCATCCAGGCGACGCAGCGCGCCGCGTTGCCGCAGGCCTCCGCCTCGCCGCCGTCGGCGTTGTGGATGGTGAAGGCGGCATCGGCGCCGGCATCGGCCGGCAGCCGCAGCACGATCAGCTGGTCGCAGCCGATGCCCGTGCGCCGGTCCGCGATCGCGCGCACCTGCCCGGCATCCGGCGCGAAGCCGCGCCGCCTGGCGTCGACGATCACGAAATCGTTGCCGAGCCCGTGCATCTTGATGAATTCGCGTCCATCCATGGCGGGCGTAATATCGTGCCGCTGGCGGGGAAGTCCAGAAATCCCGCGCTTTGCGCGCTCCGGCGCGCGGGATAGGCTGGGCGCGCCATGGACGATTTCGCGCGGCTCTATGCGCGCCCGGACGACACGCGGTTCGCGGCGAAACACCGGGCGCGCTGCAAATGCGGCATCGTCCGCTACGAGGTCGGCGCCGATCCGCTCGGCGCCAAGATCTGCCACTGCACCCACTGCCAGCGGCGGCACGGCGCGCCGATGCAGTGGGCGGCGATCTTCCGCAAGCAGGACGTGCGCGTGAGCGCGGGCGCCGACCGGCTGCGCTTCTACAGCAGCGAGACGGATGCGCCCGAGCGGGTGCTCCCCTGCCGGGTCGATTGCGGGCGCTGCGGCACCCCGATCGCCGACGAGGGACGGCGCATGTGGCTCGCCTTCCCGTCGCTGTTCGATTTCGGCGACCCGCCCTCCGTTCCCGAGGCGTTCAGGCCGCGCTGCCACATCTTCTACGGCGCGAGGGTGCTCGACATCGACGACGCCCTGCCCAAATGGGCGGGGCACGAGAACCGGTCGACCCGCCTGGGGTGACCTCGGGGGCCGGCCCCTACTGGTTCGAGATCCGCGGCTTGCCCGCGAGACGCCACTCGATCTCGGCGCAGATGAAGGCGCCGAGGGCGCCGGCCACCATGAAGCCGAGGATCAACAACAATCCGTCCATTGTGCGTCCTTTCCCGCTCGCGCCCACGATAGCGCATCGCCGGCATTGCGGCCAAGGCCGGCTTGACACCCGGCAGGCCCCGGCCCGTTATTGGTCCGGGAGAACGCGGGAGGCGGGGTGTATTTCGGCCAGAGACTGACGCGCCGCGAGGACGACAAGTTCCTCAAGGGCCGCGGGCGCTTCGTCGACGACATCGAGCCGGCCGGCACGGCGCATATCGCCTTCGTCCGCTCGCCGCACGCCCACGCCCGCATCCGCGGCATCGACGCCGCGCCGGCCCGGGCGCTGCCGGGGGTGCTCCGGGTGCTGACCGCCGCCGACTGGCAGGCGGCCGGGCTCGGCGCGCTCACCTGCGTCCATCCGATGCCGTTCTCCGACGGGAGGCCGATGAACGAGGAACTGCGCCCGGCGCTCGCCTCCGGCAAGGTCCACCATGTCGGCGACGTGGTCGCCGCGGTGGTCGCCGAGGACCGCTACGCCGCGCTCGACGGCGCCGATGCGGTGGCGGTCGACTACGAGGCCTTGCCCGCGGTCACCGACATCGCGCGCAGCCTGGACGAGGACGCGCCGGTGCTCCACCAGCGCTTCGGCTCCAATCTGGTCTTCGAGATCGAGCGCGGCGACCGGGCGGCGACGGCGGCGGTCTTCGATGCGGCGCATCACGTGGTCGCGCTGACGCTCGATACCCACCGCGTCGCCGGCTGTCCGCTCGAGCCGCGCGCCTATCTGTCCCGGTTCGACGAGGCGACCGAGGACATCACCCTGTGGGCGACCAGCCAGACGCCGCACTATCTGCGCCGCTGGCTCGCCAAATACGCGCTCGGCGTTCCCGAGCACAAGCTCCGCGTCATCTCGCCCGATGTCGGCGGCGGGTTCGGGCTCAAGACCCATTTCGCGGTCGAGGTCTCGACCGTGGTGTGGGCCTCGATTCTGCTCGGCCGCCCGGTCAAGTGGACCTCGACGCGGGCCGAGGCGCTGATGTCGGACGCCCAGGCGCGCGACCACCATACCAGGGCGCGCATGGCGTTCGACCGGGACGGCAGGATCCTCGCGCTCGAAGTCGACACCATCGCGGCGCTCGGGGCGTATCTCTCGAACTTCGCGCCCAGCATTCCCGGCAATTCCTACCCGCAGACGGTCACCGGGCTCTACACCACGCCCAACCTGCATCTGCGCGTGCGCGGGGCCTACACCAACACGGTGCCGATCGACGCCTATCGCGGCTCCGGCCGGCCGGAAGCGACCTTCGTCAACGAACGCCTGCTGGAGAACGGCGCCCGCGAGCTGGGCATCGACGTGGCCGAGATCCGCCGGCGCAACCTGATCCCGGCGGAGGCCTTCCCCTACACCACGCCGGTCGGGCGCGCCTACGATTGCGGCGACCCGCCGGCGCTGTTCGACAAGCTGCTGGAAATCGCCGGCTACGAGGGGCTGCGCGCGGAACAGCGCCGGCTCGGGGACCGGGGCGTCCGGATGGGGATCGGCATCGCCTGCTTTCTCGACAAGTCGGGCACCGGGTCGAGCCGCAACCTCGCCAGCCGGGGCGGGCTGCATGGCGGCTACGAGAGCGCCATCGTGCGCATCCATTCGGACGGCAGGGCGACCGTCTTCGTCGGCTCGCACAGCCACGGCCAGGGCCACGACACCACGTTCTGCCAGATCGCCGCCGACCGCCTCGGCCTGCCCATCGAGGACATCGCCCTGGTCGAGGGCGACACCGGCAGCATCCCCTTCGGCAACGGCACCTGGGGGTCGCGCTCGCTCTCGGTCGGCGGGGTCGCGATCATGCAGGCCGCCGACCGGGTGATCGACAAGGCGCGGCGGCTCGCGGCGCATATGCTGGAATGCGCCGAGGAGGATCTGCTTTACGAGAACGCGGTGTTTTCGGTGCGCGGCACCGACCGCCTTCTCGGCTTCGCCGACGTGGCCGATGCCGCCTATCACGGGGCGGTGCTGCCGGCCGACGGCTCGATGGAGCCCGGGCTCGAGGAAACCGTGTTCTACGAGCCGCCCGACACCAACGACCCCCAGGCGATGCATCTCGCCGTGGTGCTGGTGGAGCCGCGCTCGGGCAAGGTGACGGTGCGCGACTACTTCACCGCCGACGATTGCGGCAACATCGTCAACCCGCTGATCGTCGAGGGGCAGGTGGTCGGCGGGCTCGCCCAGGGGCTCGGCCAGGCGCTGATGGAGCGCGTGGTCTATGACGGCGGCGCGGCGGGGCAGCTCTTCTCCGGCACGCTGATGGACTACGCCCTGCCGCGCGCCTCCGACATGCCGGGGGTGCGGATGACCTTCCAGGAGACCCCGGCGCCGTCCAACCCGCTCGGCGTCAAGGGCGGCAGCGAGACCGGCACCATCGGCGCGCCGGCGGCGATCGGCAACGCGGTGGTCGATGCGCTGTGGGATCTCGGCGTCCGCCACGTGCGCCAGCCCTTCACCCCCGACGCGGTGTGGCACTCGCTGGAGGACGCGGCCGGATGATGCGCGTCACGCTCGACATCAACGGACGCGAGCACGCGGCCGAGGTGGACCCGAGGATGCTGCTGGTCGAGTTCGTCCGCCGCTGCGCCGGGCTCACCGGCACCCATGTCGGCTGCGACACCAGCCAGTGCGGCGCCTGCACCGTCCATCTCGACGGGATCGCGGTGAAATCCTGCACCGTCTTCGCCGCCCAGGCCGAGGGCCACGCGGTGACCACCATAGAGGGGGTCTCGCCCGATGACGGGCTGAGCCCCCTCCAGGCCGCGTTCAAGGAGCACCACGCGCTGCAATGCGGGTTCTGCACCCCCGGCATGATCATGAGCGCGCTCGACATGATCCGCCGCGGCGCGGCCACCGACGAGCAGGCCGTGCGCGCCGGTCTGGAGGGCAATCTCTGCCGCTGCACCGGCTACCAGAACATCGTCGCGGCGATTCTCGCCGGGGCGGCGGCGATGGCGGAAGGCTGATGCACCCCTATCGATACCACCGCCCGGGCAGCCTCGCCGAGGCCGAGGAAGTCCTCGCCGGAGACGGCGACCCCCGCCCGCTCGCCGGCGGGATGAGCCTGATCCCGGTGATGAAGCACCGCCTGGCGGCGCCGTCGGATTTGGTCGACCTGGCCGCGATCGGCGGTCTGACGGGGATTACCGTCGAGCCCGCGACGCTCGGAATCCGCGCGATGACGCGGCACGCGGCGGTGGCGGCCTCGCCGTCGGTGAGGGAGAGAATCCCGGCCCTCGCCGCGCTCGCCGGCGGGATCGGCGATCCGCTGGTGCGCAACCGGGGGACCATCGGCGGCTCGCTCGCCAACAACGACCCCGCCGCCTGCTACCCCTCGGCGGTGCTCGCGCTCGATGCGGAGATCGTCACCGCCGGGCGGCGGATCCCCGCCGACAACTTCTTCCTCGGCCTGTTCGAGACCGCGCTGGAGCCGGGCGAGCTGATCGTCGAGGTGCGGTTCCCGGTGCCCGCGGCGGCGAGCTACCGCAAGTTCCCCAACCCGGCGTCGCGGTTTTCCGTCGTGGGCGTGTTCGTCGCCCGCCTCGCCGACGGCGCCGTCCGGGTGGCGGTCACCGGCGCCGGACCCTGCGTGTTCCGGGTGAAGGCGTTCGAGCGCGCGCTCGCCGCCTCGTTCGCCCCCGGCGCCCTCGCCGATCTGTCGGTTGCGGCCGACGGGCTCACCTCCGACATCCACGGCAGCGCCGCCTACCGCGCGCATCTCATCGGGGTGCTGGCCGAGGACGCGGTCGCGGATTGCGCGTGAGCGGGGAGGCGGTGGGAATGCTTCCACCCAACCCGGCTACGCTCTAGACTCCCGACGCTGAAGACATCGGAGGCCGACGATGGATCGTTCCGGCTTCGATCGCATTCCCTACGCCTGGTATCGCGACGAGGCGCTCTACCGGCTTGAGATCGAGCGCATCTTCGAGGGCGAGACCTGGTCCTTCCTCGGGCTCGAAGCCGAGATCCCGAATGCCGGCGATTTCCGCCGCACCGTCATCGGCGAGGCGCCGGTCCTGTTCAACCGGGCCGAGGATGGGCGGGTCCATGCGTTCGTCAACCGCTGCTCGCATCGCGGCGCGCTGATCCAGCGCGAGAATTTCGGCAACGTTGCCGCCCATGTCTGCCTCTACCACAGCTGGACCTACGACCTCGCGGGCGATCTGGTCGCGATCCCCCACCGCCACGGCGTCGGCGGCAGCCCGGGCATGCCGGACGATTTCGACATGGCCTGCCACGGGCTGAGGAAGCTCCGCGTGGACCGCGTCAACGGCGTCCTGTTCGCCACCTTCTCGGAAACCGTCGAGCCGCTGCGCGACTATCTCGGCCCCACCCATGTCGCCCATCTGGAGCGCCTGTTCCGCGGCCCCGTCCGGGTTCTCGGCTACCAGCGCCAGGCGGTGCGCGGCAACTGGAAGGCCTATCTGGAGAACGTGCGCGACCACTATCACGGCGCGCTGCTGCACGGCTTCCAGAGCACCTTCGGGATCAACCGCTCGACCCACGATTGCGGCTCGCGGATGGACCCGAAGCGGCGCCACAGCCTGCTCTTCGTCCGCCAGCCGCCCGAGGAGTACGAGGACGCGCCGCCGCCCGCGCTCGATCCCGGGCCGCCGCTCCCCCTCGCCGAGGCGGCGGAGGGCGCGCGGCTCGCGCTGCAGGACCCGAGGCTGCTCCACTTCGCGCGCGAGTTCGACGACGACCGCTCGACCACGATGTGCTCGATCTTCCCCAACAGCACCTTCCAGCAGATCCGCAACGCGCTCGCCGCGCGCCAGATCCGGCCGCGGGGGCCGGGCGCCTTCGACCTCGTCTTCACCATCTTCGGCTACCGGGACGACAGCGCCGAGATGACCGCGCACCGGCTGCGCCAGGCCAACATGGCCGGCCCCGCCGGCTATGTCTCGCTGGAGGACGCCGAGGCCCTCGAAGCCTGCCAGTCCGGCCACCGCGCCGGCGGGGACGGGAATTCGGTGGTCGAGATGGGCGGGCGCGGGCCGATCCGGGACGGCGACGAGAAGCTCGACGACGTGATGATCCGCGGCTTCTGGTCCTATTACTGCGAGATCATGGGTCTCGACCCGCGCGAGGGCTGAGCGGTGGATGCCGCGCTGCGCCTGCGGGTGGAAGCCCTGATCGCCGAAGCTTCGGCAGCGCTCGACAACGAGGACTACCAGGCCTGGCTCGATTTGTTCCACGACGAGAGCGCGTACCGCATCGTGCCGCTCGAAAACCTGCGCCAGGGCCTGCCCGGCAGCGTGATGCTGTGCGAGACCAAGAAGGCGCTGAGCGACCGGATCGTCTCGCTCTTGCGGGCCAACACCTACAACCCGCATAGCGCGCGGCGCATCACCGGCCCGCCGAGGATCACCGCGTCCGGCGACCCGATCGAGGCGGAGACTCCCTACGCGCTCTACCAGACCGATGTCGAGGGCGTCTCGCGCCTCTTCGCGGTCGGCTGCTACCGCGACACCATCGGGTCGTTCGGGGGCGCGCTCAGATTCGTCGACCGAACCGTCGTGCTCGACAGCTTCGCCATCCCCACCTTGCTCGCCAAGCCGGTCTGAGGCGGGTCTCCCGCGGACCGCGTTTCTCTCCTTGGGGAATTTGGCAGCCCTGCTACAATCCATGGTTGTATAAGAGTCGGCCGGCACCGGGCGTGCCGGTTGACCGAAGGGGGAAAGCACGATGATTCGACCTCGGAACTGGCCTCTTCTCTGCCTGCTCGGGCTCGCGCTGGCCGCGCCGGCTCACCCGGCGAAGGCGCAAGACCGCGAGCCCGGATTTTACGCATCCCTGACCGGCATGTACGTCGTACCGCGGGACATCGAAATAGCGGTAGGTGCGGGGTCCGTCGACTTTAGCTTCGATAACGGGATGGGGATCCTGGGCGCCTTTGGCTACCGCTCCGGGACCGGACTGCGCGCCGAATTCGAGATCGGCCACCGCCAAACCGACTTCGACGAGCTCGGGCCAATAAAGCTCGATGGCGAATTCGACACTCTCAGCTTCATGCTCAACGGCGTCGTCGACTTCGACATAGGAACGGCGGTGCGGCCGTATGTCGGCGGCGGTTTCGGAGCGGTGCGCCAGAAGGCGGACCTCGAAGCGGTGTCGGTGGAGGTCGGGGGCCAGACGCGCAGAGTTGAGACCCCCGTCTCGGAATCGGAGACCGACATCGCCTACCAGGGCATGATCGGCGTCGGCTACCCGCTGACCGGCAGGGCCGACATCCACCTGGGCTACCGCTTTTTCGGCATACTCGAGGACGAATCCTACCGCGCGCACAACTTCGAAGCCGGCTTCCGCTACCGCTTCTGACCGGCCCGCTTTCCTTGCCGCCGAATACCGCGGGTGCTAGCGTTTTCCGGCGCGCCCGGGGGCGGGCGGCAAAGGGCGGAGGAAACGATGGCGACGGATTCGGACGTGGTCGCGTTGTTCAGGCAGGAGCTCGAGCTCTGCGATGTGGGCCCGGGGACCAGCCTCGCCGTGTTCTCGGAAGGCGACGTGCGGGCGGAGCACGCGACGGCGTTCCTCGCCGCCGCGTCCGAGCTCGAGGCCGATGCGTTCCAGGTCAACATCAAGAAGCAGCCGGGCAGCTTCTTCGGCCCGGGCAACTCGCTCAAGGGCAACGCGCCGGCGATGGCGGCGCTGAAACGCGTCGACATGGTGGTCGACCTGGTCGGGTTGCTGTGGTCGGAGGAGCAGACCGAGATCACCGATGCCGGCCCGCGCATGCTGCTGGTGATCGAGCCGATCGAGGTGCTCAAGCGCATGGTGTCCGACCCCGGCGACCGCCGGCGGGTCGAGGCCGGCTCGGCCCGGCTGGCCGCCGCGAAGGAGCTCCGCCTCACCTCGCCCCGCGGCACCGACCGGGCCCACCCGCCCGCCCCCGCCCCCGGCGCCCGCCGGCGGGTCGAGGCCGGCTCGGCCCGGCTGGCCGCCGCGAAGGAGCTCCGCATCCCCTCGCCCGGCGGCACCGACGTGACCTACCGGCTCGGCGGCTACCGGATCGGCGAGCAATACGGCTATACCGACGAGCCGGGGCGCTGGGACCACTGGCCGGGGGTGTTCCTCTACACCGGGGCGGTGGAAGAGGGCGTCGAGGGGACCGTGGTGATCGACACCGGCGACCAGCTGCTGCTGCCGACGATGCGCTACGTCGTCGACCCGATCACCCTCACCGTCGAGCGCGGCATGATCGCCGACATCGCCGGCGGCGGGCTCGACGCCGAGTTGCTGCGGAGCTTCATGGCGAGCTACGACGACCCGCGCGCCTATGCGATCTCGCATATCGGCTGGGGGCTCGATCCGCGGGCGCGCTGGGATTTCATGGGCACCGACCCGGCGGCGGCGAACTCCACCGGCCAGGACGGGCGCGCCTTCTACGGCAACGTGCTGTTCTCCACCGGCCCCAACACCGAGATCGGCGGCGACAACGACACGCTGTGCCATATCGACATCCCGCTCAAGGGCTGCACGCTGACCCTGGACGGCGAGGCCATCGTCGAGAGCGGCCGCATCGTGCCCGACGACATGCGGGTCGAGGGGCGCTGACCACGCCCCCGGCCGGGCCCTAACCCAGGGACAGCCGGGCCAGGAACGCTTCGAGCGCGGCGTGGCAGGCGTCGGGGCGCTCGATCTGGAGCAGGTGGCTGGTGTTGGCGATCGGCGTCCACTGGATGCCGTGGTCCTCCTTCATCGCCCGCCCGACCTTGCCGGGGGCGAGCGCCCCGGGGGCGTCGGGATCGGACGAGATGAAGACCAGCGGCCCGGCGAGCTCGCCGAGGCGCGGGCAGAGGTCGAGCCCTGCATTGGTGCGGTAGACCCGAGACTCGCCCGCGCGCGGGCAGCTCAGCGCGACGCCCCCCCCGGGGTCCTCGCGGGTGATCGCGCGCGCCATCAGCGCGTGCGCGCCCTCGACCCAGCGCGCCAGGCCCTTCGACCGGGCGAAGCGGGCGGCGAGCTCCATCGCGTCGGCGAAGCGGTCGGGCCGCGACGCCGCCCAGTCGGCGAGGCCGAGCTCGAAGCTCCGCGCCACCTCGTGCGCCCGGTGGCCGGGCGAGGGGATCAGCGGCGGGTCGAACAGCGCCAGCGCGTCCCAGCGCCGGCCGCGATCGAGCGCGTGCCAGATCGCGGTCACCGCCGAGATCGAGTGGAACACGCCGACCGTCGGCTTGGCGCCGAAATGCGCCGGGATCAGGTCGACCAGCCGGTCCATGTCGGCGACGAAGGCGGGCACGTCGTGGCGCCCGATTTCGTGGCGCGGGTTGCGGCCGTGGTTGCGCTGGTCGTAGATCGCCAGATCGTAGCGCTCCGCGAGCAGCCGCCAGAACGGGTAATAGGCGTCGATGGCGAAGCCGTTGCCATGCGCCATCACCAGCCGGGGCCCGGAAGGATTGCCGTGGCGGCGCACCCGGATGACGGCGCCGTCTTCCATCTCCGCGTCGAACGAGGCGGCCGGTTCGGGGACGCGGAAGATGTCGGGCGGTTCGGTCATCGGGCGAGTCCGTGTCGGGCGAGGAAGCTCTCCATCAGCGCGAAGCAGCGCTCGGGCTCCTCGAGCTGCAGGAGATGGCCGGTGTCGGGCACGCAGGCGTAGTCGATGCCGTGGGTCGCGCAGAACTTCGCGCAGCCGGGCGCGGTCATCGGCGCGTCGGCCGGTTGCGGGTCCGACCCCACGATCATCAGCGGGCGCGCGGGCGGGCCGGCAAGCTGCCAGATCGGCAGCGCCGCGACCTCCATGTAGAGCTCCGCCTCGACCGGCCCCGGGCAGCAGAGCAGCCATTCCCCGGACGCGGCATCGAAGCGCAGCGTCGCGGCCGCGATGAGGTCGGCCACCCCCGCCCGCAGGCGGCGGAACCGGTGCAGATAGCGGAACACGTCGGCGAGCTCGTCGGGGTCGGGGAACCGGTGCTTGCGGATCAGGGCCGCGTCGCGCAGCGCCTCGGCCTCGACCAGCAGCGGCGCGCGCAAGGGGTCGCCCTCGGGCGGCATCACCGGCGGGTCGAACAGCACCAGCGCATCCCAGTGCCAGACGCCGTCGACGACCGCGAGCAGGGCGGCGACCGCCGACATCGAGTGGAACGCGCCGGTCGTGGTCTTCTCGCCCCATTCCCGGGCTATCGCCTCGTGGACCGCCGCGTTGTCGCGCGCGAAACGGCGATAGTCGTGCGGTTTCGCCGCGTGGAACGGGTTGCGCCCGCAATTGCGGAAATCGAACAGGACGAGGTCGAAGCGGTCCAGCATCAGCCGCCAGAACGGGAAATAGGCATCGCTCGCGAAGCCGTTGCCGTGGCTCAGCACCACGCGCGGCCCGGACGGGTTGCCGTGGCGCAGCACGCGGATCGGCGCGCCGTCGTCCATCGCGAGGTCGAGCACGGCCAGAGGCCGCGGCAGGACCAACCCGGCCGCGCCCGAGGGGGCGGGCGCCGTCACCCCGCGCCGCTCGAACGATCCGCCGCCGCGATCGCCGCCAGCAGCCGGCGCGGGGTGATCGGGCATTCGGTGATCTCGACCCCGAGCGGGGCGAGCGCGTCGTTGATCGCGTTGGCGATGGCGGCCGGCGGGCCGATCGCGCCGCCCTCGCCGATCCCCTTCTGGCCGAAGGTGGTGTAGGGCGATGGGCTCTCCATGTGGTCGACGCGGATCGGCGGGATCTCGGTCGGCCCGGGCAGCAGGTAGTCGGCGAGCGTCGGCGCGAGCGGCTGGCCGTCCTCGGCGTAGGGCATCTCCTCGTAGAGCGCCTGGCCGATCCCCTGGCCGGTGCCGCCATGGACCTGGCCGTCGACGATCATCGGGTTGACCAGCACCCCGCCATCCTCGACCACCGCGTAGTCGAGGATCTCGACCGCGCCGGTGGCGGTGTCGACGGCGACCACGGCGGCGTGGCTGGCATAGCTGAAGGTCCCGGAATCGCGCGCCGGCTTGTAGCCGCCGACCGCCTCCAGCCCCTGCGGGTCGGCGTCCCCCGTCAAGTCCTGCGGGCGGAGATACCAGGTGCGCCCGACCTCGGCCAGCGTCACGCTGCCCGACGGGCCGGCCACCTTGCCGTCCTCGAGGCGCACCGAGGCGGGATCGACCTGGAGCAGCCCGGCACCGATCTGGCGGATGCGCCCGGCGAGCCGCTTGCACGCCTCGGCCACCGCGCCGCCCGCCTGGATCATGCAGCGCGACCCCCAGGTGCCGGTCGAATAGGGGGTGTAGGCGGTGTCGCCCAGCACCACCCTGACGGCGTCGGTCTCGATGCCGAGCATCTCATGCGCCACCTGGGCGAGCGTGGTCTCCAGCCCCTGGCCGTGGCTGTGCACGCCGACGCGGAGCTCGAGCCCGCCGTCCGGCGTCATCCGCGCCACCGCCTGCTCGAAGCCCGGGATCATCGGGATTCCCCAGCCGGCATAGACCGCGGTGCCGTGCCCGGCCTGTTCGCAGAAGATCGAGAAGCCGAGCCCGATGCGGCGTGCGTCCGGCTCGCCGCGGCGCTGGCGCGCCCGCACCCCGTCCACGTCGATCGCCGCGGCGGCGCGGCGCAGGCATTCCGGATAGTCGCCGCTGTCGTAATGCCGGGCGGTGATGTTGTCGTAGGGCATCTGCTCGGGGCGGACCAGATTGTCGAGCCGGATTTCGTGCGGCTCGCGGCCGACCGCGCGGGCGATGGCGTCGATCACCAGCTCGAGCGCGAAGCAGACGCCGGGCCGCGCCACGCCACGGAAGGGGAGGATCGGCGGCTTGTTCGAGGCGACCGACCAGGTGCGGCAGCGGAAGGTGTCGAACAGATAGGGTCCGGGCAGGATGGCCGCGACCTGGGCGGCCTCCAGGCAGGCCGAGAACGGGTAGGCCGAATAGGCCCCGGCATCGACCGTCGCCTCGGCCTCGAGCCCGAGCAGCTTTCCGTCGGCGTCGGCATATCCGGTGACGATGTAGTGGTGCTCGCGGCAATTGGCGTTGGCGGTCAGATGCTCGCGCCGGTCTTCCAGCCAGCGCACCGGGCGCTCCAGCCGCATGGCGAGCCAGGAGATCGAGACCTCTTCCGGCGCCAGGATCCCCTTGTAGCCGAACCCGCCGCCGACATCGGGCGCGATCACCCGGACGCTGGCATGGTCGAGCCCGAGGCATTCGGCGATCCCGGTGCGCACGATATGGGGCAGCTGGGCGGCCGAGGTCACGGTGAGCTGGCGCAGCCGCGGATCCCATTCGGCGAGCACGCCTCTGCCCTCGATCGGCGCCATGCACTGGCGCGCGGTGCGCACCTCGCGCGTCACCTTGACCGCGGCGCGGGCGGCGACCGCCTCGATGTCGTCCTCGACCAGGGTTTCGAGGAACACGTTGTCGCCCCAGTCCTCGTGCACCAGCGGCGCGTCCGCATCGCGCGCGGCGAGCATGTCGGAGACCGCCGGCAATATGTCGAAATCGACCGCCACGCGGTCGGCCATGTCCTCGGCCTCGGCGCGGGTCGGGGCGACGCAGATGGCGATCGCCTCGCCCACCTGGCGCACCTTGTCATGGGCGAGGGCGGGCTGGACCGAGGGCTTGAACCCGGGCAGCGCCGAGACCGCGCGGATCGGCTTGACGCCCGCCATGTCGGCGGCGGTGAAGACCTGGCCACGGATGTCGTCGGGGATGTCGATCCCGCGGATCCGGGCATGCGCGACGGGGCTGCGCACGAAGGCCGCCTCGCGCTGGCCGGCGAGGCCGAAATCGGCGACGAAGCGGCCGCGCCCGCGCATCAGCCGGTCGTCCTCCTTGCGCGGGATCGACGCGCCCACCCCCTGTTTTGCCATGCCGAGCCGGTTCCGAGCCGCTATGGTGCCGAGCGGTCGTTATAGCATGCGGCGCCCTGTGGCGCGGGAGAGGGGCGATGGCGAAGAGGGTCGGAATCGTGGGGCTCGGCCGGATGGGCGGGGCGATGGCCAAAAACCTGATCGCGGCCGGTTTCGCGGTCGTCGGGCGCGATCCCGACCCGGCGCGCGAGGACGCGCTGGCGGCGGCAGGCGGCGGGCTGGCCGACAGCCCGCGCGCGGTGGCCGAAGCCGCCGATTGCGTGCTGACCTCGCTCCCCTCGGTCGCCGCCTTCGAGGCGGTCATGGCCGGGGATGACGGGATCGCCGCCGCCGACCGGCCCGGGCTCGTCGCCTTCGACACCTCGACGCTCCCCATCGCGGTCAAGGAGGCGGGGCGGGCGGCGCTGGCGGACACCGGCAAGATCCTGCTCGACACGCCGCTGAGCGGCACCGGCGCGCAGGCGGTCAACCGGGACCTCGTGGTCTATGCCAGCGGCGATTCGGCGGCGATCGCGTCGCTCGGCGACGTCTTCGAAGGGTTTTCCCGCGCCCAGTACGACCTCGGCGCGTTCGGCAACGGCAGCCGGATGAAGTTCGTCGCCAACCTGCTGGTCGCGATCCACAACGTCGCCACCGGCGAGGCCTTCGCGCTCGGCCTCAAGGCGGGGCTGGAGCCCGAGACCGTCTTCGAGGTGATCTCCAACAGCGCCGCCAACTCGCGCATCTTCGAGCTGCGCGGCCCGCAGATGGTGGCGAACGACTATTCCAACGCCTCGGCGACGATCGACATGTTCCGCAAGGACCTCGAAGTCATCGGCGACTTCGCCGCCGAAATCGGCTGCGCCGCCCCCCTCTTCGCCGCCTCGGCCCCGCTCTACAACGCGGCCTGGGCCCAGGGCCACGCGACCGACGACGCGGCGAGCGTCTGCGCCGTGCTGGAGCGGCTGGCCGGGGTGGAGCGGTAGGGGGCGGGTGCAGTACTGTCGAACGAATGCCATACTCGCACACAAGACGCGTTGCTAGAGAACGCACTACATCTCTGCCGACTCTTCGTACTCGTCGATGATCGTGTCCCTAATATGATGGAGATTTGGCGTTTTTCCTAATTCGTGGATAGCATTATAGGAGAGATAGGTACACTGTTCGTATAATGGTCCGCGCTCCAATAACGAAAATACAGGCCGTTTGATTTGTCCCAATACTTGGTCCCGACGCTCTTCCGCAGCCACGATGTGCAGACGGATATCCATATTGGGCTGGAGAGCAAGAAGATCGGCCATCCTGAGAAGCCCGGAATAGATCGCGGTGGTGTGCTCAATCTCGAAGGCTCTTGCAATGGATCGACCCTTAAGCCACAGGACATCAATCTGCTCTATGGTTCTAAGCGTGGTATCATCGTAATTTAGAGGCAATTTGCCTAGGAATATTTCGTGCATACTGCTCGGAACGTGCTCCTGCACCCGCTGCCGGTCATTCCGCGGGACCCATATGCGAAACCCCATTTCCGCACCGATTTGTGCGACTTTTGCCTGCATATGTATCGAGTCATCCCGGCTAACCACCGACGTCTTGTCGGCTTCGGGTAAGTGGTCCGAATCATCCTCAGGAATTTCAACCTCAACCATTCCGCTCGGGGTAGGAACCTGCGGCACGTCGAGATAGCGGCGATCCCGTTTGGACAAAGTATAGAGAAGTTTCCGCTGGTGTTGTTGTTTAATTAATTTCAATAAGTATTCTCCGTCTGCAATAGCGAATTTATTGAGCGAACTACGGAAGAAACCCGTCCAGGTTGAACCTTTCATATCGAGTAACTACTCGCCCGTTTTTATTTCTGGTTTGTGATTTGGCTGTTTGGCTGTTGAGGGTTGTCGATCAAGTTCGCGGCGTTACCGGCGAGGGCGATCTGGATTGCGACGAGCGG
>MPNO01000095.1 GCA_002239065.1 Defluviicoccus sp. bin129 | reverse complement strand
TCTGGGCGGGATCGGTTCTGATCGTCGGCGGTATCGCGCTCATCCTGTTGTCGATCATGTATCTCGGGAATGCGCTGAAGTCCGTATTCGTGGGCAGGGCCCAGAGAGTCCTGCAAGCAGCCGTCGCTAAGGGTCCGGTAGCCGGGATATGTTCGGGGACCCTGGTCACCGTGCTGGTGCAATCGTCGTCCACCACCACGAGCATCATCGTGCCGCTGGCGGGGAGCGGCGTGATCGGCCTGCGCCACGCCTATCCGTTCACGCTCGGCGCCAACATCGGAACGACGGTGACTGCGCTGCTGGCCGCGACGGCGATCACGGGCGCTACCCATGAAGCCGCGCACCAGATAGCGATTGCGCACTTTCTATACAATCTTCTGGGCGTCATCGTAATCTATAGCATTCCCTGGCTGCGCGAGATTCCGATAGCAGGCGCCGAGTGGATCGCGCGCCTCGGAAGCGAACGGAAATCGTTGGCCGTCGCGTATATTCTCTCGGTGTTTTTCGGCATTCCGAGCGCTCTTGTGTTTGTGACGGCATGAATTCTCCGCGGGACGCGGGTATACACGATCGAATTAGAAATTCCGTCCCGCGGAAGGCCGCCGGCAGGGAGCAAATTGACTTGTTGATTTGAGGTGAAATTCCACGCGCACCGTCTTCCCTTTGTTTGTAGAAATTGCAATGGGTTAGCGAGCTTATCGGCGCCCAATAGCCGCGCTGAACCACAGTTTAGGCTCGTCGCGTAGGACAAAGTGTCAATCGGCTTTAAAAGTTGACCCGGAATCCGCGTGCGTAGATCGGCGCCAATGCCTGACCCTTAAGAGACAAGCAAAATCAATCGATTACCCAGCTGATCGGCGTCCAACCAGCGTGCCGAACAACACATCGACGGCCTGGGCAATCGGTACGGAGGTCTTTGAGGGCCGCCCGTCCGGGGTGCGGGCCGGTACGGTATCAATGCCAGGCGCCGCCATCGGGATCGTCGTCCTCGGCCTGCATGGAGGCGGCCGCCATGGCAGTCCAGGCCTCCCGATCCAGGCCGAGACGGCGGTTGAGCTTGTCCGCGATGACCAAGGCGTCGTCCAGATTGAGCGCAATGAGCGCGGTGGGGACGTGCCCGGACAGCCCCTCGATCACGATGTGGATCTGCTGCACGTCGGTTTCGACATCGTAGGCGGGCACGAAACAGTATCTTGGGTTGTCGGGGAGGGTCTGAGCGGTCATGTCGCTTTCCTTCGGGCGGCCGCCGCCCGGCCGGCAATTTGTATTGCGGTGGGCAGCGGCGCGAGGGGGTCGTTGCGGAAAATCAGGCGGCGAGCGGCCACCGGTCGAGGATGCGCTCCATCGCGGCCGCATCGGGCGCGAATATCCGGGCTCGGAAGGAGACGATCTCCACGGTGCATCCCATGCGCCGGAGCGCCGGCAGGTCGGTGTCCGCCGGCCCCTCGATCTCGACCCGGTTGGCGCCCATCAGGCGCCGGCGCGCAAGCCGCCATCCGTTGGCAAGCGCAAGCGCGTTGCCGCGCTCCATGACCGCAACGAAGGCTTCCGGACCGGTTATCGCCGGGCCGCCGTCGAGGCCGAAGCCGGCACGCACCGACCGCACCTGCTCGGCGTCGAGTACACGGCCGATGAGGCTCTGACCGTCATCCGACGCGAGCCGCCGCACCCGCATGTTCTCGGCGGGCAGGCGGTCCCAGACCGGCAGCAGCAGGCCGGTGGCGAGCCAGAAGCGGGACTCCCGGTGGCTCGGCAGCTCGCCGATCTCGTGGTTCCAGAGCATGCGCCAGTGGCCCTCGTCGGTGCGCCCCCAGTTGGAGGCGACGAACTCGGCCTGCGCCATGCGTTCGCGGGTCGCGGGCCGGATCAGCTGCACGCGTTCCTGTACCCCGCCGTCGTCCAGCATGCGCGATGGCGCCGGCAGCAGGACGGCGGCGCGCTTGGAGCGCGTGTTGACGACAAGGCGCGGCTGCCCCCCGGATCCAGTCCGGGGCAGGCTATCGGGTCCGGGGTCCCGCGCGCCGATCTCAAGCGCCGATTCCGCCGTGAGCGGAACAAGCTTGTCGCGCCGGACGATCTCGACCAGCTCGGTCGCCGCCCCGGTGCCGGGATGCTCGTAGAGCGTCTCCCGGCCGGCGACGGCGAGCGAGTCGGCGATCACGGTCTCGACACCGACCTCGTAGCTGCCGGCCTCGATCGCCTGCTCGATATTGGCGGCGATGCGCTCCTCCAGCTCGGCGAAGAGCTGGTTCTGCTCGGCGATGGGCAGGGCCAGCAGCCGGTTGAGGAACCTTGGCATGGGCGGCAGGTCGTCCTTCAGCCCGCCCTCATGGACGATCTTGAGGCCGGTCGACTCCTGGAAGCGCTCAGCGTTCCAGCCCTCAATACGGCCGCGCCAGAGCGCGCTGTAGAACTGGCGCAAGGCAGCCTTCGCATAGGCGCTCTCGAGGTTGTCGCTCTCGCGGAAGAGCGCGGCGTCGCTGCCGCCCATGGCGGTCTGGCTGTCGCGCTGGCCCCGGGTGATGGCGCCCAGGCTGTCGAGCCTTCTGGCAATGGTGGCGATGAACCTGCGCTCGCCCTTCACGTCGGTGGTGACGGGCCGGAACAGCGGCGCCGAGGCCTGGTGGGTCCGGTGGGTGCGGCCCAGCCCCTGGATCGCCTGGTCGGCGCGCCAGCCGGGTTCAAGGAGATAGTGGATGCGCCGCTCCGTGTTCCCGCAGGAGAGGTCGGCGTGATAGCTGCGGCCCGTCCCGCCGGCCATCGAGAACACGAGGATGCGCTTCTCGCCGTCCATGAAGGCGGCGGTCTCGGCGAGATTGGCCGACGCGGGCCGGCTGCGCAGCGCCAGCCGCTCGCCCTTCGCGTCCGTAATCCTGAGCACGCGCCGCGACCGTCCCGTCACCTCGGCTACGGCCTCGTGCCCGAAATGCTGCACGATCTGGTCGAGCGCCGTCGGCACCGGCGGCAATGCGGCGAGCTTCTCGATCAGCGCATCGCGCCGGGCCTCCGCTTCCTTGCAGACGATGGGGTTGCCGTCGGCGTCGGTAGCGGGCCGGCTCATCAAATTGCCGCCGTCGTCGGTGAACGGCTCCTGCAATTGGACAGGAAAGGCGTGCATCAGGAAGGACAGGATGCCGTCCCTGGGGGTCAGGTCGATATTGAGGTCGTCCCATTCGGAGGCCGGGATCTCGGCGATGCGGCGTTCCATCAGCGCCTCGCCGGTGGACACCAGCTGTATGACGGCGGACCGGCCGGCTTCGAGGTCGGCGTCGATCGCGCGGAGCGTCGAGGGGCACTTCATGCCGGTCAGCAGATGGCCGAAGAAGCGCTGCTTGGTCCCCTCGAAGGCCGACAATGCCGCCGATTTCGCATTCTTGTTGAGCGTGTCCTCGCCCTGGACGATGCCGGTCGCCTTGAGCGCCTCCTCGATGTTGGCATGGATCACCTTGAACGCGCCGGCATAGGCGTCGTAGATGCGCCGCTGCTCGGGGGTGAGCGGGTGTTCGAGGATGTCGACCTCGATGCCGTCATAGGCGAGCGCGCGGGCCTGGTAGAGCCCGAGCGCCTTGAGGTCGCGGGCGACGACCTCCATCGCGGCGACGCCGCCCGCTTCCATGGCGGAGACGAACTCGGTGCGCTTCTCGAACGGCGTCTCGCCGGCAGCCCACAGTCCCAACCGCCCCGCATACGCCAATCCCGGAACTGTGGTGGCGCCGGTGGCGGACACATAGGCGATGCGCGCGTCCGGCAGCGCGTTCTGCAACCGCAGGCCGGCCCGGCCCTGCTGGGACGGCTTGGTCTCGCCGCGCTCGCTCTTCGATCCCGCCGCGTTGGCCATGGCGTGGGCCTCGTCGAACACGATCGGGCCGTCGAAGGCGTGGCGGTCCTCCTCGTCGAGGGAGCCGGCGAGCCATTCCACGATCTGTTCCAGTCGCGAGGGCTTCCCCTGGCGGGACGGCGAGCGCAGCGTTGCGTAGGTGGCAAACAGGATCCCCTCCTCCAGCGGGATCTCCATTCCCTGCCGGAAGTTGCCCAAGGGGATGACGTCGCTCTCCAGCCCGCCCAATGCGGTCCAGTCGCGGCGGGCGTCCTCCAGCAGCTTGTCGGACTGCGACAGCCAGAGGGCGCGCTTCCTGCCGCGAAGCCGGTTGTCGAGGATGATGGCGGCGACCTGACGTCCCTTGCCGCAGCCGGTGCCGTCGCCCAGCATCCAGCCCCGGCGGAAACGCACCGGCTCCGACAGGGTCTCTCCGTCCTGGGTGACGAAGGAGGTATCCACTTCCTCCCCGGATCGGGTCCGGGGCAGGCTCCCTTCGTCACCGTCGTCGTTGCAGCGGTGGACGGTCTCCCAATGCGAGCCGATGCGGTACTGCGCCGCCAGGTGCCGGGAATGAGCCTCCCCCGCCAGGACGATGCTCTCCAGCTGGGCGTCGGACAGCTGGGCGTCCGTCACCACGCGTTCCGGCAGCATCGGACGCCAGGCCGGGACCGGATGCGGGACGGCGGCCATGGCGGCGGACTGGACCAGAGGCGTCGGATGCCGGGTCGCGCCCGGCACCCGCACGACGCCCGGGCGCCAGGAGGCGTAGGGGCCGGCATTGTTGTCAGGGGCATCGGCAACCGGCTCGACCGGGCCGGTCTCGACCGTGAGTTCGGAGATCGGCCCCCAGTCATGGGCCTGCCGCGTCTCGGGGGTGGATGCGGATTTGGGACCCCGCTTCGCCGGCTTCGGCGCGAGCGGCTTGCCGAACAGGTCGCGCGCCGGACTGGCCGGGGTCGGGACAGGCGCGATCGGCCGCCGCTCCGGCACTTGCGCGATAACGGCGTCGAGCAGCTCGGCGGCGTTCGCGGCGCGGGCAGTCCCGTCCAGTTCGACAGCGGGTCCAGCGCCGCGCTCCAGCACGGTGAGGCGGGTGTCGAACCCGGTGCCTCGCCTTGCATAGGCGCGGCCGTCGATGGCCATTGTGAAGATGCAGCGGGCCGGCGGGTCGAGACGGCCGACGGCATCGCCCAGGACGCAATGGGCCGAGGTGATCGTCACCAGACGCCCGCCCGGAGGCAGCATCGAGGCGGCCGAGCGGACATGGCGGAGGTCGGCGTCGTGCCGGCTGCGGTCGACACCGGGCGTTGCCGAAAACGGCGGGTTCATCAGCACCACGGTCGGCCGGACGCCGTGCAGCCGGTCGGCGATGGCCTCGGCGTTGAACGCGGTTACGACGGCCTGCGGGAACAGCAGCGTCAGCAGCCGGGCCCGGGTCTGCGCATATTCGTTGAGATGGAGATTGCCGGTGACGGAAGTGCCGAGCGCGCACTGCGCCATCACCGCCAGCATGCCGGTGCCGGCGGAGGGCTCCAGCACGACATCGCCCGGCCGGACCGCGGCGGCCTGGAGGGCGGCATAGGCGAGCGGAAGCGGGGTCGAGAACTGCTGCAGCCGGACCTGCTCCTCGGAGCGCCTGGTGTGCGAGGGCTCCAGCGCCGCGACCACCTCCAGCATTGCCAGCATGCGGCGCGGCCCGTCCGAAGCGGCGCCGCAGGTGCGGCGCATGCCCCGGCCGTAGCGCTGGAGGAACAGTACAGCCGCTGCCTCGGCGGCCTCATAGGCGTCCTTCCAGATCCAGGCGCCGGAGGCATCGGAACCGCTGAAGGCCTCCGTCATGGCGTCCCGGAGGGCCGCGGCATCGAGCGGCCGGCCCGCCTCCAGCACGGGGAGCAGGGCCTGGGCAGCGGCGAAGAGGGCGTCGCCCGCGAACGGACGGGCCGGCGATGCGGGCGGATCGATGGCGGTGGCGGGAAGGGGCGGACGCGCGAGGGCGTCCGGCGCCGGGTTGGCGTCGAGCATGGGCCGGTCTCCGTGCTGAAGGGCATCGGACCGGCGTTGGCTGGGCGCGAAATGCGGCTCCCGCCTCGCCCCGCCGGACCGCCCGAAATCCGCCCGCCGGCCTCGCGGCGGCGCAAGTCGCCGACATGGATCCAGATGGAAGCGCGGCGGGTCGGCCGGGTCGGGACGGCGGAGGAGAGTTCAGGCGGGTCGGCGCAGTCAGCGCCGATGCGGACGGACGGGGGCGTCAGCCAAATCGTGTGCCATCCGCCTGAAAGGTCCACTCGTTGATCGAGACGATCTCGTCGACGGCTTCGTCGGAGGTCTGGTGCTCGTATTCCGAGCGGAGCTGGCGGTAGAGCCAGCGCGCGAGATCGCGCATGGCCTCGATCACGGTTTCCTCGGCGCCGTCGGTCGGGGGCTGCCCCGTCGGGCTGTCGCGCTCGACCTCGATCGCCATGGTGTATTCGTGGCAATGTCGGCCCTGCTGCCGAATCGACGCGCGCAGCTGATGAAAATTTCGCCTCTGGACCGCCTGCAACTCATCGGCGATCCGGTGCAGTTCGGTGTTTTCCGGTGCATGGGCGCGGATTTCCTTGGCGGCTCCGTTAGCATGGCCGTACTGGCCGGCGAAAGACGCACCATCTCCTTGCGAGCCGAAACCGGAAAAGTTCACCTGCGGCTTGTCGCGGGTCCCACCGCCATAGAGGCGCACCGGGGTGGTGGCGAGCGTCACGCCGAGAATCCGGCAGATCGTCTCGAAGTCTTCGTAGACGAAGTCGTACCAGTCGTCGTGCAGGCCATGCTGGCGATACCAGACGCGGGCGTTCTCCTTCGCGGCATCGGAGAGCTCGTCGATCGTGTAGACCGTGGTCTCGATGATCCTCGGCATGGCTCAGCACTCCTGTTGGATCGGACCGCTATGGGCGGCCGCCGAGGAGACAGGCACGAACCGGACGGCCTCGCGGACGCGCCGCAGGGCGACGCGGGCGTGGTCGGGGATGGCGCGGGACCCGAAAGCGGGGTTGCGCGGAAACCACGCAGCCGAATCCGCGACGAAGCCGTCGGCATAGGCCACGAAATGATGGCTCGCCGAAATAGCCCACGTGCCTGCGGGCGCGGGGTCGAGGAACGTCCCGAGCGAGACGGCGCGCACCTCGAACGGGACGTCCGCGAAGATGCGGTCCCAAACTTCTTCGCGGCGCGCATGGCAGCGCTCGCGGTACTTCGGATGGCGGAGCGCGTAGTCGGGCGTCCAGCCGAACTCTTCGAGGGCGGCGGTGAGCTCGTCAATGAAGACGCCGTTGACGGCGTGGCGGTCGAACAGGCGGCGGATGACGGCGGCGGCCTCGTGGGTCGGCACGCCGGCGATCGCGGAAATCGCGGAGGGGCCGCACTTGGTGGCGCGGCCGGTGATCCTGTGCAGCATGGCGGTTCCTCCCTGCGTCGTGGGGATCGGGATACGGGGCTGGCGGAGGGTCGGCGGAACGCGCGGCGTGCGGGACCCGCGCGCGGTCCGGCCGGTCAGAGCAGGCCGCGGTGCTGGAAGCTGAACGCGGCGGACGGGGTTACGATGATGTGATCGAGCAGCGTGACGTCGATCGTCTTCAGCGCGTCCCGGAGGCGCCCGGTCATGTCGATGTCGGCCCTGGAGGCCTCAGGGCAGCCCGAGGGGTGGTCGTGAAGAGCAATGATCGCGCTGGCCTGAAGCTCCAGGCAGCGCAGGCAGATCTCGCGGGGATAGACCGGGGTGTGGCAGACCGTGCCGCGCTGGAGCAGCTCGTCGGCTATCAACCGGTTCTTGCGGTTCAGGTAGAGCACCCGGAATTCTTCGACCTCCCGGTGCCCGGCGAGCGTGCGGCAATACTCGATAACCTTGTCGTAGCTGCCGAAGGAGGGGCGCACGGCATCCGGAACCTCCTCCCGGGCCATGAGGATGCCGAGCGCCTCGGCGGCCTTGAGGACGGCGATGACGTCATCGGAGAGGCCGGGCACGCTGCGCAACCGGTCCGGTCGGGCGGCAAGGACGCGCGGCGCCGTTCCGAACACCTTGAGCAGAGCGGCGGCCAGCGCGCCGGCATCCGTGACCTCCGGGTGCCCGGAGAGCAGCAGTTCCAGCAGTTCGCGGTCGTCGACGGCATCGCGCCCGGCGCGCAGGAAGCGGGCCTGGAGCCGGCGGCGGTGCGCGGCATTCCGAACCGAGGCCGGTGGCGCCGGCATGTCGAACAACGCGATGTCGTCGAAGCCGGGTTCGGGTGCGTCCAGCGGAGTCATGCCGCGATCTCCGGCCTGGGATTGCGTTCGCGCTCTTCGGCGCGGGCGCGGCACTGCTCGATCAGCCGGCCGTATTCCTCGCTGTCGAGGATCCGGTCGACATTCAGCAAGGAGGCCAGTTGAAGCCCCATGAGCCGGATCGCCGGGTCGTCGCGCTGCGACACACCCTCTGCGATCGCCTGCCGGCAGGCGGTGTGAAGCGCGAGCGCGACGCCCGAGGGGTTGCAGGCGCCGGGATCGACGATGTCGAGCGCCGCCCGGTGGCGGTCATAGCCGGCGGGGAGGTGGGGGAAGCTCATCGTCCGGCTCTCCGCATCCTGGCGACCAGGCCGTCCACGGTGGAAGCATCGGCGCCGCAGGCCTCGCCCCAGCCGCGCAGGTTGCGCTCGAACTCGTCGATAGAACCCAGATGGGCGTCGAAGAAGGGACTTTCGGTGGTGGCGGCCAGGACCGACTGGCCGGCAATCGAGATCCCGGTGATGGCCGGGCGGGTCACGGGTTCGAGGTCGAGCAGCCAGGCGAGGAAGGCGCCGAACATGGGCGTCAGGTTCTCGCCTCGTCGCGGATCCATAGGGTGCATCGGCGGCGGCGTGTCGGCGGGCGCGGCGGAAATCGTGGTGTCGGGCACGGCGGTCTCCCGTAGGTTCGGAATCGAAAGCGCCCCACTCCGGAATGTCCGGAACGGGGCGCTCGATCGGATACGGAATGCGGTCAGGCGTCGGCGGGGCTAGTGCGGCCGCGGGCGGCCTCGTCGAGTTCCGGCCCGACCTCCACGATGCGGCCCGCGCGCCTTGCTGCCTCGGCATAGACCGAGATCGGCCAGCGGCCCTCGAACCAGAGGTCGCGCTCGATGCCGAGGCCGAACGGCCCCTGGAAGGCTTCCAGTTCACTGAGGCGGACACTGCCGAGCTCCGGAGTGCCGAAGCCGAGATCCATGAGCCCGAAATGGATATCGGGGTCCTCGGGATCGGCGTACACGATCAGCCAGGTGCCGGCGCCGGCGGGGTTGAACCACTTGACCGCGGGAACCCTGTCGCGGTCGGGGTTCCTGCCATTGGCGAGCAGCTGCTCGCGCAGCTCGGGCGTAAGGAGTTCCATGTTCAGGTCTCCCTGAGGGCTGGACAAACGGGCGGCGGGCGGGCTGGAACGCTCCCGCGCCCCGCCTGCCCGCCGCCCCGACGGAAGCCGGCCGCCACTCCGGATGGAGCGACTCGGACAATCGGACCGGGTGGACGGGCGCGGCAGGGCGCGAGCCGCGGGCTCAGTGGGCATCGGCGACCGACGGCGGGGACGGCGAACCGAGCGCGACCGCGACCGTGCCGCCGCGCACCGTCACGATGACGGTGCGGTCGGGCGGCATCAGCCACAGCAGGTCGGTCCAGACGGCGTCGGCGATGGCGCGCTTCTGCGTCTCGTCGGTCGGGGTTTGCGGGGCGGCGGTGGAGATAGTCATGGGCGGAGCCTCCTGCGGACGGCGGGCGACCGGCTCCGCCCGGCAGGGAGCGGAGACCGGCGCCTGTGGGATGGACGGGATGGCGACGCCGGGCCCTACGGGGCCGGGCCGAGCTCGGCGAGGGTCACGGCGACGTCGGGCCGGCGGATGCGGATATCGACGGTGCGGTCCCTCGGGCAGAGCCAGAGCAGCTCGCGGCGGACGGCTTCGGCGAGCGACGCCCGGCAGGCCGCTTCGTCCGACAGCAGCAGCCGCGTAGCCAGATGCAACGCGGACTCGTCGAAGCGCTCCAGTTGCGTCTCGTAACTGTCCGAGTCCGCGTCGTCGGACGGAGAGAAGAAGCCGGCGCGGAGCAGTTCCGCGAGGTCGTGCGGCTGGAGGGCGCTGTCCACGGCGACCAGGGGCAGCGCGTCCTCGATCCAGGACCAGGCCTCGCCCGCGAAGGCAAGGTCGGCCGGCAGATCGAGCGTGCCGGGCTGTCCCGACCGGGGACGCACGGCGAGCTCGATGCGGACCGCGGCGGGCCGGGCCGGCAGCACCGCGGCGCGCAGACCCGGCCGCTCCGGCAGCGGGTAATCGTCGATGGCCATCCAGTCGCCGGCGGCGATCCGGATGGACATGCCCATCACGAGGTCGAGCGCGTCGTACCAGCCGTAGCCGACGAGCCTGCGGTCGGCCTCGAACAGGCGGCCCACGATGCCGGCGCGCTCGGCGGCGCGCCAGAGCGCCTGCGCCTCGGGCGGTTCCGGATCGCTGGCCATGACCAGCGCGTCGTGACCGGCCGGGGCGAGCTTCGGCGGTTCGCGCCAGTGGTCGACGTTGGCGACGGAGGGCCGCCAGGGCCGCAGCAGGGCCGGCGGCTGCGCGATGTCGATGCCGGCCTCGCGGGCCCGGGTCCAGTCCTCGAAGGCGGGGCGCGGCGAGGATTCGGCGGCCATGACGCGGTAAATGGCGAGCCGGGCGGCCTCACGCATCTCCTGGAGGAAGGCGTTCTCGACCGCCTCCTTGCGCGCCGGCAGGACCAGCTCCAGTTCGGGGCAGTCGTGGACGTCGGCCCGCACGGTCCAGGTCGGGCCGTGGACGGTCTCGACCGTGGGCAGCCGGACCGGCAGGGTGAGCCCGAAGAAGTTGAGGTCAGGATCGTTGTAGCCGGCGCGGCGGTCGCGGAAGACTCCGAAGGCGAGGCCCCGCCAGGGTTCGGCATGGACGGCGCCGTCGAGGAACGCGCGGCGCGGCAGCGGCTCTTCGATGGCGGGTTCGCCTTCGGCGCGGTTCTCGAAGACGACCGGCAGCGGGTAGTGCCGCGCGGCATTCCCGGCCGCAGTGTGCATGGCGACGAGGGATTCGGTTGCGCGGAACGAAATCGACGTGCCGTGCGGATACGGCGCGGCTTCGTCGGCGTGGACTTCCGCCTCGGCCTCGCCCAGGAAATGTTCGCGCGCCAGTTCCACCTTCCAGCCTGGCGGGATTGCGCCGTCCGTCGATCGCGGGCGGGACGATACGGTGCAGCCGCGGCGCGCCAGGCTGGCGAAGCCGAAGCCGGCGGCGTCCTCGCGCCGGACCAGCTCGTCGGACCAGCCGTTCTCGCCGAAGCTCAGCAGCACGGCCGGATCGGCGATGCCTGTCCCGTCGTCGGAGACCGTAACGGTGAATTGCGGATCGCAGGTTTCGGCGCCGTGCGGCGCCGACGGGCCGACCGCGATGCGGACCCGCGTGGCGCCGGCCCGGCGGCTGTTCTGCAGAGCTTCCAGAAAGGCGTCGGAAAGCCGGCCGCCATAGGCGCGGGTGACGCGCCCGACGGCGCTCTCGTGGATGCGGGCGCGGATCGTCGCCGGCGGCGATGCGGTGGCAGGGGTCATGCGGGAAATCCTCCCGATCGAAATTATGGAAAGGAAACGCCCCGCCCCCGGCTCGGCGGCCGGGGCAGGCTCCCGGCTCATGGACCAGGGGCGGGGCGTTTCAGTGCTGCGGTGGATCGGTTACCGGACCTGGCGCAGGAACTCCGGGATCTCCAGCGGGTCGCCGGACGGGTCGTGGCCGTTGGCCGGCGCCGGACCGGAGTCGGAGCCGGGTCCGACATGGGCGGTGACGACGCGCGGTCCGCCGTCGGCGGTGGGCACCCCGTTGGCGGCATCGATGGCGGCGGCGAGGTCCTCGGGCAAGGCGGTCTCGGCGGTCCCCGTGTCGGCATTGCCGAGCTCATCGGCATCGCCGCCGGCCGCATTCCCCTCTTCGGGCGCCGGCGCTTTGGATCCCGGTCCGGCGGGTGCGGCCGGTCCGGCATGGCCGTTGCTGTCCGCGGCAGGCGGTGCTTCCGTGGAAACGGGTTCGGTATCGACGGCCGGTTCCGTCGGTTCGGGCTGTCCGGCCGGTCCCGAGCCGGCGCTATCCTCCGCCGGCTGCGTTTCCGACTCGGTGCCGTCCGCCTCGTCGCCGATGCGCCCGGTGTCGAACGCTGCGAAGCCGGGCGGCGTCCAGGCGAGCGCCGCCGCGTGCATCCCGGCGCTCAGCCCGACCGGCGTGCCGCCCGCCGCGAACGCGATCTCCATCGCCTCGGCCAGCGCGGCCTTCTTCGTCTTCGACCGCGCGGACGCCCAGGCGATGCCGAACACCGTGCGCGCGATGTCGAGGATGCGCGCCTTGGCGATGCGCGACCACAGCATCGCCGCCGTCGGGCGCACATGGCTCGCAAAGTCGATGTCGAGCCGGGCGATGGTGGCTTCGAGCTCGGGACGGGCCTGGGGCTCGAAGGCGAGCTGGGGCTTGATTGTGCGCGCGACGCAGGTCGCGAACAGCGCCTTCTTGTCGGACACGGGCAGTGCCCGGAGTGCGGCGAAGGACTCGCCGTCGTCCTCGATCTCCAACCAGTCCATGGGCAGGCCGGAGCGGTCCGCCAGCATGGCCTCACCCGGCGACCAGCTCTCGAACTCCGCATCGTTCATCCGGGTCATCGGCCGGTCGGCGGTCTCGCGCACGGTTATGTCGAGCGCGTCCGTCTTGTAGCCGAAGGTGAACACCGAGCGCCCCATCTGGAACAGCATGAGGTCGAAGGCGGCCTCGAAGTCCCCGGCGAGATACGCCTTGATGAGCGCCGTCCGGACATGCCGCAGGTCGTCGGCCAGGCCGATGCCGACGCCGGCCTCCTTGCGCGCCTCGGCCTCGCGGTCCTTCGGCGGCGCCATGGGCGGGGACATGGATTGCGCCGGGACGTTGACGCGATGGGTGACGGTCTCGGGATCGTGGCCGTTGCCGGCGGCGGCACCGGTATCCTCCGACTCCGCCGGCTTCGGCATGTCCTCGGGCTTGACCAGCCCGGCGATGACCTGCATCGCGCCGTCATGGCCGATGGTGACGATGCAGCCTGCCATGGCGAAATCGTCGCGGCGCCAGGTGGCGCGCGCCTCGACAGCGCCCTCGATCTCGTCGAGGCGGGTCTCGATGGACTCGGCCTTGGACAGCAGCTCTTCCGTCCATTGGTCGTCGTCGAACTCGGCGAGTTCGGCCTGACGGGCCTCCAGCTTCGCGATCTCCACGCGCTCCTCGTCCGTCGGCGCGCCGGGCTGCGCCTCGATGCGCCCGTAGCGGGCGGTGTCGCTCCACTCCACCTCGATCATCGCCGTGGCCCACTTCCAGCGGGTCGCGAGCTCGTCGGCCGCGGCCTGGAGCTTCTCGGTCGCCAGCTTCGCCAGCAGCACCGGGTCCTCGAACCAGACGCCGCTGTTGTCTTTCGGTTTAGCTCGATAGCAGCCCAGGCTTTTTTCCCACATTGAGCGCCCGGTGGATTTGGCGGGAAGGTGGGCGAGCGTGGGACATGCCGGTCTTGCGGCTTTGCGCTGCCGGGTTGG